>JACQBG010000002.1 GCA_016194585.1 Gemmatimonadota bacterium
CAGCAGCTCGAGCTCCCGCGCGTTCTCTCCGTGCGTGAACACGCCGACGTCGCTGCCGTCGCAGATCGTCACGCCGGCGTCGAGCGCCAGCCTGAACGACGCGCGCTTCGCGGCGATCCCGCGCGGTTCGGGATCGACCCCCTTCTTCCATCCGGCGTACTGCGACGTCGCGTCGCCCGCGGCGAGCGTCGGGCACAGGGCGACGCCCTTCGCCTTCATGAGCGCGAACACCTCCGCCGTGCCGGCGTCGCCGTGCTCGATCGTCTCGACCCCCGCCATGATCGCGCGCCGCATCCCTTCCGCCGTGCTCGAATGCGCCACCACGGGACGTCCACTCGACCGCGCCGTCTCGACCATCGCGCGCAGTTCGGCCTCGCTGAACGTCGGCATCGTCTCGCCGCGCGGCCCCCAGCGATAGTCGGCGTACACCTTCACCCAGTCCGCGCCGTGTGCGATCTGGCTGCGCGTCACGCGGATGACGTCCTCCGGACCGTTCGCCTCCTCCGCGCCCTGCGGCGGCTCGAACGAGAAATCGGCCCGCTTGGGCGCGTAGCTCCCCGTCGCGACGATGGCGCGCGTCGCCACCAGCATCCGCGGCCCCGGGATGATCCCCTGGTCGATCGCTTGCTTGAGTCCGACGTCCGCGTAGCCCGCGCCTTCGGTGCCGAGGTCGCGCACCACCGTCCAGCCGGCGAGCAGCGTGTTGCGCGCATGGTTCGTCGCCCGCGCCACCCGCAGCGCGAGCGGCTCGCGCAACACCTGGTCGTTCCACGCGGCCTCGTTGTACGGATGCAGGAGCAGATGCGAATGCCCTTCGATCAGTCCCGGCAACAGCGTCGTGCCGGGGAGGTCGATCGTCGTGGCGCCGCGCGACGCCGGGGCACCGGCGGCCGGCCCCGCGTACGCGATCCGTTCTCCCCGTACCAGCACCACCCAGCCCGCGTGCGGGGCGTCGTCGATCGCGTCCCACACCGCGGCCGGGCGGAGGAGCGTGAGCGAGTCACGCTGCTGCGCGCTCGCCGGGCGCGCCAGCGGCGTCGCGGCAGCGATCGTGGCGACGAGCGCGGCGGCGATTCGGGACACGCGGGAGAGGCAGGGACGCATCGGGTCCTCAGCGGAGGTGGGGGACGTCGGTCACGCCGCCGGAGACGACGAACGCCATCACGTCCGAGCTGTCGCCGCCGAGCCGCGTCACGCGCGCCGACGGGACGATGATCGTGTGGCCGGCGAGCGCGTAGGCCTGCGGGATGTACACGACGACCGACTCGCGCAAGCCGAGCGTCTCGAGCGACTCCTGCGTGACGAACCCGAACGCGCGGATCGCACCGTCGGGGCTGAGCGACACGAGCACCGCCTTGTCGAACCGCCGCTTCTCGCCGACGAACGCGTTGAGCATGTCCTTCGTCGCGGTGTACACGAGGCGCACCAGCGGGAGCCGGCCGAGCAGCCCCTCGAAGCCGGTCATCAGCGTGCGCGTCAGCAGGTTCGTGCCGAGGAAGCCGATCGCCGTCACGAGCCCGATCGTCAGCGCGAACCCCGCGCCGGGCCACGGCAGCCCCATCCAGCTGTCGAGCCGCCGGAAGGCCACGTAGAAGATGTACCCCGTCACCACGGTCGGGACGGTCAGCAGGACGCCCTGCACGAACCACTTGAGCAGACGCCGCATCACGGGTGCTCCTTGGGGGAGAACAGCGCGGGGCACGGGCCGCGCGTACAGTATGGAACGAGGGAGAAAGATAACCCGAACGAGGGATCGATGATGAGAATGTCCGTGTCGCGGGCCGCCGCCGGCCTCGTGTTCCTCATCGCGCTGGCCGCCGGGTCGCTCGCGGCACAGACGGCCAAGAAGCCGATCACGCAGGACGTCTACGACCAGTGGCGCGCTATCTCTGGCGCGATACTCTCCGCCGACGGACAGTGGGCGATGTACACGGTCTCGCCGGCCGTCGGTGAAGGGGAGCTCGTCATCCGCTCCACCGCCGGCGCCACCGAGTACCGCGCGCCGCGTGGCTACACCGGGCGCCCGCAACTGATGGCCGGCGCCGACTCGGCCGCCATCTTCAATCCGCAGGCCGCGCAGTTCAGCGCCGACTCGCGCTTCGCCGCGTTCATCAAGTATCCACCCGCGGCGGAGGTCGAGGCGGCGCGCCGCGCGCCGCGCGGCCGGCCGGTGCCGCAGCCCCGCAACACGCTCGGCATCGTGAGCCTCGCCGACGGCAAGGTCACGCTCGTCCCGCGCGTGCGCTCGTATCGCTTCTCGCGCGACGGCGGCAAGTACATCGCCTATCTCCTCGAGTCGGACACCGCGACGACGGCCCCGGGTGGCGCCGGTGCCGCCGGCGGACGGGGCGGGCGGGGCGGCGCGGGCGGAGCGGCGGGCGGCTCGCGGCAGGAGCCCGGGGCGCCGCTCATCCTCCGCGATCTCGCGTCCGGCACCGAGACCCGCATCGACGACGTCACGAGCTACCTGTTCGACGATGCCGAACACTGGCTCGCCTACACCACGCACGCGGCCGACTCCACCAAGTCGGGCGCCTTCGTGCGCGACCTCGGCACCGGCACGGGCACGGCGCTCGCCAGCGGCAAGGGCAACTACCGCGCGCTCGCCATCGACCGCAAGGGCACGCAGGTCGCGTTCGTGAGCGATCGCGACGACCAGGCGAGCGCCAAACCCAAGTTCGCGCTCTACTACGCGTCGCTCCTCCCGACCAAGGGGAAGAAGGAGCTCTCGCCCGCCACGGCGGTCGTCACGCCGGCGGCGGTCGGCGCGTCGCTCCTCGTCGCCGATCGCGGCCGCACCGACTTCGTGCGCGACGGCGGCACGCTCCAATTCGCCCTCGCGCCACTCCCGCTGGACACGATCCCCGCCGATTCGCTCGTCGACAAGGCGGTCTACGATCTCTGGAGCTGGAACGACACGAAGATCCAGCCGCAGCAGAAGATCGACGCGGCGCGCGACCGCAACCGCACGTACGTCGCCGCCTTCGTGCCCGCCACCGGCAAGTGGAACCGGCTCAGCGACGACTCGCTCACGCAGGTCACGATCGCCGATAACGGCAAGGTCGCGCTCGGCCTCAATCCCGTGCAGTACGCCATCGAGCAGACGTGGGGCGAGGGGGGCAGCGACGTGTACGTCATCGACGTCGCCACCGGCGGCCGGACGCTCGTCACGCGGCACCTCGAGGCGCGTCCGCAGCTCTCCCCGGCGGGGAAGTACCTCGCCTGGTTCGAGGGGAACAAGTGGTGGTCGTACGCCGTCGCGAGCGGGAGGAAGGTCGACCTCACGGGCGCGCTCAAGGGCGTGCGCTTCGACAACGAGGAGTTCGACATGCCCGACACGCCGCCGGCATACGGGGCGGGCGGCTGGACGAAGGACGACAAGAGCTTCCTCGTCTACGATCGCTATGACGTCTGGGAGGTCGATCCGGCGGGCGTCGCCGCGCCGCGCAACGTGACGGCCGGTGCCGGCCGCGCCAGGAAGCTCGCCTACCGCGTCGTCAATCTCGACACGGAGGATCGCTTCCTCGACCCAGCCGAGCCGCTGATGCTCACCATGCTCGACAGCGCCACCAAGTCGGGCGGCTACGCCAAGGCGAAGCTCGGCGCGTCGATGGCGCCCGAGACCGTGATCGCCGGGGCGAAACGCTACGCCGGCCTCGCGAAGGCGAAGAAGGCGGAGCAGTACCTGCTCACCCAGCAGACCTACCGCGAGTTCCCCGACCTGTGGACCGGCCGCACGATCGCCGGCGCGGCGAAGATCTCCGACGCCAACCCGCAGGAGAAGGACTATCCGCGCGGCGACGTCGAGCTCGTGAGCTGGCTGAACGACGACGGCGTCCGGCTGCAGGGGATGCTGTTCAAGCCCGAGGGCTTCGACGCGACGAAGAAGTACCCGCTGATCGTGTACTACTATGAAAGACTGAGCGACGGGCTGCATGCGTACGTGGCGCCCACCGGGCGCAACGTCATCAATCCGCTCGTCTACACGTCGCTCGGCTACCTCGTGTTCGAGCCCGACATCGTGTACACCGAGGGGCAGCCAGGCAAGAGCGCCGTGAAGAGCATCGTCCCCGGCGTGCAGGCGCTCATCGCGCGCGGCTTCGTCGACGAGAAGCACATGGGGCTGCAGGGACAGTCGTGGGGCGGCTACCAGACGTCGTACGTCATCACGCAGACGAACATGTCCGCCGCCGCCGTGCCCAACGCGACGGTCGTCAACATGACGAGCGCCTATGGCGGCATCCGCTGGGGCCCCGGCATCCTGCGCACCTTCCAGTACGAGCACTCGCAGAGCCGCATCGGCGGCACGCTCTGGCAGTACCCGGAGCGCTACTTCGAGAACTCGGCGCTGTTCTACCTCGACCGCGTGACGACCCCCGTGCTCTTCATGGCCAACGACGCCGACGACGCCGTGCCGTGGTACCAGGGGATCGAGTTCTACAACGCGATGCGGCGGCTGCGGAAGGAGGCGTACTTCGTCGTCTACAACGGCGACGTGCACAACCCGACGAAACGCGCCAACCAGAAGGACATCGACAAGAAGATGCAGGAGTTCTTCGGCAACAAGCTGCTCGGCCACCCCGCGCCGTCGTGGATGGTGCAGGGGATCCCGTACCTGCAGAAGGGGCGCGACCAGGTGCACCTGGCCGCGCCGGCGGCCGGGGGCGGGAAGGACCCGGCGCCGCAGCCGTAGCGCGATCGGCGGGACGAACGGCGCGGGCCGGGGCGACGCTCCGGCCCGCGCCGCCATCCGGGAAGTCCATCCGGTACTTGACTACATGAGCATATAGTTGTATTGTTGAGCAGGTACTCTCCAGAGGATCCCATGACCGTCCAGACGTCCCCGTATGGTTTCTCGCGCACCGTCCCGATGGCCTATGATGCGGCCGTCGCCGCGACGCGTGCGGCCCTCGCCACCGAAGGTTTCGGCATCATCACCGAGGCCGACGTCCGGGCCACCTTCAAGGCGAAGCTCAACGCCGAATTCCGCCCGTATATCATCCTCGGCGCCTGCAATCCGAACCTCGCCAAGCAGGCGCTCGAGATGGAGCCCGACCTCGGCCTCCTCCTTCCCTGCAACGTCGTCGTCTACGCGGCCGCCGATCCCGCCCAGAGCGTCGTCGCGATGATGGATCCCGTCGCGGCGCTCGGGCTCACCGGCAACGCTGCGCTCACCCCCGTCGCCACCGAGGTCAAGGCGCGCCTCGAGCGCGCGCTCGCCACCGTGGGGGCCCAGCGATGACCACGTCGAATGACACGACCGCCACGGCCGTCGTCGCCTGTCCGTTCTGCCAGACGCTCAACCGCGTCGCGCTCGGCCGTCTCGACGACCGCCCCACCTGCGGCGAGTGCCGCAAGCCGCTCCTCCTCGACCGGCCCCTGAAGGCGACCGACGCCAGCTTCGAGGCGATCATCCAGGGCGCCTCCGTCCCCGTCGTCGTCGACTTCTACGCCGACTGGTGCGGACCCTGCCGCCTGATGGCGCCCACGCTCGACCAGTTCGCCTCCGACCGCGCCGGCTCGGTGCTCGTCGTCAAGCTCGACACCGACGCGAGTCCGGCGACCCCGTCGCGCTTCGGCATCCGCGGCATCCCCACGCTGCTCGTCTTCTCGGGTGGCAAGGAAGTCGCGCGGCACGTCGGCGTGGCGCCGCTGCACGAGTTGGCCCGCATCGTCGACGGCGCGACGTCCGCCGGCTGAGCGGCCGCACCCGCAACGACGAACGGCCCGGGCATCGCCCGGGCCGTTCGTGCGTCGAGCCTCCACCGCGCCTCAGTGGTTGCCGAATTCCTTCGGTGGCACGGTCTGCAGGTAGGCCCACACGGCGCGGATCTCGTCGTCGGTCATCTCTCCCGCGCGCTTCCACGGCATCACCGGATTGATCGCCACGCCGCTCGGCCGGATCCCCGTGCGGAGCGCCTTCATGAACGTCTCCTCCGTGTACCCCTTCAGCCCGGTCGGGGTGAGATTCGCTGCGGGGGGCCACGACGGATCGCCCTGCGCGATCTTCCCGCCCGACAGCGTCGGCCCGTGGCACCCCGTGCAGCCACCCGCGTTCGCGAGGTACTTGCCGTACTCCGCCGTCGGGCCCGCCATCGGCGCGGCGACCGCCGGCTTCGAATGGTCGATGTGGTCCGCCATGAACAGCGGCGCCTTGCCGGTGGCGATGAGGCCGCGGGCGACGGGGCCGAACGTCGGCGCGATGAACTCGCGCTCCACCGGCGGCACCTGCTTCACGTACGCGATGATCGCGCCGAGATCCTCGGGGCTCAGGTGGTTGTACGCTTCCGACGGCATGATCACGATCTTGTGCCCGTCGCGCGCGACCCCGTGCCGGATGGCCCGCACGTAATCCTCGTCCTTCAGTTGCGCGCCGATGCCTCCTCTGCCGCGCGTCAGGTTCGCGCCGGCGAAGCGCCCCATCGGCGGAGAATCAACGATCACGGCGCCGCCGAGATCGTCACCGTGACAGTCGACGCACTTGCCGACCGCGATCGCGAAGTGCTTGCCTCGCTCGATCGACAGCGAATCGGTGGGGATCGCGATCCGCTCGGCGGGGATCGACAGCTTCGCGCGGATCACCTTCTCGCTCGCGGCGTATCCGCCGCCGGCCGCGGCGAGCACCACGACGGCCAGCACACCGCCGAGGACGAGCAGGCCTTTGAAGAACTTGTTCATGGATCGGGGGCTCCACGGGGCATTGGGGGACGCCTCGTCACGACGCTGCCGGCCGCGTGACCAGATTCAGCCATCCATATAACACGCGCGCTGGTTGTGCGTCCAGCAGTCGCCCATATTGCACGGATGCCCGCGATGATCGAGACACGTCAGTTGCGGAAGGTGTATGCCGCGCCGGCCGCGCGACGTGGCGCCGGCGCCCATGGCACCTCCCCGCGCTCGACGCTGCCCGTCTCGGCGCCCGCGGCGGCGCGGAACCCGCGTGCCTCCGGCAGCATCGCGGCGCTCGACGGGCTCGACCTGCAGGTGCGTGAGGGCGAGTTCTTCGGCTTGCTCGGTCCGAACGGCGCTGGCAAGACGACCACCATCGGCATCCTCACCACCCGCGTGCGCGCGACCTCGGGCGAGGCGTTCGTCGCCGGACTCGACGTCGCCGCGCAGGACGTCGCCGTGCGCCGACGCATCGGCGTCGTGCCGCAGCGTCCCAACCCCGATCGCGGGCTCAACGTCATCGAGAACCTCGCGTTCCACGGCGCGTACTTCGGGCTCGGGCAAGCCGAGGCCGAGCGGCGCGGGATGGCGCTGCTCGAGAAGTTCGAGATCGGCGACAAGGCGACGTCGAAGGTCGACGAACTCTCCGGCGGACAGCAGCAGCGGCTGATGATCGCCCGCGCGCTGCTGCACGAGCCCCGGGTGATCTTCCTCGACGAGCCGACGGTCGGTCTCGATCCGCAGGCGCGTCTCGCCCTGTGGGACGTGCTGCGCGCGCTGCACCGCGAGGGGCGCACCATCGTGATGACGACGCACTACATGCAGGAAGCGGACGAGCTCTGCGACCGGCTCGCCATCGTCGATCGCGGGAAGTTGCTCGCCTGCGACACGCCGGCGGCGCTGCGGGCGCAGGCGCCCGGCGCGACGCTCATCGATCTCGCCGTGGACGGCGATGCGGCCGCGGCTGCCGAACGGTGCCGCCTCGTCGATGGCGTGAGCCGGGTCGACGCGACGGGCCCGGACCTCCGCGCGCACAGCGAGCGCGGCGGCGAGGCGATCCCGGCGCTCATCCGCGCCGTCGAGGACGCCGGCGCCCGCGTGCAGAACATCAACCTCTCCAAGCCGAGTCTTGAGACGCTGTTCATCTCGCTCACCGGCCGGAAACTCGACTGATGGGCGACGACGCGCCGATCGGGACCAGCGAGGTGTTCTTCGCGATGCTGCGGCGCGACGTCCGCGTGGCGCGCCGCGAGCTCCCCTTCTTCCTCGTGCGCACGGCGATGCAGCCGCTGCTCCTGATGATCGTGTTCGGATTCCTGATGCCGCGCATGGGCGTGCTGCAGAAGGGGTATACGGCCACGCTCCTCCCGGGCGTGATCGCGCTCTCCCTCGCCCTGTCGTCCGTGCAGAGCGTCGCGCTGCCGATGGTGGCGCAGTTCGGCTTCTCCAAGGAGATCGAGGACCGGCTCCTCGCGCCCATCCCCACGCACCTCGTCGCCCTCGAGCTGATCGTCGCCGGCACGCTGCAGGGGGTGCTCGCGGGGCTCTTCGTGCTCCCCTGCGGCCGCCTCATCATGGGCGCCATCCCGGGGCTCGCGCTCTCGAACCTGCCGCACATCGTCGGCGTCACCGTGCTCGGCGCGGCGACGTTCAGCGCGCTCGGACTGCTCATCGGCTGCGCGATCAATCCGCAGCAGATCGGACTCATGTTCAGCTCGATCATCGGCCCGATGATCTTCTTCGGCTGTACGTACTATCCGTGGATGGCGCTCGACAAGATCCCGCTCATGAAGTACCTCGTGCTCGTGAACCCGCTCGTCTACGTCGCCGAGGGGATGCGCGGGGCGATCACGCCCGACGTGCCGCACATGGACCCGCTCGTCGACGCCGTCGTGCTCGTCGTGCTGCTCGGGATCTTCTGGCACTTCGGAAAACGGGCGTTCTTCAAGCGCGCCATCTCCTAGGGCGCCGTCGGGGCGCTCCGCGAACGGTCGCGACGCCGCAGTTCCGCGCGGCGCCCGGAGTCCCTACTGTTAACGGTCTATGAGCGCCACCTCCTCGACCGACACGCCGCACGCGCCCTCGACCGCCGCCGACAAGGCCGCGAGCGGCAGCGCGGCCGACAAGTCCGCCAACGGCAATGGCGGCGACAAGCCGCCGGCCATCGCCGCCGCGGGTTCCCCGTGGACGATCGACGCCGCCAAGGCCCTCTACAACATCGAGGGGTGGGGCGACGGTTACTTCGACGTCAACGAGAAGGGGCACGTCGTCGTGCGCCCCGACAAGGAGCCGGCCGGCCGGGAGCTCGATCTCTTCGAGCTCGCGCTCGACCTCGAGGCGCAGGGCGTCGCGCTCCCCGTGCTGCTCCGCTTCTCCGACATCCTGCGCTCGCGCATCGTCGCCCTGAACGACCGCTTCCACAGCGCGATCCGCGAGTTCGAGTACACGGGCGGCTACACCACCGTCTACCCGATCAAGGTCAACCAGCAGCGCCACGTCGTCGAGGAGATCGTCGAGTTCGGCAAGGCCACCGGCGTCGGCCTCGAATGCGGCAGCAAGCCCGAGTTGCAGGCCGTGCTCGCGCTCAGCGAGAGCACCGACCATCTCATCATCTGCAACGGCTACAAGGACGAGGAGTTCATGCGCCTCGCCCTCATGGGCCAGCGCCTCGGCCACGAGGTGTACATCGTGCTCGAGCAGGTGAGCGAGGTCGACGTCCTCCTCCAGGTCGCCAAGGAGATCGGCGTCACGCCGCGCTGCGGCGTGCGCATCAAGCTCTCCGCCGAAGGGAGCGGCCGCTGGGCGCAGTCGGGGGGCGAGAAGTCGAAGTTCGGGCTCAGCCCGAGCCAGCTCGTGCAGGTCATCGACAAGCTCGACGCCGCCGGCTTCCTCGGGACGCTCAACCTCATCCACTGTCACCTCGGCTCGCAGATCACCGACATCCGCTACATCAAGCGCGGCCTGCAGGAGCTCTCGCGCTACTACGTCGAGTTGCGCGCGATGGGGATCGGCATCACGCACGTCGACGTCGGCGGCGGCCTCGGCGTCGACTACGACGGCTCGCAGAGCACGGCGCAGGCGAGCGTGAACTACTCGCTGCAGGAGTACGCCAACGACATCGTCTACACTCTCGCCGAGGTCTGCCGCGACAAGGAACTCCCGATGCCGCACATCATCAGCGAGAGCGGACGCGCCCTCACGGCGCACCACGCCCTCCTGCTGCTCAGCGTCATCGACGTCGAGTCGGTGAACGACCCGCAGGCGCCCGTGCTCGGCGAGGACGACCACACGTTCCTGCACGAGATGGCCGAGGACCTCAAGGTCGTCTCCCGCAAGAACGCGTCGCTGCGCCGCGTGCGCGAGGCGTACCACGACGCCGGCTTCGACAAGGAGCGCGCCCACACGCTCTTCAACACCGGCAACATGACGCTGCGCGAGCGCGCCATCGCCGAGCGCCTCTACCTCTGCACCATCAACCAGATCGCGCGCCAGGCGCAGCTGCACAAGGACGAGTTCGAGGACATCCAGGCCGACCTCGACGCGAGTCTCGTCGACCGCTACTTCTGCAACTTCTCGCTCTTCCAGTCGCTCCCCGACAGCTGGGCCATCGACCAGCTCTTCCCGATCATGCCGATCCACCGGCTCGACGAGGAGCCCACGCGCCGCGGCACGCTCCAGGACATCACCTGCGACTCTGACGGCAAGATCGACCGCTTCGTCGGCGACCGGGAGGGCGAACCGTCGATGCCCCTCCATCCGTTCCGCGACGACGGCGACCCGTACCTGCTCGGCGTCTTCCTCACCGGCGCGTACCAGGAGATCCTCGGCGACCTCCACAACCTCTTCGGCGACACGAACGCCGTCCACGTGCGGCTCGCCGAGAAGGGCTACGAGATCACTGACCTCGTGCACGGCGACACGGTGACCGAGGTGCTGAACTACGTGCAGTTCCGCGCTTCCGACCTGCTCACCACGTTCCGCCGCAAGGTGCAACTCGCCACGAACCTCTCGCGCGAGGAGGCGAACATGTTCATCGCCGAGTATGTCGCCGGACTCGAGGGCTACACCTACCTCGAGGGTGAAGCCGCCAAGTAGTTCGATGTCGATCGCCGGCCGCTCGCACCGGCGAAACGAGACGGGGGCGGCGCATCGCGCCGCCCCCGTCTCGTCATCTCACGCCTGGCGTGCTACCGCGCCGCGTACCGCTTCGCCACCTCGCCCCAGTTGACCACGTTCCACCACGCGCCGATGTAGTCGGGGCGGCGGTTCTGGTACTTGAGGTAGTAGGCGTGCTCCCAGACGTCGAGTCCGAGGATCGCCGTCTTGCCGGCCATCAGCGGGTTGTCCTGGTTCGGCGTGCTCTCGATGGAGAGCTTGCCGGCCGCGTCGGTGATGAGCCACGCCCATCCCGAGCCGAAGCGCCCGACGCCGGCGGCCTGGAACTGTTCACGGAACTTCGCGAAGTCGCCCGAGAGCGCGCCGATGGCCGCGCCGAGCGCGCCCCCCGGTTCGCCGCCCGCCTTCGGCGCCATCACCTGCCAGAAGAGCGAGTGGTTCCAGTGGCCGCCGCCGTTGTTGCGCACCGCGGTGCGCACCGCCTCCGGCACCTGGTCGATCCGGCGGCAGAGGTCGTCGAGCGACCAGCTCGCGAGTTCGGGCGCCTTGTCGATGGCGGCATTGAGGTTCGTGACGTACGCCTGGTGATGCTTGCCGTGGTGGATCTGCATCGTCTGCGCGTCGATGTGCGGCTCGAGCGCGTCGTGCGCGTAGGGCAGGGCGGGCAGGGTGTGCGCCATGGGAGTCTCCTTGGGATTGCGGTCGCGTGTGGATCGAGTCTTCCGTCGTGAACGGTCAACCGTTCACTCGCTGTGGCAGTAACGGCCTACTGCGGCTTCCTGTTCCCCATCCGGCTCCGGATCCACGCGATCCCTGCCGGCGTCACCGACAACAGCACGATCACCACGATGAGCTGCTCGATGTGCTGCCCCACGATCGGGAACTGCCGCGCCAGGAAGTAGCCGAGGAGCAGCATCGACCAGATCCACGTCACGGCGCCGATGATGTTGAACGTGATGAAGTGGAGGTAGCGCATCTCGGCCGCTCCCGCCACCACCGGCGCGAAGGTGCGCACGATCGGCATGAACTGCGCGATCGTGATCGTCTTGCCCCCGTGCCGCTCGTAGAACGCGTGGGCGCGCAGCAGGTGGCTCCGCTTGAACCAGCGCGAGTCCTCCCGCGCGAAGAGCGCCCGCCCGGCGCGCCGCCCGATGTAGTAGCCCGTCGAATTCCCGGCGATCGCCGCGAACATGCACAGCGTCCCGAGGAGCCACACGTTGAGCCGCACCGGCCCGTCGGCCTGCGACGCCAGCAGCCCCGCCGTCACGAGCAACGAGTCGCCCGGCAGCATCGGGAACAGCAGCCCCGTCTCGATGAAGATGATCGCGCAGATGCCCACCACGCCGACCGTCGCGATCAGCGTCGTCGGGTCGCGGAGGGCATGCAGCAGCTGCGTCAGAAAGTCCATGGACAGGAAACTAGTGGGAGGGCAAGGCGCCAGCGGGGGAGGTCGAGTGGGAGTGGGAGCCGAGTGGGAGTGCGCCGAACAGCGAGTCGAGTGGGAGTTGCTCACGCTCACTCGGGCGCTGACTCCCACTCCCACTCCCACTCCCACTGCAGCGGGAGGCCGTCCCACTCGCACTGGGCTCCCACTCCCACTCGACCTCCCCCGCTAGTCGCTTGCCCTCCCACTCCTCCCACTCTCCGTCCCTCCCACCTCCCCCCTACATTGAAGCCGTGAGCGCCCTCGACCGTCTCCTCGTCGTCTTCAACAAACCGCAGGACCCCGTGAACATCGCCGCCGCTGTCCGCGCGATGAAGAACATGGGGGTCTCCCGGCTCCGCCTCGTCGAGCCCGTGCCGTACGATCCCTGGCGCATCGAGGGCGTCGCGCACGGCACGCGCGACGTCGTCTCGCGCATCGAGCACTTCGACACCCTCCCCGCCGCCCTCGCCGATTGCGTGAAGGTCGTGGCGTTCGCCGGCAAGCGGCGCGCCTCGCGCTGGCCCCTCGCCACGCCGCGCGAGATGGCGCCCATCGTCCTCGACGCGGCCGCCACGGGCGACGTCGCCCTCCTCTTCGGCCAGGAGGACCACGGACTCCCCAACGACGCGCTCGATCTCTCGCAGCTCATCGTCACCATCCCCACCACCGAACACGCGTCGCTCAACCTCGCCCAGGCCGTGATGCTCGCCCTGTACGAGCTGCACGTCGCCGCCGGCGACGCGACGCGCCAACTCGACGGTCCGAAGCGCGCCGCCGGCCCCGCCACCCACGAGGCGTGGGAGCAGACGTTCGCCGACATCGACCGCGCGCTCACCGAGATCCGCTTCTTCCGCACCCGCAGTTCGGAGAACGTGATGCGGTCGGTGCGCTCGCTGCTCGCGCGCGCCACGCCCGACAGCCGTGAGCTGATGCTCGTGCGCGCGATGGCCATCGAGGTGCTGCGCTCGCTCGATCGCGCGCGCAGAGGGTTGCCGGATTGACCCCGGTAACCCGTGCCTTGCGATTGCCGTTTCCCGCAATCATTATTCTTCGATTCAAACCGCTTTGTGAAAGGTTTCACAAGGCCGTGTCCCCCTTCGCCCCTCCCCCAACACCACCCGGATTCAGTCGATGACCGGACTCAGGAAGTGGGTCGTCATCCCCGGCGTCGCCGCGATCGCGATCGCGGCAACGATGATGTCCGCCTACGCGGGCTCGCAGTCGGGGGCCGGCGCCCCCGCTGCCGGATCAAAGGAAACGGCCACAGAGGCCGCCAATCGTGAGGCCACGGGCAAGGCGGTGCCCGGTCCGTGGGCCTACAGCGGCGCCTCCGGCTACACCAACTACCTGGGGCAGGGCACCGGTCGCTCCCCCGTCCAGCCGATCAAGTTCCCCCATCCCGTGCACGTGAACACGCTCAAGATGAACTGCGTGTTCTGTCACATGGCGGCGTTCAAGTCCACCGATCCGGGGATGCCGGCCGTCGGCACCTGCATGGGCTGCCACCTCATCATCGGCGCCGACCGCCCGGAGGTGAAGAAGCTCGCCGACTACGCCAACAAGAAGCTCCCCGTGCCGTGGGTGCGCGTGCACAAGGTGCCGGAGTACGTGCACTTCCCGCACATGCGCCACGTCAACGCCGGCGTCACCTGCCAGACGTGCCACGGCCAGGTCAACAACATGCCGCAGGTCTTCCAGTACGCCTCGCTCAACATGGGCTGGTGCGTCGGATGTCACGTGAACGGCTACTCGCCCGCCGAAGGCCTGAGAGCCGCTGGGTACGAGCCGGACAAGCAGGCGCTCGAGGCCCCGCGCAAGAAGGCCTCGTACGACTGCTCCAACTGCCACTACTAGGAATCGACGCATGAGCCAGGACGTCATCGATTCGACGCCGAAGGACGGCGTAAAGCGTCGCGAGTTCCTCAAGGTGCTCGGCGCCACCGGCGCCGCCGCCACGCTCGTCGGCTGCGCCAGCGACAAGGTCGAGAAGCTCATCCCCTACGTCGCCTCGCCCGACAACACCGTGCCGGGCGTCTCGAGCTACTACGCCACCACCTGCCGTGAATGCGCCGCCGGTTGCGGTCTCGTCGTCGAGACGCGCGACGGACGCGCCATCAAGGCGGAAGGCAATCCCGAGCATCCGGTCAACCACGGCGCGCTCTGCGCGCGTGGCCAGGCCGGGCTGCAGGGGCTCTACAACCCCGACCGCTTCCGTGGCCCGATGATCCGCGAGGGGGGCAAGCTCGTCGCCACCTCGTGGGACAAGGCCATCGCCGCGCTGCAGGCGAAGCTCAACGAGGTGAAGGGGCAGGGGAAGGCCGGCACCGCCGTGTTCATCAACCAGCACGAGCAGGGCTCCTTCCCGGCGTTCCTCGACCAGTGGCTCGCCGCACACGGCATGCCCGCGCACCTGAGCTACGACGCCGAGGCGCCGCTCGCGACCGTCGCCGCGAACCGCGCGTCGTTCAACGTCTCGTGGCCGAAGCTCGACTTCGCCGCGGCCAAGCTCATCGTCTCCTTCGGCGCCGATTACCTCGACGGCTGGGGACTCTCGGTGCCGCAGCAGCTCGCCTTCGCCGAGGCCCGCGCCAAGCTCGACGACGCGCCGCGCGCCGTCTACATCGGTGCCCGCCGCTCGCTCACCGGGCTCAACAGCGATACCTGGATCCCGGCGCGTCCGGGCTCCGAGAAGGCCATCGCCGAGGCGCTCCTCGCCGCCGTGAAGGGGAGCGGGTCGCTCAAGGCCGCCGCCGACGCCGCCGGCGTCTCCGTCGCGTCGCTCGAAGCGCTCGCGAAGGAACTCCAGTCGGCCAAGCCCAGCCTGCTCATCGCCGGCGGCAACGATGACGACGCCACCGGCACGGCGCTCGCCGTGAACGAGCTCAACAAGGCGCTCGGCAACGTCGGCGTGACCGTGAAGCCGGCCGAAGGATCGCTCGCCTACGAGGGCGCCGGCTCGCACGCCGCCGTCCGCGAAGCCGGCGAGCGCATGGCCGCCGGCGCGGTCGCCCTCGCGTTCGTGCGTGGCGCCAACCCGGCGCACACCTTGCCCGGCGCGGCGAAGTTCGCCGCGGCGTTCGCGAAGGCGGGCTACAAGGTGTCGTTCTCGAGCTATCCCGACGAGACCACCGACCTCTGCGACCTCGTCCTCCCCGACCACCACGCGCTCGAGAGCTGGGGCGACGCGGAGCCGGTGAAGGGAACGCTCAGCCTGCAGCAGCCCACGATGGATCCGGTGTACGACACGCGCGCCACGGCCGACGTGCTGATCGCCCTCGCCAAGAGCGATGCCGCGCTGAGCGCGAAGATGCCGGCCGACTACCGCGCCTTCATCGCGGCGCGCGTCGGCGGCAACGCGAACCTCGCCGCCGCGCTGCCGAAGGGCATCGCGAACGGCAGTGCGCTCCCGGCCCCCGCGCCGAAGCCGGTCGCGTCGAAGCCAGGAGCCGGCATCGGCCAGAGCCAGGGTCCGTTCCATCTCCACGTGTATCGCTCGCCGGTGCTCGGTGACGGTCGCGGCGCCAACAAGCCGTGGCTGCAGGAGCTCCCCGATCCGGTCACCAAGACGCTCTGGCAGACGGTCGTCGAACTGCACCCGGAGACGGCGCGCAAGCTCGGCCTCGAGGAAGGCGACCACGCCACGGTCGAGACCGCGCAGGGCTCGCTCACCGCGCCCGTCTATCTCTACATCGGCATCCGCCCCGACACCGTCGGCATTGCCACGGGACGCGGCCACACGAGCTACGGTCGCTACGCCAACGGCTGCGGCGTCAATCCGATGACGCTCCTCCCCGTCGCCGAAGATGCGAAGTCCGGCGCCGTGACGCTCGTCAGCACGAGGGCGGGCGTGAAGAAGGCCGACGGCAGCTCGCGTCTCGTCACGACCGAAGGGTCGGGACGCCAGCACGGACGCGGCATCGCCCGCGCCGTGAGCGTCGCCGACTTCATCAAGGGTGATCTGCACGACGAGAAGGAAGAGTTCGTCGGGCAGGCCAGCACGGCGTTCCTCCCGGGGCTGCGTTCCCCGGTGGCGAACGACGCGCAGGGCGAGCTCGGCGATCCCAAGTCGAAGGACAAGGGGCAGTACGACCCGAACCACTGGAGCGGCGTCGCCAAGCGCCGCTGGGCGATGACGATCGACCTCGCCAAGTGCACCGGGTGCGCGGCCTGCGTCACGGCGTGCTACGCCGAGAACAACATCCCGACCGTCGGCGCCCCCTGGCAGGGGTCGCAGGTGATGCCCGACCGCACGGGGTTCGGCGCCAACATCACGCGCTCGCGCGAGATGGCGTGGATCCGCCTCGAGCGCTACTTCGAGATCGACCGCGAGCCGAAGGACGTCGAGTTCGACCCGGACTTCGAGACGCGCGTCATCCCGATGATGTGCCAGCACTGCGGCAACGCGCCCTGCGAGCCGGTGTGCCCCGTCTACGCCACGTACCACTCGCCCGACGGGCTCAACGTGCAGGTCTACAACCGCTGCGTCGGCACGCGCTACTGCTCGAACAACTGCCCGTACAAGGTGCGCTACTTCAACTGGTTCGGGTACGGCGAGGCCGACCGCGTGCAGTACGCGTTCCCCGAGCCGCTGCACTGGCAGCTCAACCCCGACGTGACCGTCCGCGGCAAGGGCGTCATGGAGAAGTGCTCGTTCTGCGTGCAGCGCATCCGCGAGGCCGAGAACCGGGCGAAGCTCGAGCAGCGCGAGCTCAAGCCCGACGAGTTCACGACGGCCTGCGCCCAGGCGTGCCCGTCGCGCGCCATCATCTTCGGCGACGCGGCCGACGAGCAGTGGTCGGTCGCGCAGCAGTTGAAGGACGAGCGCGGATACCACGTCTTCGAAGAGCTGAACACATTCACCGCGGTGGTCTACTTGCAGAAGGTCAACCATCCGTCGCCCGCCGCGGCGACCAAGGCGTAAGGGGGCAGCGATGGCAACGATTGCGCAGCCTGGCTACGACGAGCCCCGCCGCCCGAACATCGCGACGGCCAACGTGCAGCTCCCGGCCGTCCGCGACTACGAACAGGTCGACGACGAGATCCTCGCCACACTGGTCCCCACCAAGAAGTGGTTCGGGCTCCTCTTCGTGGCGATCGTCTTCCTCATGGTCGGCATCAGCTCGTGGATGTACCAGATCCACGAAGGCCTCGGCGTCGCCGGTTACAACCCGCCGGTGATGTGGGGCGTCTACATCATCACCTTCGTGTTCTGGGTCGGCATCGGCCACGCCGGAACGCTCATCTCGGCGATCCTCTATCTCTTCCGCGCCGGATTCCGCACGACGATCTACCGGTGCGCCGAGGCGATGACGGTGTTCGCCGTGATGACGGCGGGGCTCTTCCCGATCATCCACATCGGACGGCCGTGGAAGTTCTTCTGGCTCATCCCCTACCCGAACTGGCGCCTCCTCTGGCCGCAGTTCAAGTCGCCGCTCGTCTGGGACGTGTTCGCCATCTCCACGTACCTCACGATCTCGACGACCTTCCTCTTCATCGGGCTCATCCCCGACATCGCGACGCTGCGCGACCGCTGCCTCAACCCGGTGCGCAAGCAGATCCTCGCCGCCCTCTCGTTCGGCTGGCGCAACAGCGAGGCCGAGTGGCGCCACTTCGTGCGCGCCTACCTCTTCCTCGCCGCCTTCAGCACGCCGCTCGTGCTCTCCGTGCACTCCGTCGTGTCGTTCGACTTCGCGATGGCGCTCACCCCCGGCTGGCACACGACGATCTTCCCGCCCTACTTCGTCGCCGGCGCCATCTTCTCGGGCATCGGGATGGTGTTCACGATCATCATCCCCATCCGCAAGTTCTTCAAGCTCCAGCACTACGTCACGCTCAACCACCTCGACGCCGCGGCGAAGCTCGCGCTCTTCACCTCGATGGTCGTCGGCTGCGCGTACATCATCGAGTTCTTCATCGCCTGGTACGGCGGCGTGAAGGCCGAGCAGGAGTACTTCTGGAACCGCGTCTTCGGTCAGTGGTGGTGGGCCGCCTGGATCATGCTCACCTGCAACATGATCCTCCCGCTCTCCCTCTTCTCGCAGAAGCTGCGCCGCAACCCGAGCTGGCTCTGGATCCTGTCGATCTTCATCAACCTCGGCATGTGGTTCGAGCGGTTCGTGATCGTCGTCCCCTCGCTCTCGCACGAATTCGAGCCCTGGCAGTGGACGAGCTACGCGCCCACCTGGGTCGACTACGGCATCCTCCTCGGCTCCTTCGGCTGGTTCTTCATGTGGTTCCTGCTCTTCATCAAGCAGCTGCCCGTGCTCGCGATCAGCGAGATCAAGGAGATCGTGCCGCCCAGGATGAAGCACGCCGCGGGAGGTCACTAACATGATGCAAGGCATGCTGGGCGCCTTCCGAGAACTCGACGCCACCGTCGCGGCGATCGAGGAACTCAAACACAAGCGGGTCGGCGAGATCACCGTCTTCACGCCGACGCCGCGCCACGAGCTCGAACACGCCATGCACCCGCCGAAGAGCCCGGTGCGCATCTACACGCTCGTCGGCGCGCTCTCCGGCGTCTGCTTCGGCTACTGGATCGCCATCTGGAGCTCCGAGTACTGGCCGCTCGTCGTCGGCGGCAAGGCCATCGCCTCGTGGATCCCGTACACCATCTTCGGGTTCGAGGTGATGGTGCTCGTCGGCGCCCTCTCCACGGTCGCCGGCATGTTCATCCACTCGCGCATCCCGCGGCTCACCCTCACGGTGGGCTACGACCCGCGTTTCAGCCACGGCGACTTCGGGGTGTGGGTCGCCTGTCCGCCCGAGAAGCTCGCCGATGCCGAAGCGATCCTGCGCCACCACGGCGCGGTGGAGGTGCGTGGTGACCGCTAACGTGATCGCGCGCCGCGCCGCCGTCCTCGCGCTGCCGCTCCTCTTCGGCGCCTGCTCCTGGTTCACCGACTTCAAGTACGAGCCGTCGGTCAAGCCGTGGCAGCAGTTCTCCGCCGACAGCGGCGAACTCAAGGCGTTCCGCGGCCAGCCCTCCGGCTCCGTGTCGACCCTCGGGACCGCCGCCGCGGCCTGGCAGGTGAGCTACGCGCCGGTGCCGGGCACCATCGATTCGCTGTCGAAGATCGAGAATCCCGTGCCTGCCGACGAGCGCTCGCTCGCCAACGGCCGCAAGTACTTCTCCATCAACTGCGCGGTCTGCCACGGCGACCTCGGCGACGGCAACGGCATGGTCAAGCAGGTGACCGGCATCGGCTTCGTGCTCCCGCTCACGAGCGACAAGGCGAAGAGCTACACCGACGGCTACATCTGGGGGATGATGCGCAACGGGCGTGGCCTCATGCCGAGCATGAACCGCATCGAGGAGCGCGAACGGTGGGACGTCGTCAACTACGTCCGCGGGCTCCAGGGCAAGTACCCGGTCCCCACCGGCCCCGTCGGCCGGCCGGGCGAGACCGGCGACAAGTTGCCGGGCGCCACGCTGCTCGGACCGCAGGTGCCGTCGCAGTACTATCACCCCGTGGTGAGCGTGCGTCCCGTGAAGCATGAAGGGGCGGCCGCCGCCGAGATCAAGCCGGCGGCCGACGCCGCGACGGCGACCAAGCCGGAGGGCAAACCATGAGCGCGCATCTCGACGCTCCCGCGCGCGAGCGCGTGATCGCCGCCGGCGCCAAGCCGCTGCCGGCCATCCTCAAACCGCTCTCGCTCGCCGCCGCGCTCGTCGGGTTCGCCATCTTCGGCTACGGCGTGGCCATCGGCAACAACCGCGTCTGGCACGCGTTCCAGCTCAACTGGCTCTTCTTCACGACGATCTCGTCGGCCGGCGTGATGTTCGTCGCCGTGCAGCGCATCACCACGGCGCGCTGGTCGCGCGGCATCATCCGCTTCCTCGAGGGGTACGTCGCCTTCCTCCCCGTCGCCTTCGTGGGGCTGCTCGTGCTCCTCGCGTTCGGCAAGGGACACGCCTACCCGTGGTGGACCGACCTCGGCGAGTTGAAGCCCGAGAAGCAGCTGTGGCTCGGCCATCGCTTCTTCGCCGTCCGCGATGCCGTCGTGTTCGGCGCCCTCGCGTTCCTCCAGCTCTGGTACGTGTGGACGAGCGTGCGGCTCGACGTCGGCGTTTCGCCCGAGGGGGGCGCCCCGTGGGCGGCCGGCCTCCGCGCCCGCATGCGCGTCACCTTCGGCGACGAGCGGCGCGAGCTGCATTCGACGCACTCGCTGCAGGGCAAGCTCGCCGTCTTCATGGCGCTCCTCTTCGGCTTCGGCTGGTGCGTGCTCGCCTGGGACCAGTCGATGTCGCTCGACCCGTACTTCTTCAGCACCATGTACGGATGGCTCGAGTTCATGGGCGGCTGGCTCGTCGCGCTCATGACGCTCGCCGCGCTCGTGCGCTTCTACCGCAAGCACCTCGAAGCCGAGGATCTCATCACCGAGGCCCATTACCACGACCTCGGCAAGCTCGGCTTCGCGTTCACCGCGTTCTGGGGCTACCTCGCCTTCAGCCAGTTCCTCGTGATCTGGTACGGCAACATGGTGGAGGAGACGCACTTCTTCACCCTGCGCCTCACCAACGCCTGGACGAACTGGACCATGGCCGCCGCCCTCCTGACGTTCGTGCTCCCGTTCTTCGGCCTCCTCTCCGTGAAGGCGAAGACCTACTCGCCGGTGATGCTCTTCTTCGCCCTGAGCAGCTTCGTCGGGCTGTGGCTCGTCCGCTACGTCGAGGTGTATCCGTCGGTGTACGGCGTGTCGTTCAACGCGCCGTTCCACATCTGGGAGGCGGGGATCTTCCTCGGCTTCCTCGGCGCGTGGGGGTTCTGTTACACGTCGTTCATGGACGCCTTCCCGAAGTTCCGTGTGCTGCTGCTCACATCGCAGTACCGCGACGAGGTGCAGGTTCCGGTCGATCCGCGGACGATGGAGCCGCTCCCCGCGCACGAGTGAGGGCGCGGGGGCGCTCGTCGGCGGAGCCACCCGTCCGCCGGCAGGGAAGGGCGAAGGGGGCTCCCTCTTCGCCCTTCTGCTACTATAGGAGGCGGGGCGCAGCGTCGCCCCTTGGTCGGTGTCAGTCAACCCACTACAAAGGTTAGGGTTGTCACCGACTTTGGCTCGGAAAGCGTAGCCCTATTGTCCGGTTACGCTCCCGGGCCCACGATTCAGATGGTGGCAGGCGGAAAATGGGGGCGGTAGCTCAGTTGGGAGAGCACCTGCTTTGCAAGCAGGGGGTCACCGGTTCGATCCCGGTCCGCTCCATGGAGCCGCGTGCGCGGCGACGGGTCGTCAGCTCTCGGTTCGTCATCGCACGGGGAATGTGAATGTCGTCTGCGGCACGAGTGGACATCGCGATTGACGCGCAAGGCGTCGCCCGCCGATTCGGCGCCCGGTGGGTGCTGCGTGGGGTGAACCTGCAAGTCCGGCCGGGGGAGATGGTCGGGCTGCTTGGCGCGAACGGCAGCGGCAAGAGCACGCTGCTGCGCATCCTCGCGACGCTGCTCAAGCCGAGCGCTGGTGGAGCGCTCGTGTACGGGCACGACGTCGTGAAGCGTCCCGACGACGTGCGCCGCCACATCGGGTTCCTCGCCCACTCGCCCGGGCTCTACGACGACCTCACGGCGCGCGAGAACCTGCAGTTCGCCGCGTCGATGCTGGGGCTCGAGCGGCCGGACCTCGACGCCGCCCTCGACCGCGTCGGGCTCAGCCACGTGCGCGACGAGCGGGTGCGCGGCTTCTCGGCCGGCATGCAGCGCCGGCTCTCGCTCGCCCGGCTCGTGCTGGCGAACGCGCGTGTGCTGCTGCTCGACGAGCCGTACAGCAACCTCGACGTGGCGGGCATCGCGCTCATGAACGAGCTGATCGGCGAGTCGGTCGCCGGGGGCGGCGCGGCGCTCGTCGTGCTGCACGAGCTCGCGCCGGCGGCGGGGCTGCTCGACCGCACGATCACCATCCGCGAGGGGCGCATCGCGGACGACGACGACGACGCGTTCCTCGAGCCCGAGGCCCTCGCGGCCGCGGGGGAGCGCTAGATGGCCTGGCGCGACGACTGGCGCCGGGTGCGCGCCATCGTGTGGAAGGACCTCACCACCGAGGGGCGGTCGAAGGCGGGGTTCAACTCCGTCGCCGCGCTCGGCGTGACGATCCTCGTGCTGTTCGGCTTCGCGCTCGGTCCCGACGCGCAGGCGCTGCGTGACGCGGCCGCCGGCGCGCTCTGGCTCGCCGTGCTGTTCGCCGGCGTGCTCGCCTTCAACCGGTCGTACCAGGTGGAGCTCGAGAGTGGCGCGCTCGAGCCGCTGCTGCTCTATCCGGGCGCCCGCTGGACGATCTTCGCCGGCAAGCTGCTCGCGAATTGCATCTTCGTGGGGCTGATGCTGGTGATCGTCGTCCTCGTCGGAATCGTGCTCTTCCAGGTGCGCGTGCCGGCGGCGTGGCCGCAGCTCATCGGCGTGCTCGCGCTCGGGTCGATTGGCCTCGTCTCGCTCGGCACGTTCTACGCGGCGATGGCGAGCCGCAGCCGGGCCCGCGAGGTGCTGCTCCCGCTCCTGCTCTTCCCCATGCTCGTCCCCGTGCTGCTCGCCGCGATGTCGGCGTCGAAGGCGCTGCTCACCGGCGACCTCATGCACGAGGCGTCGGCGTGGATGCGCATGCTCGTCGCGTACGACGTCATCTTCGTGGTGGCGCCGCTCCTTGCGTTCGAACACGTCATCGAGGTGTGATCCCCCTATGACCGCTCCCGCTCCCGCCCCGAACGACCTGCCGCGGCCCGGCTACTGGCCCTGGTTCGGCGCGTTCGCCTTCCTCTTCATCGTCGCCACGCAGGCCACGGGGCTCGTCACGTCGATCCCCGACCGCGACATGGGCGACCTGCAGAAGATCATGTACGTGCACGTGCCGGCGGCGTGGATCATGTCGCTCACCTTCGCCGTCGTGCTCTGGTACAGCTTCCTCTACCTCTGGAAGCAGCGCGAGAACGACGACCTCAAGGCCGCCGCCGCCGCCGAGGTCGGGTCGGCGTTCTGCGGCCTGACGCTCATCCTCGGCATGATCTGGGGGCGTCCCGCGTGGGGCGTGTGGTGGGCGTGGGACGCGCGGCTCACCTCGACGCTCGTGCTCTTCCTGATCTTCGTCGGCTACCTCGCGATGCGCGCCTTCGTCGAGGACCCGCACCGTCGCGCGCAGTGGAGCGCCGCCGTCGGCATCATGGGCGCGATCAACGTGCCGATCGTGTACATGTCGGTGCGCTGGTGGCGCACGCTCCACCAGGTGCAGTCGAGTCCGGCGACGGTCGACTCGTGGTACGTGTTCAACCTGCGGGCCAACGCCTTCGCGTTCCTGTTCGTGATGATCTACTTCATCCGCCAGCGCTACGTGGCGGCGCGCTACGAGCGCGCGGCGGAACTCGCCGTGCAGGCCGTCGCGCTCGGGAGGGACTGACCATGGGCGCGATCGGTTCGCAGTACAACTGGTATTACGTCGGGGCGGCGTACGCCGTCTCGTGGATCGTGATCGTCGGCTACGCCGTCCGCGTGTACCGCGTGATGGCGCGAGCCCGCAAGGAATACGCTGACGCGACGGCCGCTCGGCCGAAGGGGGCATGATGGCGGGGATGAGTGGCAGGAGCCGCTGGCTGATCGCCGCGGCGGTGGTGATGATCGGCGCGTTCGGCTGGCTGCTCTACGGCGGCCTCGACAAGAACGTCGTCTTCTTCCTCACGCCGAAGGAATTGCTCGCCAAGGGCACGTCGGGGTACGAGGTGCCCGTGCGCCTCGGCGGACAGGTGAAGCCCAAGTCGGTGCAGTGGGATTCGACGTCGAGCGACCTGCGCTTCGTCCTCACCGACGGCGCCGGCGACGTGACCGTGCACGCGAAGGGGATGCCGCCGCAGATGTTCCGTGACGGCATGGGGGTGATCGTCGAGGGGCGCTACGGCCGCGACAACGTGTTCCAGTCGAACAGCCTCATGGTCAAGCACTCGAACGAGTACCACCCGCCCAAGCCCGGCGAGTCGCCGCAGGAAGCGTACAAGACCCTCATCAAGGTGAGTGGGGCGTGATCGGAACGCTGGCTCGCGACGCCCTCCTCGTCTCGCTCGTCGTCATCGCCTTCGGGCTCGTCATCGGGCCGCTCGCCATCGCGCGCGGCAAGCGCGAATGGATCCCGCTCTCCTACGCGGCGATCTACACCAACTTCCTGCTCGTGACCATCGCCACGGTGGCGATGATCGTGGCGCTCGTGACGCACGACTTCTCCGTCGGCTACGTGGCGCAGGTCGGCAGCCGGGCGACGCCGCTCTTCTACACCGTCATCTCGCTCTGGGGCGCCCTCGAGGGCTCCATCCTCTTCTGGGGGTGGGTGCTCGCCATGTACGGCGCCGCCGTGGTGTGGATCAATCACGAGCGCCCAGGCAACCTCGTGCCGTACGCCGGCACGGCGCTCCTCGCCGTCTCGCTCTTCTTCGGCATCCTGCTCGTCGGGCCCGCCGATCCGTTCACGCGCGTCTTCCCCGTGCCGATGGACGGCCCGGGGCCGAACCCGCTGCTCCAGAACCACATCCTGATGGCCATCCACCCGCCGCTGCTCTACCTGGGCTACGTCGGGATGTCGGTGCCGTTCGCCTTCGCCGTCGGCGCGATGCTCTCGGGCGAGGTCGAGCGTGACGACTGGATCCGCATCACCCGCCGCTGGACGCTCGCGAGCTGGGCGTTCCTCTCGGCGGCCATCATCGCCGGCATGTGGTGGTCGTACGAAGTGCTCGGGTGGGGCGGCTACTGGGCCTGGGATCCCGTCGAGAACGCGTCGTTCATCCCGTGGCTCACCGCCACCGCGTTCCTCCACTCGGCGATGGTGCAGGAGCGCCGCCAGATGCTGCGGCTCTGGAACCTGAACCTCGTCGTCGGCACCTTCGTGCTGACGATCCTCGGCACATTCCTCACGCGC
>JACQBG010000015.1 GCA_016194585.1 Gemmatimonadota bacterium
CGAGGAGTTCATCGTGCGCGCGAGGCAGTACATGGACGCGGTGGAAGCCGACCCGAAGCGGCCGCGCGACAACAGCCGCGTCGTCATCGTCGGCGCGTTCTGCGAGCAGCCGCCGCTGGGGCTCATCAAGAGCATCGAGCGCGCGGGGTGCTACATCGTCGACGACGACTTCCTGCTCGGCAACCGGTTCCTCACGCAGGACGTGCCGACCGACGGCGACCCGGTGCGCGCCCTCGCCGACGGCTTCATCCGCAACGACATGGCGTCGAGCGTGCTCTACGAGATCAACCCGCTCGGCAAGCGCTCGTTGATGAAGAACCGCGTCGCCGCGGCCAACGCCGACGGGATCATCTTCGCGACGCCGAGCTTCTGCGATCCCGCGCTCCTCGACCAGCCGATGCTGCGCGCCGGCGCCGAGACGGCGGGGATCCCCTGCATCGCGTTCAAGTACGCGGAGAACACGGGGCAGTTCCAGCAGTTCCGCGAGCAGGCCGGGACGTTCGCCGACTCGATCAAGCTGTGGGGGGCCGCCTGATGGCCGAGGTACTGAAGGACCGCTCGATGGTGCTCCAGAAGGAGATGATCGCCGACCACTTCGAGAAGCTGGCGCGCGCGCCGGAGACGAAGACGCCGGTCGTCTACACCTTCGTGCCGGGGAACCTGACCGAGCTGATCCGATCGTTCGGCGCGCTCCCGGTGCTGCCGGAGATCAACGCGCTCCAGTCGGGGATGCGGAAGCTCTCAGGCGACTACATCGCCGAGGCGGAGCGGTCGGGGCACTCCGAGGACGTCTGCACCTACGTGAAGTGCGACATCGGGATGATGCGGTCGGGGAACATCGGTCCGGCGGGGACGAAGCTGCCGAAGCCCGACCTGCTCCTCCTCTCGTACACCGGCTGCTACACGTTCATGAAGTGGTTCGAGCTGCTCCGTGAGGAGTACGACTGCCCGACGGTGATGTTCCACGTGCCGTACCAGGGCGACGGCAAGCTCGAGCCGGAGCACCGAGAGTACATGCTGCGGCAGCTGCGCGAGACGGTGATCCCGGCGCTCGAGAAGGCGACCGGCAACACGTACGACGAGGAGAAGCTGCGCCATCACCTCGAGCTGTCGGCGATGGCCGAGGACGATCTCGTCGCGGTGCTGCAGGCGGGGAAGACGGTGCCGAGCCCGATCGACGGCTATTTCGGCACGGTGTACTACGTCGGACCGATCTTCAGCGCGTTCCGCGGCACGCAGGAAGGGGTCGACTACTATCGCGCGCTGCGCGAGGAGGTCGAGGAGCGCGCGATGCTCGGCCTGGGCCCCATCACCCCCGACGGGCCGCTCGACGGCGAGAAGTACCGGCTCGTGGTGGAAGGACCACCGAACTGGACCCATTTCCGCGATTTCTGGAAGATGTTCGCCGACGAGAAGGCGGTGGTCGTCGCGTCGACCTACACGAAGGTCGGCGGCACGTACGACTTCGGCTTCCGCCACGACCCCACCGATCCGCTCGGCACGCTCGCCGACTACTGCAGCGGGTGCTACACGAACCTGAACCTGCCGGCGCGCATCGACATGATCTCGCAGTACATCAAGGAGTATCGGGCCGACGGCTTCCTCATCAATTCCGTGAAGTCGTGCAACTCGTTCTCGGCCGGGCAGCTCATGATCCTGCGCGAAGTCGAGAAGCGCACGGGGATCCCCGGGGCGTTCATCGAGTCGGACCTGGTGGACCCGCGCTACTTCTCGGCGGCGAACATCAAGAACCGGCTCGAGAGCTATTTCCAGATGATCGACGCGCGCCGTGCCGGGAGGACCGCATGAGCTGCGTCGTCGGCATCGACCTCGGCTCGACCACCACGAAGGCCGTGATCCTCGACGGGAACGGCGAGGTACTCGGCCGCGGCATCACCAACTCGCGCTCCAACTACGACCTCGCCGCGGCCGTCGCCAAGACCGAGGCGTTCATCAACGCGCGGTTCGGGCTCATCGAGCAGCAGGTGGAAGCCAGCGAGACCGCCGAGGCCGTCGCCATCCTGCGCCGCGCCTTCGTGATGGAGCAGCTGCTGCACCAGTTGCGCCGGCTCGAGCAGCTGCTGCTCGAGGAAGTCGACAAGTCGGCGCCGCAGGAGCTGAAGGCGCCGTTCCGCGACGCGATCGAGGAGATCTGCCGGCGCATCACGGTCGAGGAGGAGGAGCGGTTCAAGCGGCCCGCCGAGTTGCGCTCGGACTTCTTCCGCGACGCGGTGGGCTCGGCGTTCATGCGCATCGCCGAGCAGATCGGCGATCCCACGGGAGTGAGCTTCGACCGGCTGATCGGCGTGTACGACAAGTGCATCATCCGCGTCGAGAACGAGCCCATGGACCTCGATTTCCGCGACCACATCGGCGACGCGCTGAACCGGGTGAGCAACCCGCGTCTCGCCGATGCCGTGGAGTACGCGGTGGCGTACGACCTGAACCCGGCGGCGACCGTCGGCACCGGCTACGGTCGCGCGCGGCTGCCGTTCCCCAAGGAGCAGATCCGTTCGGAGATCCTCTGCCACGGGCTCGGCGCGCACGCGATGTTCCCGAACACGCGCACGGTGCTCGACATCGGCGGACAGGACACGAAGGCGATCCAGGTCGATCCGGACGGCATCGTGACCGGGTTCCAGATGAACGACCGGTGCGCCGCCGGGTGCGGCCGCTACCTCGGCTACATCGCCGACGAGATGAACCTCGGCCTGCACGAACTCGGGCCGCTCGCCGAACTGTCGAAGCGGAGCGTGAAGATCAACTCGACGTGCACGGTGTTCGCGGGCGCCGAGCTGCGCGAGCGGCTCTCGCTGGGCGAGAAGCGCGAGGACATCCTCGCCGGGCTGCACCGGGCGATCGTGATCCGCGCCATGAGCCTGCTCGCGCGGAGCGGGGGGGTGGACGACGAGTTCACCTTCACCGGCGGCGTCGCGAAGAATCCCGCGGCCGTGCGGGCGATCCGCGAGCTCGTGCAGGAGAACTACGGCGAGCGCACGCTGAACATCTCGCCCGAGAGCATCTACACGGGAGCGCTCGGTGCGGCGCTCTTCGCCAACCGGATGGTGGCCTGATGATCACCACTGCGGGGATCGACGTGGGGAGCGGCGCCGTGAAGGTGACGGTGATGCGCGCGGACGCCGAAGGTGACGAGCAGCTGCTCGCGCAGGTGTCGACGCGCATCCGCCGCCGCGAGATCGCGAAGGTGGTGGACGAGACGTTCGACGCCGCGGTCGAGGCGGCCGGCGTGGACGAGATCCACTACATCGGCACCACGGGCGAAGGGGGGGAGGTGCCGTTCGCGACGGGGCACTTCTATGGGATGACGACGCACGCCCGCGGGGCGCTCTTCATGGCGCCCGGGATCGGCGCGGTGCTCGACGTCGGCGCGCTGCACACCCGCGCCGTGGCGATGGACACGCATGGCCGCGTGAAGGACTACAAGATGACCAGCCAGTGCGCCTCGGGGTCGGGGCAGTTCCTCGAGAACATCGCGCGCTACCTCGGTGTGTCGCACGACGAGATCGGGCAGCTCTCCATCCAGGCCACCAAGCCGGAGAAGGTGAGCTCGATCTGCGCGGTGCTCGCCGAGACGGACGTGATCAACATGGTGTCGCGCGGCATCCTGACGAGCGACATCCTGCGCGGCGTGCACGAGAGCATGGCGGAGCGGTTCGTGCGGCTCCTGCGTTCGCTCGAGTTCGAAGGGGCGGTGTTCGTGAGCGGCGGCCTCGCCTCCGATCACGGCCTGCTGACGGCGCTGCGCGACGCGCTCGAGAAGAAGGCCAGCGCGAAGCTCGAGGTGGTGACGCACGCCGACGCGATCTTCGCGGGTTCGATCGGCGCGGCGATCTGGGGCGGGTACCGCTACCGCAAGATGGCCCAGCACGGCGTCGCGTGGTCCGCGGCGTCGAAGGTCGCCTGATGGGGGCGGGAGCGGAGTGACGCCATGGTGATGCCCGACTTCACCTACGTGCGGCCGGACACGCTCACCGACGCGTGCGCCCTCGCGGCGCGGCTCGGCCGCGACGGCGCGTTCATCGCGGGCGGCACCGAGCTCATCCCCGACTTCCACCGCGCGCGCGAGTCGGCGCGGCACCTCATAGCGCTCGACCATCTGGCGGAGCTGCGCGGCATCGCCGCCGACGGCGACGGCCTCTGCATCGGCGCGCTGACGACGGTCGCCGAGGTGGCGGCCTCGCCGCTCGTGCGCGCGCGCTTCGTGGCGCTCGCCGACGCGGCGCGCGCGATCGGGAGCGCGCAAATCCGCAGTCTCGCCACGATCGGCGGGAACTTCTGCCGCGCCGTCTCGTGCGCCGACACGCCGCCCGCCGCGATCGCCGGCGAGGCACGGGTGCGGCTCGCCGGCGTGAGCGGCACCCGGGAGCTCGCGGCCGAGGCGTTCTTCCTCGGGGCGCGCCGCACGGCGCTCGCGCCGGGTGAGGTGATGGTGGCGATCACCCTTCCCGCGCAGCCGGCGAGTTCCGGGACGAGCTACCAGCGGTTCTCGCGCCGGAAGGGCGCGGCGCTCGCCGTGGCCGCGGTCGCGGCGCGAGTGACTCTCGCCGGTGGACGGATCGCCGGCGCGCGCATCGTGCTCGGCGCGGTCTCGCCGGCGCCGCTCCTCGTCACCCTCGCCTCGGCGATGCTCGTGAACGAGAGGCCGTCGGCCACGCTGTTCGCCGGGGCCGCCGAACAGTGCGCCGACGAGGCGCTGCCGATCACCGACGTGCGCGGCTCGGCCGACTTCCGGCGCGAGCTGGTGCGCGTGCTGGCGCGCCGCGCGCTCGACGAAGCCGCGGCGCGCGCGGCGGAGTGGCGCTCGTGAGCGGCGAGGTGCTGGTGCGGCTGAACATCAACGGCGAGGACCGCTCGCTCGCCCTCGCGCCGAACACGACGCTGCTGGCCGCGTTGCGGCAGCACCTCGGACTCACCGGCACGAAGAAGGGGTGCGGCACGGGTGACTGCGGCGCGTGCACCGTGCAGGTCGACGGCCAGCCGGTGAACTCCTGCCTGATGCTCGCCGTCGCCGCGCAGGGCAAGCGCATCACGACCATCGAGGGGCTCTCGCACGACGGCGAGCTCCATCCGCTGCAGCAATCGTTCGTGAAGCATGGCGCCGTGCAGTGCGGCTATTGCACGAGCGGCGCGCTGATGGCGTCGAAGGCGCTCATCGAGCGCAACGCCACGCCGAGTCACGACGAGATCAAGGAGGCGCTGGCAGGCAACCTGTGCCGGTGCGCGACCTATCCGCGCATGCTCAAGGCGGTGGCCGGCTGGAAGGAATTCGAGGGACAGCCGCTCGACGCCAAGCCGCACGCGCACGCCGAGCGCGACCAGCAGCGCGACCACGATGTGGTCGGTCATGGTGTCACGCGCTACGACTCACCCGACAAGGTGACCGGGCGCGCCAAGTACACGGCCGACATCCAGCTGCCCGACACCGTCGTCGGCAAGATCCTCGGCAGCCCCATCGCGCACGGGCTCCTGAAGCGCATCGACGTGTCGAAAGCGCGCGCCCTTCCCGGCGTGCTCGCGGTCATCACGGGCGCCGACGTCCCCGACGAGTGGTACGGCGTGAGCCCCGCGCGCGAGGACGAACAGATCCTCGCCAAGGAGCGCGTGCGTTACGTGGGCGACGAGGTCGCCGCCGTCGCGGCCGTGGACGAAGCGACCGCCGAGCGCGCGCTCGCGCTGATCGAGGTCGAGTACGAGGAGCTGCCGGCGGTGTTCGACCCCGTCTCGGCGATGGCGCCCGGCGCCCCGGTGATCCACCCGGAGAAGCCCCGGTATGCCGGGAACATCAACACCCGGGTCGATTGGCATTTCGGCGACGTCGAGCGGGGATTCGCCGAGGCCGATCTCGTGCGCGAGGAGCGGTTCGTCGGCAACCGCACCTACCAGTCGCCGATGGAGCCGCATGCCGCGCTCGCGCGGTGGGAGCATCATGGCGACCGCCTGACGCTCTGGTCGTCGACGCAGACGCCGCACTACCTGCATCGGTCGCTCTCGCGCGTGCTCGGCGTGCCGATGGGGAACATCCGGGTGATCCGGCCGGCGGTCGGCGGCGGCTTCGGGGCCAAGGCGGAGGCGACGCCGCTCGACTTCTGCGCGGCGATCCTCTCGAAGATGACGGGCCGCCCGGTCGCGATGGAGTACACGCGCGAGGAGATGTACCGGCACTTCCGGGGGCGGCACAAGCAGTACATCGACCTGAAGATCGGCCTCAAGAAGGACGGCACGATCACGGCCGCCGAGCACAAGGTGGTGCTGGACGGTGGCGCGTACACGTCGTACGGCGTCATCACCGCGTACTACGCAGGCTCCATGCTTCCCACGCTATATAAGATCCCGAACTACAAGTACGAGGGCACCCGCGTCTACACGAACCTGCCGGCCTCTGGCGCCTTCCGCGGCCACGGCGTGCCGCAGCCGCGCTTCGCTTTCGAGTCGCTGCTCGACATGATGGCCGGGGAACTCGGGATCGATCCGTTCGAGATCCGGCTGCGGAACGCGATGGAGCCCAACACGCGCACCGGCAACGCGCTCGACGTGTCGTCGTGCGAGTTCATCGCGACGCTCGAGCGGGCGCGCGCGACGAGCGGCTGGGCGGAGAAGAAGGGGAAGCTCCCGTGGGGGAAGGGGATCGGCGTCGGCTGCGGCGGCTTCGTCTCCGGCGCGGGCTATCCGATCTACCGTTCGGACTTCCCGCACTCGAACGCGATGATCCGCGTGCACGAGGACGGCACGGGCGTCACGCTCCACATCGCCGCGTCCGAGATCGGCCAGGGCTCCGACACCGTGCTCGTGCAGATCGCCGCCGAGGAGCTCGGCGTGCCGTACGAATGGGTCTGGATGGCGGACTGCGACACGACGATCAGCCCGCTCGACCTCGGTTCGTACTCGAGCCGCGTGACGCTGATGGGCGGGAACGCGGTGAAGATGGCCGCGCAGAACGTCACCGCGCAGCTGCGCGAGGTGGCGGCGCGCGAACTGGGCTGCGATCCCGCGGCGCTGACGGCACGCGACGGCCGGATCTTCGTGAAGGAGCACCCTTCGGTCGGCATCGACTGGGCCGACGCCGCGCGACTCGCCTTCTCCAGGAAGGGGCCCGTCGTCGGGACCGGATCGTACTCGCCGCCCAAGAAACTCGGCGGCGAGTTCAGGGGGGGCACGGTGGGCACGTCGCCCGCCTACAGCTTCTCGACCGCCGTGGCCGAAGTGACAGTGGACGTGGAGACCGGATACGTTACCGTCGACCGCTTCACGGATTACAGCGACGCCGGGACTGTGATCAACCCGGTGACGCTCCACGGCCAAGTCGAGGGTGCGATCATCATGGGATTGGGAGAGATGCTGCTCGAGGACACGGTGGTCGGCGCGAACGGCGCGTTCGTCAACGCCAACCTGCACGACTACCTGGTGCCGACGATCTGCGAGACGCCGGAGATCCATACCGCCGCCGTCGAGAGCTTCGAACCGCGCGGCCCGTTCGGCGCGAAGGAGATCGGCGAAGGGTCGATGCTCCCGGTGTTCGGGGCGATCGCGAACGCGATCCACGACGCCTGCGGCGTGCGGGTGACGGAGCTGCCGATCACGCCGGAGAAGATCCTGCGCGGTCTCAAGGAACGGGTCGCAGCCGGCGCGCCGGCGGGAGCGCGGGCATGAGCGTGCCGAAGCCAACCTCGGGCGCCAAGACGCCCGGTCCGCGCCTCGCGCGCGTGAAGACGCAGAAGAAGCTCGACGACGTGCTCAACAAGGCGGCGGCGCTCATCGCGCGAAAGGGGTTCGAGGCCGCGACGATGCGCGACCTCGGCAAGGCCATCGATTCGAGCCTCGCCGGCCTCTACTACTACTTCTCGAGCAAAGAAGACCTCCTCTTCCAGCTCCAGTACCGCACCTTCCTCTCCCTGCTCGAGTCGCAGCGGGAGATCGCGGCCATCCCCGGCACGAGCGAGGAGCGGTTCGCGCGGATGGTCACGGGGCACCTCGAGTTCTACGCCCGGCACACGAACGAGCTCAAGGCGTGCACCTTCGAACTCGAGTCGCTCTCCGGCAAGCCCTACGAGAAGGTCGAGGCGATCCGCCGCGAATACTACCAGCTGATGGCGTCCGTCGTCGGCGACGTGATGCATGGCGCCTCGAAGAACGCGAGCGAGGCCCGGAAGGCGCGTCATGCCTCGCTGTTCATCTTCGGCATGCTCAACTGGATCTTCATGTGGTACGACCCCGCCCGTCACGGGACCGTGGAACAGATCGGGCGGGAGATGCAGGACCTGGTGTTGAACGGTATCCGGCGCAAGAAACGGAGCGGCTGACCCCGGCGCGCCGCGCCGGCGCCGACGGGGTCATCGATCGTGAGGAGGATGTGGTGCAGTTCCCGGACGTCTGGATCCCGTATGGGGCCTACTGGTCCACGCCGTTCTGCGCGTGGCAGGGCAGTCTCGCGACCCTTCCTCCGATCCCCTTCGCGGCCGAGGTCACGGGCCGCGCGCTCGCCGAGCGCGGCATCGCGCCGGAGTCGATCGACGGTCTCTGCCTCGGCTTCACCGTGGCGAGCAAGCATTCGTTCTACGGCACGCCCTGGTTCGCCGGCATGGCGGGGCTCCCGCATGCGACGGGCCCGACCATCAGCCAGGCGTGTGCGACGTCGGTGCGCTGCGTGGTCACGGCCGCGCAGGAGCTGAGCACCGGCGGTGCGACCACGTACCTCGCCGTCGCCGCCGACCGCACGAGCAACGGCCCGCATGTGTTCTATCCGAACCCCACGGGCCCCGGCGGCACGGGCGACTCGGAGAACCTCGTGCTCGACAGCTTCGGTCACGACCCGTGGGCGAAGAACTCGATGCTGCAGACCGCCGAGAACGTCGCCAAGGAGGCGGGGATCACGCGCGAAGCGCAGGAGGAGATCACCCTCCTCCGGTACGCGCAGTACGCCACCGCCACGGCCGATGGCGGCGCGTTCCTCAAGCGCTACATGCCCTGGCCGCTCGAGGTGAAGGACGCGCGCGGCAAGAAAGTCGTGGCGACCGTGACGGGCGACGAAGGGGTGCACGCGACCAGCGCCCAGGCGCTGGCCGGCCTGCGGCCGGTCCTCGAAGGTGGCAGCGTCACCTTCGGCACGCAGACGCATCCCGCCGACGGCAACGCCGGGATGCTCCTCGTGCGCGGGCGCGACGCGGCCCGCGCCGTCGCGCCGCGCGGCGCCGTCGACGTGCAGCTGCTCTCGTATGGCCAGGCCCGCGTGAAGAAGGGGTTCATGCCGATGGCCGTCGTGCCGGCCGCGCGGCAGGCGCTCGAGCGCGCGGGCGTCACCGCCGCCCAGCTCGGGAGCGTCACGTCGCACAATCCGTTCGCCGTGAACGACGTGTACCTCTCGCGCGAACTGCAACTCGACCCCGAGCGGATGAACCGCCAGGGGTGCTCGCTGGTGTGGGGACATCCGCAGGGACCGACGGGGCTGCGGTCGATCGTCGAGCTCATCGAGGATCTCGCGACGGCGGGTGGTGGCTATGGACTGTTCACTGGCTGTGCCGCGGGCGACAGCGCCGCCGCGGTGGTGTTGAAAGTCAGCATGCGCTGAACGACGAGCACGACACACGAGAACCCGACGATGAATTACTTCGCCTCCAAAGAGGCCTCGAGCTTCGGTTTCAAGGACATCCTGTACGAGAAGAAGGACTGGGTGGGGCGCATCACGATCAACCGTCCCGAGTCGTTCAACTGCTACACGACGTCCACGCTGCAGGAACTCATCACCGCCATCGACGACGCGTCGAACGACGACCATGTCGGCGTGATCGTGCTCACGGGCGCCGGCGACAAGGCGTTCTGCACCGGCGGCGACGTGAAGGAGTACGCGGGCACCTACACGCAGAGCCCGCACGACTACTTCAAGTACATGGGGCTCTTCGCCAAGTACATCGAGAGCATCCTGCGCAGCGGCAAGGTCACGATCGCGCGGCTCAACGGCATCGCCGTCGGGGGCGGGAACGAGACGCAGCTCGCCTGCGACCTCGCCGTGATGGCCGACGACACCTACCTCGGCCAGGTCGGCACGAGCGTGGGGAGCGTCGCCTGCGGCGGCGCCACGCAATGGCTCTCCATCCACGTCGGCGACCGGCGCGCCCGCGAGATGCTCTTCCTCAACCCGCGCATCCCGGCGGCCAAGGCGCTCGAATGGGGACTCGTGAACCGCGTCGTGCCGCGCGACAAGCTCGACGACGAGGTGAACGCGCTCGTGAAGCAGCTGCTCGAGAAGTTCCCCGAGTGCACGCGCTACACCAAGCAGCAGGTCAACTACTGGAAGGAAGCGTCGTGGCACGCCACCGTCGGCCACGCGCGCGACTGGCTCTCCACGCACTTCACGACGCTCGAGCCGTACGAGGGGATGCAGGCGTTCGTCGAGAAGCGGAAGATCGACTTCATGGGATTGCGCCGGAAGGCGGCCGACGAGAACGCGAGCAGCGAGTTCCTCTGGGGCCCGTACGGCAAGACGTGCACGTCGTGCGGCGCGAAGGGGATCCCGAAGCAGTTCACCTTCTGCGGCGGCTGCGGCGCCAAGCTGGGATAGTGGATGCCATGAAGGACGACCTCGCGGGACAGGCGACCCTTGTCACCGGCGCCGGGCGCGGCATCGGCGCGGCGATCGCCCGTGAGGTCGCGCGGCAGGGGAGCGACGTCGCGCTCGTCGACCTCGGCTCGTACGACGAGGCCGCCGTGGTGGCGGCCGAACTGCGCGCGCTCGGCCGCCGGACCGTCGCCATCCGCGCCGACGTCTCGGACTTCGTGGCCGCCGAGGGCGCCGTGCAGGAGGCGGTCGGGGCGCTCGGACGCCTCGACGGCCTCGTCTGCAACGCCGGCATCACCCGCGACGGCGTCTCGTGGAAGCTGACGGAAGCGGCGTGGGACGCCGTGCTCGACGTGAACCTGAAAGGGTGCTTCGCGTTCTGCCGCGCCGCGGCGCCCGTGTTCCGCGCGCAGAAGCGGGGGCGGATCGTCACCATCGCCTCCATCAACGGCATGCGCGGCAAGTTCGGGCAGTCGAACTACGCGGCCTCCAAGGCCGGCGTGATCGGACTCACCAAGGCGCTGGCGCGCGAGCTCGGGCCGAGCGGCGTGAACGTCAACTGCGTGGCCCCGGGGTTCATCCGCACGGAGATGACGGCAAAGCTGCCCGCGGAGGTCGTGCAGCGGGCCGTCGAGGAATCGGCGCTGGGGCGGCTCGGCGAGACGGACGAGGTGGCAGCGGTCGTCTCGTTCCTGCTCTCCGACCGGGCGCGGTACGTGACGGGCGAGATCATCAAGGTCGACGGCGGCCAGTACATCTGAGGGGGTGCGATGAACGCGACGACCACCAGTGCGGTGCGGTACGACGTGCGCGACGACGTCGCCTTCGTGACGCTCGACGCGCCACCGGTGAACGTGCTGCACGCGGCGACGATGGCCGACCTCGCCGAGGCCGTGGAGCGGGCGCAGGCGGACCCGTCGCTCAAGGCGCTGGTGCTGCAGTCGGCGACGCGCGCCTTCTCGGCGGGCGCGGACGTCGGCGAGCACCGTCCCGAGGAGGCGCCGGCGATGATCGCGACGTTCAGCCGGCTGTTCGCCGCGCTGGGGGCGATCGAGTTGCCGCTGGTGATGGCGGTGGACGGCGCGGCGCTCGGCGCGGGGTTCGAGCTCGTGATGATGGCCGACGTGTTGCTGGCGAGCGAGCGGGCGACGTTCGGGCAGCCGGAGATCCGGCTTGGCTTCTTCGCGCCGGTGGGCGTGGCGTGGCTGCCGGCGCGCATCGGGCTGGCGCGGGCGATCGAGGTGACGAGCACGGGGCGCACGTACACGGCCGCCGAGATGCAGGCGATGGGGCTCGTGTCGCGGGTCGTGGCGGAGGGGGAGCTGGCGGGGGCGCTCGAGCAGGTGCTCGGCGA
>JACQBG010000014.1 GCA_016194585.1 Gemmatimonadota bacterium
CGCGATCGCCGACACGGATGGCGGCGCGGGCGAGGCGCGGGTGTACCGCGCCGCCCCGCTCGAGCGCTCGCGGCTCCCCGAGCTGTTCCGCGACGACCTCGTGCGCGAGGACGTGGTCACGTTCGACGACGCGACGGGCGCCGTGCGGGCCGTGTCGCGCGAGCGGCTCGGAACGCTCGTGCTCGCGGAGCGCCCGCAGCGGGAGCCGGACGCCGCGGCGATCCGTGCCGCGCTGCTCGACGTGGTGCGCCGCGAGGGGATCGGTTCGCTGCCGTGGAACGACGAGGCGCGGCGCGTGCGCGACCGGATGACCTTCGTGCGGTCGCTCGACACGAGCTGGCCGGACGTCTCGGACGACGCGCTGACCGCCGACCTCGACGCGTGGCTCGCCCCGCATCTCGACGGCGTGACGCGAAAGGCGGCGCTCGCGAAGCTCGACCTCGTCTCGCTCCTGCTCGGCCGACTCGACTCGAAGCGACGCGCCGCGCTCGACGAGCTCGCGCCCACGCATCTGCAGGTGCCGAGCGGCTCGCGCATCGCCGTCGATTACGCCGATCCGGCGAGCCCCGTGCTCGCGGTGCGGCTGCAGGAGCTGTTCGGCGCCACCGACACGCCGCGGGTCGGCGGGGGACGCGTGCCGGTCACCCTCCACCTGCTCTCCCCGGCGCACCGCCCCGTGCAGGTGACGCGCGACCTCGCGGGCTTCTGGCGCGGCAGCTATTTCGAGGTGCGGAAGGACCTGCGCGGCCGGTATCCCAGGCACTTCTGGCCCGAGGATCCGCTGCAGGCGGCGCCGACCCCGAGAGCGAAGCCCAGGTGAGCCGAGTGTCGTTCGCGCCGCCGTACCGATAGCTTCACTCTATGGTACAGGGGTACGCACTCGGCGCCGCACGACGGGGTTCCGGCCTGGCGCTGCTCGCGCTCGCATGTGCATGGCCGTCGGCGGCGCGGGCCCAGCGGGCGTCGTGCACCGCCCGGCACCCGATGGTCGACGGGGTGTCGTTCACGGGCAACCGGCGCATCCCCTCCGGCGACCTCGCGCCGATCATCGCGACGGAGCGCACGGGGCTGTGGCGCCGGACGTTCGGGTGGAACGTGGGGCCGCTGACCTGCCTCGACACCGTCGAGTTGCGGCTCGACGCGACCCGCATCCACGACCTCTACGAGGAACGCGGCTACTTCGGCACCGCCGTGCGCGCGACGGTCGAGCGTCATGGCGAGCGGCGCGCGCGGGTGAAGTTCATCATCGAAGAGGCCGCGGCGGTGCTGGTGGAGTCGGTGATCGTGACGGGCGTCCCGCCGGAGGCGGTGAACCTGCGCGAACTCGAGCGCCGCCTCCTCCACGCGCCCTTCGACTCGCTGGTGCGCAAGACCGTGCGCGACTCGGTGCAGGGGCTCGTGAAGGGGCGCGGCTATGCGAACGCGCTCGAGCCGATCGATTCGAGCCGCTTCGATCCGGTGACCCGTCGCGGCACGGTGCGGCTCGTCTACCGGCCGGGGCCGCTCGTGCGCGTGGGGCCGATCGTCGTCCGCTTCACCGACACGACCCGAGCGCCCGCGCTCGACGCCGACGCGGTGAAGTCGTTGCTCCGTTTCCACACGGGGCAGCGGCTCGAACCGCGGCGCATCGCGGGGAGCCAGCGTGACCTGTACGCCTCCGAGCTCTATCGCTCCGTACGCATCGACTACGTGCCCGTCGACAGCACCGTCGACTCGGTGTTCGTGCAGCTGACCGAGGGCGACCGGCGGCGCGCCCGCATCGGCGCAGGATGGGGCACGCTCGACTGCTTTCGCGCGCAGTCGCGCTACGTCGAGGAGAACTTCCTCAGTTCCGGGCATCGGGTGGAGTTGAACGGCCGCCTCTCGAAGATCGGCATGGCCGCGCCCCTGGGCGGCTTCTCGGGGCTGTGCGCACCGACGACGCGCGACGATCCCTTCAGCCAGGACCTGAATTACTACGCGGGCGCCACGCTCAACCTGCGCGGGTTGCTCGGCGCGAACCTGCGGCCGGCGCTCACGCTGTTCACCGAGCGCCGCTCGGAGCCGTACGCGTACGAGCAGAAGACGGACATCGGCGCCGTGGCGTCGCTGGCGCGCGAGCTCAGCCCGCGGCTGATGGCGACGACACAATACCAATATGTGGACGCGACGACCGTCGCCGACCGCGCCGTGAGCTGCACGACGTTCGGCTTCTGCCGGCTCGAGGACCTCACGAGCTTCCTGCTGCCCAGCCCGATCCACTCCGTCAGTCTCTCCTTCGCGCGCGACCCGCTCCTGCCGACGTCCGACCCCGACCACGGCGTGCGGTGGCAGCTCGACCTCAAGTACGGCCACACCGCCATCTCGCGCACGACGCCGCTCGACTTCGGCCGCGTGCAGGGCGAGGTGGCGACCTACCGGCAGTTGAGCGAGTGGTTGGTACTCGCGTCGCGCGTGCAGGCCGGCTTCGTGTTCGCGCCGAAGGACCGGTCGGTGCTGCTGCCACCCGCCGAGCGGTTCTATTCCGGCGGGCAGAACAGCGTGCGCGGATTCGGCCAGAACCTGCTCGGCCCCGGATCGTACATCGTCGACACGCTGGTGACGAAGACGCTGCCGGATGGGACGGTGGTGGGCGAAGTGCCGGCGACGGCGGGCTACAAGCGCATCGCGCCGAGCGGTGGCAACGCCATGTGGGTGGCGAACGTGGAACTGCGCACGCGGCGCGGGTGGCCCGCCGACCTCCTGCGATGGGCGTTCTTCGTCGACGCCGGGCAGGTGTGGAACTCGAACGACGTGTTCAGCGTGCTCAACGCGCAGCCGAAGGTGACCCCCGGCATCGGCGTGCGGCTGATGACGCCGCTCGGTCCGTTCCGCATGGACATCGGCTACAACCCCTATCCGCTCGAGGCGGGACCCGCGTTCTACGTGGTGAACGGCGACCTCGCGAAGGGGACGTTGGGCACGGTCACGTGCGTGAGCCCCGGCACGCACGATCCCATGCCCGGCAGCGGCCGGCCGGCCGCCGCGAGCTGTCCGGCGACCTTCACGCCGACCGGGCGCGGCGGCCTGCTCCCGCGCCTCGCGTTCCAGTTCAGCATCGGGAACGCCTTTTGAACCGGCGCGCGCGCATCGCGTGGTGGAGCGCGGGCGGCCTGGCGCTGGCGCTCGCTCTCGTCGTGGCCGTGGTGGTCGTCGCCGTCGAGACGGAGTGGGGACGCGCCTTGGCGCTCCGTGCCGTCGTCGCGCGCATCGACCTGTCGCTGGCGGGGCGCGGCACGTTGCGCGTCGCCCACCTCGACGGCGGCTTCCACCGCCCGATCGTCGCCGACTCGGTGGCGCTTCGCGACGCGAAGGGCGCGCTGGTGTTCTCGGCGACCCGTGTCGAGATCCTCAGCGACTGGTTCAGCCTCGGCGCGCTCCGCGGCCAGGTGCGCGTCGGGCGCCTGAGCGTGACGCGCCCGCTGCTGCACCTCGTGGAGGCGCGGGACGGCTCGTGGAACCTGAATCGTCTTTTCTCCTCCGGCGCGCGCGGCGCGACGGCGGGCCCGTCGACGCTCACGCTCAACTTCGACAGCATCGCCGTCACCGACGGACGCGTCGAACTGGTGCAGCCCGACACGGGGGCGAAAGGGGTGAAGCGCCGGACGTTCGACCACGTGCAGCTCGCGGCCGGCGCGACGCGCGCCGTCGATCCGGCGCATCCCGACGGCGACGCGCTCATCCGGCAGCTCTCGTTCGCCGTCGACGCGCCGCCGTTCACGGTACGCTCGCTGCAGGGCCGCTTGCGCTGGTGGCGCGACTCGCTCGCCTTCGAGGCGCCGAGCGTGCAACTCACGGCATCGCGCGGGTCGGCGACGGGGTCGGTGGCGTGGGGGGGCAAGGGCGACCCGCGCGTGAGCGTGCGCGCCGAGATCGACCCGCTCGTGATCACCGACGTCGCGTGGATCTCGCCGCTGCTGCCGCGCTCCGGTCGTGGCCGCACGGCGCTGCACGTGTACTCGACCGGCACCCACGGCGGGTTCGCGTACGCGCTGTCGGACCTCGACCTGCGCGCGTCGCAGTCGCGCCTCACGGGATCGCTGGTGGCGTCGACCGGCGACAGTGTCGAGATCCGCGACCTGCGACTCGACGCCCGCCCCATCGACCTCGCGCTCGTCCGCGAGATCTTCGGGGCCAACCTCCCCAAGCCGCCGTGGTCGGGGTGGGTCGAGGGCACGATCCGCGGCGCGGGGGGCCCGCTCTCGGCGCTTCGGCTCGACAGCATCGCGCTGCTCTGGCACGATGCGCGCGTGACCGGCGCGACGGGGCGGCTGCAGATCGGCGGCACGATCGACGCGTCCGCCACGCCCGCCGTGATGCACGACCTCGCGATCGCGTTCTCCGATCTCGACGTGCGAACGCTCGGCGCCGTGTCGAGAGCGGCGGATTCGCTGCACGGCACACTCGACGGCCGCGTCGTGCTCGAAGGCCCCACCCCCGACTTCAAGTTCCACGACCTCGTCGTACGGCATTCCGACGGCGCCCTCGCGCGATCGCTCCTCCATGGCGAGGGACGTTTCGCGACCGACGTGAACACGCAGTGGCTCGAGGCGGCGCTCGTGCTCGACTCGATCATGCCCGGCACGCTGCTGCGCGACCGGACGACGGTGCCGCTGCGGGGCGTCCTCACAGGCACGCTCGACGCGCGGGCGACGGGCGACACCGTCGCGTTCGAGTCCCTGCTCCACGCCGGCGCGGGCACGATGCGCTTCACCGGCACGTCACTGCTCGACTCGACGCGCACGTCGCTCCACGGGCACGCCGCGCTCTCCGCGTTCGATCCGCGCACGGTCATCGCCCGGCGCGACATCCCACGGCTGTTCCTCGGCGGTCGCGCCGACGTCGATATCGAGGGGCCAGCGGCGTCGCCCGACGCGCACGTGCTCCTCGCGCTCGACACGACGAGCCGCATCGGCGGATCGCCGGTACGCTTCGGCACCGTGCGCGCCGGATTCGACAGCGCCGGGTTCCACGTCGACACGGCGGAACTGCAGGCGGCCGACTGGGAGTTGAGCGCCCGCGGGCGGCTCGCGCGCACCGGCGCGACGCACGACACACTCCTCCTGCGCGCCCGCTTCGCCGAGGCCGACTCGCTGCGCACCCTCCTGCTCGATACCGCCGGCAAGGCGCTGCTCGACACGCTGCATGGGGCGCTCACGGTCGGCGGCACGCTCATCGGCTCGCTCGACGCATTCTCGCTCGACGGACTCATCGGCGTGCACGACGCGAGCCGCGGCGCCCTGCATGTGCGCGACCTGATCGGCACCGCACGGCTCACGAACCTGCCCGACCACGCGACGGGCACCGTCGCCGTCACCGCGAACACGGTGGGCACCGCCACGTTCCAGACGACGGGGCTCCACGCCGACGCCGCGCTCCGCGACGGCCGCACGGCGCGCCTGCAGCTCACGGCGGAATCGGGGGACTCGCTCGGCCTGCGTCTCACCGGAGACGGCGTGCACGAGGGGGACAGCACGCAGGTGACCATCGACAGCCTGACGATGCGGGTCGGCTCGCGCCGCTGGCAGTTGCAGCAGCCCGTGGTGGCGCGGATGACGCCGGCGCTGCTCGATCTCCAACCCTTCCGCGTGGCCAGCAACTCGGGGGCGCTCATCGAGGGTCGGCTGCGCCTGCCCGACGCCGGCGACATCGCGGGGTCGGTGGTGGTCTCGAACCTCCGCTCGCCCGAGATGTCGCTCTCGGACTGGATGCCGCCCGATCTCGAATTCCGCGCGAACGCGACGCTCGCGCTCGAGGGCACGCGGAGCGCGCCGGTGATGCGGCTCGACGCGGCCGTCGACTCGCTCATGATCGGCACGCGCCACGGTCCGCGGCTCCAGGCCTCGGCGACGTATCGCGACCGGTCGGCCGACGCCGTCTTCGCGGCCGTCGACGTCGCGGGAGGCGATTCACTCCGGGTGACCGGACGCCTGCCACTCGATCTCGCGCTGCGCTCCGTCGACAAGCGCCTGCTCGACCTGCCGCTGGCCATCGACGCGCAGGCGTGGCGCTTCGCCCTCGGCACCCTCGACGGCGTGCTGCCGACGGTGAGCGGACTCGCGGGCCGCTTGGATGCCGACGTGCACCTCGCGGGCGACTGGCACCGGCTCGAGCCGACCGGGTCGCTGAGCGTGACGGACGGGGCGTTCGACGTGGCGCGCGCCGGCTTCGCGGCGCGGCGTCTCTCGCTCGACGCCGGCCTGCGTCCCGACAGCATCACCCTGCGCCACCTCGTCTTCGCCGACGATGCCGACGGCCGCGACACCGTCAGCGCCGCGGGCACCCTCGTGCGGCGCGCCGGCCAGTGGCAGGTGCAGGCCACGAGCGTCGCCGACGGCTTCACCGTGATGGACGACCCGCGCCTGCTCGTCGCCGTCGCGAACTGGCGGCTGCGCCTCGCCGGCCCGCTCAAGCAGCCGTCGCTCAGCGGCGAGATGACGCTGCCGCGCGCCGTGTTCGTGATCAACGACGCGCGGCGCGTGCGCGCCGTCCGCAACCTCGCCGCCGAGGACGAAGGGGAACTGCAGGTCGGCATGCCGATCATCTCGGGGCTTCGCGTGCAGCTCGGCAACGACGTCCGCCTCAAGTCGAGCGCGGCGAACGTGCAGCTGGCCGGCACCATCGAGATCGCCGGTCAGGTGAACAACCCGTACCTGCTCGGCGAAGTGGACGCGAGCCGCGGCACCTATCGCGTCGACCTTGGGATGCTCAAGCGCACCTTCCGCGTCGACAGCGGCACGGTGCGCGTCGCCGGCACGAAGGACCAGGCCGCGTCGCTCGACATCTTCGCGTCGTACATCGTGCGCGGCGACGAGTCCGACCTGAGCCGCGACGTCCACATCGACGCGCACCTCACCGGACTCTCCACGGCGCCGGTCCTCGAGCTGAGCAGCGACCTCGGCAGCGGCGTCGGGCAGAGCGAGATCATCAGCTACCTGATCTTCGGGTCCCCCAGCTTCATGCTCGACGGCCAGGGGGGATCGACCGTCAAGTCGGCGACGGCGGCCCTCGTGCCGTCGCTCGGCGGCGTGCTCGAAGGGGTGCTCGGCACCATGCTCCCGTTCTTCAGCAGCCTCCAGGTGACGACGGTCGCCGGCAGCGGTCCGCAGAACCTGACGACCAGCCCCCTCGACGGCATCCTCAACAGCTTCGCCATCACGGGCGGGCGGCAGGTCGGTGCCGACGGATTCCTCAACGTGTCGGGGGGCGTCTGCCGCGGCAGCCGGCTCGCGTCGACGCAGAGCCCGTCGGGGTGGGCCGGCGTGTCGCTCGAATACCGGCCGCACCTCGGGATCGGGGCGGTCGCCTCGGTCGATCCGGGGCCAAGCCCGTGCAACAGCATCGGACGCCTCTCCCGCGTGTATCAGATCGGCGTCGACGTCTTCCGCGAGTTCCGCTGGCGGTAGCGGCTGGCGGCCGACGCGAGTCCGCGACGCCCACCGCCACGCCCCGGATCGTGTCTACAGCTGCGACGTGCAGTTGGGGCAGCGCGTCGCGGCCATCGGGATCTGCGTCGCACAGAAGCCGCACGGCTTGGTCGTCGGCGCGGGCGCCGGCGCCGGGCGCTGGAGGCGCGCCACCAGCTTCACGATCATGAACACGCAGGCGGCGACGATCAGGAAGGAGACGGTCTGGTTGATGAACAGGCCGTAGTTCAGCGTCACCGCGCCGGCGGTCTTCGCTTCGGCGATCGACGCGTACGGCCCGACCGCCTTCGCTCCGTCCTTGAGCACGATGAACTTGTTGGCGAAGTCGATGCCACCGGTGGCGAGCCCGATCGGCGGCATCAGCACGTCCTCGACGAGCGACTTCACGATCGCCCCGAACGCCGCACCGATGATCACGCCCACGGCAAGGTCGACGACGTTGCCGCGCAGGATGAACGCCTTGAAGTCCTTGAGCATGTCCGTTCTCCGATGGAGTGGACCCGGACGGCCGGGCCGTTCGATATTCTAGCGCCAAGTCGGCGCGGAGGGCGAGTCCTGAGGTTGTCCGCGGCGACGGGACGCCGTACGTTCGCCACGATGACCGCGGCCACTCCCGCCACTCCCGCCACGTCGGCCACCGCCGGCGCGCCCCGCGCATGACCGCGGCGTTCGCGCTCGCTCAGGCGCTGGCGCTGGCGTACGCGGGTGGCATCAGCGTGTACGCGACGGTCGCCCTGCTCGGCATCTTCGAGCGATGGGGATGGGTGAGCGGCGTCGCGTCGCCGCTCGACGCGGCGCGTTCGCCATGGGTCATCGGCCTCGCCTTCACGCTCACCGTGGTCGAGTTCGTGGCGACGCTGGTGCCCGGCCTCGCGTCGGCGTGGGAGGCGGTGCACAGCGTCATCCGCCCGCCCGCGGCGGCGGCGCTGGCGGTGCTCGTCGCCTGGCACGGCGACGCGTCGCTCATCCTCGCCGCGGGGCTGCTGGGCGGCGCGCTCGGTCTCGCCACGCACGCCACGAAACTCGGCGTTCGCGTCGCCATCGACACGTCGCCCGAGCCGGTCACGAACTTCGGCGCGTCGGTGGCCGAACTGACGATGGTCGCCGGCATCGTCGCGTTCGCATGGCGGCACCCTGTCGCGACGCTCGGCGTCGCGCTCGCGATGTGGGTGGGGGTGCTGCTGCTCGTGCGCACGGTGTGGCGCACGATGCGCCGCGCCGTCGCCAGCTGAGCCGCGCTCAGGAGCCGAGGCCGAACACCTCGACGAACGTGAGCACGTTGCCGTCGGGGTCGTGCACCGAGAACTCGGTGGTCCCCCACGGCTTCGCGGCGATGTCGGCGTCGGCCTGCACCACGCCGCGTTCGCGGTAGGCGCTGTACAGCTTGCGGATCTCCGTCACCTCGATGCGGCAGGTCGACGGCACGAGCGGATCGGCGCCCTCCGGGGTCCAGAAGTGCACCTCGATCGCGTCGCGGCGCACGCCGCCGTACGAGCCGGCGTTGAACCCGAACTTGAACTCGAGCACGTCGACGTAGAAGTCGATCGCCGTGCGCACGTTGGCGACGGGGAGCATCGGGATGCCGCGGGCGAAGTACGACGCGCTGCTCATGGGATGACCGGACGAGCTCGGGTGGATTACAGCGGCTTCGTAAGAAAGTACTGGCACGACCCCGGCGGGAACCCCTCGAGCGTCCCGAACACGCGATAGCCGAGCTTCTCGTAGAAGGGGCGCGCCTGGTAGCCGAAGGTGTCGAGGGAGGCGTTGGTGGCTCCCTGCTCCCGCGCGTACTGCTCGGCGGCGAGCATGAGACGGGTCCCCGCCCCGGCCGACCGGTAGCCGTCGCTCACCCACAACTTGGCCACGTACAACCACTTCCACTTGATGTGGCCGCTCAGGCCGCCGACGACCCGCCCGTCGGCGTCGCGCAGGAACACGTGCACCGGCCGCTCCCCGGAGGGTCCGACCTGCGTCACGTTGTAGGCGCGCAGCCCGTCGTGTACCGCCTGGATGTCGGCGGCGGCAGCGTCCGGTTCGACGGTCACGGTGGTCGCGGGGCGGGCGTCGTCGCTCATACCCCGGAAAGTTCTCCTTTCGCATCCCCGGGGCAAGGCGCATTTTCTGGGGACCTCAACCTTCGACCCTTTCGGAGCCTCGATGCCCTCGCGTTTCGTCCGCCTGTCGACCGCCGCCCTGCTCCTCGCCGTCACCGCCGCCGCCGGCCGCGCTCAACCTGCCGCCAAGCCGGGCGCCAAGGGCGCGGGTGGCTGGACGTGGCTCTTCAACGGTACGTCGACCGATGCCTGGCGCGGCTATCAGATGAAGACGATGCCCGCCGGCTGGAGCATCAAGGACGGCACGCTCACCAAGAGCGGCTCGGTCGAAGATCTGATCAGCAAGGACGAGTGGGGGAACTTCGAACTCGAGTTCGAGTGGAAGCTCGGCAAAGGCGGCAACAGCGGCGTGTTCTATCGCGCGACCGAGGAGTATCCGAAGGTGTACTGGAGCGCGACCGAGTATCAGCTCCTCGATGATGCCGGCCATCCCGACGGCAAGAATCCGCTGACGTCGGCGGCCGCGGCCTACGCGCTGTACGCGCCGCCGCGGGGCGTCGTGAAGCCGGCGGACCAGTGGAACAGCTCGCGCATCGTCGTCCGCGGCACCCACGCCGAGCACTGGCTGAACGGCAAGAAGGTCGTCGAGTACGAGTACGGCAGTCCCGATTGGACGGCGAAGGTGAAGGCGAGCAAGTTCGGCGAGTGGGCGAACTACGGGAAGGCGGCGAAGGGGCACGTCGCGATCCAGGGCGACCATGACGGCCAGCTCGCGCTGCGCAACATCCGCATCCGCGCCATCAGCCCGAAGGAGCCGAAATGAGCGCGGTCAAGGCGAAGCTCTCGGTGATGATGTTCCTCCAGTACTTCGTGTGGGGGAGCTGGTTCGTCACGATGGGCACCTACCTTGGCCAGACGCGGCATTTCGCGGATACGCAGATCGGCGACGCCTACGGCGCGATGGCGATCGCGGCGATCCTCTCGCCGTTCTTCATGGGGATCGTCGCCGACCGCTTCTTCGCGAGCGAGAAGCTGCTGGCGTTCCTGCACGTGCTCGGCGGATGCGTCATGTGGTTCGTGAGCCGGCAGACGGAGTGGACGACGTTCTACCCGCTGCTCCTCGTGTATGCGCTCTGCTACATGCCGACGCTGTCGCTCACGAACTCGATCTCGTTCCACCAGATCAAGGACCCGGCGAAGGACTTCCCGCTCATCCGCGTGCTCGGCACGATCGGCTGGATCGTGGCCGGGATCGTGGTCGGCAAGGTGCTCCACGCCGACGCGCTCGCTCTCCCGATGCAGCTCGCCGCCGGGGCCTCGGTGGTGCTCGGCCTCTTCTCGCTCTCGCTGCCGAACACGCCGCCGAAGGCGGCAGGCGCGCCGTTCAGCATCCGCGACGCGCTCGGGCTCGACGCGCTGCAGCTGCTCAAGAACCGCGACTTCCTGATCTTCGTGCTCGGGTCGTTCCTGCTCTGCGTGCCGCTGCAGTTCTATTACACGTTCGCGAACCCGTTCCTGAACGAGATCAAGGCGCCCGAGCCGGCGTTCATCCAGACGTTCGGCCAGATGTCGGAGATCGGCTTCATGCTCCTGCTGCCGTTCTTCCTGCGCCGGTTCGGCATCAAGTCGATCATGCTGCTCGGCATGGCGGCGTGGGCGGCCCGCTACTTCGCCTTCGGCAACGGCAATGCGGGCGCCGGCATGTGGCTCATCTACGCGGGGATCGTGCTGCACGGCGCATGCTACGACTTCTTCTTCGTGGCCGGGCAGATCTACACCGACGAGACCGCGGGAGCGAGGATCCGCGGCGCCGCGCAGGGGTTCATCAACCTCGTCACGAACGGGCTCGGCTACTTCGTGGGCGCGGCGGTGAGCGGGCGCGTGGTGAACGCGTACGCGACGACCGTCGCCGGCACGACGTCGCACGACTGGGCGAAGATCTGGCCGGTGCCGGCCTACATGGCGCTCGTCGTGTTCTTCATCTTCTTCGTGCTGTTCAAGCCGAAACCCGCGCCGCAGGCGGCCTGATGGCCGTCCTCGTCGAAGCCGCCGTCGACACCTTCGCCGACGCCCTCGCGGCGCAGGCCGAGGGGTGCCACCGCATCGAGCTGTGCGGTCCGCTCCACTACGGCGGCACGACGCCCAGCGGCGGGCTCATCGCCCGCTGCTCCGACCGCCTGCTCGTGTCGGTGCACGTGCTCGTGCGCCCGCGCGCCGGCGACTTCGTCTACACCGACGACGAGATCGCGATCATGACGCGCGACATCGCCATCGCCAAGGAGTTCGGCGTCGACGGCGTGGTGGTCGGCGCGCTCACCCCCGACGGCGACGTCGACACCGAACGGATGGCCGAACTCATCGCCGTGGCGAGCCCGATGCGCGTCGGTTTCCATCGCGCCTTCGACCAGGTGCGCGACCCCGACGAGGCGCTCGAACTGCTCGTCGCGCTGCAGGTCGATCACGTGCTCACGAGCGGCGGCGCGAAGACGGCCGCCGAGGGCGCGGCGCGGCTCAAAGGGCTCGTCGACCGCGCCGGCGACCGCATCGCCGTGATGGCGGGCGGCTCCATCACACCGGCGAACGCCTGTGCGCTCGTCGAGGCGACGGGCGTGCGCGTGGTGCACGGCCGGGCGTTCCGCGGGCTTCCCCAGGCGCTCGGCAGCGCCTGACCGGCGGCCGCGTGGGCCAACTCAGCTCGTTCGACCAGATCAACCTCGGCGCGACGTTCCTGCAACTCGCGGTGATCGTCGCGTTCGCCGTGGCGGTCATCGGCGTCTGGTACACGTCGCGGCGCCCCGTGATGCGGCCGCTCGCCGGCTACTGGGCGCTGCTCGCGGTCGCGTCGCTGGTGAACGTCGGCTCGTCGTGGACGGGCGCGATGCTGCACGACCGGCCGCTCTCGTTGACGCTGACCACGGTGGTGGTCGCGCTGCACGGCGCGGCGATCGCGTTCGCGCGCGCGGCGCTCGAATCGCTCGGCGTGCTCGAAGGCCCGCCGGCCAAGGCGCGGGGCGCCCTCCGGACGGGACTCGCCGTGCTCGCCCTGCACGGCGTCGGGGTCATCTGGCTCTTCCGGGCGATGCCCCTCGACCGGCGGGGCGTGGTGCTCTGGAGCCGGAGCGTGCACTTCCTCGTCCTCCTCGTGCCGGCTGTGCTCGCCTGGCGGGCGGTGGCGCGCGCCAAGCACACGCGCGCGCCCATGCGCCTGCTCGCCATCGGCTGGACGGCGATCGCCGCGCGCGCCGCCATCGAGATCGGCTTCGGCTTCGACGTCGGCGGCGGCGCGCTCCCCGTCGACGTCGTCCTCGGCGCGATCGTCGTGAACGTGCTGGCGATGATGGTCCTCGGCGTGACGGCGCTCGTCGCCGCGTCGCGTGAGGAGAGCGACCTCCTGCAGCGCGAGTCGACGTTGCTGCAGCAGACGCAACGGCGGCTCGCGCGCGTGAAGCGCATCGAGAGCCTCGGCCGCCTCGCCGTCGGCATCGCGCACGACTTCAGCAACGTGCTCACCGTCGCCCAACTCGCGGCGACCGAGGGGCAGCGCAACCCGGACAGCGCGCGCAAGGACGAGGCGTTGCGGGAGGTGAGACTGGCGAGCGACCGCGGCCGCGAGCTCGTGCAGCAACTGCTGACCTTCGCGCGCCAGCAATCGGACGACGTCGAGCGGTTCGATGCGAGCGACCGCGTCGAGGCGATGTCGACCATCCTGAGTCGCCTCACCGGAACGGTGACGTACGCGTTCGAGCCGTCCCCCGAACCGACGGCGGTGCGCATGGACCCGTCGCAGTTCGACCAGATCGTGCTCAACCTCGTCACCAACGCGCGCGACTCGATGCCCGCGGGCGGACGCGTGGCGGTCTCGGTCTCGTCGAGCGAGCAGTCGGCGGAGAACCCTTCGGCGGACGTCCCGCCAGGCTCGTACGTGCGCGTGCGCGTCGAGGACACGGGCGAGGGGATCCCGGCGGAGGTGCTGCCGCACATCTTCGAGCCGTTCTTCAGCACCAAGGACGACCGCGGCACGGGACTCGGGCTCGCGACCGTGCGGAGCATCGTCCAGCGCGCGGCGGGGGACATCACCGTCCGCACGACACCCGGCAAGGGCACGGTGTTCGAGGTGTTCCTCCCGGTGGCGCCGCTCGGCACCTGAGCGGGCACGCCACCCCGGCGGGAGGCTACACGAATTTGAGCCGGCGCGCGCCGAACGCGAGCATGGCGAACAGCAGCGCGCCGTGCCGCCACCGCGAGATGTTCGTCTCGCCGTACGTCCGTTCGCGGTAGGTGATCGGCACCTCGACGATCGCCAGCCCCATCCGCGCCGCGCCGAAGAGCAGGTCGAAGTCGCCGAACGGGTCGAACTCGCCGAAATAGGCGCGCTCGGCGGCGAGCCGCTCGTACCGCGCGCGCATCAGCGCCTTCGTGCCGCACAGCGTGTCCTTGACGTCCTGCGCGAGCACGAAGCTGAACGCCATCGCGAAGAACTTGTTGCCGAGCAGGTTGAGGAACCGCATCGCGCGCCGCTCCATCGGGTACACGAGCCGGCTGCCGTTGATGAACTCGCCTTTGCCGGAGACGAGGGCTGCATAGAACTTCGGCAGGTCCTCGGGCGGCACGGAGAGGTCGGCATCGAGGATCATCAGCACCTCGTTGCGCGCCATCGCGAATCCCTTGCGCACGGCGTCCCCCTTCCCCGTGCCCTCCTGCTGCGCGATGCGGATGCGCAACCGCCCGTCGTGCACCCCTTCCAGCCGCTGGATGCGCCGCCACGTATCGTCGCTCGATCCGCCCTCGACGAAGATCAGCTCGTCCTCCGGCCCCATCGCCGGCAGCCGGTCGACGATCGCGTCGATGTTGCCGGCCTCGTTGCGCGCGGGCACCACGATGGACACCGATGGGCGCCGCTCCGCCGGCATCGGCCGCGGCCGGGGGCGCGCCACGAGAACGTTCACGAGGCAGAGCGACGAGAACAGCGGCAACGGCGCGAGGAACCGGTTAACGAGCCCGCTGAGCAGCGGGATCCGAACCGGGAACAGCACCTTCTGTTCCGTGCGCACCACCTCGAAGTCGGCCAGGCGGACGAAGTTCCGGATGTCGCCGTGGGTCAGCCAGTTCTGCTCCGGCGTCCGGCGCCTGATCCCGAGCGCCGTCGCGAGCGCGATGAGCGGGCGCCAGAGCGCGCTGTAGTACGTGACGATGAGCCGGCTCTCGTCGCGCATCGCCGCGCGGAGCCGCGACAGGCACGCGTCGATGTCGCGCTCGTAGTGCAACGTGCCGTTGAGCAGCACATGGTCGGCGTCGATCGGGTGTCCCTCGCCGGGCTCGCGCGCGGCACGCCACGGGCCGACCGTCGTCAGGTCGGTGCCGGTGGAGCCGACATTCAGCACCGTGTCGCCCGGCGCGGCGACCAGCCCCACGTACCGCGCGAGCAGTTGGTCGAGGTACGTCGTCACTGCCGCACCGCCCCGCCGAGCTCGACGTACCAGGCGTACGTGCTCGCGATCCCGTCGGCGAGCGCGATCCGCGGGCGCCAGCCGTACGCGGCGAGGCGGGAGACGTCGAGCAGCTTGCGCGGCATGCCGTCCGGCTTGCTCGTGTCCCAGCGGATGTCGCCGGCGAAGCCCACCACCTCGCGGACGAGATTCGCCAGATCGCGGATCGGCAGGTCCTCGCCCCGGCCGATGTTCACCGGTTCATCCGCCGCGTGCCGCTCCAGCACCACCGCGCACGCCTCGACCATGTCGTCGACGTGCAGGAATTCACGACGCGCCGCCCCGCTCCCCCAGAGCGTGACGTGCGGCGCGCCGGCGACCTTCGCCTCGTGGAACCGGCGGATGAGCGCCGGGATCACGTGACTGCTCTGCAGGTCGAAGTTGTCGCCGGGGCCGAACAGGTTGGTCGGGATCACCGACCGGTACTCGGTGCCGTACTGACGATTGTACGCGCGGCACATCTCGATGCCGGCGATCTTCGCCATGGCGTACGGTGCGTTCGTGGGCTCGAGCGGGCCGGTGAACAGGGCGTCCTCGCGGATCGGCTGTGCGGCCAGCCGCGGGTAGATGCACGAACTCCCGAGGAACAGCAGTTGGCGCACCCCCTGCTGGTACGCCGCCTCGATGACGTTTCACTGGATGGCGAGGTTCGACCGGATGAAGTCGGCCGGGAACGTGTCGTTCGCGACGATGCCGCCGACCTTCGCGGCCGCGAGGATGACCCCCTCGGGCCGTTCGCGCGCGAAGAAGGCGCGCACCGCCGCCTGGTCCTCGAGGTCGAGCTCCGCGTGCGTCGGGCCGAGGACCGTCGCGCCACGGAGGGCTGGGCTGCGGGCGAACGCCGAGCCGACGAGACCGGAGGCCCCTGCGAGGAACAGCCGCGCGCGCAGATCCATGAGTGTGGGCAAGATACCGGCGGCGCGAGAGTGCGTCGAGAGGCCGCGCGTGGCACCGCGAGGCGGCGCGGCCGGCACGGCGCGGCGGCGGCTCGGTGCGCGGCGCTGTGCGCGGCGCGGCGTGCGGCGCGAATCGCCCCGCGGTCCTTGGAGTTTGGCGCGAAAGGTCTTTTATTTGACCCACGCGATCCGTCGCGATTGTCGCTCCCGCCCGCGCGCGGCTCCGGCCGCCGCTCCCTTTCGGACCCGATCATGACCCGTTTCGAGCACAAGATCCTCTTCGTCGGCTACGGCGCCGTGGCCGAATGCACCTTGCCCATCCTCCTCAAGCATCTCGACGTCGCGCCGTCGAACGTCACGGTGATGGACTTCGAGGATCGCACGGAGAAGCTGAAGCCGTTCACCGCTCAGGGCGTCCGATTCGTCCGCGACCGCGTGACCCGCAAGAACATGGGGGCGCTGCTCGGCAAGTACGTCGGCGCCGGCGACGTGATCATCGACCTCGCCTGGAACATCGACGCCTGCGAGATCCTCGACTGGTGCCACAAGAAGGGCGTCCTCTACGTCAACACGTCGACCGAGCTCTGGGACCCCTACGCCGCGGGCCCGAAGCAGCATCCCACCGAGAAGACGCTCTACTGGCGGCACATGAACGTCCGCCGCCTGATGGCGAAGTGGAAGACGAAGGGCCCGACGGCCGTCCTCGAGCACGGCGCCAACCCGGGGCTCATCTCCCACTTCACCAAGCAGGGGCTCCTCGACATCGCCGCCGCCTCGCTCGCCGACAAGAAGTTCAAGGCCAAGCCGGCCGAGCAGATCCGCGAGTTCGTGGCGACGCAGCAGTGGAACCAGCTCGCCCGCGCGCTCGGCGTGAAGGTCATCCATTGCTCGGAGCGCGACACGCAGATCAGCGACAAGCCCAAGCAGGTCGACGAGTTCGTCAACACCTGGAGCATCGAGGGCTTCCGCGAGGAGGGGCAGACGACGGCGGAGATGGGCTGGGGGACGCACGAGAAGGAACTCCCCGCGTACGCCTACAAGCACAAGGAAGGTCCGAAGAACCAGATCTGCCTCGCGCGGATGGGAATGGACACCTGGGTGCGCACGTGGGTGCCGAACTACACGATCCGCGGGATGGTCGTGCGCCACGGCGAAGCGTTCACCATCTCCGACCACCTCACGGTGTGGGAGAAGGGGAAGCCCGTCTACCGCCCGACCGTGCACTACGCCTACTGCCCGAGCGACGCGGCGATCGCCTCGCTCAACGAGATGCGCGGCTACGACTACAAGCTGAACGACAACCAGCGCATCATGAACGACGAGATCACCAGCGGCTCCGACATCCTCGGCGCGCTGCTGATGGGGCACCCGTACAACTCGTGGTGGACGGGGAGCGACCTCAGCATCGAGGAGTCGCGTCGCCTCGTGCCGCACCAGAACGCCACGACGATGCAGGTCGCCATCTCCGTCGTCGCGGCGACGGTGTGGATGGTGCAGAACCCGGCCATGGGCGTCGTCGTGCCCGACGACCTGCCGCACGAGTTCGTGCTGGGCATCGCCAAGCCGTACCTCGGCAAGTTCATCTCGACGCCGAGCGACTGGACGCCGCTCAAGCACTACAAGAACCCGTTCCCCGGGTACAACAAGCCGCAGTTCGACCTGAGGGATCCCTGGCAGTTCAAGAACTTCCTGGTCAAGGACGGGGAATGATCACGAAGGCCCGCCTCAAGGCGCTGGCCGAAGAGCACGGCACGCCGCTCTTCGTCATCGACCACGACGAACTGCGCAAGAACTTCCGGACCTTCCGGAAGTACCTGCCCCGGGTGCAGCCGTACTTCGCGGTGAAGGCGGGGGCCGATGCGGCCGTCGTCCGCACGCTGTTCAAGGAAGGCTCGAGCTTCGACGTCGCCTCGATGCCGGAGTTCGAGCTCGTGCACGAGAACATCGCGCACTACCCGAAGAAGAAGCGCCAGCAGTGGATCTGGGACCGGATCATCTACGCCAACCCGATCAAGCCGGTGGAGACGCTCGCCGAGCTCGACCAGTACAAGCCGCTCGTCACCTTCGACAACCTCGAGGAGATCGAGAAGATCAAGCAGCACGCGCCTCGCGCCGGGCTCGTGCTGCGGCTCAAGGTGGCCAACACCGGCGCGATGGTCGAGCTGTCGTCGAAGTTCGGCGCGAACCCGGGCGAGGCGGTGGACCTGATCCTCGAGGCCGACCGGCGCGGGCTCACCGTGGAGGGGATCAGTTTCCACGTCGGCAGCCAGACGACCAACTTCGAGAACTACGTGCAGGCGCTCAACCTCACGGCCCACATCTATGAGGAAGCGAAGCAGCGCGGCTACACGAAGATGAACCTCGTCGACATCGGCGGCGGCTTCCCGGCGCCCTACGACGTCTCCGTGCGCCCGTTCCGCGAGCTCGCGCGGATCATCAACTCCGAGATCAAGCGGCTCTTCCCGAAGCACATCGAGATCCTCGCCGAGCCCGGGCGCTTCTTCGTGGCCACCGCGGGGTATGCCGTCTCGAAGGTCATCGGCAAGGCGATGCGCGACGGCAAGGCGTCGTATTACGTCAACGACGGCGTGTACCACACCTATTCAGGGCAGATCTTCGACCACTGCAAGTACACGGTGAAGGCGTTCAAGCGGGGGAAGCCGCACCTCTCCGCGGTGTTCGGCCCGACGTGCGACGCGCTCGACGTCATCTCGATGGCGGAGAACCTCCCGAACCTCGAGCGCGACGACCTCGTGTACAGCGAGAACATCGGCGCCTACAGCCATGCGTCGACCACGCACTTCAACGGCTTCTCGCCGGCGACGGTGGTGCACGTGAACGAGTAGGGCCGGGCGCCGGACCCCCGGGCACCCGCCCGGGGTATTTGCGTTGGCAGCCCGAGGGCGTTACTCTCTGCTGCCAGATGGGATCGATCGCGTCGACCCCCCGGCGATGCCGCCACTTGCACCGACACGCGCGCCCCGATCGGCTGTTGGAGTACCCCGCATGCCGATCCTCCCGAGCGTCACCGCCCCGGAGCTCGTCGACCGCTTCCTCGAGCACACCCGTGGCCTCTCCCACGTCGCGGCCGCGCGCCTGTGGGGCGTGAACCCGAGTTACATCCGGCAGCTCCGGCGCGGCAAGCGTCCGCAGCGCCTGCACACGGCGCATCGCTCGGCACTCGTCACCGCTGTCGAGCAGCTCGAGCGCGAGGCGACACGCGCCCGCACCCCACAGCGCCGGGCGCGCACCGCCGACGGCCCGATCGCGTCGCGCGTGAAGGCCGCCGAACGACAGCTCGCCGAGCTGTCACGCGACATGGTCGCGTTGATCGCGCAGCAGGACCGGCTCGCGCGCGAGCTCGCGCGGTGAGCTCCTCTCGTGCCGCCGGCGAGCGCATACCGGCTCGTCGGCGGCGGCGATGGACGGCCGTACCCTCAGGGTCGTAGACCGTTCGTGCGATAGTCCCTGACCGCGCGCGGTCCGAGATTGCGGTCGTCCCCAACTCGAGACCGCACGATGACCAAGAGCGTCAACCGCCTCCATACCCGCATCGTGATCGGCGGCGTCGTGCTGCTCGCCGCGTTCGTCGCCTGGATCTACCTGCTCGACGGCGGGATGTACTTCGCGCGTTGAACGCGGCGGGCCCGGCGCACCCGGGCGAATCGGCGCAGGATCTCTTGCTTCACGCGCCCCTCATCCCACCATCGACTTCATCACGAACCAGACGTTCGCCGGCCGCTCGGCGAGGCGCCGCATGTACCACGGGAACCAGCTCGTGCCGTAGCTGATCAGCGTCCGCACCGTCCGCCCTTCGGCGCGCAGCGCCTTCTGGTCGTTCTCGCGGATGCCGTACAGCATGTGGATCTCGTACGCCCCGTCGTTCACCCCGAGCGCGCGCGCCTTGTCGACCAGCCGCCGCAACAGCGGCACGTCGTGCGTGCCGAACACCGGCAGGCACTTCCCCTGCGCCGCCCCCTCGAGCATCCGCACGCTCAGCTCATAGAACGCGCGATCCGTATCCGCCTTCGCGGGGAAGGCGATCGCCGCCGGCTCGGCGTACGCCCCTTTCACCAGGCGGATCGCCGGGCCGATCGGGAGCAGCGCCTCGAGATCGGCCGGCGTGCGCCGCAGGTACGCCTGCAGGCAGATCCCCACCTTCTCGTGCTTCGCCCGCAGTCCGCGGTACAGCGCGAGCGTGCGGTCGACGTACGAGGAATCCTCCATATCGATGAAGAAATACGTCCCCGTCGCCTCCGCCTTCTGGGCGAGCGTCTCGCAGTGCGCGAGACACGCCGATTCCGACAGGTCGAGCCCGAGTTGCGTCGGCTTCACCGAGACGTGCCCCGGCACGCGTCGCGCCGCCACCTGGTCGAAGAACCACAGATAGTGATCGCGCACCGCTTCGGCATCGGCGAGCGACGTGAGATTCTCGCCGAGCTTCGTGAACACGGTGCCCCGCCCCTCGGCGGCGAGCTTGAGTCCCGCGTCGAGCGCATCCTCGGGCGCCTCGCCGGGCATGAACCGCTTCGTCGCGCGCTTCACGAACGCGCGGTGCGTGGCTTGATGATTGAGGAACGCGCTCTTCGAGGCGCGCAGCAGGAGGGCACGGGCGATGGACACGGGTGGGAGTCCTGTGGTTCGGCGTTCGGTTACGGCTTCCAGGTGCCCTGCGCGACTTTCGGCACGAACGTGTCGAGGCCACGGGGCGGGAACGGGAGCGTCTTGCCCTGCTCGGCGCTCTGGTAGGCGGTCATCAGCACGCGCACGACGTCGAGGCCGTCGTCCCACGTGAGCAACGGCGGCTCCTTGCCGAGGAACGCCCGCACGAAATGGCGGTCCTCGTTGGTGTAGCCGTAGGCGGCGTACTCCTCCGGCACGACGGGCATCACCCCCTGCTCGGCGTTCTGCTTCTCGACGAGGTCCTCGCCGGCGCGCCCCGTCACCTCGCGGCTGAAGAACAAGTTCAGCCCACTGTCGAGCGAGTTCCACTTCATCGAGTACTCGGGACCGAGCAGTTCCGCCGACAGACGCAGCCCCGCGCCGACGAAGCTCCAGCTCGTGCTCGCCTCGCCGATGGCGATCCCCTCCGGCGTCTCGAAGTCGATCGTCACGCTCGCGAAATCCTCCGACGGGTGCTTCGTGTAGTCGGCCCCCATCGTCTTCTTCAGTTGCTTCGCGTACTTCGGGCGCGACCACTTGAGCGACGCGATGTGCCCCGTGATGCGCACCGGCTTCACCGACTCGCGCGCCTCGCCGGGCTTGGTGAGCAGATGGCGCACGACGAGCGCCGAGTGGCACATCATGTCGTTGAGCACGCCGCCTCCCTGCAGGCGGCCGTTCCAGAACCAGGGCATGTGCGGCCCGCTGTGCTCCTCGGCGGCACGCGCCAGATACGGGCGCCCCGTCGTCGCCGCCCCGCGCGCCCAGATGAGCGCGCGCCCCGCTTCGATATGCGGCGCGAACAGCTGGTTCTCGAGGTAGCCCGTCGCGAGTCCGACGCTCTTCACCAGCTTCGTGATGTACAGCGCCTCCTTCACGTTGCGCGCCAGCGGTTTCTCGCAGGCGATCCCCTTGAGTGTCCCCTTCCCGCTCTTGATGGCGCTGACGATCTCCTCGACGTTCTCGATGCGCGCCTGGTTCGGTCCGGTGAGCCAGATCGCGTCGATCGACGGATCGGCGACCATCTCGGTGATCGACTTGAATGCCTTCGCGGCGCCGATGTCGAGCGACCTCGCGAGCGCGGCCGCCGACTCCGCGTTCTTCGCGTTCGGGCTCCACACGCCGAGCACCTCGGCGTCGCGCACGCCGCGCCAGCCGAGCATGTGGAACCGCGCGTTGAAGCCGCTGCCGATGAAGCCGACGCCGAGTCGTGGGGAAGCCATGTGGATCGTGGGGTGGAGGAGTGACGTGTGCGACTAGAAGAGCCCGACCTTGCCCTTCACCGACGCGATGAGCTTCGCCGGGTCGTAGGCGACGCCCTGCCTGAAAACTAGCTCCACGTTGCGCAGGTCCGCGATGTGCGCCGACGGGTCGCCGGCGATCACGACGAGGTCGGCCTGCTTGCCCACCGCGAGCGAGCCCACGCGGTCGTTACGCTTCAGATACGTCGCACCGTTGAGCGTGCCCACGCGGATCGCCTCGAGCGGCGTGAGTCCCGCGTCGACGAGCAACTCCAGCGCGCGCTGGTCCGAGTAACCGGGGATCACCCCGCCGCCACCCGTGGGGTCGGTGCCGGCGACGAGCAGCCCGCCGGCGCGGAAGAATGCCACCTCCATCGCCCCGGCCTTCGGGAAGAGCGTCGCCCACACGCTCGACGGATTGCGCTGCGCCGCCGCGTACCGCTGCTCGAACTGCTCCTTGAGCTGCGGCGTGAGCACGTCCTGTCCCGGCGGCATCGGGTGTCCGGGGGTGAACGTCTCGAAGATCGTGAGTGTCGAGGTGAGCGCGACCTTGCGGCGCACGAGGTCGGCGACGAGCGACGTGAAAGGCTCCCCCTTGGGGTCGACCGCGATGAGCGACGCCTGCACCTTGGCCTGAGCCGGACACTCGTCGGGCTTCTTGTCGGCGACGAAGTCACTCGACGCGAGGAACCCGTGCTCGAGGTCGTCGATGCCCGCCGAGGCGGCCTCGCGATACGTCACCGAGCAGAGGTGCCCGGTGATCTTGTAGCCGCGCGCGTGCGCCGCGACCGCGGCCGCGTGCAGCTCGGCGCGCGTGATGTGCATGTACGCCTTGTACGACGTGGCACCCTCGTCGGCCCAGAAGTTCACTTCGCGCGTCGCGTCGGCGGCGTTCTTGAGTTCGCGCACCTGGCCGAGGCCGAGCCCCGGTCCCTCGAGGTACGGGGCGGTCGCGTCGAGCCACGGCCCCGGCTTCTGTCCCGCGTCGATGGCGCGCTTGATGGCGAGCTCGCCGTAGCCGTTCATGTTGCCGCCGGTGCGCATCGACGTCACGCCGCCGGCGAGGTAGAGTCGCGTGAAGCTCTCGGCAAGATTGCCGTACACGCCGGGGCCGGTGGGGTAGAACAGGTGCTCGTGCACCATCACGAGCCCCGGGATGACGCTCTTGCCGGCGAGGTCCATCACCAGCGCGCCGGCGGGGATGGCGACCGTGCCGTCGTCCCCGAGCGCGGCGATCGTGCCGTCGCGCAGCACCAGCGTCTGATTCGACTTCGGCGCGGCGCCGGTGCCGTCGATCACGCGGGCGTGCGTGAGCGCGATGAGATTCGAATCCGTTCGAACGTACGTTCGAACATTGGCTGATAGCGCGGGGCGCTGGGCGCGTGCCGGGCCGGCCAGTGCCGCCGCGAAGGCTGCGAACTGCAACGACCTTCTCACCGCAGAGGACGCGGAGGACGCTGAGGACTTCAAATGCCGGCCTGAAGTCCTCCGCGTCCTCTGCGTCCTCTGCGGTAGACCCCCTCCCACTGTAGTCCTCACTTCCGCGCCCCGGCCAGCACCGACTTCGCGATCATCATGTGCACTCCCACGTTGCCGTCCACGAGCTGCGTGATGTGCAGGTCCGCCGCCATCGACGCGGCCTGGTACGCCTCGGTCTGCGTGATCCCCTTCGTCTCCATCAGGAACTTCACCATCTGCCGTATCGCCACCTGCGTAGCCACGGTGAGACTCGTGTCGGTCCCCATCACGATCCAGTGCGTGGGGGTCTCGATGCGCGGCCAGTCGAGCTTCATGTCCTTGCGCACGACGAGCTGGATGCGGCCGCGGAGGTCGGTCTCGATGGCCGTCTGGTCCACCTCGCCGTCGCCCTGCGCGGCGTGGCCGTCGCCGATCTCGAGCAGCGCGCCCTTCGTGAAGACGGGCACGTAGAGCGTCGTACCGGCGACGAGCTCGCGGTTGTCCATGTTCCCCGCGTGCGGGCCGGGTGGATTGCTGCTCACGCGGCCGAGCGAGGCGGCCGGCGCGACGCCCATCGAGCCCCAGAACGGCCGCAGCGGCACGACGATCCCCGGCGCGACCTCGGCGGTCATCCGCTGCCGGTCGAGCGCGATGAGGCGGCTGCCGCGCACCTCGCACAGCTCGCGGAGGAAGCCGCTGCAGCCGTTGTAGCCGTAGGCGAGCGGGAGCGTGATCGACTGGATGCGCACCTCGAGCACGTCGCCCGAGTCGGCGCCTTCGACATAGATGGGGCCGGTGAGGATGTGGCCGCCGGGCCCCTTCAGCGAGCCGGTGTCCTGCGCGACGATGTCGCGGAGGTCCTGCGGCACGTCGGCCGGCTTCACTCCCATCCGCTCGAGGCCGACGGGGGTGTTGGTGAGCATCGTCTCGACGTCGACGATGTCGCCGTTCTTCACGCGCAGCGCGGGTTTCGCTTCGGACCAGTAATAGCCGTAGGCGACGGTGGCCGGCGTGGCGGGGAGCTGGTGGACGGTCGGCGACTGCGCGGCGAGTGGGGCGGAGACAAGAGCGGCGAGCAACAGCAATTCTACCGCGGAGGACGCAGAGGACGCAGAGGACTGCAAGTACTTGTACGTGCGGTCCTTCGTGCCCTCCGTGTCCTCCGTGGTGAAAGCCGTTGCCGTTGCCGTTGCCTCTGCGTCCTCCGCGTCCTCTGCGGTAGAATTCGCAGTCGTCTCGAACCTCCTCACGGCTTCACTCCCGACTGTCGTGTCCATGTGTTGTCGTTCGGGTTCCGGTCCGGGAACCGCCGCATCGGGTCGAGCGTGATCGATTCGATCGTGCGCCCGCCGAAATCGAGCACGGCCTTGTAGCTCTTGCTGCCGTTGAACCAGACGTCCACCGGCCAGGTGACGACCGCCGTCGTCGGGTCGGTCATGACGGCGTTCTTCATCGGCGCGATCGCCGGGCCATCGGGCGCGAACTGCACCTTGAGCACGATCGGCGACGGCATCTGCCCGTCCTGCCGCACCGTCACGGTCGTGCGCGTACCGCTCGTCGTGACGCCGGCGATGGAGCCATCGACGCTCTCCGTCGTGAACAGCCAGTAGTTCCAGAACCAGCCGAGCTCGCTCGCATGGTTCTTGAGCGCGTTGCTCATGAAGAAGACGTAGTCCCACGGCGACGGGTGCTTGAACATCCAGGCGCGCGCCCACTCGCGGTGCGCGCGCTGCACGGCGCTGTCGCCGACGATGCCGCCGAGCATCGACAACATCATGGGCGTCTTGCTGTACGTCGTGAATCCGTAGAACTGCGGACCGTCGTAGTTCGCGTTCCACATCATCGGCGGCTCGGCTTCTTCGCCGCTGACGCGCCCGTAGCTCTGCCCCGGGCCGTCGAGGTTGGCGGGACGCGCGGCACGGTCGGCCGCCGAGAGGATGTTCATGTACTGGTTGAACCCCTCGTCCATCCAGCCGTACCAGGTCTCGTTGTTGCTGACCGTCATCGGCCACCACTGATGACCGGTCTCGTGGTCGGCGGCGCCGCGATTGGAGTTGATCACCATCGGGTACTCCATGCCGGCGCTGGGCCCGTCCTGCAGCGTGAGTTGCGGGAACTGGTAGGGGAACCATTGCTTCGAGTAGAACTCGAGGGCGTGGCGCGCGATCTGTCCGGCGTCGGCGTAGAGCGCCGAATCGCCCGGGAGGTAGTACATGTTGACCGGCAAGGCGCCCTTGGTCGGGATGGTCGCGCGCGTCGCCTTCCACACGAACTTCTTCGCGGTGGCCCAGGCGAAGTCGTTGACGGTGTCGGCGACGAAGTGCCACACCAGCCGGTCGCCGGCGGCTGTGGCTCTCCCCGGTCCGATCTCGTCTGGCCCGACGATCGTGCGCACCTCGTCCGATTCGAGCACGTGCGTGAGCCGCTCACGTGCCGCGGGGGTGAGCACGTCCTTGGCATTCTGCAGCACGCCGGTGCCACTCACGATCCACCCCGCCGGGACGTCGATCTTCACGTCGAAGCGGCCGAAGTTGTTGTAGAACTCCGAAGGGCCGAGGTACAGCTCGGGATCCCAGCCGCGCAGGTCGTCGTACATGGCGACGCGCGGATACCACTGCGTGGGCTGGTAGAGCGTGTCGGCCCAGCGCTGCGTCATGCGGTGGGCGACGCCCGGACCGCCGGGCACCTTGTGGCTCCACGCGATCTCGAGCGTCGCGCGCCCATGCGCGGGGATCGGCTTGGCGAGCTCGATCGTCGCGCGCGTGGTCGCGAGTCCGCTCACGCGGTTCTCCGAGGGAGCCGGCGGCGGCGCGCCGCGGGCGCCCCGGGCCGCGGGCGCCGGCGAGAGGTTCACCGGCTGTCCATCGACGCTCATGCGCGAGATGGCGAATCCGTCGGTGAGCTCGGCGGGCACCCACGGCACGGCGCGCGGCACGTTGAACAGGAACATGTTCATGTCGAGGCGCAGGACGATCGTCCGCAGCTCGTCGGGGCTGTTGTTCTGCAGCGCGATCGTCTCGTGCCCCGAGATGCGCGAAGTGGCCGGGTCGAGCCGCGCGTCGATCGTGTAATCGGTGCGCAGCTGCCAGTACTTGCTGGTGGGACGCCCGGTCGAATCGCGCGTCCCCGCCGCGAGCGCCTTGCGCATGATGTTCGTGATCGGCACGTCGCGCCGGATGGCGCGCTCCGGCGCCTGCGCCAACACGAGAACCGGGACGAGCGACGCGAGGAGCAGTGTGCGAGTCATAGATGTTTTCCCGCTACGGGCACGTGATTCGTTTTGGACCGCGTTTTCGACGTGCTGTTCGATTTTCACTCGAAGCGTCCGCCCCGGCGAATCTCCGGGGTGATCAGATCGGATCAGTTCCGATCCGTTCTGATCGGCGGCGCAGCCGCCCCCCGCCGTTCCTCCCACTCCGACCTCAGTCTCGCTTGACGATCACGTAATAGTTGTCGTCCACGACGATCTGATCGGACGAACTCGCCGTCGTCGGCTCCGACTTCCATTCTTCGGTCGGGTGCAGCAGCTCGCTCCCGTGTCCCGGATTCGTCACCCGCACCGGCATGTCGAAGCCGGGGACGACGTTCATCCAGCGGTACGAGAGCGTGCCCCCGGCGACCTTCACCTCGAGCGCCGGGATGAGGACCGTCCGCAGGTACTGGTCGAACACCTTGGCCAGCGGCACGCCGGTCTGCTCGGCGATGTAGTTCTCGATCTGCGCCGTCGTCACGGTCTGGTGGCGGAACGTCGCGTTCAGCCCGCGCAGCACCCGCCGCCACTTCTCGTCGTCGTTCACGAGCTGGCGGATGGTGTGCAGCATGTTGCCGCCCTTGTAGTACTTGTCGCCGCTCCCTTCGTCGTTCACGCCGTAGCGGCCGATGATCGGGCTGTCGTTCTTGATCAGCGCCCGCGTGCCGATCACGTATTCGGCGCCGGCTTTCTTGCTCCCCGTCTGGCACTCCGTGTAGAGGTTCTCCGAATAGTTCGCGAACCCCTCGTGCACCCACATGTCGGCGCCGTCCTTCACCGTGATGTTGTTCCCCCACCACTCGTGCGCGCTCTCGTGCACGATGATGAAGTCCCACTGCATCCCGTGCCCCGTCTTCGAGAGGTCGCGCCCGAGGTAGCCGTTCTCGAACCGGTTCCCGTACGCCACGGCGCTCTGGTGCTCCATGCCGAGGTGCGGCGCCTCGACGAGCTTGTAGCCGTCCGTGTACCACGGGTACGGGCCGAACCAATGCTCGAAGCAGGCCATCATCGACCGCGCCTGCACCCACTGCCGCTTCGCGGCGTCGAGGTGCACGGCGAGCGGCCAGAAGTCCATGCTCAGCGGTCCGGCCTCTCCCGCATAGTTCTCGGTCCAGTGCGCGTACGTGCCCGCGTTCACCGACACGTCGTAGTTGTTGATCGGTTCGGCGACGAACCACTCGTAGGTCGTGGTGCCGTCGCCATTCTTCGTGGTGCTGCGCAGCCGCCCGTTCGACACGTCGACCATCGGGTCGGGCATGGTGATGGCGATGCGCTGGCTGTCGGGTTCGTCGGCGAGATAGTCCTTGTTCGGCCACCAGACGCTCGCGCCGAGCCCTTCGTTCGCCGTCGCCACCCAGCGGTTGCCGAGCGTATCGCGCCGCCAGATGTAACCACCGTCCCATGGCGGACGGATCGCGGCGCGCGGCTTGCCGTGATAGTAGACGGTGAGCGTTCCTGTCTCCCCCGCCCGCGGCGCGCCGGGGATCGCGACGAACAGCGCGTTGCCATCGCGCGTCCAGGTGAGCCGGCTGCCGCCCTGCACGATGCTGTCGGCGACCATCGGCACCTGCAGGTCGATCTGCATCTGGAGCGCGCTCGCGTGCGCGTCGGCGAGCACGTCGCTCGCCGGGCGCAGCACCCGATACGTGATCCCATTCCACCCGGCGATCGTCGAATCGGCCGGCGAGACCTTCACGTGCAGGTCATAGAACGAGGCGTCCCACCAGGAGCGCCACGGGCCGTTGCTGCCGCGCAGCGTGTCGGCGTGGGTGAACTTCTGTTGGGCGCCGGCAGCGAGTGGCGCGAGGAGCAGGGTGGACAGCAGCAGCCGCGCGAGCGGGCGCGGAACGATGGCGTTGCGATGGACGACCGAGGGCACTGCGCCTCCGAGAGTGGGCCGAGCGTCTCGAAGTTACGGGGCGGGCCGAGGGTCGGCCAGCGGCGACCGGACGATCGGAATGCGCCCGCGGGAGGGAGACGCGGTCGGGGAGCGCGTGCCGCCCCTCGCGATGCTTCGTTCAGCGGTGCGCGATGACGATGCCGCAGTCGCGGCGGTGTGCGCGCAGGATGCGGAACGGGGGCGCGGCGCGCGCGGCACCCGGCGTCCCCGACGGCACACCGGAGAGCCGGACTTGTTACACATAACGTGATCCATTATATTCCATCCGCGCGAGGGGTCACCACCCGATGTCGATCGCCTCATTCGCGGACCGTGCGACGGAAGACGTCTTCAACGGGGTGGACTCCAGGCGCGCGCGTCGATGCTGCCCGTCGTCACTGTGGCCGGTCGCCGCACGGAAGCTCGAACAGCTGAACGCCGTCGATCGGCCGGCCGACCTGCGACTGCCGCCCGGAAACCGGCTCGAGGCGCTCTCGGGCGACCGCGCGGGACAGCATTCGATCCGAATCAACGATCAGTACCGCGTCTGCTTCCGCTCGACCGGCCGCGGCTTCGAAGATGTCGAGATCACCGACTACCACTGACCGGCCGTCGCGGGCCGTCTTCCCCGATACCGGATCCCAGGACACACCCATGCTCCGCGTCCCGACGCACCGCGCACCCATACACCCCGGCGAGATGCTCCTCGAGGAGTTCCTTCGTCCGCTGGGCCTCAGCCAGACCGACTTCGCGCTCCGGATCGGCGTGTCGTATCCGCGCCTGAACGAGATCATCCACGGCAAGCGAGCGGTGACGCCCGATACGGCACTGCGACTCGAGAGGGCGCTCGGGATGGACGCGCACTTCTGGCTGAATCTTCAGCTCGTATGGGACCTTCATCACGCCAAGCACGCGGCGTCGGCGGCGACCATCCGCAAGATCAAACCGATCCGGATGAAGAAAGCGGGCTGAACGGTCGCGCTCGCCTACCGCCCCGTCAGCGCCGCGAACACCGCCGACGGCCACACCATCTGGATGTCGCTCATCAGCGGCATCACATTGATCATCAGCACCACCGTCATCCGCTCGGCGGGGTCCACCTTGTAGGTGGAGCCGTACGCGCCGCCCCAGCCGAACGAACCGACCGAGTATGGCCCGCTCGCTCCGTAGCGCTCGACGGTCTCGAACCCGAAGCCGTAGCCCAGCCCTTCGCCATAGGGCGTGGTGCCCAGCTGGTTGGTGGTCATCAGGCGGACGGTGTGCGGCGCGAGGATGCGGTGGCCGTCGAGCGTGCCGCCGTTGCGGATCATCTCGAGGAAGCGCGCGTAGTCGCGCGCCGTGGAGACGATCCCCGCGCCCCCCGCGAAGTTGTGCCGCGGGCCGTCCACGTAGTGTCCCTGCCCCTTCGCGCCGTCGGGCGCGCGCACCGCGTGCCCCGTCGAATCGTTCATGTACACGGCGACGAGCCGGTCGCGCTTCTCGGGCGGGAGGAAGAAATACGTGTCATTCATCCCCAGCGGCTTGGTGATGCGCTCGCGGATGAAGACGTCGAGCGGCTGTCCGCTGGCCCGCTCGACGATGCAGCCGAGGATGTCGGTGTTGTAGCCGTAGACGAACCGCGCCCCCGGCTGCGAGACGAAGGGCAGCGTACCGAGCCTGTCCATCGTCTCGCAGACTTCCTCGGACTTGTCGGCCGTATACCAGCCATAGCCCGCGGCCGGCCCCAGCCCCTTCGCCTCGTAGAGGTCGCGCACGATCGCGTCGGTGCCGTAGGAGATGCCCGCCGAGTGCGTGAGCAGGTCCCTGATGGTGATGCGCCGGGTGGCCGGCGTGATGACGCGCCCCGTGTCGCTCCGCGTGGCGACGGTGGTCTTCGCGAACGACGGGATCCAGCGGGAGACCGGGTCGTTGACGGTGAGCTTCCCCTCCTCGGCGAGGATGAGGACCGCGGTGCTCGTGATCGCCTTGGTCTGGGAGGCGATGCGGAAGATGGAGTTCGTGGCCATCCGGCGGCCGGCCTCCTTGTCCGCGAAGCCGGCGGCGTGCTCGTAGACGACCTTGCCGTCGCGCATCACCAGGCCGACGGCGCCGTTGAGCCGGTTGGCATCGACGTAGTGCTGGAGGACGGTGTCGATGCGGGCGAGGCGGGCGGGGTCGAAGGCCGGGGGCGCGCCGCGTTGGGCGGCGAGAGGGGCGGACAGAGCCAGCAGGACGGCAAGGCGACGCATGGTGGGGGACTCCGATTCGTGCGGGTTCGAATGCGGTCGTGAGAAACGTGCACTTCGCGGAAGGGACTCACCTCGCCGGTACTCGCTGATCGTGCATCCCGGCGCGGCTCATCCGCGACGCCTCAACGTGCATGAAATCGATGCCGATCGCCACGATCAGGCGGCGCCGGCGCCTTCGGGAACGCCAAGCTTCAACCGGGGACACCTGTTGGCGGCACCGATCACGAGTCACCATTGACATCTTACCATACTATGATGTAATATCACATGTCGATCGATCCTGAAGTCACCCCGCTCAGGCCACCCGAAGCCAAGGCCCTCGCTCGCCGGATCGCCAACGTCGGTACCATCAAGTTCTCCGGACATGCCCGCGAGGAGATGTCGAAGGATGGCCTCGACGCGAGCGACTGTCGTAATCTCGTGCGTGCCGGCGTCTTCGAGCCAGCGGAACTGGAGAACGGCGAATGGCGCTATCGGGTGCGGACGGCGCGGATGTGCATCGTCGTCGCGTTTCGCTCCGTCGATCACCTGACCGTCATCACTGCGTGGAGAGTCCGACCATGATCTGCGAAGAGTGCGGTGCCAAGGCCACCGTCGATCGACACGCTGTCCGGCGCTATGAGCTCGGCGGCGTGCCACACGTCGAACTGCACGGTATCGAAGTCACGCTCTGCCCCGCCTGCGGCGACGAGACGATCGGCATCCCGCGGCTCGCGCATCTGCACCGCGTCATCGCGCACGCATTCGTCGAGCAGCGCCGCATGCTCGCGCCCGTCGAGATCCGCTTCCTCCGCAAACACGTCGGGCTCTCTTCCGTCGCGTTCGCGCAGCGCATGGGCGTGACGCGCGAAACCGTCTCGCGCTGGGAGACCGGCGCGCAACCGATGGGCGCTGTCGCTGACCGACTGCTACGGCTGCTCGTGGTGACCCACGAACCTTCGGAGAGTTACGCCGTCGACGATCTGCTGAGCACGCTCAACGACGAGCAGGCACCTGCGCGACTGGCCTCGTTGGCCGTGAAGATCAGCAAGGAACAAGGCTGGCGCCCACTGCCGAAACGCGATCCCTTACCCACCTGACACGATCCAGCGCTCGGTCGCTCCCGAAACGCTACAGCCCCAGTTTGTCGAGCACCGCCTTCGGCGGCAGCTCCCACTTCATCGACGCCACGTTCCCGACGTACCCCACGTCCTTCATCCCCGCGTCGGTCGTGTAGTACGCCGTTGCGGTCAGGTTCCGCACCAGCGAGAAGAAGCGCGCCCCCGCCTTGAACTCTTCCTTCGCCTTGGGCGCGTAGCAGATGTCATCGCAGATCGTCGTCTTCTGCGACGCCGAGAGTTTCACGAAGGTCTTCGCGAACCGCCGCTCGGACTCGACGTTCAGCCACGATACCCCGCCCCGCACCCGTACCAGGTCGCGCTCGTATCCCGCGCCCGGCGCCGACACGTGCTCATTGATATAGTGGTGCGCCCCCTGGCTCGACGCGCTCGGCGACTTCGCGTCCGCCGGGATGATCACGTCACAGAGCGCCGCCAGTGTCGCCAGCTCGCTCGCCGTCAGCTTCCGCGGCCAATCGCTCTTCGGATGGATCAGGTCCGGGTCCCACGCATCGCCCCGCGGGCCGCGCGTGATCTGCACGGGCGCCTGCGCCGCGGGCGCTGTCGCCGCCGCGGGCTTCGGCGTCCCCTGCGCGCTCGCCTCCGCCCCGATCATCGTGATCGCCGCGGCACTCGCGATCGCCTTGAGCGCGTCGCGCCGGTTCACCCCGTTCACGGCGCCCTCGCCACTCGTCGCACCTGCGTCCATCGCCGTGCCGCCGTCATCTTCGTCGAGCTGCGTCATCAGATCTCCCGCTTGTGCAACTGGTCCAGGATGTAGTCCGTCGTCCGCCAGGCGAGCGCGAGGATGCTCAGCGTGGGATTCTTGTCGGCGTTGCTCACGAACGGCGCGCCGTCCGTCACGAACAGGTTCTTCACGTCCCAGCTCTGGCAGTGCGCGTTCAACACCGAGGTCTTCGGGTCGCTGCCCATCCGGCAGGTGCCCACTTCATGGATGATCTGCCCGCCCTTCGCGATGGCCTTGTTGCCGTCGGTCTGCACGGTGCCGCCCACTTTGCCGCCCATCGCCTCGATGATCTGGGCGAACGTCTGCTGCATGTGCACGGCCTGCTTGAGCTCGTGGTCCGACCACTTCCAATGGAAGCGCAGCACCGGGATCCCCCACTGGTCCACCACCTCGGGGTCGAGCTCGCAGTAGCTGTCCTCGTTGGGGATCATCTCGCCGCGGCCGTCGAACCAGACGTGGCTCCCGTAATACCGCCGCGCGGCCTCCTTGTATCGCTTGCCGTACGCCCCCTCGGTGAGGTTCTCGAGGAAGTTCATCGACCCGTTGCCGGGCATGTCCTTGCCGCCGCCGAACTCGATGTGGTAGCCGCGCGCGAACCCGAGCTTGCCGGCCAGCTGCTCCTTGTACAGCCACCACGGCATGTACATGTGCATCCCGCTCGCGCCGTCGTTGTTGTGCGGCGGCAGACTCTCCAGCGCGGGAATCTGCCCGCCGATCCCCGCACCCACCGTGTCCATCAGGTACTTCCCGACGAGCCCGCTCGAGTTCGAGAGTCCCTGCGGGAACTGCGCGCTCTTGCTGTTCAACAGGATGCGCGCCGTCTCGGCGGCCGACGCGGCCAGCACGACGATCTTCGCCTTCACGTGGCGATCCGTGCGCGTGCGCTTGTCGATGTAGCTCACGCCGTTCGCCAATCCGTTCTTGTCGACGGTGACTTCGCGCACCATCGCGTCGGGGACGAGGTCGACGTTCCCGGTGGCGAGCGCGGGCGGGATGAGCACCGTCGTGCTCTGGAAGTTGGCCTTGATGGAGCATCCCCACCCGCACGGCGTGGCATAGAAGCACGCCTGCCGCGACCGCATGGAATCGCCGAGCACCTTCTGCGCGAGCTTGTTCCCGGGATGCAGCTTCTTGGGGAGCGTGTCGGCGTCCTGGCGCCGCGTCATGATGGCGAGATGCGCGGGGATCACGGGCACGCCGAGCGGCGCGGCGTGTTTCTTCGTCAGCAGCTCCGCGGCGCGCGGCGCCGGCGCGGGGTGCAGCACCCCGGGCGACGAGCGCGGAGTGTTCTCCATGTCGTCGTCGCCGCCGTACACGCCGATGAGCATCTCGGTCTTGTCGTAGTAGGGCGCGAGGTCCTTGTACTCCAGCGGCCAGTCGGCGCCGAGCCCGTCGCGCGACTTCGGCTTGAAGTCGTACTCGCCCATGCGGAGCGCGATGCGCCCCCAATGGTTGGTGCGACCGCCGAGCATGCGGGCCCGCCACCAGCGGAAATCGGTGCCGGGGGCGTTGGTATACGGCTCGCCCGGTACCTCCCAGCCGCCGTCCACCGTGGCGTCGTAGAAGCCGAACGGCTTCTCGCGCGACCCCGACCCGCGCAGCGGCGCCTCGCGCGGGAGCTTGAACATCGGCGTCTCGCGCACGGGGTCGTAGGAGCGGCCGGCCTCGAGCAGCAGCACCTTGAGCCCGTTGACCGAGAGCTGATAGGCGGCCATCCCACCGCCGGCGCCGGAGCCGACGACGATCGCGTCGTACTCGGTGTGGGACTTCACACTCCCGTTGCTCACTCGTGGCACTCCTGTGCGTGGTGCGGAACGTGGTCGCGCGGCGCCGCTCCCGAGCGGGGCGGCGCGCGCCTCAGAATTCGAGCGTCTTGAGGTAGCGCGCGCTCGCCTCGATGCTCGTGAGGGGATCCTTCGGCTGGTCGTGCTCGACGTACACGTGCTCGATCCCGGCCTGGGCACGATGCCGGAAGATCGTCTTCCAGTCGATGGTGCCGGCGCCGACGTCGCGCATCTCGAACGCGGGGCGCGGGCCGCCGTCCTTCACGTGCACGAACTTGAACCGGCCCGGATACTTCGCGAAGTACGCGAGCGGGTCCGCGCCGGCGAAGCTGATCCAGTAGAGGTCCATCTCGAAGTCGACGAGCGCCGGGTCCGTCTCCGCGAGGAGGATGTCGAACGGGCGCGCTCCACCCTCGAGCGGCGGAAATTCGAAATTGTGGTTGTGGTAGCCGATGCGAAGCCCGTCTCCGGCGGCGCGCTTGCCGAGCGCATTGAACCGGGCGGCGAGCGCCTTCCAGTCGGCCACGGCGGGGAGCTTGCGCCGGTCGACCGACGGCACGATGAGCGTCTGGTGGCCGATCACCTTGGCCGAGGCCGCCTGCGCGGCCCAGTCGCCCTCCAGCGTCTCGATGGCGATGTGCACGCTCGGCGAGGTGAGCCGGAGCGCGTCGAGTTGGGCGCGGATGGCGGCGGGCTCGCGGCCGAAGTAGCCCGCGAACTCCACCTCGCGATACCCGGCCTTGGCGACGGCTTCGAGCGTGCGCTCGACGCTCTTCGCCATCTCGGAGCGGACGGTATACAGTTGCACGCCGAAGCGGTCGAGCCGCTCGCGGCGTGACAGCGCGCGCAGCGCGCCGGGGAAGGCCGTCGCGGCGGCAGCGGCGGAGAGGCTTCCGAGGAACTCTCGGCGGTTCGTCATTCCCGTATCTTGCCGCGCGGTCGCGGCGCGCGCAATCAGGCGGGCGCCCGCTCGTCCTTGCGGAACCGGCGCACCTGCGACATCAGCATCTTCTCGAGGCGGCGCGGCCACAGGCGCGTGAACAGCCACGCCGTCCGCGCGATCTTGGGGAGCACCACGAGCTCGTCGTTGCGCATGACGCCGGCGAGCAGCTCGTCGACCGACGCGTCGAGCGGCGCGATCGGGAACGGGACGCTCCGCTTGACCGAGATCTGCGAGGTGCCGGCCGTCACGGCGGCGGCGTAGATCCCCGTGTCGATGAATCCGGGGCAGAGCGCCGTGACCTTCACGCCGAGCGCCGCTCCCTCCACGCGCAGCGCGCGCGAGAGCGCGACGACGCCGGCCTTGGCCGCGGCGTATGGCGCCAGCAGCGGCGCGACGACGAGCCCCGCGAGCGACGCGGTGTTCACGATGTGCCCCGAGCCCTGCCGTACCATGATCGGATACGCGGCCTGCACGCCGTGGATCACGCCGAGCAGGTTCACGTCGAGCACGAGCTTCCACTGCTCGAGCGTCGCGTCACGCACCTCGCCGCGGAACCCGATGCCGGCGTTATTGAACACATAGTCGAGGTGTCCGTGCCGCTCGGCGGCGCCCTCGATGGCGGCGCGCACGGCGTCGGCCTGCGTGACGTCGAGCGTCAGCGCCTCGGCCCGGCAGTTCCGCGCGCGGAGCCCGGCCGCGACGGCCTCCGCGCCGGTGCCGTTGATGTCGGTCGCGACGATGACGGCGCCCTGCGCGCCGAGCTTCTCGGCGATCGCGCGTCCGATGCCCGACGACGCCCCCGTGATGAACACGACCTTGTTCGAGAACACCGACACTGCGCGCTCCGGCGGTGGGGATGGCTGGACGATGCGCGCCGGCCGCGGGGCGCACAAGCCTTGTGCGCTGAAGCACGCGCGGTTTGGTTATGCGCGTGACGTTCCTCTGGCTGAAAGCCCTCCACATCCTCGCCGTCATCACATGGATGGCGGGAGTGTTCTACATCTACCGGCTGTTCGCCTTCCACGTCGCGCGGCGCGACTCGGCCGACGCGACGGCGCTGCTCCGGGTGATGGAGCGCCGGATGCTGCGCGTGGTGATGTGGCCCGGCGCGGCGCTCTCGCTCGCCCTCGGCCTCGCGCTTCTCGGCATGCGGATGGATTACCTGTCGCAGCACTGGTTCCAGCTCAAGCTGGCCGCCGTCGCCGGGATGCTCGCCTACAACGCCCACGCCGAATACACCGCCCGCCGTTTCGCCCGCGGGGAGTATTTCCTCACCGAGGTGCAGAACCGGCTTATGCACGTCGTGCCGACGGTCCTACTCGGCGTGATCGTGGTGATGGTGGTGGTGCGGCCGTTCTAGCTTCGTGGACGGGACAGTTCTACTGCCTGGCCACGGATCTCACGGATCGGAACGAGCGATCACTGCGGATACGACAAATGAAATGGGAACGACGGCGTGAGTTCACGCTGTCGTTCCCATTTCATTCATCCGTGGCGATCGCCGGTTCCGATCCGTGAAATCCGTGTCCAGCAGTCGCCGTGGCGCGAACGACGACTACATGCCCGGCTTCATGCTCCACGGCGGCACGATGCCGTTGGTGCGGGCGTAGGCGATCGACTGGCCGAGGTGCTCGCCGGCGTGCTCGAGGTTGAACGTCAGGTACCCGCGGTAGGTGAACGTCGAGCCGAACACCTTGAGGGCCTTCTCGGCGTCCGCGTCGGACATCTTCATCACCGCGTCGGCGAACGCGTCGAAGCCGCCCTGCATGGTGGCGATCACCTTCTCCTTCGAATCGGGGCAGTTCTCGACCGTCTTGGGATCGATGCTGGCCGGCACCTTGCCGCCGATCTCCTTGCCGAGCATGTAGTTGTCGCCGCCGATGTGGAGGAACACCTCGCACACCGAGCGCACCCCCTTGCCCGGGCGCCACGAGTACTTCTCCCACGGCGTGGCCTTCGCGAGTTGCTCGTACTTCGATTCCACGCCTTTCCACTGGCCGAGGAACTCGGCCCGAAAGCCGCTCTTCGGCGCCTGAGCCTGAAGCGCGGGCGTGGCGACAGCGACAGCGGTGATCAGGGTGAACATCCGGGGGAGACGCATCGAACACTCCAGTGATGAGGTACAGGGGGAACTTCGTACAGCCCTACGAACACGGTAGTACCCGGTTTCGTTCGTCAGGGTCGCTTGGGCGGCACCGGACGGAGCGCCAGGTCCTGGAAATCGAAACTGAAATCGGTCCCCGGGGTCGGGGTCATGCGCACGGCGGTCACGGCGCCGTTCGCCACCACGAAATTGACGAACGCGTCGGCGCGAAGGGAGCGGTCGTTCCAGCGCGCGATGAAGGCGTCGCCCTTCTGGTGTTCGAGGGTGCCGGCGAGCTCCGGTGTGTGGCTGAACCGAATCGTCAGCCGGCCGCCCTCGCTCCGCACGATCACGTCGCCGTACCAGGCGTCGCGGTAGGTCATCGCGTACTTCGTCAACGGCAGGGTCGGTCGCACGGTGGTGTCGCGGGCGGTCGCCTTCGTCGTCGCCGTCGCGAGATGCGCGGCGGCCTCGTCGGCCTGCTTCTTGTAGGCGGCGAGCCAGTCGTGCGGCGGCGCACCGAGGTAGTGGTCGAGCACCGGGAGCGTGATGGAGCGGAACGCTTCCGTCGATTCCTGGTTCGTGAGCACCGCGACGCCGAGGCGCTGGTCGGGGATCATGAGGATCTCGGAGACGTACCCGGGAAGCCCGCCCGTGTGGTTGAGCATCTTGAAGCCGCGGTAGTCTCGCGTGCCGAAGCCCAGAGCGTACAGGCTGTAGTTCGAGCGCAGTGGCGCGAACTCGCCGGTGGGCACGCCGAACGGCGTCGGCGTGACGCCGGTCCAGAGCTGCCGCGCCGAGCGCGGCGTGAAGAGCCGGGTGCCGTCGGGGGTGCGCCCCGAGTCGAGCTGCGTGATCATCCACCGTGCGATGTCGGCGGCGCCGCTGTTGATGCCGCCCGCCGGGTTCGTGTTGTCGCTGGTCATCGGCGGCACGATCCGGACCTTGCCGTCGACCACGGCGTGCGTGGTCGCGACGTCGCCGCCGCGCATCGCGTCGGCGTGGCGCACGGTGCTGTGGGTCATCCCCACCGGCGCGAGGATCTCGTTCGCCACGAAGTCCTCCCACGAGCGCCCGCTCACCTTCTCGATCAGCTCGCCGGCGACGAGGTAGAGCACGTTGTCGTACGCATAGGCGCTGCGGAACGACGTCGCCGGCTTGATGTAGCGCAGCCGGTGCATGATCTCGGCGCGCGTGTACGTCGAGGCCGGCCACCAGAGCAGGTCGCCCGCGCCGAGGCCGAGCCCGCTCCGGTGCACGAGCAGGTCGCGCACCGTCATCTCGCGCGTGACGAACGGCTCGTACATCGCGAAGTCGGGGAGGTAGCGCCGCACCGGCGCGTCCCACTCGATCTTGCCACGCTCGACTAGGATGGCGAGCGCCGTCGCCGTGAACGCCTTGGTGTTCGAGGCGATGCCGAACCGGGTGAACGGCCCCACGGGGGCCGGATCGCCGAGCGTCTTCACGCCGTAGCCCTTGGCGAGGACGACCTGCCCGTCCTTCACGATGGCGACCGCGGCGCCGGGCACCTGGAAGGTGGCGAGCACCTTCGCGACGTAGGCGTCGAAGTCCGGCGGCGGCGGCGCGGGCTGCTGCGCGGCGAGGGGCGTGGCGAGGGCGGCAGCGATCGGGAGGAGACGGAGATGGCGCATCAGAGAGTTGTGAGTGCGAGGGACTGCGCTGTGTCGTTCATCGTGCTTCGTTCATCGTGCATCGTGCATCGTCGGTCGACGATTGACGATACACGATACACCGTTCACTTCGTCTCTCCCACTCGTTCCTCCATGAACGCCATCAGGTTCCCCTCGGTGTCGCGCCAGAACGACATCCAGAGTTCGTGATCGGGCATCCGCGTGATGAGGTGCGGCGCGCTCTCGACCTTCGCGCCCCCCGCGGCGAGCGCCGCGGTGGCGCCGTCGAGGTCGGCGGTGCGGAAGTACACCACGGAGCCGGGAGGCGCGAGTTCAGGCTGTTCGACGGGCGTCAGCATGAGCCGTACCTCGCCGCAACGGAAGAACGCGAGGTTCGGCGCGGCGAACAGGAACGGGAGGCCGACCACGTCACGGTAGAACGCGGTGGCCCGCGCGACGTCGTGACAGGGGATGGCGATCTGGCCGATGTTCTTGATGGACGGTCGGGGGGACATGGCGGCTCCGGTCGCTGAGAGGGGGGAGAATCTACTGCGAACCGCCCGGCATCGGCGCCGGACGCCGGATGATCAACGGCACACGCAGCGCGCCGAGAGACGGGTCGACGCGCACGCGCGCCAACGGCGACGCGCGCCCATCGCCGAGCGCGCGGAGCTCGAGCGGACGATCGCGAGGCACGCCACAGGCGCGCCACCGTCCGTCGCCGTCGGCCGTGATGTCGGCGGACGACGTGGTCGCCTCCACCCGGCCATCGGCGACGACACGCGCGCGCGGCGGGTACGACAGCGCGACGGTCGCCCCGGCGACGGGGCGGCCGGCATCGTCGGTCACCGTGCCGAAGAGCATCGCCGGAAGCGGCTCGCCGGCCGGTTGGGCACGCGGACGGCCGCATTGTCGAGCGACCAGCGCTTCGACCGACGGGAGCGCGACGGTGTCGACGCGCGCGACATCCCTGATCTCGACGTCCCGCTCGATCGGCGAGAGGCGCGCCTCTCGCATCATCGGCGTCGAGACGGCGACGTGATAGCGCCCCGGCAGCACGTGCATGAGTTGTGCCGCCCCGGCACTGTCGGCCGTGGCGACGTAGCCGCTGCCCGTCAGCTCCACGGTCGCGCCGGCGAGCACGGTGAGCGTGTCGGCGCGGCGGAGCCGCGCGCCCCACGTCGCGCCGCCGCCGTCGTACAGCAGCTGCCCGGCGCGCCGGATCTCGGCCACCTCGCCTCCCGACACGAAGATCGCCCGCGGCACGAGCCGATCGCCGTCGCCCATACTGGAGCGCACGCTCCCGATCC
>JACQBG010000018.1 GCA_016194585.1 Gemmatimonadota bacterium
ACCGTCAGCCCCGAGAGGCCGACGCGCAGGCGCGCACCCGGCGGCTCGTTCATCTGCCCGTAGATGAGGGCGACCTTGTCGAGCACCCCGGATTCCTTCATCTCGAGGTAGAGGTCGTTCCCCTCGCGCGTGCGCTCGCCGACGCCACAGAACACCGACTTGCCGCCGTGCCCCTTGGCGACGTTGTTGATGAGCTCCATGATGACGACGGTCTTGCCGACGCCGGCGCCGCCGAAGAGCCCGATCTTGCCGCCCTTCACGAACGGCGCGATGAGGTCGACGACCTTGATGCCGGTCTCGAACACTTCCGTCTTGGGCTCGAGCGCGACGAAGTCGGGGCGCTTGCGGTGGATCGGCCAGCGCTCGGCGCTCGCCGGGATCTCGGCGCCGTTGTCGACCGGCTGGCCGAGCACGTTCAGGATGCGGCCCAGCGCGGGCGCGCCGACCGGCACCGAGATGGCCGCACCGGTGTCGATCGCGTCCATGCCGCGCACGACGCCGTCGGACGACGACATGCAGACCGCGCGCACCTGGTTGCGCCCGATGTGCTGTTGCACCTCGGCGACGACGTGGATGGCCTGTCCCGAATCGGTCTTCCCGTGGATCTCGATGGCGTTGTAGATCTCGGGCAGGTTGTCCGTCGTGAACTCGACGTCCAACACGGGGCCGATGATCTGGACGATCTTGCCGACGTTGGCAGCGGTGGCGGTGGTCATGGTGATATCTGGTGGTCGTGGTCCGTAGTCAGTCGTTCACGGTTGACCGTCAACCGTTCACGGTGAACCGTTCAGTGGCAGTGGAAGCGCTTCATCCGGTCAGCGCCGCCGCCCCGCCGACGATCTCCGCGATCTCCTGCGTGATGTTGGCTTGGCGGGCGCGGTTGTACGTGCGACGGAGGTACGTGAGCATGTCGCCGGCGTTGTCGGTCGCGCTCTTCATCGCGTTGCGGCGCGCCGCCTGCTCCGCCGCCGTCTCGACGAGGGCGCGATACACGGCGTTGCGCACGTACGCCGGCAGCAACTCCGTGAGGATGTCCGCCGCCGACGGGAAGAGCAGGTAGTCCTTCTGCGCGCCCGCCTTCGACGGCGCCGCCACCGGGAGCACCTTCGTGCTCGTCGGCGGCGCCGTGAGCGCCGACTTGTACACCGAGTGCACGACGTACACGGCATCGATGTCGCCCGTCACGAACCGCGCCATGAGCCCTTCGACGAGCGAGGTCGCGTCGAGCGACGTCGGCGCCTCGGAGATGTCGGTGCGCTGCGTGGCCATGGCGCGCCCGACGTAGCGGAAATAGCCCGCGCCCTTCCGGCCGACGACGTGCAGCTCGACCGCGATGCCTTCCCCCTCGAGCTGCGCGACGAGCTGGCGCGCCTCGCGGATGAGATTCGCGTTGAACCCGCCGGCGAGCCCGCGGTTCGACGTGAGCAGCAGCACGGCCGCCGTCTTCGTCGTCGTCGGCTGGCGCAGCAGCGGGAAGCGCTCGGCGAGCTCCGGATTGTACAGGCTCGAGAGCACGTCCGTGAGCGCCTTCGCGTACGGACGCGCCGCGACGACGCGGTCCTGCGCGCGCTTCATCTTGGACGTGGCCACCATCTCCATCGTCCGGGTGATCTTTCGGGTATTCTCGGTCGACTTGATGCGACCGAGCAGTTCACGTCCTTTCGCCACTGAGGTTCCCGACTTCGGGTGAGCGGTGGACGGTCGACGAGGAACGGTCGACCGTGAACAGCGGTTGCCTCGTCCCTTTACGCGGCCGTCTTCTTGTAGGCCTCGATCGCCCGCTTCAGCTCCGCCTCGGTGTCCTTCGAGATCGCCTTCTCTGTGCGGATCTTGTCGCCGACCTGCGGGAACTGGGCCTTCATGAAGGCATGGAACCCGGTCTCCCACTCGCGCACCTTCGCCGTCGGCACCTCGTCGATGTGCCCGTTGCTCACGGCGTAGATGATCATGACCTGGTCCTCGACCGCCATCGGCGCGTACTGCCCCTGCTTGAGCACTTCCACCGTGCGCGCGCCGCGGTCGAGCTGCTTCTTCGTCGCCGCGTCGAGGTCCGACGCGAAGGCGGCGAACGCCTCGAGTTCGCGGTACTGCGCGAGGTCGAGGCGCAGGCGGCCGGCGACGCCCTTCATCGCCTTGATCTGCGCCGAGCCGCCCACGCGGCTCACCGAGATGCCGACGTTCACCGCCGGACGTACGCCCGAGTAGAACAGGTCGCCCTGCAGGAAGATCTGGCCGTCGGTGATCGAGATGACGTTGGTCGGGATGTATGCCGAGACGTCGCCGGCCTGCGTCTCGATGATCGGCAGCGCCGTGAGCGAACCGCCGGGCTTCAGGATGTTCACGCCGTCGACGACCTTGGGGTCGCTCGAGAGCTTCGCCGCGCGCTCGAGCAGGCGGCTGTGGAGATAGAACACGTCGCCCGGGAACGCCTCGCGGCCCGGCGGGCGGCGGAGCACCAGCGACAGCTGGCGGTACGCGGCGGCCTGCTTCGACAGGTCGTCGTACACGGCCAGCGTCGCCATCCCCTCGTTGTACATGAAGTACTCGGCCATCGCCGCGCCCGAGTAGGGGGCGATGTACTGCATCGGCGCCGGGTCAGAGGCCGTCGCGGCGACGACGATCGTGAACTCCATCGCGCCGGTCGCCTTGAGACGCTCCACCACGCTCGCCACCGTCGACGCCTTCTGGCCGATGGCGACGTAGACGCAGATGACGTTGTTCCCCTTCTGATTGATGATCGTGTCGACGGCGATCGCCGTCTTGCCCGTGCCACGGTCGCCGATGATCAGCTCGCGCTGGCCACGACCGATCGGGATCATCGAGTCGATCGCCTTGATGCCGGTCTGGAGCGGCTCCTTCACCGGCTCACGCACGATGATGCCAGGCGCTTCGCTCTCCACCTTGCGCGTGTGCTTCGCGTTGATCGGGCCGAGGCCGTCGATGGGGCGGCCGAGCGGGTCGACCACGCGGCCGACGAGCTCCGGACCCACCGGCACTTCGAGCACGCGGGCCGTACGGCGCACCTCGTCCCCTTCCTTGAGACGGAGGTAGTCGCCGAGGATGACCGCGCCGATGTTGTCTTCCTCGAGGTTCAGCGCGAGGCCGGTGATCTTCTCCCCCGTCTCGGACGAGGTGATCTCGAGCATCTCGCCCGCCATCGCCTTCTGGAGTCCGTAGATGCGGGCGATGCCGTCCTTCACCTCGAGCACCGTCCCTACTTCCTCGACGTCGAGGGCATGCAGGTCGGCGGCCTCGATCTCGCGAAGGAGGATGTCCTTGATTTCACCGGGGCGGAGCGACGTCGAAGAAGCCATGAGAATCGTGACGTTGGATCGTGGGATTACGTGGCCCGCGCGCGAGGGAAATCCACCGCACGGCGCCGGTTCCGGCACAGCTTGTGAAAAATATCACAAGATGCCCCATCCTGCAACCGGTCAGCCCGCTACCTTGTCACCCCGTGGCGCGCCGGCGCGAGCGCCCCCGTCCCTGCCGGAAGCGGTCGATGAGGTCGACCGTGCGGAGCCGCGCCAACGACGCCGTGCGTGCGCCGACGACCCGGAGTGCCGTGCTCCCGAGGTGCGACGGGGAGGCGAAGTCGAGCACCTGCGCGACGTCGCTCACGTCATATCCGGGGTTCTTCGACAGCTCGGCCGCCGCGATGAGTCGCACCAAGTCGATGATGCGCTTGAGGTTCGGCGCTCCGCTCGCGGCGAAGCTCCGGCTCAGGTGCTCCCGGGTCACGCCGAGCTGCGCCGCCAGCATCTCCGTGCGCACCGTGCGACCGCCGAAACGGACGATCGCCCCCCATGCGGCCTGCTGAAGCGGGTGCGTGAGCGCGAGCGCCGCGGGCGCCGTCCCCAGCGCCTCGGCGAATCGGGTCGTGAAGGCACGCGACAGCACGAGCTCGCGGAGGAAGGCGTCGTCCATCCCTTCGGCGAGCAGATCGGCGAATTCGGCCGCCGCGCAGCGGCCCATCGCGGGGCCGTCGGCGACGCGGGACGGCCCGAGCGCGAAGAACGGGATGCTCGGGAAGTCGCGCGCCAGCGCAACGGCCTTCCACGTGTCGTCGGTGACGTGGCCGATGTCCACGACGACCGCGTCGACGAGCTCCCGCCGCAGCGACTCTCCCAGCTCCGTCGCGCCACGGCAGAACGCGAGCGCCGTGCGGCGGCGGGGAAACGCGCGCTTGAGCAGGTCGCGCGCCCGATCGCGCGACGTCGTCGCGAGGACGACGGGCGTCGGCCCGTCGCCGTTCGGGACGGCGGACGCGTTCATCCTTCCGCCTGGGCCGGGGCCTCGGCAGGCGCGAGGGTGCCGCCGAGCAGCGTGTGCGCCCGGTCGAGCACGACCCGCGCGTTCTCGTACGAGAGCAGCTTCGACGCCTGCGCATAGCTGGCCCACCGGCACGCGGTGATCCCTTCGGCGCGCTGCGGCTTGGTGCGGCGCTGCGGCGTCTCCATCAAATAGAAGTGGCAGATCTTGTGGATGAGGCGTCCGCGGAACCGGAAATGCCAGTCGATCGTCTCGATCGGCGACGTGAGGCGCAGCACCACCAGCCCCGTCTCCTCGCTCACCTCACGCAACGCGGCGCGGTCCGGATCCTCCCCTTCCTCCAGATGCCCTTTGGGGAAGCCCCAGTTGCGATAGCTGTCGCGGATGAGCAGGAACATCGGGCCGTCGTCGCCACGGCGAAAGACGACCCCGCCGGCGGAGGTCTCCTCACGAGGCTTCCGGCGACGTTGCCGCGTCGTCATGCCAGCGGGCCGGCCGGCACGGGGGACGCACGCCCTTCGATGAACTGCCGCACGACCGGATCCTCGGTGTTCTTGATCTCGTCGACGGTGCCGACGAAGCGCACCCGCCCCTCGAACAGCATCGCGACGCGCGTCCCGACGGAGAACGCGCTCCGCATGTCGTGCGTGATGACGATGGAGGTGACCCCCAGCTTGTCGCGCATGCGCACCATCATCTCGTCGATCACGGCCGCGGTCACCGGGTCGAGACCTGTCGTCGGCTCGTCGTAGAGCAGGTACTTCGGGTGCAGGGCGATGGCGCGGGCGATGCCCACCCGCTTGCGCATGCCGCCCGAGAGCTCGATGGGGAACACGTGGGCCGAGTCGGGCAGGTCGACCAGGTCGAGGGCCTCCTGCACGCGCTGATCGATCTCGCGGGGCGTGAGTGTGCCCATCTTCTTCAGCCCCATCGCCACGTTCTCGGCGACGGTCAGCGAATCGAACAGCGCCGAGAACTGGAAGACGTACCCGATGCGGGCGCGGAGCGCGTAGAGCTCGCGGCGCGAGAGGGTCGAGACTTCGAGACCGTCGACGAAGACGCGCCCCTTGTCGGGCTCGAGGAGGCCGACGATGTGCTTGATGGCGACGCTCTTGCCCGTGCCGGAATAGCCGATGATGACCATCGTCTCCCCCTCGCGGACCTCGAGGGAGAAGCCATTGAGCACGACTTTGGGACCGAACGCCTTATGGATGTCTTCGAGGACGATCATCGACGATGAAGATACGACACGCGACGCGCGGCGACGAGCCGCCGGCCCGGTGACGGAGCCGGCGGCAGCTCAGCGCGATTTCGTCCAGATGGCGATGATGCCGCACGACGCGTCCCGGCCGGCGCCGCGATACTCGATCGGGACCGTCGCCACGCCCGGGTAGATCTCGATGGCGTGGATGTCGTTCCGGTCGAGCTGATCGATGTCGAAGCCCCACGGCATGCGCAGGTCGTCGACGATCACCTGGAGGACGCAGGGGGCGAGGTCGGTGCCCTGCCCGGGGATGGCGGCGGTCTTCTTCGCCCGCGCCGACGTGACGATGAACGTCCCCGCGCTGTCGACGACGTGCAGCGCAGGGTAACGGCGGAACAGGTCGGAGAGGCGGACTTGCCCTCTCGTCGCGATCACGGAGTCGGTGAGGAAGATCCCACCACCGGCGGTCGCCCTGCGGCGCTCGAACTCGGAGTAACGAGCGACGGCCGGCTCCGCCACCACCTGCACGGTACCGAGCGTCTGCGCGGCGAGCGCGGCCATCGGCGCGACGACCGAGTCGCCTGGCGCACCTCTCGTGACGCGGAGCGGAGCGGGCAGGAATCCAGGGCGCTGGAGCCGGCCGACGAACGGCGCCGCGCCGGTGATCCGCAACCGAAGGATCCCCGCCGAGTCGGCGCGACCGAGGAGCGCTCCCGTCGAGTCGCGCAGCTCGACCTCGGGGAGGCCGATGCCGGAACGGGCATCGACGACGCGCACCCGAACATCATAGGGCGCATCGCGCGCCTGCGCGGCCAACCCCGCGGGCGACAGCAATGCGCACCACATCACCCGACCGAACCGTCGCAGGCTCATGCGATCGCCTCCCGGGAGCGTGGATCGTGCGCCGGTACGCGGCGTGGTTCACGCACGACCCGCGTCGGTCGGGGGCGGCGTGCCCGCCCCGACCGCCGGCACGTCGTCTTACGCCGCGAACGACCCCAGCGCGCGCCCCACGTCGCCCTCGCGCAGCCGCTTGAGCGCGCGGTCGCGGAGTTGGCGCACCCGTTCGCGGGTGACGCCGAGCATGGAGCCGATCTCCTCGAGGGTGTGCTCGCGCCCGCCCTCGAGGCCGAAGTAGAGCCGCAGCACCTTCGCATCGCGCGGCGGGAGCGTGTTGAGCGCCGCCTCGATCTCGTCGGTGAGGAAGCGGTTCATCGCCTCCTCCTCGGTGTCGGGCATCTCGTCGGCGACGAAGCGCTCGATGAGCGAGCGGTCGCCGTCGGGATCCATCGGGGCGTCGAGGCGCACGTCGCCCGTGTTCAGCGCGGCCAGCGACTGCACGACGTCGACCGACAGCCCGGTGACGGCGGCGAGCTCCTCGGGGGTCGGCTCGCGACGCATCTTCTGGCGCAGGATCTCGCTCGCCTTGATGATGCGCGAGAGATCGGCGGTGCGGTTGAGCGGCACGCGCACGGTGCGTCCCTGACGCGCGAGCGACGAGAGGATCGCCTGGCGGATCCACCACACGGCGTAGGAGATGAACTTCACCCCCTGGTCGGGATCGAACTTCCGGGCGGCGGTGAGCAGCCCGACGTTCCCCTCGCCGATGAGGTCGATGAGCGGGAGGCCGCGGTTCTGGTACTTCTTGGCGACGGAGATGACGAAGCGCAGGTTGCGCTTCACCAGCTCCTGGAGCGCGTCGGCGTCGCCGGCGCGGATCTTCCGCGCGATGTCGATCTCCTCGGTGCCCTTGAGCAGCGGGTAGGTCGACACCTCGTACAGGTACTGGTCGAGGATGTCGCGTTCGGGTTCGCTCGGGGCGATCCCGGCCGGCGCCGCGCGGCGGCGGCGGGGCTTCTTCTCGGTGATGGCAGACACGGGGGCTTTGACCGGAGCGGGGACGGCCTTGGCGACTGGCTTCGCGGCGGGTTTGGCGACCGTCTTGGCGGCGGTCTTCGCGGGGGCAGTCGCGGCGGCAGGCGCCGCTTTCTTCGAAGGTTTGGAACGGGCAGGCGCAGTCGTCGCCTTGCCGCGCTTGGTGCGCGGGGTCGTCATTGCGGCATCGCCTCCCGAAGGTGCACGCGCCGCGGCGGCGAGGGAGTGCCGTGCGTCGCGCTGGTAGTCGCCCGCGAACGTCGGGGGCGGAAAGGAGCCAAAAAATAGCTTACGATCATCAATAATTCAACACTCGTCACTTGACCCACTTCAGACACTCGAATAGCTTTTTTGGTTCCTGTCGGCAGGCGCCAGAGGGAGTTTTTGCGTCAGATCAGCGCCGGTCGCAGCGGGGGCGTAGCTCAGTTGGGAGAGCGCTTGAATGGCATTCAAGAGGTCAGGGGTTCGATTCCCCTCGCCTCCATCGTCGGACCGCCGGGTGATCGGCGGCTCGACGTGGACCCGGACGGGTCCCGCGGGCGAAGGACGCCCACGCTACCGTCCGCCTCGCGGGAATAGCTCAGTTGGTAGAGCACAACCTTGCCAAGGTTGGGGTCGCGGGTTCGAGTCCCGTTTCCCGCTCTGAAGCACAGCGTCGGACAGCAGGCAGTGGCACGAGAAGGGACGACAGTCGAAAGCGGCAGGAAGGAGCCCGGTGGGGACGCGCCCGACGGATGAACGAACCACGGGCGGGCGGAGTTCCCCGGAGTAACCGGCGTCCTTCGTGCCTCGGGGCGGTTAGCTCAGTTGGTTAGAGCGCCACGTTGACATCGTGGAGGTCACAAGTTCGAGTCTTGTACCGCCCATCGCCTCACGGGGTATACTCGTGAGGCGTTTGTCTTCAATAGCACCGCTTCACCCCTTCACCCGGTCCCGCCATGACATCCCGCCTCCGGGCCCTCCGGGCCCTCGCGCTGGCCCTCGCGTCGCTCACCGCCGCCGGTTCGCTGGCGGCCCAGCAGCCCGCCGCCGCCGCCGCGTGCCCCATCGAGTTGATGCAGCCGCAGCCCGTCGGCATCGCCAACCTGCAGCGCACGAAGGTCCTCAACGCCAAGACGGACGACGAGGCGCAGAAGGCCACGCGCGAGGCCACCCGTCTCCTGTTCGACCCGAAGGCGGCGTCGAACGCGGTCGGCCGCGACTACCTCCTGGCGCAGTTCTTCGCGCTCGCCATCGAGCACGGCGGCGACGTGCAGACGCGAGGCATGCTCGGGCTCCCGGGCGACAAGGACGCGAAGGTCGACCTGTTCGTCGCGCTCGACTCGCTGCTGACGATCGTCGAGAAGGCCGATCCGGCGTGCAAGAAGGAGGTCGACGACTGGCGGCAGTACAAGCCGTTCATCAACTCCGTGCAGGGCGGATACAAGGCGCTGCAGGCGAACAAGACGGACGAGGCCGAGCGGTTGGCGAAGCGCGCGCTCATCCTGTACCGGGAAGGCCCGCAGCCGTACGACATCCTCTGGCGCGTGGCCAAGGACCGGAAGGACATCGACGGGGTCGTGCGGAACCTCGACCTGGCGATCTCGAAGCTCGCCGGCGACACGCTGAACGCGAACGTGCGCGCCAACCTCATGTTCAACCTCGGCCGCGAGCAGCAGGACGCGGCGCAGACGGCGCAGGAGCCGAAGAAGTCGGAGCTGCTGCGCGGCGCGGCCAAGACGTTCGCCGCGGTGGCGAAGGAGTATCCGTCGTCGGAGGAGGCGCCGTTCGCGCTGAACGGCATCTCGATCGCGAGCGCGATCCTCAAGGACCCGGCGCTCGGCGCCACGGTGATCGACATCGTGAAGGGCGCGCTCGACAAGTTCAGCGACATCTCGCTGGCGCAGGCCGGCGTGCTGGCGACGTCGTCGAGCAAGACGGCCGACGCCGTGCTGTTCTTCGGCGAGGCGTCGAAGAAGAACCCGTATTCGCGCGATTACCTCTACAACTACGCCGCGATGCTCTACGAATCGCACCAGCCGCAGGCGATGCTGCCGGTGGTGTCGAAGCTGGTGGCGATCGACCCGAGCAACCCCGACAACGTCATGCTCTTCGCGTACGCGTACAAGGGGTTGAGCGACACGGTGGCGAACAAGATGCGCGGCGACTCGGCGAAGATCGTCGACGGCCGCAAGAAGGCGCTCCGCGACTCGATCATGAGCTACAGCAAGTCGACGGCGGCGCGGAAGAAGGCGATCCTCGACTCGGTGCAGTACTACCGGGCGGAGGAGAAGGCGATGAACGACGCGGCGGCGCAGTACCGCCCGGCGTTCAAGGCGCTGACGGACTCGACGAACATGTTCGCGAAGCTGTCGGACGACATGCCGCACAAGCTGCTGTTCACGTCGGTCGACCGGCTGAAGGACAAGACGCTGGTCGAGGGCGAGGTGGAGAACCGCGCGAAGACAGCGCGGACGTTCACGATCGAGTTCGAGTTCCTGGGGAAGGACGGCGCGTCGCTCGGCAAGCAGTCGGTGACCACGGACAGTGTGGCGCCGGGGGCGAGCGGGAAGTTCAAGGTGGAGTTCCCGAAGGGCGGCGTACTGGGCGTGAAATACGCGCCGCTGCCCTTGAAGTAGGGGTGCAAGCCGTCTAACTTTTGATGCTCGCCCCAAAAGGGGCGAGCAGGCGGGAAGGGCGCTCGTAGCTCAATTGGATAGAGCATCTGACTACGGATCAGAAGGTTCGGGGTTCGAGTCCCTGCGAGCGCGCCACCTCCGCCTGGCTGTGTGAGAGTCTACCGAACTCGGGGCGTAGCTTAGCCCGGTAGAGCGCCTGCTTCGGGAGCAGGAGGTCGGAGGTTCAAATCCTCTCGCCCCGACTGATGTAAGATGTTTACAGGTAGAGACTTAGAAAGCAGCCGTGCGATTCGTCGCCACGGCTGCTTTCGCATATACCCCACCCTTACCCCACGAGCGACTGGCTGCCGGGTCGGCGACCAGCGGCCGCGCTGTCCGGAATTGGGATGGCCCTGCAACCACCGCGTGGCGCTCGCGACGACCGCACTTACCTTCCCGCGTATGAAACGTGACGGTCACGAGTCCGACGAGGGGGCTGGCGCGCCTTCATCGCGCGGCGTCGCCACGCGCCGTGTGGGCGTCGGGGAGTCGCCGCCGGGTCCACTCGCGCTCGCTGCATGGCCCAGAGGTCCGCGTATCACCGCCGTCGCAGTGTTGATCGTGTTGGTGGCCTACGCCGCGTCACCAGCAGCTCCGCGCCACGCACCTCGGCCGCATACCACGGAGAGCGCGGCCCCGGAAGCGCGACCGGACGACCTCATAGCGAAGTACACCAAGTGGCTGGCTTACCTGACCGCTGGCTTAGTAGGTACGGCAGCGGTGCAGATCGGCTTCCTGTTGCGCGCAGACCGGACCGCACGCATCTCCGCCGAGGCGGCGCGCGTAGCCGCTGACGCCGCCAAGGCAAGCGCGGACACGCTGCCGCAGGTCGAGCGGGCATACATGCTATTCGACAGCAAGGCGAGCCTGGGCGGCGCCCAGAACATCCGACCCGGCATCAACCAGCCGGTGCAGTTCCGCAACTACGGCAAGACGCCCGCATTATGCGGTCCGCTCTACGCGCGATTCTACTTCTGCGAACCCGAACCCGAGCCACACCCCACTCTGTCGCACACCGAGCCGATTTCGAGCGTCAATGCGGGAGAACCGATGCAGTTAGAGCACCGCCCGCTCGAAGCGACGGAAGCGCAGTTCGAGCGGGCACGTCGAACGGGCGGCGGCCTGTTCCTCGTGGCGAAGCTCGTGTATTCCGATATTTTCGGTGCGAAGCACGAGACGGGCGTCTGCTTCATGTGGGACGAGGGGGCGAGCGCGTTCTTCCTGTTCAACGGCGAGCATCGGCTCAACTACCACACGTAAGGGAGAACCGCGCGGTTCCACGCGAGCGCTTCTCGAACGCCGCCGCACGCACGATTCGCGCGTTCCGGGGCTTCGAGCGCGCAGGCGGAGGACTCCGGCCTCGGGCAGCGCTCCGGTTCACGGCGGCGGCGCATGACGATTCAGCTGGGGGTGTCAACGGCGCGCAGAGGTCGAGCGGTAGCAGCGGCTCAGGCTCTCGTTCGCGGAAGTCGCGGCACAATTGAGACACATCGTCTGGCGGCGCCCATACATCGGCGGTACACTTGCCGAGACTTTGCGAGAGCAGTGCCTGATGGGCGGCCGCTCATGTTCTGCGGCTCGGCACTCGAAGCGCGGGTCAACGTGCGAGCGACGATACGCCACCTTCCTCAATTCCGCGCGACGAACCGATGAATAGCCAGAGCGACGACTTGGACTCGGATCGATCTAACGAGTACAAGCTCGTGAAGATGATCCTGCAGCCTGTACGAGAGCGTTGGAGGCGAGGAATCAGGGATTTCGCGAAGCAGGCGCAGCTCGACCACCAATTTCACCATAAGAAGAAGGTCATCCGGTCTGCATTGTATGGCGACATGGGATTCGACGAGGATGAGATGCGCCTTGTCGAATCGTTCTACTTGCAGCGCATGCGCCACATTTCGCAAATGGGATTGCTGCACCTAGTCTATCCCGACGCACGCCATTCACGCTTCGAGCACATGCTCGGCGTGCTTCACTCCCTGAAGGATCTCTTAGGCGCTGCACAGGCCGGCCACTTCAAGGACGGCCTTAGCGAAGTGCGGCGCAAAGAACTGCGCTTTGCCGCGCTCCTTCACGACATCGGCCACGGACCGTTCTCCCACACGACCGAAACGCTGCTGGAGCTCACCGGCATTGATGCGATCCTTCATCTCAGCGCCGACAACGAAGAAGAAGGCAAGACCAAGCACCACGAACGACGTTGTCGGGATATGTTGCTCGACCTCGACGTCCAACTCGAGAATCTCGGAATCCTCAGCTACGGCCTCTCCGACTACTTCAGACATCAAGGGCTAGAGCCGTCAGTCGTCGCCGCGTTGGTCACGAGCGCGCGGTCGCACAAGCCGCTGAACCTGCTCAGCGGCGCGTTTGACGTTGACAAGGTCGACTACTTTCGCCGAGACGCCTTCTTTACTGGGACCCGCGGTGGTGGCGTTGATACTGACGCAATCCGCCGTGGCATGCGGCTTGTTGGGAACAGCGATGCGCTGGCAATCGGCTTCGACAAGCGAATGGTCGTGCACCTGCTGCACGCGATGTACGGGCGAATCCAAGTTTACGCGGTCACCGCGTTCCATCCCGTCGTCCGCACCGCGTCCGCATTGCTGCTTGTCGCGGGGGACCTTGCCCTGCGAGCGCTTCCTGCCGACGCCGCGGCCCTGATACTCGTGAACCTCGAGCTGATGAATGATCGCGAGTTGCTGACGGTGCTCGATACCGCGGCGCGTGAGTGCGAGGGTGCGGATGGCGCTCTGCTCCAGCGTGTCCTGCAGCGAATCGAGATGCGCCGCCTGCCGAAGCGACTTGTGACGCTATCCCCGCAGGAATTCGAATCCGTACTTGGCGAGGCGATTCCTACGCTCAGCCAACTCGGCGGCCGCGGAAGACTGCCGCCGCTCGTGTACTGCCGCGTCTCAACCATAGCGGACGGAAAGTACTCTCAGTACCTGTCGGAGGACTCAACTCCCGACGACCTCGTCATTGTGGAGATGACACCGGCAGATGCCTGGAGAAGCGCTGGTGCGGAGCCGTCGGCCAAGTCGGAACTCGACAGCCTGTGCGACATCTTGCTATGCGATGAGTCTCCCGGAAGGCCAATCAGCTTGGCCGACTGGCTTGACGCGAACTCCGGGCCTGATTCCGCTAAGCTGATAGCCGAGTCGTTGCAGGCCTATCGACGCGCGACTTGGAGAGGGCTTGTTCTCGTTCCAGCCACGCTGAAACACCGACTCGCCGAGTTGGGCTTGGTACAGCAGTTCTTGAAGGATCTGGGCAGGTGTCTGAAGCAGCCAGAGAACTGCTTGCCGTATGTGCGGAGCCGCGGATCCAAGCGCGTGCTCGACGAAGTGAGCAGGATTGTGCTGGATTGGCGATTGCGGCTAGAGAGCCAAGACCAGAACAGGGCAGCCCGTTCGGCTCGCCCGAAGGCCAAGGTCAGATCGAAAAAGAAGCCGCCTTCCCCTCGAAAGGGGAAAGCGGCGCGAAAGCGGCGCTAACAGACGCCGAGCGTTACCGCGTCGTGATCGCGAGCAATTCCTTCCCCGATTTGAGAGGACGCACTAGGCCGGACTGCAATGCGTCCGCCAGGCTTGCATCAATGCTGTGGGTCGCAAAACCCAGTTGACGAAGTGCGCGTGCGACATCTGTTCGCTTCGCCACGAGTTCGGCATCGGCATCGGCGTCCACGGCGACGTTCGCGTGGATGATGATTTGCGCGACGACGTTGGCGACGCTTGGTACTGGGCTCATGGGTTTCTCACGTGAGAGTCGCATCATTCATCCGAGGCGCGGAGACAGGGGGTGCGCCGTGACGGGGTAAACGTGGCGCTCCGGCCGGGCGGTCGCAAGAGCCAATTCCGGACACGCCCCTCGTAGTTATAACGACCTGAGTAGAGGAATGTTTCACGTCGGCCCCGGGCTGACACGGCCAACGCATTGTGCCGCCGGGCAACTCCTGCGGAATTCATCGGCAGATGACGACCGAACTTGAGCGGGTGAACCGCCGCACCGCAACACCAAACGGGTGCGCAGAGGCACCGAACGCGAGTCCTGGCACAAGGCGGGACTCCGACCGTTCGCCCACCCCTATCACATTTCTGTCGAGCGCCTCTCGGCGGGCGCCGACGCGCCTTCCGGCGGCATCATGATGACACCCGTGATGCGGCGCGCATCGACCTCGACAGTCCGATCCGAATCGGCGGAACCCAACCCGTATCGCGCGAGAAACTCAATTGAACGCAGCCGGTCGCACGCCGCCGCCGTCTCGTCGCACGCGATGGCCACAGCGACAGGGAGCAGCGCCTCGAGCGAATCTCGCATCGTCGCGCGCAGGGCGTCCTTGGGGCGACCAGGACCACCCCGATTCGGGCCTCCATTGCGCAGTGCGCCGCCGTGCGGCATCGGGACGAGACCGCCAACTGGCGCGCCCGACAGCCGTGCATTCACCGTGGTTTCTGATTGTCCCGTCACACGCTTACTCATCCAGCGCGTCCCAGAACGTTTCGAGCGTGTCATCGCGTTCCGGCAATCCGTCTCGTTCCGGCACGGTCGCACTACCGGATTGAGCGGACTGGCCGGAACGGTGGATTGCCCGAAGGCTGTATACGGAACCTGTACCGTATCCCACGCGGTCGCGTTGCACACCTTGGCGGCGGGCCGCGCGCCTGACGGTACGTTCGGCGAAGCCCGCGCTACGGGCCGCGAGCATGACCTGATCGGCTCGGGCTTTCTGCTCTGGTTGGGATTTGAGGAAATCGACCAGCCACTCCCCGCAGTCCACGCGGTCGTCGCGCACGTCGGCGTCCTCGTACGTCGCCGCGAGCAACTCGTCCGCCGAGAGCGGAAGTTCCTCACCCCACTCTAGCACAGACGTTTCGATGCCGTGCGGCGCGTCCGCTGTCGGCGGCAGGAGGGCTCCCACGATGCGGAAGGCTCGCGCTGGCGCCTTCTGGCCGTTCGAAAGTTTGGCGGCAGCCAGCACTTTGTACCCTACCTCGCTCGGGTGGTCAGTGACAGTCCATACTGCGCGAGCGGCAGCCGCGAACGCGATGCTGCCGCCCCCTTTCAAGAGCGCTCTTTCGCCTCGGCCTTTGTTGAAGTGCCGTATCACCAGCACGGCGACGCCGTTGCGCTGGGCGAGGCGCGCCAGCGGCTGCAGGGCCTGGCGCGAAGCCGCGTCGTTGTTCGTGTCGGTCCGCGTCGGCAAGACCAGCGACAGCGGATCAACAACGAGAAGGCGAACTGGATTACCGGTCTCGTGAAGCTCGACGAACTTCTCCTCTATCAGGGCGACGTGCTCAGTACTCACCTCACCCGGGGTACCATCTCCTCGGTCGACTCCCTCGACGAGATGCACGCGCTCCAGGTCGGCGCCCGCCGCCTCGAGCCGTGGGCGGATAGTGTCGTTCGGGTCCTCCTCGTAGGACAGCCAGAGCACGTCAGTCGGCGTTGTCGCAAGGCAGCCAGGAAGCGGTCGGCCGGTCGTTAGTGCCGCCGCGATCGATGTGGCCACGTGTGACTTACCATCCCCCGGAAAGCCATCCATGATGGTGAGCTTCCCCGCGGGCAGCCACTTCGGCCACAACCACGTCACTGTCCTCGCAGCGAATTCCTTGGCCGTTCGGGTTATCAGCCGCGCGGGCGCGCGCGGCGGCGCGGGAAGGGCACTCCCGTCCTCTTCAACACGGGGAAGACGACGAGCACCATCGCACGGTGCCGCTATGTTGCGGCCAATGGTCTTACGGCTGCGCGCGTTGAGCAGGGCGGCGACCTCGTCACCGTTGGAGTTCACGAGGGCCTCCGTGCGCGCGCAGCCGCGACGATGATCTCCGCTGCGCGCCGGAACCAGTACCGCGCGTGGCCGGGCAGCCCGTCTCGGAGCGCATCGAGTCCGTTCGCCTCGCACTGTGCCGCGTGCAGCAATGGATCGTTTCGCCACGTGCTCGACCGCGATGGGTCCTGTCCCCGATAACGCGCTTGCACCTCCGCGCGCCAAAGCCGCAACGCCCCGGGCGGAGAGGGCGGCGCGCCATCTTCCGTAGCGCCGTATGCGCGCGCGGCAAGGGTGGGACGCTCGCGGCTAGCGGTGTCTACGAGCGCATCCGCTGTTTGTTGCTCCACCGACGTAGCGGTCATTCGTCATCCACGTTGGGGAAGCGACGGAAGAGCTCATCGATGGTCGCCACCAAGCGCAGCGCCGTCTGGCTGTCGACGTGCTGCGACGGGCTCTTGCGCATCATCCACTCGCGCAGCGCGTCCACGTCGGCCTTGGTGAGCAGCCTGATCGGCTCCTGGGGCTCGAGGCCGCTCATGACCGCACCTCCGACCGACCATCGTCAGCGGTCGAACGGCGCACGCGGTGGGAGGTGCTCCACGCGGTGAGATCAGCTACGCGGTATACCACTACTCGCGCGTACTTGATGAACGGTGGACCGCCCCCTACCGAGCGGTACTTGTTCAACGTCGCCGGAGCGAGACCGAGGTACCGGGCGGCCTCCGGTGTGCGCAAGAGGCGCTCATCCGGATTGGGGGCACAAAAAAACTCGTCTTGTTGCATCGGCAGCTCCTTCACACCAAGAGGTGTGAGAGTTGACGACACAACGCCACGAGTTAGCGTCGGTCAGATGGGTTGTTTGTCAGCTACTGCTCGCCCGAACGTTCCTGCAGCATCGGATGAAGGGTCGACACGGGCGCCATGAACTATCGCCACGACCTGCCACCGCAGTCAATCCCCGGTGCTCCTTCGGGGGTTTGTTGTGCCGGTACCGCCACGCGGGCCGGGTCATCCGCGCCGACCTCTCACGCCACGACCCTTCACTCTCACACCTGCGCGGAGTGGCGTAACGGGCGTGCGCTCGCCCGCCAGCTGCGCCTCGAGCGCGGCGGATGTGATGTTCGCCGCTCGCTTCAACGGGTCGTTGCCGATATGTGCGTATCGCGCCGTGCTCGACACGTCGCGATGACCAATCAACTGGCCGGTAGTGTACAGTGGAGTTCCGCCCTCCATCGACGCCGAGGCGAAAGTGTGCCGCAAGTCATGTTCGCGAACGTCGGCAAGGCCAGCAGCATGGCGGATAGCGTGCCACACGTGCTTAATCTCGACCAGCGGCGCATTCGGACGTCGTCCGTGAAACACAAATGGTGAACCGTCGACACGAGGAAGCCGTCGCAGGACTTCGACGGCCGCATCGCCGACGGGGCGCCGCGACCGCCCTCCCTTCGTCTCGCTGAGCAATACGACGCCGTTGTCCAGATCGATGGCGTCCCAGCGTAGCGACAACACTTCCTGCTCGCGCCACCCACTCAGCAATAAGAACCGAATCGCCGCGATGGCCCACGGATTCGCCGGGCGCATCGTCGTCTGCTTCTTGCCGCCTCGTTGCACGGCGTACGCGGCGCGCTTGGGGTCGGGCGGAATGCCCTCACGCTCCGCGCGGTTGAGCGTCTCGCCAAGGCGGGCGATCTCCTCAGCGGTTAAGAACCGCTCCTTGGCGCGCTCAGGGAAGTAGTCGATGCCCTTCGTGGGCGACGTGCCCTCTGGCACCTCGCCGCGCGTCTCAGCCCAGCTGAAGACGGTGCGGAGCAGCCGAAGCGCGCGGTTCGCGACGACGGGCGCGCGCGTGCCAAGTCTCGTGTGCCAGCGCGCCACCTTCCCGCGCTGAAGGTCGCGTGCCGCGATGTTTCCGAATGCTGGGACGATTTCCATATCCAACAGGCGGCGGTACTCTCGGACGGTGCTCGCCTTCCGGCGCCTCTCCCACTCGTCGATGAACCCGTGCGCCAGCTGCTCGACGGTGCGCGCTTCGCGGCTCGCACGACGTTCGGCCGCCACGTCCACCCCCAGCGCCCAGCGCGACAACATCTCGCGGGCCTTGCCCCGTGCTTCCTCGACAGTCAGCACGGGGTGCCGTCCGATCACATGGGTGGTGTCTTGCCGGTTCGCTCGACCGCCCTTGCGGAGCCGTACAGCGTACGTGACCACGCCCTTGGGCGTGACGCCAACCCGAAAGCCAGGAAGCGCGTCGTCGTCGAGCCAGTAGAGGCGGTCCTTCGGGCGGAGCCCATGTATTTTCTGCCGCGAGAACCGCATACCCGCCCCCTCTCGGTTTCCCCGTTACCCCTCCATTACCCCACGGTGGGGTAATCTAGAGAAACGTCGAGAAATGACAACGGGTGCGTTTCACCAATGAAATGGCGACGCATGCACGCTCGGGTAATGCCCGGAAATCAGATACCTCAAGCTTCGGGAGCAGGAGGTCGGAGGTTCAAATCCTCTCGCCCCGACTGATGTAAGTGATTGATTTTGATACTGTTACGAGAAGCGCCCTGCGGTCTCGCCGCCGGGCGCTTTTTCTTGTTGGGAGCCTATTGGTAGCCATTCGCGCAACGTTCGACGGTGCGAGCGCATGGCTTTCGCCGCGCACCGCGCGCTCCCCGCGCGACGGACCCGAGCTGGCGTGTTGTAGGCCAGCCCCCTCGGGAGTAGGTTCTTCGCATGTCGCTCCTCACGAACGTCCTCGCGAAGCTCCGCGCCCACGAAGCCGAACTTCGCGAGCGCGGCGTTGTGCACGTCGCGGTGTTCGGCTCCGTCGTGCGCTCGGAGCACCGCGCCGACAGCGACGTGGACCTGTTCGTCGATCTCACCCCCGGTGTGGCCGACGACTTCTTCGCGTACGCCGGAATAGCCGCTGACCTCGAACAGATCGTGGGGCAGGACGTCGACGTCGCGCGGCGCGACCACCTCCGTCCTCACGTGCGTCCGAGCGCCGAGGCGCAGGCGGTGTATGCCTTCTGAGGTGCCGCGCGAACGGCTGCAGGACATCGTCACCAACATCGACCGGGTGCGCGCCCACCTGCAGGGTATGAAGCCCGACGCCGAGCTTGACGACAAGACGCGCGACGCGGTGGAGCGGTGTCTCGAACGGATCAGCGAAGCCGCCAAGAAGCTCGGCCCGATGATCGAGGAGCGGCAGCCACAAGTCTCGTGGCGGGGCATCCGCGGCTTGGGCAATGTGCTCCGCCACGAGTACGATGCCGTGGACGATTCGACGATCGCCAGAATCGTCGAGCAGGAACTCGGACCGCTGCGTCAGGCCTGCGTGAACGAGTCCGCGGCACGCGGGGACGACGAGGGCGCGGGCTGAGCACGTACGGCTGGGCGTTCAAGGCGCGGTTCCGGCGGAACGCGTTCGGATGGCGCGGATCGCGACTCGCCGTCACGCGGGTACGCGAGGCGGTCGGCGAGATTGCCAAGGTGGCGCGAAAGGACCCTGCTCTTGCCGCCGAAGGCGCGGTCGTGTTTCTGGAACGGTTGTCGCCCGCACTGGAACAGGTCGACAGTTCGTCGGGCGCCCTCGGTAGCGCAGTCCATCACGCGATCGCCGCGCTCGTTCCGGTGATCGCACACGCGACTGGCGATGACGCGACGCGCGACGCGTGGCTCGAGCGCCTCTGGGCCGCGCATGTGGCGGACGAAATTCCCTACATCGAGTGCCTCGGGGATTACTGGGGGGATCTCTGCGCATCGCGCGAAGTCGCGTCGCGGTGGGCCGACCGCCTCATGGACGACACGCGGCGAGCGCTTGCGCCTGCCCGACCGACACGAGCGTTCTTCAAAGGAACCTCCGCCTGCCTGAGCGCGCTCCTCGCCAGCCAGCGGTTCGATGAGATGATGCAGCTTCTCGCGTCCGAGACGTTCTGGCCCTACAAGCAATGGAGCGTGAAGGCGCTCCTCGCTCAGGGGAGAAAGGCGGAGGCTGTCCGGCAGGCCGAGGCGTGTCGCAGCCCGTGGAGCAACGATCGCGCCGTGGACGTGATGTGCGAGGAGATACTCCTGTCGTCGGGACTCGCCGAGGAAGCGTACCGTCGCTACGGTCTGCGGGCGCACACCACGGGATCGTATGCCGCGACTTTCCGAGCGGTGACGAAACGGTATCCGGACCGCGCGGCACGCGAGGTGCTCGCCGACCTCGTGGGCACGACACCAGGCCTTGAGGGCAAGTGGTTCGCCGCGGCGAAGGACGCTGGATTCCTCGACTATGCGATCACCCTGGCCAGGCTCAGCCCCGTGGATCCGAAGACGCTCGCACGAGCGGCGCGCGACTTCGCTGAATCGGAATCGGTGTTCGCGATCGAAGCAGGGCTGCTGGCCATTGAGGGATTCGCCAATGGCCTGGGTTTCGAAGTCACAGGAGCAGACGTACTCATGGCCTACGTCGGTGCGATGACGGCCGGGACGAATGTCGAGCGATCGCCAGAGGTCCGCGTGCGACTCGCGGAGATGTTGCGACAGGAGCGTGTGGGAACCGTATTTGTTCGGCAGGCGCTCGGCGTGCTCGCTGGGAAAGGGTGAGCGCACTCCGGCTCGACGCGATCTCATTGCGCGGATCACCGGAAGAAGCGCGGAAATCGGAAACGTACGATCATCGGTGCTAAGCCATCGTGCCCTTTGCAGTTACCGGACAATTCCCGTTGTCTTGGCGCTTCGGGAGCAGGAGGTCGGAGGTTCAAATCCTCTCGCCCCGACTGAACAACATGGGAAGAACACGAGAAAGGCATCGGCGATCCGTCGATGCCATTTTTCGTCGCGCGCACCGGCGTCGGCCCCACGACTGGCCGCGCGCCAGCGCCGCCGGGCGGCCGAGCCCGCCGGGATAATACTTTTCAATACAAAGTACTTGACAGGTCGATCCGCCGCTGCCATCGTTGGGCCATGCCTGCTCCACGTCCCGATGCACCCGCGGTCGACGCACGCGCCCGCGCGACGTCCGTCCTCGCCGCCGCGCTGCTCATCGCCGTCGCCGGCGACCTGCTGCTCCGCGGCGGCGAGTGGCGGCTCGGCTTCACGCTGCTCGTCGCCCTCGTCACCCTGAGCGCGTTCGCGGTCGGCGCGCGCGCCGACCGCGAACGGAACTTCCTCCTCGCGGGCACCGTCGTCGCCGCGCTCGGCCTCGTGCTGCGCGACGCGATGGCGTTGCGCGCCATCGACCTGCTCTCGGTGCTCTGCATGGGCGCGCTCACCGTCTGGCGCGGCAACGGACGGAGCGTCGCGCGACTCGAGGGTCTCGACGCCCCGAAGGCGGCCGTGCTCGCGGTGCTCACGACGCTCGTCGGCGCGCCGGAGGTGCTCCGCGCCTCGAGCCACGCCGGCGCCGACACGGCGGCGCGCGCCGCGCGGACCCGCGCCCTCGCCATCGGCGTCGTGATCGCGCTGCCGCCGCTGCTGATCGTCATGGCGCTGCTCGGGTCGGCCGACTCCGTGTTCGCCGGCTTCCTGTCGAGCGCCGCGGAGTTCCTCTCGCGCGAGGCGGTGCAGCACGTCGTCGTCATCGCCGCGCTCGCCTGGCTCGCGACGGGATGGCTCCTCGGCACGCTCGACCGTTCCGCCGTGATCCGGATCCCCGAGATCCGCTCGCCGGGACTGCCCTTCGCCAGCGCCAGCGTGGGACTCTACGGACTGGTGGTGCTGCTCACGCTCTTCCTCGCGACGCAGCTGCGCGTGCTGTTCGGCGGCGCGGCCTACCTGAGCGCCACCGCCGGACTCACCGTGGCGCAGTACGCGCGCGAGGGGTTCTTCCAGTTGGTGGTCGTCGCCGGCATCGTGCTCGCCACGCTCGTGGCTGCCGACTGGCTCGTGGCGCGCGACGCCGAGGCGGCGCGCCCGTACCGCGTGGCGGGGACGGTGCTGGTCGGGCTCGTCGCCGCGCTCCTCCTCTCGGCCTCCGCGCGGATGTGGCTCTACGTGTCGTACTTCGGCCTCACGATCGACCGGGTGCTGGCGACGGCGATCATGCTCTGGGTGCTCGCGGCCTTCGTGACGTTCGCGGCGACCATGCTGCGCGGGCGCGGCGATCGGTTCGCGCCGGCGATCCTCCTCGTCACGATCGGCTGGGTGGCGGCGCTGAACGTGGCGAACCCCGAGGGGATCGTCGTGCGCGCGAACCTCGAGCGCGCCGCCGCCGGCAAGCCGTTCGACGCGCAGTACCACGCGTACCTCTCGGCCGACGCGCTGCCGGCGCTGCTCGCGGCGGCACCGACGCTGCCGGCCATCGAGTGTGCGGACCTTGCCAGGAATCTGGCGAAGGTATGGAAGACGCGGCGCGCGGCGCGCGACGATTGGCGGAGCTGGAGCGTGCCGTACGCCCGCGCCATCGCCGCTGGGGCCGGCCGCGACGCACCCCGGTGCGCCGGCGGAAGCTGACCGTCCTCGTCGTGAGCTGCGCTGGATTGCGGTCGGTCGGACGACCGCGACCCGTGCGTCAGGTCAGGAGCGACCCGAAGGCGACGGCGCCCTTGAACACGATGAACAGGCCAAGCGCCATCAGCAGCACCCCGCTCACCGCGCCGACGACCCGCTGTTCCGCGGCGATCGCGCGGAACCTGCCGCGCACCGTCTGGCTCGCATACGCCACGAGGAGCATCGGGATGGAGAAGCCGGCGGAATAGATCAGGAGATAGGCGACGCCGGCGGTCACGCGCTGTTCGGTGGCGACGAGGGCGAGCACACCCGAGAGCATCGGCCCGACGCACGGGATCCAGATGACCCCGAGCAGCGCGCCGAGCGCGAATCCGTTGATGCGGCCGCCGGCGCGCTCCGCGAGACGGGCGAACCCGAGCCGCTTGAACGGGTTCACGTCGAAGATGAGCAGCAGCCCGAACAGCGCGATGACGGCGCCGACCCCCTTCTCCGCCTTGTACATCCACGGCCCGACGACCGCGCCGAACAGCGACGACACGACGCCCATCGCCACGAACGCGAGCGCCAGTCCGCTCACGATGAGCACGGGGCGGAGCTTGTGATCGCTCGCCGTGCCGGTCACGATGAGCGGCACGACGGGGATCACGCAGGGCGAGAGGACGCTGGTGAGCCCCGCGCCGAGGACGAGTGCCGCGTTCAGGTCGCTGACCATCCGGTCACTTCGTGAGCGCGGCGAGCACGGCGTCGCCGCTCTGCACGCCCGGTGTGAAGCGCGACAGCTCGCGCCCGTCCTTGTCGGCGATGACGAGCGTCGGGAGTCCGCGGATGCCGTACGCCTCGAACTTCGGCATGTCGGCCTGCTCGGTCGTCTTGATGAGCACGACCTGCGCCACTTTCGAGAGCGAGTCGGCGACGCCGTTGAGGATGCCGAGCTGCGTCTGGCAGGGGTAGCCGTTCGGGTTCATGAAGAAGAGGAGCTGCTTGCCCGGCGCCGTGGCGCCGCTGGTCGCGACGGCCGGCGTGGCCGCGTCGGTGGCGACGGGCGCGGCCACCGCGGCCGGAGGCGGCGCGACGGCGACCTCCGACGACGACGCGCGCGCACCCGCGTTGCGCGCGCCCGCCGCGGCCGCGGCGACGGCGACGACGACCGCGACGCCGACGAGGGCGATCCACTTCGGCAGCGCGGACCGCCGCTGTTTCTGCCTGCGCGCGCGTTCCCGTGAACTCTTCGACATGTCATCCTCGCGGTTGGCCTGCGACTCGATGCTACGTGAGTCTATATATCACTATATGTTCATATAATAGGGCAAAGCCGCGCACCGGTGTCGGCGAAACCCGCAGGCGTCCGGCGCAGCCGGTCGCCGGCGCTCAGTCCGCGACGGCCGTACCGGCCGCAGCGGCCGCGCCGGCCGGCGCGCCGGCCTCGATCTGCATCACCACCTCGGCGCCATGGACGAGCGTGGCGTGCGCGGGGCAGCTCCGGGCGACGCGCTCGAGCATGGCGACGTGCTGCTCGGGGATCCCCTCGGGGAGCACGACGCGCACGACGAACTGGCCGATGCGATTGGGGTTCGGCGCGCCGTACTGCTCGAGCTCGACGCGCATGCCCGCGTAGGGGATGTTGCGCGAGTGGCAGAACTGCTGGACGTACAGGGCGACGCAGGTGCCGAGCGACGCACCGAGCAGCTCGATGGGGGCCGGCCCCATGTCCTCGCCGCCACCGGCGGCGGGCTGGTCGACGATGATGCGGTGCGAACGGACCTGGGCGGCGAACTGCACGCCGCCTTCGTGGGTGACGACGATCGGTCGACGCGGACTCCGGCCGGACATGATGGACCTCCAGACGTGGCGGAAGGGGATGTTGTCGTTTCTATTGTATGCTTATATGCTCATACAGTAGATGTCAACCCGCCCCGCCCCCGCGTCGTGCGTCCGCCCTCAGGGGAAGCGTCGCCTCGCGGCGTCGGGGAAGGCGCGCTCCAACTCGGCCGACGGGACGGCCGACGAGAGTCGCCCGAACGTCCCCTGCTCCGCGATCTCGCGTGCCGCCGCCAGGAAGCCCGCCCACGCGACGCGGGCGAGGGCGCCGCCGACGCTCACGCGACGCACGCCGAGGTCGGCGAGCGCCGCGACGGTCGTGAAGTCGCCTCCGACGAGGACGTTCACCGGCCGGGGCGCGACGGCGCGCACGACCGCCGAGATCTCCGACGGCGTGCGGATGCCGGGAGCGTAGAGACAATCCGCCCCCGCCTCGGCGAAGGCCTCGAGCCGCCGGACGGTCTCGGCGAGGTCGGGACGCCCGACGATGAACCCCTCCGACCGGGCGGTGAGCACGACCGGCGTTCCACCCTCGTCGATCGCGCGGCGGGCCGCGCGCACGCGCTCCACGGCGAGCGCGAATTCGAAGAGCGGATGTCGCGCGTCGCCGGTGGAATCCTCGATCGACAGCCCCGCGATGCCCGTCTGCACGGCGCGCCGCACGTTCAGCGCGACGGCGTCGGGCGCCGTCGCGAAACCGTCCTCGAAGTCGGCGTTCACCGGCACGCTGGCGGCGCCGGCGATGTCGCGCAGGTGCACCAGCATCTCCTCCAGTGGCACGTGATTGTCGCGCCGGCCGCGCGACCAGGCGAAGCCGGAACTGGTCGTGGCGATGGCACGGAATCCGAGCGCGCCGAGGAGGAGCGCGCTGCCCGGATCCCAGGCGTTGGGCATCACGAGGCACCCACCCTCGTGCAGGCGGGCGAAGTCGAGCGATCGCGGATGATTCGGCATGGTCGACGCGTTGCTCATGGGCGAGGTGTGAGAGGGGTCACTCGGTGCCATCCCGGTGCGGCGGAAACTGCAGCGTGCCCGGCACGGCCTCAAGGAAGGTGCGTTCCTCACGGAGGATGAAGCGCTTCGCCTGCGCTTCGGCGAAGTTCGCCTGGCCGTCGGCGTCGGCGCGCAATCGCGCGCGGTACGCCTCGTACGCGGCGAGCGACTCGAAGCCGACGAGGGCGAGGGCGATGTCGTTCGTCCCTTCGGAGGGGAGGAGGCAGCCGATGAGGCTCCCGCCGCATCGCGGGATGATGCGGCCCCATCGTTCGGCGTACGCGGCGAACGCCTTCCGCTGGAACGGATCGATCTGATAGCGGATGCAGCATGTGACGGGCATGCGGCCTCTCGGGTCGAAGGAACGCGTCCCGCCGAGCGCGACGGCGCCGAGGGCGAGGCGGCCGAGGAACGCGCGTCGCGACGCGGGCTGGCGGCGATCGGAGAGCGACATGGGCGAGTCTCCGTGCGTGCGGGGATGGGACGTCGGGCGGCGACGTCGTGGTGCCGCGAACGCTAGCGCTGGTCGCGGGAACATGGTTCGCTTGTCATCGAACCATGGACGCGCCTCCGGACATCGCCGCCGTCGCCGGACTCATCGGGGACCGGGCGCGCGCGGCGATCCTCATGAGTCTCATGGCCGATCGTGCGCTCACCGCGACCGAACTCGCCCGCGCGGCGGCGGTGACGAAGCAGACGGCGAGCGCGCACCTCGCGCGACTGCTCGAGGCACAGCTCGTCACGGTCGCGCAGTCGGGACGCCATCGATACTACCGGCTCGCCGACCATCAGGTCGCCTCGGCGCTCGAGCGCCTCGTCGTGCTCGCCGAACATGTCGGCGCGCGTCAGGTCACGGTCGGTCCCGTCGACCCCGCGCTGCGTCGGGCCCGCGTCTGCTACGATCACTTGGCCGGAGAGCTCGGCGTGTTCGTGTACGACGCACTGAGAGACCGGGGGTTCGTGCGCGCCGATGGCTCGCGACTCACGCTGACGGCGGGCGGCGAGCGCTTCGTGAGCGGGTTCGGGGTCGACGTGACCGCGCTGCGGCATCGGCGGCGGCCGCTCTGCCTGGCGTGCCTCGACTGGAGCGTCCGCCGGCATCATCTCGCCGGCGCGTTGGGCGCGGCGCTGCTGCAGCGCATCTTCACGCTGGGCTGGGCACATCGACGAAAGGGATCGCGCGCCGTCGTCTTCTCGGCGCTGGGGGAACGCGCCCTGCGCGCCCGGCTCGCGGCGGGATAGCCGAGGGCGCGGCGACACCACTTTGCCGGTTACAGACGACGCCGGACGCCGCGCGGGACGGGTAGGATTCAGACACCCCCCGCTTGGACGCGATCAGAGGCGCGAAGTGAGACGAGACGACGGACTCCCTGCCCCGCCGGCGTCGCCGGGCCTCGCGCGGGACCTGCCCGCGAGCGAGGCGCGTTTTCGCGCCATGTTCGAGGAGGCCCCCCTCGGCGTCGCCCTGGTCGACTCGCACTCGGGACGGATCTACGAGGTCAACGCCCGGTTCGCGGCCATCGCCGGCCGGACACGCGAGGAGATGGCCGCGATCGACTGGATGAGCATCACGCATCCCGACGACGTGGCCGAGGATCTGGCGAACATGGCCCGCATGAACGCGGGGGAGATCCCCGGGTTCTCGATGGTGAAGCGGTACCGGCGTCCTGACGGTTCGTGGGTGTGGATCAACATGACGATCGCGCCGATCTTTGCCGACACGGCGGCGGGACCGCGCCACCTCTGCATGATCGAGGACATCACCGAGCGGCGCCGGGCCGAGGAGGCGCTCCGGATCAGCGAGGAGCGATATCGGGCCGTGTTGCGCACGGCGATGGACGGGTTCTTCGTCTTGGATTCCCAAGGGCACTTGATCGAGGTCAACGAGAGCTACTGCCGCATGAGCGGGTACAGCGAGCAGGAGCTGCTCGGCATGCGCGCATCGGACTTGAATCCGGAGCTCGACGCGCAGCGCCTCGACGCCCGCATCCGGACCATCCAACGGCACGGCGCCCTGCGCTTCGAGACGTCGCACCGTCGCAAGGACGGGAGCGTCTACCCGGTCGAGGTCAGCGCGCAATACCGGCCGATCGGCGACGGCCAGGTCGAGTCGTTCATTCGCGACCTGACCGAGCAGCGCGCGCTCGAGGCGCGCGTGCGCGAGGCGGAGAAGCTGGAGTCGGTGGGCCGGCTCGCGGGCGGCGTGGCGCACGAGTTCAACAACATGCTGAGCGTCATCCTCGGGCGCGCCGAGCTCGCGCTCCTGCAGGACGGCACGCCCCCCGAGATCCGCGCCGGACTGCTCGAGATCGAGACGGCGGCGAAGCGCTCCTCGGAATTGGCGCGACAGATGCTCGCATTCGCCCGCAAACAGCGGATCGTGCCGCGCGTGGTCGACGTCAACGCCGAACTGGCGAGCGGGCTGAGCAGGATCGAGCGGCTCGTGGGCGACGCGATCACGGTCTCGTTCGCGCCGGCGCCGTCCGTGTGGCCGGTGCTGATCGATCCGGCGGAGCTGAGCCGGATCGTGACGAACCTGTGCCTCAATGCGCGCGACGCGATCGCGGGGGTAGGCGCGCCGCGAGCGACCGGCACCGCGCCGAACGGCGTGGTCGCGATCGCGACCGCGTGCACGACGCTCGACGCCACGTTCTGCGTACCGCACCCCGAAGCGGTGCCGGGCGACTACGTGCGGCTCTCCGTGCGCGACAACGGACACGGCATGACGCCTGAGGTGCTCGCGAAGCTGTTCGAGCCGTTCTTCACGACGAAGCCGGTGGGGCAAGGGACGGGACTCGGCCTCGCGGCGGTGCATGGCGCCGTCAAGCAGAGCAACGGCTTCGTCGTCGTCTCCAGCGTCCCCGACGCGGGAACGTCGGTCGACGTGTATCTGCCGCGGCATGTCGAGGCGGCCGCGGCTCCCGCGCCCGCGCCTACGCCGGCGGAAGCGCCGGCGGGCGGGCACGAGACCATCCTGCTCGTGGAAGATGAACCGCAGGTGCTGGCGCTCGCGACGACGGCGCTGCGGGCACTCGGCTACCGCGTGCTCGCCGCGTCGGGGGCGAGTGCGGCGATCCGCCTGTCGCTGGAGCACCCGGGCGCGATCGACCTCCTGCTCAGCGACGTCATCATGCCCGGGATGAACGGTCCGCAACTCGCCACCCTTTTGCGAAAGGGCCGACCGGGGATGAAGCGTCTCTTCATGTCGGGCTACTCGCCCGACGTGATCACCGACGAGGCCGTCTCCGACGGTCAGACCGCCTTCCTCGCGAAGCCCTTCTCGATGGACGTCCTCGCGACCGCGGTGCGGACCCTGCTGACCGGGGACCGGGCGCCGTCGCGATCCACACTCGAACCACCCAGGTGACGATGACGCCGCAGGCTCGGACCGCCGTGCAGGACCACTATCCCGACGACGTCGCGCACTGCTACGGCTGCGGGCGGCTGAACGCGCACGGACTGCACGTGCGCTCCGTGCGTGACGGCGACGCGATGGTCGCGCGGTTCACGCCGCGCGCCGAACACATCGCCGTGCCGGGCTACGTGTACGGCGGGCTGATCGCGTCGTTGATCGATTGCCACGCGATCGGCACCGCCGCCGCGGCCGCCGAACGCGCCGAGGGACGCGAGATCGGCGAGGCGCCGGCGCCGCGCTTCGTGACGGGTTCGCTGCACGTCGACTTCCTGGCGCCGACGCCGCTCGGTCCCGAGCTGGAGCTCCGCGCCGAGGTCACGTCGGCGAGCGCGCGCAAGGCGTTGGTCGCGGTCGCCGTGAGCGTGGGGGGCCGCGTCACGGCACGCGGCGAGGTCGTGGCGGTGCGGATGCCGGCGTCGATGGCGCGGATGGAGACGCCGCCGGCGCCGTAGCGCCGCTCCCCTCTCGCGGCGCGTCGTGCCCTCGCCACGCGCGACGGCACGGTCAGCGCCGGAGGAGCGCCCGCGAGAGCCGGCCGGTGAACTCGTCGCGCGAGATGGAGCGTCCGAGCTCCGCGGGCACCACGCCGACGAGCCGCCGGGAGTGCGAGACGAGCAACCGGAGCCGGCTGTAGCCGTGCGAGGATGCGACGTCGGCGGGGCGCTCTTTCCGCTCGGCCAGCGGTTCCCACGTGCGGGCGAGGCGCGCGACGTCGAGCAACGTCGACGCGCCACTGAGGCCGGAGCGCAGCATCCACCGGTCGATGGAGCGGCGCCCGAGCTGCGCGCTCTCCGCGAACTCGTCGACCCAGCGCGGCAGCGGCCCGCCGCCGAACAATCGCACCGACGCGGTCTGCAGCGATTCCGGGAACCGCCGGAACCGCGTCGCCGCGCCCGAGAAGAGCACCGAGGTCACGGAGGGCGCCATCAGCGACGCGATCTTCTGGCGGATGAGCTCGAGGTCGTCGTCGACCCCGCGGAGGATGAGTTCGCGTGGGCCGAACTCCTCGATCTGCAGCACGCGGCGCGCGCCGGCGGCGGTGAGCGGCGTGTAGATGACGACCGGCAGCGACGTCGCCGCGATGGCGGCGAGGACGCGCCCGTAGGCGTCGTCGTCGAGGATGGCGGGGTCGAGCACGAGTGCGTCGCAGCCTCGCGACTTCAGCGTGGCGAGCGACGCGGCGAGACCGTGGTCTGGGAGCAACTGGTACGCTGGCGCGACGGCATGCTGCAGATGACGTCGCGCGTCGTGGGCCAGGATCGCGAGGATTCGCATGGTAACCGGTGGGAGTCGGATGCCACTCCGGGATTCGGCAGAGTCTCACAGGGCGCGAGGGGGGTGTCAAGACTGTCCGGAAATCGTCCTTGTTTCGCATCCTGCCAAGGGGTATCTTCCTCCTTTCGCCCGTGGAGCGGCCGCGCCAGCGGCACCGCTGAATCCGGCAGCTGCCGGATCGTGGATTGGGCGCGAGTAGCTCAGCTGGATAGAGCGCTGCCCTCCGGAGGCAGAGGTCGTGGGTTCGAATCCCGCCTCGCGCATCACCCCGCCTTCCCGACCTCCGCCCCTTCCTTCCCCTCCCCGGCGCACCTCGCGCCCGCGTGCCCCGTCGTGGACATCTCCGAACTCCGCCGCAAGCCGGTGCCCGAGCTGCAGTCGATGGCCGAGGGGCTGCAGATCCCTGGCACGGTCGGCCTCCGCAAGCAGGAGATCATCTATCGCATCGAGCATGCGCTGCTCGCGGCCGACGTCGCGCTGCGCGCCGAAGGGACGCTCGAGCTGATGAGCGAGGGATACGGCTTCCTCCGCAGCGCCGACTACAACTACCTGGCGGGTCCCGACGACATCTACGTCTCACAGACGCAGATCCGCCGGTTCAGCGCGAGGACCGGGGACACGATCCGCGGGCGCGTGCGCCCGCCGAAGGCGTGGGAGAAGTACCTCGCGTTGCTGCAGGTCGAGTCGTTGAACGGCGCGGCGCCCGAACTGGCGCTGCAGCGCGTTCCGTTCGACAACCTGCGTCCACGCTACCCCGACCAGCGTCTGCGCCTCGAGACGGCGGCGCCCGACCTCGCGATGCGCGTCGTCGATCTCATCGCGCCGATCGGCAAGGGACAGCGCGGGTTGATCGTCGCGCCGCCGCGCGCCGGCAAGACGATCCTCCTGCAGAAGATGGCGAACGCCATCGCCGAGAATCACCCGGAGGTCGAGCTGTTCGTGCTGCTCATCGACGAACGCCCCGAGGAAGTGACCGACTTCATCGCGAGCGTGCCGAGCGCCGAGGTGATCAGCTCGACGTTCGACGAGCAGCCGAGCCGGCATGTGCAGGTCGCCGACATGGTGATCGAGAAGGCGAAGCGGCTCGTCGAGTGCGGCCGCGACGTGGTGATCCTGCTCGACTCGATCACCCGCCTCGCGCGCGCCCACAACACCGTGATCCCGCTCTCGGGGAAGATCCTCTCCGGCGGCGTGGACGCGAAGGCGATGGAGAAGCCGAAGCGGTTCTTCGGCGCGGCGCGGCGCATCGACGGCGGCGGCTCGCTGACGATCGTGGCGACGGCGCTCGTGAACACCGGGTCGCGCATGGACGAAGTGATCTTCGAGGAGTTCAAGGGGACGGGCAACATGGAGCTCGTGCTCGACCGGGAGATCGCCAACCGGCGCATCTTCCCGGCGATCGACATGCTGAAGTCGGGCACGCGCAAGGAGGAGCTGCTCCTCACGGAGAAGGAGAAGAACCGCGTCTTCCTCATCCGGCACTTCCTCGGCGACATGGCGCCGGAGGACGCGATCGCGTTCCTGCTCAAGCGCATGAAGCAGACGAAGAACAACGACGAGTTCTTCGCGCGCATGGCGGAAGGCGAGTGACGCGACTCGCGCGGTGGATGGCGATCGACCTCGGCGACCGCCGGGTCGGGCTCGCGATCAGCGACCCCGAGGGGATGATCGCGTCGCCGGCGGGGTTCGTGGAGCGACGGCCGGGCAAGCGTCCCCCGCTGACGGCGTTGCTCGCGCAGGCGACCGCGCTCGGCGCGCGGGGGTTCGTCGTCGGCCTCCCGCTCGACCAGCAGGGGGACGACACGCCGCGGGCCGTCGAGGCGCGCCGCCTCGCGCACGAGCTGTCGGCGCGCACGGGGTTGCCGGCGCAGATGGTGGACGAGCGGTTCACCACGGCCGCCGCGCTGCAGGCGATCCAGGCGATGGGCGGGTCGACGCGTGGCCGGAAGGGGGACGTCGACGCGCTCGCCGCGACGCTGCTGCTGCAGCATGCGATGCGGATGGCGGAGCACGCCGGATGAGGTGGCGCCGCGCGCTCGTCGTGGCGCTCGTCGCCATCGCCGCGGCATGCGGCGGGGCGACGGGGCCCGAGGTGCGCCTCACCATCCGGAAGGGTTCGTCGTTCCGCGAGGCGGCCGAGTCGCTGGCGGCGCACCGGCTCGTGCGCTCGGCCCGCGTGTTCGGCATCTACGCCAAGCTGCGCGGTCACGACCGTTCGCTGCGCTACGGCACGTACGTGCTGCGCGACGGGATGTCGTGGGAGCAGCTGCTCGAGGCGCTGCGCGCCGGCCGCGGGATCGTGCATCAGGTGACGATCCCGGAGGGGTATCCGATCTCCCAGATCGCCCCGCTCCTCGCCGACGCGCTCGACGTGCCGGCGGAGTCGCTCGACGCCGCGGTGCGCGACACGGCGCTGCTGCACCGGCTCGACGTGCCCACGCCGACGCTCGAGGGCTACCTCTTCCCCGACACGTACATCTTCCCCGACCACGCCACGGCGCGCGAGGCCGTGCGCGTGATGGTCGAGCGGTTCGAGAAGGAGTGGAAGCCCGAGTACGACGCGCGGCTCCGCGCGATGGCGCTCTCGCGGCACGACATCGTGACGCTCGCGTCGATCGTCGAGAAGGAAGTGCGGCGGCGCGAGGAGGGGCCGGTGGTGGCCGCCGTGTACCTCAACCGGCTCAAGGCGCACATCCCGCTCCAGGCCGACCCGACGGTGCAGTACGCCCTCGGCAAGAAGCCGGGGCGGGTGTACTTCCGCGACCTGCGCGTGAACTCGCCGTACAACACCTACAAGGTGACGGGGCTCCCGCCGGGCCCGATCGCGAGTCCGGGGGCGGCGAGCATCCGCGCGGCGCTCTACCCGGCGAAGGTGCCGTACCGGTACTTCGTGGCGCATCCCGATGGCCACCACGAGTTCCGGCGCACCTACGCCGAGCATCTCGAGGCGATCAAGCTCGTCCGCGGCGTGGCGCGCGCCGACTCGATCAAGGCCGAGGCGGCCGCCCGTGCCGCGGAGCGCGACTCGGCGCTGCGTGCCGTCGGGTTGAAGGACAGCGTGCGCCGTCCGTAGCGCGGTCAGTCGGAGAGCAGGTCCTGCCGCAACAGGATGGCGTTGCGCAGGTACACGTGCCGGAGCTCGTGCCGGGCGCGCGGCGTCTCGACGTGGAGCATCACGCGCAGGCATTGCGGGAGCGCGCCCTCGACGGGAAGCTCCTGCATGCAGAGGAGCGGCACGTCGTGCCAGCCGTAGAGGCGCGCCGCGTGCGCCGGGAACTCGCTCACCAGGTCGGGCGTGGCGGTCATGATGGCGCTGATGATGTCGAGCGAGGTGAGGTCGTTCTGGTCGAGCATCGAGTCGAGCAACTCGTGCACGGCCATCCGGATCTCCCGGGGGTCGTCGCGATCGACCGTCGTGGCGCCGCGCACCGCGCGGACTTTGTAGCGGGACATGGTGAGTATTGTGCGCTCTTGAGCGCGGCGTGTCCACCGTTAGGTTGCCTACCATGAAGGAGTCGCACGCCGTCGTGTCGCAGCGAGGTGCCCGGCGGTGGCAGCGCGGGCACCCGTGGATCTTCCGTTCGGACGTCGTGCGGGCACCGGCCGCGCCGCCGGGCGCCGTGCCCGTGCGCGACCAGCAGGGGCGCGAACTGGGCTGGGCGCTCTGGAGTCCGGTCTCGGAGATCTCGCTGCGGCTCCTCGACCGCGATCCGGGCGCGCGCATCGATGAGGCGTGGTGGCACGGGCGCCTGCGCCGTTCGCTCGAGCGGCGCGCGCCGCTCGCGGGGGTCGCCGATGCGTTCCGCCTCGTACACGGCGAGGGCGACGGCCTCCCGTCGCTGGTCGTCGACCGGTTCGACCGGTGGCTGGTGGCGCAGTTCCTCTCCGCGGGGATCGAGGCGTTCCGCGGCGAGATCGTGAGCGCGCTGCGCGCGCTGACGGGCGCCGACGGGGCGCTGGCGCGGAACGACGCCTCGGTGCGCTCGCGCGAAGGGCTGGAGCGCGCGGTCGAGCCGCTCTGGGGCGAGGTGCCGCAGGAAGTGGCGGTGCGCGAGCATGACGTGCGATTCCTCGCCGCCCCGCACACCGGCCAGAAGACGGGCGCCTTCCTCGACCAGCGCGAGAACCGGGTGCTCGCCGGTTCCGTGGCGCGCGGGCGCGCGCTCGACGTGTTCAGCTACCACGGCTCGTTCGCGCTGCACCTCGCCCGCCGTGCCGAGTCCGTGACGGCCGTCGACAGCTCGGCCCAGGCGCTCGCCCGGGCCAGCCAGAACGCGGCGCTCAACGAGCTGCACAACATCACCCTCGTCGAGGCCGACGCCTTCGAGTTCCTGCGCGCGCAGGAACAGGCCGGCGAACGGTACGACACGATCGTGCTCGACCCGCCGGCGTTCGCGAAGAACAAGCCGTCGCTCGAGGGAGCCGTGCGGGGCTATCGCGAAGTGAACCTGCGCGCGATGCGGTTGCTCGCGCCCGGCGGGATGCTGTACACGGCCAGCTGCAGCTACCACCTCACGAAGGCGCGCTTCCTCGAGATGCTGCAGGACGCCGCGGCCGATTCGGGACGACGGATCGTGCTCCGCGCCCTCACGGGGCAGCCGCTCGACCATCCCGAGGTGCTGACGGTCCCCGAGACGGGCTACCTGAAGGGCGCGCTGCTCGAAGCCGACTGACCGGGCGCGGCGACCGGCGCGTGCCTCAGCGCCGCTGACAGTCCGGACAGAGATAGGTCGAGCGCCCCGCCTGCACGATGCGACGGATGGGGCGCGCGCACCGTTCGCACGGCTCCCCCTCGCGGTCGTAGACGTGCAGCGGCGCCACGCGCTCGCCCGTGCGGTACCGGCCGGCGTTCTTCACGCCGTCGCGCAGGGTCTCGCGGATGGCGTCGACGAGCCTCGCGGCGCGGGCGGCCGAGAGCGACGACGCGACGGCGCGCGGACTGATGCCGGCGATCCACAGTGCCTCCCCCGCATAGATGTTGCCGAGGCCGGCGATCACGCGCTGGTCGAGGAGCGCCGTCTTGATGGGACCGCGCCGCGACGCGAGCGCCGCGCGCAGCGCGCCGGCGGTGAGCGAGGGGTCGTCGGCCTCGGGGCCGAGGGCGGGGAGCGGCTCGGTCCCCGGCGCGTGCCAGCGCACGGTACAGAGCGCGCGCGAATCGACGAGCGCGACGCGCACGCCACCGCTCAGGTCGAACGAGACGCGGGCGAACCTCGGCAGCGGCGAGTCGGTGCGTCCGACGTGCCAGTCGCCATCCATCCGGAAGTGGACGTGCAGCGACGCGCCGTCGTCGAGGCGCAGCAGCTGATGCTTGCCGCGCCGCTCGACGGCCACGATGCGACGGCCCGCCGCGCGTCGCGCCGCGGCGGCGCCGAGCCCGCGCCGTTGCGCGGCGTGCAGCGCGGCGACGGCACGGATGCGCCGCCCCAGCGCGGCGCGACGCAGCCGTGACGCGGCTTCCTCGACTTCGGGGAGTTCGGGCATCGTTCTCGGGGCAGGCGTGTGGGAGCGCGCGCGTGAACGATGGCTCGCCCGCGATGCGAGTGCCAGCGGCCGCGTGACGTTCGCCGCCGCCGCACGTCACACATCAGAGGCAGTCCCCTCGTTTGTGGATAACGCCGCTCTTTGATGGCCCGTCGTTCGTGCTTAGCTTGTGCGCATCGACCGCATTCCTCCCGTGAGCCGCGATCTGATCCCCTCCCGCACGCCGCGTTCGCTCCAGCACGAGTACTCCATGTACGTCGATCGTGAGATCGAGGCGTACAAGGAATCCGTGTCGCGTGCGCATCTGTGCGGGATCGCCGACGTGGCGCACGCGACGCTCGAGGGGGAATTGCAGCTCGGCATGCGCGACGTGCTGCTCGCCGCGGAGGTCGATCGGATCATCGCGCGCCGGCTCAAGATCCCCTCGTTCGAGACGTGGCGCCGCCGCCTGCTCCGCAACGCGTCGGAACCGAAGCGCCCCGAGTATTGGGGGCTGCGCGCCGACACGCCGCTCGCGCACGCGCTCAACCGCGCGTCGCTGAGCGCCGAGGTCGTCGTGACGGGGGCGCGTGTGCAGGGTTCGGCGCTGTACCTGGCCGCGAACGGCTGCCATGTGACGGCGATCGAGCCGGAACACGACGTGGTGGAGCGCGTGCTCGTCGCCGCCGAGGAGGCGGGACTCGAGTCGCGCGTGCGCGGACTGACGACGGAGTTGAGCCAATGGATGCCCGACGGTCCGGTGGCCGCGGTGGTGCTCACGCCGGCGGCGTTCGCGGGGCTCGGACCGTCGGAGCGCGAGCGCGTGATCGCCGCGCTCCAACTGGCGACGCTCGACGGCGGCGTGCACCTCGTGGAGACGATCATCGCCGGCCAGGAGGCGATCACGGAGGATGAGCTCCGGCAGAGCTACGCCGGGTGGGACCTCTCGTTCGTGCAGGAGCCCGGTGCCGCGAAGACACTGGTCGCGAGGAAGTCCGTCGCGTAACGAAACGACACAATAGCGGAAAAGTGTCGTGTTCTTTTGCGACAACCGGCCCATTCGGGCCGGTTTTTTTGTTATCCAACCTGCTGTGGTATATGGATTTGCATGTGGCCGGAAACAGGCACTCTCCGTGCAACGTCTATTGGTCGAGAGCAGGACCTACTTCTATTACTAGCGCGATCGCGCATGGGCGCGGCTGGTGAGGATCCGATGGACTATCTGCGGCGTGTTGAGATCGAGGAAGAGCCGGTGGGGATCATCATCTCCGCTGGGAGCCGTGCGGAGGAGACGCCCCGTTTCTCGGCGTACGTGTGGGGACCGGTTCCCACGTGTGAGACCGAGGAGAAGGGCGGGAAGCTGGTCGCGTAGACGGGACGTCGGCCGAAGGGAGAGCGCGCTCCGGGGGTGATCCTCCGGGGCGCACGTGTTTTCGAGGGTGGTTAAAACGACAGCGGGGAGCCGACGATCGTCGGCTCCCCGCTGTTCGAAGAACTACTTCTTCTTCGCGGCCTTCTTCTTGGTGGCCTTCTTCTTCGCAGCCTTTTTCTTGGCAGCCATGGTACTAGCTCCTGTGAAGGAGTGAATTCCCTGGCGATCCCCCGGTGGACCGCTGGGCTCGAAACCGCGTTTCCGCGGCCCCGCTCTTACACGGCCTCGGAGAGGCTCGTGAAGTTGAAGTCCCGCACCTTGATCGACGGCATCGCGATCGCGCCGCCTTGCTCGGTGCCGGCGAGCCGCTCGGACCGTCCGAGCGCCTCGAGATTATTCAGCATGAAGAGCGGCGATTCGTTGAATCGCATGTTCGATACGCTCTTCGAGACCCTTCCGTTTTCAATCAAGAACGTGCCATCGCGCGTCAATCCTGTGTACAGAATTGTACGAGGATCGACTTCGCGCAAGTACCAGAGCCTGGTGACGAGGATCCCGCGTTCGGTCCCGCGGATGAGTTCGTCGACCGTTTGCGAGCCTCCGGACATCTTGAACGAGCTCGGTGCGCCCGTCGCGACCTTGTTCTGTTTCTTCGCCCAGAAGCGCGAATAGTACAGCTGCTTGAGCACGCCGTTCTCGATCCAGAGCTGTTTTCCCAGAGGGAAACCTTCGCCATCGAAGGGTTGCGCGAGCAGCTGCGGATCGGCGGGATCGGAGAACATCGTCACCCGCTCATCGACGATCTTCTCCCCGATCTTGTTTCCGCCGCCGGTCTTCACGAAGGGCGAGCGTCCCTCGTCGGAGCTCCTGGCATCGGCGTAATTCGAGACGAGCTGGACGAGGTCTCCCGTCGCTTGCGGCTCCAGCACGACGACGTAGCGGCCCGGCTCGATCTTCGCCGGATTCCGCGACGCGCGCGCTCTTTCGAGCGCTCGCGCGGCGACGGCGTCGAAGTCGATGCGCGACCAATCGGGATGATCGGCGGCGGCCCACCCCGATCCGGTGCCGTCGCTCGTGCGCACCGTGAGCTGGTAGTTCGCGCTCGTCGAGCGGAAGTACGCGAACATCCCCTTCTGGTTGGCGATGGCGTTGTAGCCGGCGCCGGCGACGAGGAAACCGGCGGCGACGAGGTCGCCGGCCTTGCGCGCCGGTCCGAGCGCCGAGAGCGCGACCTTGGCGCGGTCGGCCGCGGAGTTGTTGGCCGTCGCGTCGAACCACGCATCGACCGTCTCGTACCGTTGCGCGTCGAGCTCGGGCATCGCCTCGGGATCGTCGGGGGCGAGCCTGGCGAGCCGCTCCGACTCGCGCACGCAGCGCAGGAGCGAGTCGTCGGAGAGGTCGTTGGTGGTGACGACCGCGTGCTTGGGGCCGAACGACGACTGCACGACGACGGTGGCGTCGACGATGGAGCCGGCGGTGGAGAGCTGGTTCGCGGCGAAGCGGATGTTCTGCGTGATGCCGCCGCTGACGTTCACGTTGATGGCGTCGGCTTTCGACAGCTTCACCGTCTTCTCGCAGAGCGCCTGCACGGCGGCGCGCGGCAGCACGCCCTCGGGTTCGGCGGTCACGCGGGCGACCGCGTCGAGGAGTCGTTTGGGGGCGGTCATCAGCTCTTCCTCCCCGTGTTGATGACGTTGACGTTGCGGAAGCGGGCCGGGACGGCGCCGTGACTGACGGCGTTCACTTGGCCGGGCTGTCCCTTGCCGTCGAAGAACGAGCCGCCGAGCTGGTAGCTCTTCGGCCCGCCGATCATGTCCATCGAGTTCCAGAAGTCGGGGGTGCGGATCTGGTAGGCGACGTCCTTGAGCATGCCGGCGATCTTGCCGCCCTTGATCTCGTAGAACACCTGCCCGCCGAACTGCGCGTTGTAGCGCTGCTGGTCGATGGAGAACGAGCCATCGCCGATGATCGCGATGCCGCGGTCGGTGGCGGCGATGAGGTCGTCCCAGGAGCGTTCCTCCTTGCCCGGGAGGAGCGAGACGTTGGGCATGCGCTGGAACGAGACGCTCGACCAGCTGTCGGCGTAGGCGCAGCCGTGGGAGCGCACGGGGCGTCCCTCCTTCTCGTACCACCACTTGAGCCAGAGTGCCTGTTCGCGCGTCGTCTCGTAGTCGTTGACGACGCCGTCCTTGATGATGAGGAAGTCGTCGGGCTGAACGCCGTCGTCGTCGTAGCCGATGGTCGAGAGCGCGCCTTCCTGCGAGCGGTCGCCGCGGATGTTCATGATCGGCGGGCCGTAGCGGAGCTTGCCGAGCTTCTCCTCGGGGGGCGCGACGAAGCTCGTGCCGGCGTAGTTGGCTTCGTAGCCGAGCGCGCGGTCGAGTTCGAGCGGGTGGCCGATGGACTCGTGGATGGTGAGCCAGCTGTTCGACGGGTGGAGCACGAGGTCGTAGCGGCCGACGTCGACGGGCTTGGCGGTGAGCTTCTGCGCGGCCTCTTCGCCCCATTTGCGGGCGTTGCCGGCGAGGTCGCAGCCGAGGACGTACTCCCAGCCGCGCCCCATCGGCGCGGCTTCGACCCCCTGCCGGTTCTGGAAGTCGGAGAAGTCGCTCGACACGGCGGTGGCGGTGAAGAGCGGCCAGCTGCGCACGAGCGTCTGCGTGATGACGGAACCGTCGGTGTTGGCGTAGTTCCGCTCCTGCTTCACGAGGAAGAGGATGGAGTTCACGTACTTCACCTTGTCGACCTTCATCGCCTCGGCGTTGGCGGCGAGCAGGAGGTCGACCTTCTGCTCGACGGGCACGTCGAAGGGATCGACGGTGAAGGCGCTCTTCCACGTGGCGTTGGGATGCGCCGGCGCGGGCGCGAGCTCGACGGCGCGGTCGCGGGCCGCACGGTTGGCGCGGGCGATGCTCGCGGCTTCCCGGGCGGCGGCGGTGACGGCGTCCTTCGTGAGGTTGCGCGTGGCGGCGAAGCCCCAGCAGCCGTCGAGGAGGACGCGGACGCCGCAGCCGATGGTGTCGGTGTCGACGACGTTGATGATCTGGTGCTCGCGCGTGACGACGAAGTTCTGCCGGAAGCGCGCGATGCGCGCGTCGGCCCACGACGCGCCGGCGAGCTTGGCGGCGTTGAGGGCGTCCATCATCAATTCCTTCGCGGTACCGCCCTCGAAGCGTTCGACGTTCTCCGGCGTCGGGGCCGGCGCCGCGCGGGCGCCGCGGGGGAGGGCCGCGAGCATCGCGGCGGCGGCGCCGGCGCTGCCGGCGTACTTGAGGAACTCACGCCTGTCTGTCATTCGATCGATCGCTCCGGGCGGGACGCCACGAGGAGTCGATGGCCGACCGGGCCGCGATGCTCGGTCGGGGCATGCCGCAGGTGGGGGGACACGCGACGGCGGGACGAACGTGCAGCGCGAATATTGGCGCCCCGGCCGCCGCTCGGGAAGGGGCGCGGCGTCAGCGGTTCACGATCGAGGGTTTGAGCGACGCGACGAGCTGCGCCAGCTCGTTGCGCTCGCGGTCGGCGATGTGGAAGTGCGCGACGGTCTCGTCGAGATGCCCGGTGAAGGCGTTGTAGACGTCGTTGGTGATCTCGAACTGGGCGTGCGCGGTCTTCATGTCCTTGCCCGGGTAGTAGCACGGGCCGCCCGTCGCGAAGCAGAGCTGGTCGACGAGGTGCTGCCGGATGCGCTGCAGGTCGGCGGGCTCGAGCCCCTTGAAGAAGGGCGCGATGCGCGGGTCGGGGAGCGCGCGCCCCAGGAAATCGTCGGTGACGGCGGCGATGGCGTCGTAGCCGCCGAGCCGGAGGTAGAGCGAGCGGTCGGCGGCGGGTTTGAGCGGGTGCAGCGTGGCGCATCCGGCGGCGGCCGCGGCGGCGAGGACGACGAGACTGGAGCGGATGGCGCGCGACAACGGCATGGGCAGCTTCCTCGTTAGGGTTCGGGCGGCGGCCGCGTCGAGCCTGCCCACACGGTGAACGTCGCGGACGGCCGCAACGGTTTCCTCCACTTTCGCCGGCTCCTGCCACCCGCGACGTTTAAGGCCATGAAAGCCCTCGTCAAGGAAACCGCCGCCTCCGGATTCGCGCTGAAGGACGTTCCCGTCCCCGCGATCCGAGGCGATGAAGTGCTGATCAAGGTCCACCGGGCCGGCGTGTGCGGCACCGACGTGCACATCCACGAGTGGGACGCGTGGGCGCAAGGGCGATGCCGGCCCCCGTTCACGGTCGGCCACGAATTCGCGGGCGAGGTCGCCGAGGTCGGGACACTCGTGACCGACGTGAAGGTGGGCGACCGGGTGACGGCGGAGGGGCACATCGTCTGCGGGCGATGCCACCTGTGCCGCACGGGGAACGGGCACGTCTGCCCGAACACGCGCATCATCGGCGTCGACCGTGACGGCTGCTTCGCAGAGTACATCGCGATGCCGGCGACGAACGTGTGGCATCTCGACGACGACATCGCGTTCGAGATCGGCGGCATCCACGACCCGATGGGGAACGCGTTCCATACGGCGCTGCACGGCACCGAGCTCCCCGGGAAGACGGTGCTCATCACCGGGTGCGGGCCGATCGGCATCTTCGCGGTCGGCATCTGCCACGCGGCGGGCGCGAGCCGGGTGATCGCGAGCGACGTGAACCCGACGCGGCTCGCGCTGGCGAAGGCGATGGGAGCGCACGACGCGGTGCAGCCGCAGGACGCCGCGGCGGCCGTGCACGCCGCGACGGACGGACTCGGCGTGGACGTGGTGCTCGAGATGAGCGGCGTGCCGGCGGCGATCCATCAGGCGTTCAAGCTCGTGCGCGTGGGCGGGCGGGTGCAGATGCTCGGCATCCCGTCGAAGCCGATCGACGTGGACCTCGCGACCGAGATCATCTTCAAGGGAATCACGGTCTACGGCGTGGTGGGGCGCCGGATGTACGAGACGTGGATCCAGATGACGCAGTTCCTGCGCAGCGGACAGTTCGACCCCAAACCCGTGATCACGCACCGGTTCCCGCTCGAGGATCACGCCGAGGCGATCCGGGTGATCAAGGCGGGAGAGGCCGGCAAAGTGGTGTTCGAGATCGCGTAACTACTACGGCGAGTGCACCGTTCACGGTGAACGGTGGACGGTGAACCGTACACAACTCTGCACTCATGTCGCTGAACCCGAAGTTCGTCGCAGGCCTCGAGGCGACGATCGCGCAGCTCAAGGCCGACCGCGTCTACAAGACGCTGAACTATCTCGACTCGCCGCAGTCCGCGCACGTGCGGATGGAGGGGCGCGGCGAGGTGCTGATCCTCTCCTCGAACAATTACCTCGGCCTGTGCGACGAGCCGTCGGTGATGGAGGCGGGGATCGCGGGGATCCGGAAGTACGGCGCCGGCACCGGCAGCGTGCGCTTCATCTGCGGCACGTTCACGGTGCACCGCGAGCTCGAGCAGGCGCTCGCGCGGTTCGTGGGGACGGATGCCTCGATGACGTACGTCTCGGCGTGGAACGCCAACGAGGGGCTCACGGCGACGGTGGTCGAGGAGGGAGACTTCGTGGTGAGCGACGCGCTCAACCATGCGTCGATCATCGACTCGATCCGGCTCGCGAAATCGATCACCAAGTGCACGACCGCCGTGTACAAGCACGGTGACCTCGACGACCTGGTGGAGAAGCTGAAGGCGAACAAGGCGGCGAAGCGGCGGCTCGTCTGGACCGACGGCGTGTTCTCGATGGAAGGGAGCATCGCCAAGCTGCCGCAGCTGCTGCAGATCGCGCGCGACCACGACGCCGTGCTCATCGTCGACGATTCGCATGCGACCGGGGTGCTCGGGGCGACGGGGCGCGGCACGGCGGAGCATTTCGGCGTGCTGGGCGAGGTCGACGTCATCACGAGCACGCTCGGCAAGGCCGTCGGGGGCGCGGCCGGAGGGTTCGTGGCCGGCCCGGCGGCGCTGTGCGACATGCTCACGCAGCGGTCGCGCCCGCAGCTCTTCTCGAACGCGCTGCCTCCCACCGTCGCGGCGAGCGCGCTCGCGGCCGTGCAGTTCATCGAGGCGCATCCCGAGCGGGTGACGGCGCTGCACGAGAACGCGCGGTTCTTCCGCGGCGCGCTCGTCGAGGCGGGGCTCAAGCCGCTCGACGGGGACACCCCGATCGTGCCGATCATCGTCGGCGAGACGGCGGACGCCATCCGGATGAGCCAGATGCTGCTCGACGAGGGGATCTTCGTGACCGGGTTCGGCTTCCCGGTGGTGCCGCAGGGGACGGCCCGGCTGCGCTGCCAGGTGTCGGCGGCGCATACCCGCACGGACCTCGAATTCGCAGTGCGGGCGATCCGGTCGGTGGCCGATCGGGTCGGCATCGGGAGGTGACGCGTCGTGACCTCCCGGGGAGCCTCCTCGTCCGAGAAGTGAGCCTCCGGGCGGCCTGATGGGCCGGCCGGGCGCTCCGTTTCGGCATCCGGTCCTCTCCCTCGAGGTGCAGCCTATGCGTCTGTTCCGTGCTTCCGTCGTCGCCGCCGTCGCGGTCGCGGCACTCGTGCGCCCCCTGTCGGCGCAGACGGGCACCTACCCGTTCCAGGACGCCTGGTATTGGGGGGTGTACGGGGGACAGATCTCGTTCCCGACCTCCGTGGCGCGGACGATCGCGCCGACCATCGGCGCCGACTGGATGATCACGCGCACGAACTACGCGCTCCACATCTTCGCGGAGCAGTCGTATTTCGACGCGGTGTCGACGGTCACCGACTTCCCGACGGGCGCGCCGCGCAACGTGAACATCACCGACCTGCGCCGCATCGGCGCGAACGCGATGATCTTCACGCCGAAGGTCTCGATCATCCGCCCCTACGTCGGGCTGGGTTACGCCTTCAACTTCATCCGTGAAGCGAACGCCCAGGGCACCTACTACAGCACGCCTGCCGCGAAGGACACGGTCGACGGGCGCATCAACGCCGCGAAGTCCGCCGGCAAGCTGTTCGGGCAGTTCGGCCTGATGACGACGCTCGGCCGCTGGGCGCCGTTCGCCGAGTACACGGTGATGCCGTCGCAGGGTGCGGGCAGCTGGTTCGTGAACGGCGACGGCTTCACGAGCGCGTGGACGCTCGGCGTGCGGTTCAACTTCGGAAGCTCGATCGAGAAGAAGTGGTAAGGCGGCTTCCCGCCTGAGGCATCGAGCGGCGCGGCCCTACGGGTCGCGCCGCTCTTCGTCGCCGGGCATGGCGGCGCGCGTCAGCGCGTGGCGGAGAGCCAGCGGCGCGTGTCGCGCCGCGCCGACACGAAGGGGCTGTCGCGCACGATCCATCGCAGGGGCCAGTCGACGGCGGCGTTCTTCGCGTTGATCCCGACGCGCGGGGTGACGGCGACCTCGGCGTCGGGCACGGCGAGGCCCTCCACGATGCGCAGCGCGCCCCGCGTGAACGACCGCCCGTGGAAGCGGGGGCCGGTGATGCCGAAGGCGTCGCAGAGCCGTCCCGGACCGGAGGTGAGGTCGACGTCGCGACGCGCGAGCCGGCGGCGGCGCATGGTCTCGACCCCGTGCAGCGGCTCGACGGCGCGCAGCAGCACCGCGCTGGCGAGCCCCTCGGCGCGCGTCACGGCGTTCGCGCACCAGTACATGCCGTAGATCAGGTAGACGTACGCCGAACCCGGGGGGCCGAAGAGTCCCTCCGTGCGTGCCGTGCGGCCGACGCTGGCGTGGCACGCGGCGTCGTGCTCGCCGACGTAGGCCTCGGTCTCGACGATGCGTCCGCGCACCGTGACGCCATCGACCGTGCACTCGAGCACGGCGCCCAGCAGTTCGCGGGCGACGTGCTCGGTGTCACGGTCGTAGAAATCCGCGCCGAGGGCGCGCGCCCTCACGACGCGGCGGCGCCCTTCTTCTTGGCGCGCGGCGCGCGCTTGACGGCGGGCGCGGCCGCGTCGGCCGGCTTGGCCTTGCCGCGCCCCTTCTTGGCCGGCGCGGCGGCCGCCGGCTCCGCTGCGGCCGGCGCCGCGGCGACGGGCGCCGTGGGCACCACGCCGATGAGCAGCATGTCGGGCGCGATGGCGCCGACCTTGGGACCGCGCGGGCCGCGACCGCCGCGGCTCGGGATGCCGCGCGCCGCCATGCCACGCGGCGGCGGGGGCGACGCCGCGGCCTTCCGCTCGTCGTCGACGGCCTTGAGCGCCGCTTCCTTCACTTCGAGCTGCGCGGCGACGCTCGGCGCGCTCGCCGCCTTGGCGACCTCGAAGGAGTCGCCGCGCTTGCGCAGGTCGATGATGTCGCCGTCGTGCGCGTCGCGGAGGATCCGCGCGAAGTTGCGCTCGGACAGGCTCTCGCTGTCGCGGCCGAGGATCGCGAAGGCGCGCTCTCGCACCATCTCGGCGTTCACGGCGTCGTCGCCCGTGACGACCGCGTTCACGGCCTCGCGCACGAGCGCGAAGGCCTCGTCGCGGGTAAGGCGGAGGCCGGCACGGCCGATGTTCTCGTTGACCGCGACCGGCGCGTGGCGCTCGCGGCGCGGTTCGTGCCGCGGCGTCTCGTGCCGCGGCGCGTCGTGACGCTTCGCCGCCGGCGTGGCCGGAACGACGAGCGCGGCGGCCGGCACGACCGGTGCGGCCACCTCTTCCGCCATGTCGATGGACCGTTCGGCCGTCACCTCGAGGCCGGCCGTGTTCTCGTCGCGGTCGCGACGGCCGCGACCGCGCCCACCTCGACGTCCGCGACGGCGCCCTTCACGGTCGTCGCCGTCGCCGAGCGGCGCGCGCGGCGCCGGAGCGGCCGCGGGGGCGTCGGCGGCCGGCTTGCCGCCGCGCGGCGGTCCGACTTCGAGCTGTCCGTTCTCGAGCTTCGTGACGGTGATCAGCCCCTTCTGCGCCGCTTCGGTGCAGAACTTGGAGAACTTCGACATCCCGAGGTCCTTCTCGTCGAAGCTGCTGTCGATCTCCTTCATGACCTGCTTGAGGCGGTCGGAGCGCATGACGTCGCCGTTGCGCTGCATGCGCGCGATGGCCTCGCTCACGAGCTCCCACGGGTCGTACTTCTGCGTGTCGGTCTCGTCGGTCGCCTTCACGAGACCGGCGAGTGCGTTGTAGCTGTAGTACTCGTCGCAGTTCTGGACGAGGAGGTCGCTCGACGATTCGCGGATGCCGACGCCGATGACGTACTTGCCGTACTCCTTGATCTTCATCACCAGGCTCGAGAAGTCCGAGTCGCCGGAGAGGAGGATGTAGGTGCCGATCTCGGGGCGCGTGAAGACGAGCTCCATCGCGTCGATGGCGAGGCGGATGTCGGTGGCGTTCTTCTTGGACGACCCGTACGCCGGCGCCATGATCATGTCGATCGACGACTCGGCGAGGGGGACGATGTACTGCGGGTAGCGGCGCCAGTCGGCGTAGGCACGCTGGACGGCGACCTTCCCCTTGATGATGTCGGAGCCGAGCAGGTTGCGGAGCTCGTGGCCGAGGTCCGAACGGATGCCCATCGTGACGTTGTCGAAATCGATGAGCAGGGCCGCGTTCGGCGCGTGGTGGACGAGCGGCGTGGTGAGGGGGGCCTGGTGCTGGGCGTGCGCGCCCGGGCCGCGGTGGATAGGCGCGATCGTCCCGCGGAGCGGGGCGACATGCGAAGGACGTGACTTCATCTGTCTCTGGCGAACTCGCCGGTGTCGGGCTGACGCATCCCGCGGCGCGTGGCGCGTGAAGCGCGGCAGCGCACGGAGGCGACACGTCGCCCGGTGGTAGTGTGGGGGCGGCGAGCACGCTCACCAGATCCACCGGGGGCGCGCCGCCATCTGCGGAGCCTTCCTCCCCGGAAGAACGTGATGGCGCAGACGCCAACGCTCCCGTGGTCATCCGAGGCGCCGGTCGTGCCGGTGATCGGTGGCGCGTGGCCCGCAACGATCATCGACGCGCACGGCGCATCGTCCCTGCAACCTAATGCCATGGTTGGGGTTTGTCACCGTCTGGCCGGTCGCGCCGGCGAGTTCGCAGGCGCCGGGCGGGCTCCGCGACTGTAACTTGTGAGTCGAAATGAAACTCTCCCCGTCCCCGACCCGTAGACGCAGCCAGTGAAGCGACTCGGCTTCCGGTCCCGGCTGTTTCTCATCCTGGCGCTGTTCGCGCTGGTGCCGTCGGTCGTGCTGACGACGGTGTGGGGGGGCACGATGGCGCGGTTGCTCCCGCTGATGAGCGGCGCCACGGCGTGGGACAGCGCGGCGGCGACGGGAGCCCGGGCGCTGGTCGTGGCGCGACGCCAGCGGCACGCGGCCGACGAGGACTCGGCGCTCGCCGCGCACGAGCGCGAGCTCGCGACGTCGGTGACGAGGGCCAAGCAGTTCGAATATCTCGTGGGCCGGCTGGTGCCGGTGCTGCTCGTGGTGGGGCTGGCGATCCTGGCCCTGCTCGGATTCCTCGCGTCTCGCGCGGCGGGGCACCTGAGCCGGCAGTTGAGCCGCCCGCTCGACGAACTCGTGGGATGGACCCGCCGGATCCGGCGGGGGGAGCCACTCCCGGCGCAGGATGAGGGCCGGGGAGCACCGGAGTTCCAACTGCTGCGATCGGGCATGCGGGAGATGGCGGTGGATATCGAGGCGGGCCGCCGCGCGGCGCTGGAGCGGGAGCGGCTCGAGGCGTTCCGGGAATCGGCGCGGCAGGTGGCGCACGAACTGAAGAATCCGCTGACGCCGATCCGGTTCGCGGTGGACCAGCTGAAGCGAAAGGTCGGGCCCGAACTGGCCGAGGTGGTGGAGGTGCTGTCGGTGGAGTCGGCGCGATTGGAGGCGATGGCGCGGAGCTTCGCGCAGTTCGGCCGGTTGCCCGAAGGGCCGGTGGCGGAGCTCGACGTCGCGGAGCTGGTGCGCGACGTGGTGCGGACGACGGTGCCGTCGTCGATCGAGATGCGCGTGTCGGTGGCGGAGGGCGTGCCGCTGGTGCAGGGCCAGCACGACGCGATCATCCGGGCGGTGGCGAACGTGCTGTTGAACGCGGTGGAGGCGTGCGGCGACGGCGGCCGCATCAGCGTGAGCGTCGGCGCGCCGTCGCCGGGCGAAGTGGTGATCGCGGTGCACGACTCCGGCCCGGGGATCGCGCCAGAGCGGCTGGAGTCGATCTGGCGCCCGTACGTGACGTCGAAGACGGGCGGCACGGGGCTCGGGTTGGCGATCGTGAAGCAGACAGTCGACGCGCACGGCGGGCGAGTGGAAGCGCACAGCACGCCGGGCGATGGCACGGAGATCCGCCTCATCTTCCCGGTGCGGCGGCCTGACCAAGGAGCGTAGCCGTGGACGGAGTCCAAGCATTCGCCGCCGTGGCGGTCGTGATCGTCGCGTCGTACACGGTCCTGACGGTGGTGCGAGCGGTGGTCGGGCGGATCGAGCGCCGGGGGTCTCCGCGCGCGGAACTGCCCGCCGAAGCGCAGGCGCGCATGGAGCGCATGGAGCGCGCGCTCGAGTCGGTGTCGATCGAGATCGAGCGCATCTCGGAGAGCCAGCGGTTCCTGACGAAGGTGCTCACCGAGCGCGAACGACAGGCGATCGGCGACGGCCGCGCCGGCGCGTCGTCCTCTTCACCCGGATCCCTGACATGAACGAAGACATCGTCGTCCCGATCGCGTTCTTCGGCACGGTGATCGTGCTGTCACTGGGGATCCCGCTCGTGCGCGGGTACCTGCGCCGGCAGGAGCAGCGGACGGCCCTCCCGCCGATCGATGTCGAGCAGGCTGCGCGGCTCGCGCGCATCGAGACGGCGCTGGAATCGATGGCCATCGAGCTCGAGCGGATCTCGGAGGGGCAGCGGTTCACGACGAAGCTGCTCTCCGAGCGCGCCGACGCCATGGGCACGCTTCCCCGCCCCGACGCCGGCGCGATCCGGCGCGAACCGGGCTGAGCGCGCGATGCCGTCCGTGCTGCTCATCGACGACGAACCCAACATCCGGCGGATGGTGGGCGCGCTGCTCTCGTCGGAGGGGTTCGAAGTACGCGACGCCCACGACGGCGCGTCGGGGCTGGCACGCGCCGACGAGTCGGAACCGGACATCGTGCTGCTCGACCTCATGATGCCGGGCGCGCTCGACGGGATGACGGTGCTCGAGCGGCTGCGCGAACGATTCCCGGAGCTCCCGGTGATCATGATGAGCGGCCGCGCAGGGCTGGCCGACGCGGTGAAGGCGACGCGGCTCGGCGCCGTGAACTTCCTCGAGAAGCCGTTGACCCCCGAGGGCGTACTGCTGGCGATCGCGAGCGCGCTCGAGCTGCGCATGACGCGCCGCGAACGCTCGGCGCTGCGCGCCGACCTCGGGCTCGCCGGCGAACTGGTAGGGACGAGCCCGGCGATGCGCGAGGTGCGCGAGATGATCGCGCGCATCGCGCCGACCGACGCCCGAGTACTCATCACGGGCGAGAGCGGCACGGGGAAGGAGCTCGTCGCCGCGGCGATCCACGCCGGGAGCGCGCGGCGCGACCGCGCGTTCGTGCGCGTGAACTGCGCGGCGATCCCGCGCGATCTGGTCGAGAGCGAGATGTTCGGCCACGAGCGCGGCTCGTTCACCGGCGCCACGGAGCGCCGCATCGGCCGGTTCGAGCTCGCGCACACGGGCACGCTGTTGCTCGACGAGGTGGGCGATCTGGGCGCCGAGGCGCAGGCGAAGCTGCTGCGGGCCATCGAAGCGAAGGAGATCGAACGCGTCGGCGGTGGTCGCGCGATCAAGATCGACGTGCGCGTGATCGCGGCGACGAACCGCGACCTCGCGCGCGCCGTGCAGGACGGCAAGTTCCGCGAGGACCTGTACTTCCGGCTCAACGTGATCCCGCTCCCCGTGCCGCCGTTGCGCGAGCGGCCCTCGGACATCCCGCTGCTCGTGCGGCATTTCGCGGCGCTGCAGCGGCGCCGCTCGGGGCAGCCGGCGCCGGAGTGGACCGACGAGGCGGTGGACTACCTCGTGCGGCACCGATGGCCCGGCAACATCCGGGAACTCGCGAACATCGTCGAGCGGCTGTCCATCCTGCACGCGGGGCAGTCGATCGGCGCGGCCGAGGTGGCGGCGGTGCTCCCACTTGGCACGGACGGCGTCTCGGCGCCGCCGCTGCCGGCCCTGTCGCAGCCGGAACTGACGCTGAGCGACGCGCTCGACGAGTACGAACGGCTGCTCATCAGCCGCGCGCTCCAGGCGGCGAACGGCGTGGTGGCCGAAGCGGCGCGACGACTGCGCACCGACCGCCCGAACCTGTATCGCCGGATGAAGCGACTCGGCGTGGTGGTGCCGGGGGAGCCGTGACGGCGCGTTCACGAACTGACACGCCGTGGGACGCCGAACCGACACGACGGTGATGCGACGCGCTGGCCTTGGCGGTGATGAGGGCGGCGCGCGGCAATGACTTAGACTGAGAGTGAAGCTCCGGCACGGGACGTGCCTTTCGCGGCATCGACCCGTTCACAACTGGAGACACGATGAAGCGGATCGTCTGGATCGTCTGCATGGTGGCACTCGCGGCGCCGATGATGGCGACGGCGCAGCGGGCCGACACGTCGGTGGCGCGACTCTCCGCGGTGGCGCGCGCCGCCGTGGACGTGTACAACGCGCCGGGGACGCGCCGGGTGACCGGCGCGTTCGACGTGCCGGCGGGCAGCGTGATCGCCGGCGACGTCGCGGTGCTCAACGGCCCGGCGACGATCGCCGGGCGGATCGACGGATCGCTCGTCGCCATCAACGCCGACGTGCGGTTCGCGAAAGGGGCGCAGATCGGCCAGCAGTTGATGGTCGTGGGCGGCGGGATGGTCGGACAGGACGGCGCCACTATCGGAGGCGACATCCGTTCGCAGGCCGAGTTGCTGCGCTACCATCTCGAGGGGGAGCGCCTCGTCCCCGACGCCGACCCCGTGTACGACGACTCGTGGTGGAACCGGCACCGGGTGCGCCACGAGTTCCGGCGCGGCGAGGCGTTCACCGATTTCTTCTACGTCGCGTCGCGCGCGTACAACCGCGTGGAGGGGTGGTCGATCGTCGCCGGGCCGCGCTTCCAGCGCACGCCGGCCTGGGGAAAGATCAACGTCGAGGCCTTCGGCGTGGTGCGCACGGCGAGGCCCATCCGCTGGGACGATCAGACGCTGGGGCACGAGGCGAGGGCCGAAGTGCAGTTCGGCAAGCCGATGGGGGTGGCGCTCGGCGGCCGGCTGTTCGACGTGGTCGCGCCGACGGAGAGCTGGCAGCTCGGCAACACGGAGGTCGGGCTCGCGTCGGCGCTGCTGCATCGTGACTATCGCGACTATTACGGGCGGCACGGCGGCGAGGTCTACGCGCGGTTCCAGGCGACGGACGACGCCGACCTCACGCTCGCCTTCAGCAACGAGCGGTGGGCGGACGTGCGCGACCGCGATCCGTGGTCGCTGCTGCGCGGCGACGAGCCGTGGCGCGCGAACCCGACGATGGATCCCGGCGACATGCACCTCACGACGGCACGGCTCCGCGTGGACACGCGCGATGGCAAGGGCTCGGCGTGGATGACCGGGTGGTACCTGAACGCCGAGCTGGAGAACGGCGCCGGGATGTTGACGCGGTTCGGCGCGCCGGTGATGACGCTCGGCGGATTCGCGATCCCGTCGCCGGAGCACGTGGACTACACGCGCGGGTTCGTGGATGCGCGCCGCTATCTGAAGGTCGCGCCGGACTTGTTCGTCAATTTCCGCGCGGCCGGTGGCGGGTGGCTGGCCGGCGACGCGCTCCCCACGCAGCGGCGTCTCGGGCTGGGCGGCCCCGGGACGCTGCCCGGGTTCTCGTTCCGCGACGCCTCGCTCACGCCGGACCTCCTCAATTGCACGGGCGGGTTCACGCAACCGGGAACGCCGGCCCAGTGTGATCGGGTCGCGTTGCTGCAGGTGGAATTGCGGTCGGGATTCTTCTGGTCGGCGATCCGGGACGACGCGACGGAGGACTGGTGGCGGCCCGGGTTCAACCATCGGGCCCAATGGGTGCTGTTCGCCGATGCCGGCCGCGGCTGGCGCGTCGGCACTCCCGATGGGCGACTGACGTACTCCGACCACACCGTGCCGGGTTTCGACTCGTACAAGACGGACCTCGGGATCGGCGTCGACTTCGGCGGACTTGGCGTGTACTGGGCGAAGAGCGCCAGCGACGCGAGCGAGCCCTCGAGGTTCTTGTTGCGTCTGGAACGGCGGTTCTAGCGCGTGCACCGGTCGTCACGACGGCTCGTCGCCGCCGCCGCGTTCGTCGCGCTGCGTGGGGGATCGCTGGAGGCCCAGCGACCCCCGCGGCTCGACGTCTTCCCGCCGGCGCCGGCGGAGGCTCTGGTGCAGGGGCCGGTGGTGAGCGCCAGCGACATGCTCGCCGGGGCGCGGATCCGCGAGCTGCTCGCCGCGGGGTTCCCCGCCCGCTTCCATTTCCGCGTGGAACTGTGGAGCGAGGGGCGGTGGGTGAACGACCTCGAGCGCGAGATGGAGTTCGACGTGGTGGCGCACTACATCGCGCTCGAGAAGGCGTACGAGGTGGTGCAGCTCGTGCACGACCGTCCGCTCTCCCTCGGGAAATTCTCGAAGCTCGACGACGTCGAGGGGGCGATCGCGCGCCCGACGCGGGTGCCGTTGACGGCGTTCCGCACGTCGCGCGCCCTGTACTACCAGGTGACGCTCGAGGTGACGGTGCTCTCGCTGAGCGACCTCGACGAGCTCGACCGCTGGCTGAAAGGGGAGTTGCAGCCGGCGTTCAGCGGCTCGCGAAATCCCGGCACGGCGCTGACGCGCGGCTTCCGCGCGCTCGCGGCGCGCGTGCTCGGCGGCGAGCGCCGCGAATACGAGCGCCACACCGCGCCGTTCCGGATCCCCTGAGCGGGGTGGCGGCCGCGATCGCGGCGCGCCGGGTCAGCCGTGGCGCGCCGGGCGCGCCTGCCCCTGCACGCGGTGCTCGATCGCCTCGACCTGCTGGAGCACCTCGCTGCCGTAGAACAGGCGGATGTACTTCGCCTGCGTGGGCGTGAGGCGCCGCACCGCCCACGAGAGGTGCACGAAGTGCGGCTCGACGGGCGCGTGCTTGAGGTGCATGCCGCACTCGTCGGGGAGGTGGTTCGACTTGCGCGTGTTGCAGCTGCTGCAGGCGGTGACGACGTTGGTCCACGTGTTGAGTCCGCCGCGCGAGAGCGGCACGACGTGGTCGCGCGTCAGCGACTCGCGATGCCGCAGCTGCGCGGCGGCGCGGCCGCAGTACTGGCATTGGTAGCGGTCGCGGGCGAAGAGGAACGTGTTCGTCACCTGCCGGCGGAAGCGACGCGGCACGTGGATGAACTTCGTCAGGCGGATGACGATGGGGCGCGGATATCGCAGGCGCTCCGAGCAGACGGGCGATTCGCGGTCGGCCTCGACGATCTCGGCCTTGCCATCGATGACGAGTCGCAGCGCGCGGCGCAGCGGCACCATCGTGAGCGGCTCGAACGACGAATTGAGCGCGAGGCAACCGACGATCACGCCGCCCTCCGGAGAGAGGATCCGTGGCGCTGCCGCCGCGCGCGGCGCGTCATCTACTGCTGTCCGCCGGCTCGATCACCGGCACCGGCGTGAGCCAGCCATGGACGTCGGGGAGCCGTCCCTTGGCGATCCCCATGAAGCGGTCGTGGATCTGCGCGAAGACCGGTCCGGGCTCGCCGGTGCCGACCGGGAGCCGGTCGATCGACCGGATGGGCGTGAGTTCCGCGGCGGTGCCGCAGAAGAACGCCTCATCGACGAGATAGAGGAACTCGCGCGGCATCGTCATCTCCTTGACCGTGAGGCCGAGGTCGGCGGCGATGCGGAGCACGGAGTCGCGCGTGATGCCGTCGAGGATGCCCGACGAGAGCGGCGAGGTGAACAACGTGCCGTCGCGGACGACGAACAGGTTCTCCCCGCTCCCCTCGGCGACGAAGCCCGCGGCGTCGAGCACGATGCCCTCGAGGTAATCGTCCTGACGCGCCTCGGCCTTGGTGAGCTGCGAGTTCAGGTAGTTGCCCGTCGCCTTGGCGAGGGTCGGGAACGTGTTCGGCGCGGCGCGGCGCCAGCTCGACACGCAGACGTCGGCGCCGTGCTCCACGGCCGCGTGCCCGAGGTAGGTGCCCCACTCCCAGCAGATGATGAACGTCTCGACCGGCGCGTCCTTGGCCCAGATGCCCATCTGTTCACCCGTGCGGGCGACGAGGGGGCGGATGTAGCAGTGCGAGAGGCCGTTCGCGGCCACCGTCTCGACGGTGGCGTCGACGAGTTCGTCGACGGACCAGCGCACGGGGAGGCGGTAGATCTTCGCCGAGTCGCGCAGGCGGCGCATGTGGTCGCGCAGCCGGAAGACGGCGCCGCCCTCGGGGGTCTCGTAGCAGCGCACCCCTTCGAAGACACCCGAGCCGTAGTGCACGACGTGGCTCATCACGTGCAGCGTGGCGTCCGCCCAATCCACGAGCGTGCCGTCACGCCAGATCTTCGCCGTCGGTCCCTTGCCGATCCCCATGGGCGCCTCGAGCCGGAGGTACGACGAATTGTAATCGGTGCGCGCACGACGGCGCTACCGATCGCGCTTCCAGCGTGCGAGGCGGTTGGCGGCGTCGCGCACCTCGACGGCGACCTCGGCGACGTCGGTACCGAGGACGCGGCCATTGCGCACGCGCTCGACGCCGTCGACGACGACGAGCGACGCGGTGGCGTGGGACATCGACCAGACGAGCGCGTCGGCGGGATCGTAGAGCGGCGTGGCGTCGAGTCCGATCGGGAACGCGGCGAGGTCGGCGCGCTTGCCATGCTCCAGCGAGCCGACGATGCCCCCCAAGCCGAGCGCGCGGGCGGCACCGATGGTAACCAGTTCGAGCGCATCGCGGCCGGTGAGGATGTCGTCGCGCCCAGTGCGGGCGCGGTGCGCGAGCACGGCAAGGCGCGCCTCGGCGAGGAGGTTCATCGCGTTGTTGCTGGCCATCGAGTCGGATCCGATGCCCACGTGGATACCCGCGGCGAGCATGTCGCAGAGCGGCGCGATGCCGTGGCCGAACTTGGCGTTCGACGCGGGACAGTGCGCGATGCCGCACGCGTGGGCGGCGATGGTCGCGAGGTCCGTGGCGTCGACGCGCACGCAATGGATGAGGAGGGCGCGCTCGGCGAGGATGCCCGTCTTCTCGAGGAGGGTGATCGGCGAGGTGGCGCGCGGCGCGACCTCGATCCTGCGCCCGTGCAGGAACGCCGCGAACGCGCCCTCGCCCGCGGCGACGAGGTCGAACTCGTCCTCGCTCTCGGCCACGTGCGTCGCGACGGGCAGGTGGTTGGCGGCCGCGAACGCGGCGATCCCGGCGAACAGCGCGTCGCTCACCGAATACGGCGCGTGTGGCGAGACGCCGACGCGCACGAGCGGCGTCTCGTAGGCCTGCATGGCGCGCACGCACCGTCGCAGCTCGTCGACGGCGGCGCGCGCCTGGC
>JACQBG010000019.1 GCA_016194585.1 Gemmatimonadota bacterium
CGCGCCGCCGTCGCTGCACACCATGCCGAGCGGATGCGAGAGGAAACGGGCGAGGTTCTCCTCGCTCATCGCGAACACGACGGTGCCCACGTCAGCCCCGTTCCGCTTCAGGAGCCCGGCGGCGTAGTCGTACGGCGCGACGCCGGCGGCGCGCGCGAGGTCGTCGATGCGCTGCCCTTCCGCGGCGCGGTCCGGCTCGTTGCTCACCCCGGCGACGACGACGTTGTGCCACCCGCCGACGGTCGCCGCCTTCGCCTCCGATTCGGCGCGCACTCTGGCCGCGGTGTCGCGGGCCTCGAGCCGCGCCACGAACTTCGTGCTGCCGCCGTCGAGCGCCCACACCGGGAACATGTTCGAGAGTCCCGTGGAGTACGCGACGTACGGATAGCGGTCGAACGCGACATCCAGTCCGGCGGCCTTCGCGCCGTCGATGCGCGCGAGCACCGGGCCGATCTTGCCGAAATTGCGCACGCCGCTCGTCTTGAGGTGCGAGATCTGCAGCGGGCACTGCGCGCCGCGGGCGATGGCGATCGCCTCGTCGACCGCCTCGACGAGCGTGTCGTCCTCGTTGCGCATGTGCGTGGCGTACGGCAAGCGACGGCGCGCGAGCGGCCGGCAGAGCGCGATGAGTTCGTCGGTACTCGCGAACGCGCCGGGCGCGTATTCGAGTCCGGTCGACGCGCCGCACGCCCCGTCGCCGAGCGCCTGCTCGACGAGCGCGACCATCCGCGCCATCTCCTCGGCGGTGGCGACCCGGTTCTCCTGGCCGACGACCGCGCCACGCACGGTGCCGAGTCCCACCATGGTCGCGACGTTCACGGCCGGCCGCACGTCGCGCTCGAGCGTCGCGAGGTACTCCCCGATCGAGGTGAAACGCGCCCCGGGGTCACCCTGCTCGCGGGGGCCGTTCGAGGATCCGTCCTGCCCGACCACGATCGTCGTCACCCCCTGCCGCACCACCGACTCGGCCATCGGGTCGGCGAAGAGCGAACCGTCTCCGTGCGAGTGGATGTCGACGAATCCCGGCGCGACGATCTTGCCGCTCGCGTCGATGACGTCGGCGCCGGTGGCCGTGAGCGAGGGACCGACGTCGCGCACCACGTCGCCGTCGAGGAGCACGTCGGCCGCCACGCGGGGCGCGCCGGTGCCGTCGATCACCGTGCCGTTGCGGATGAGGATGCGGCGCGACGCGCGACCGAGGCGGAGCGCGGGGGCGCAGGCGGCGAGCGTCGCGGCGCTCACCGAGGCGAGGAAGGAGCGGCGGGTGGAGGGCATGGGGCTAATCTGGCGCGCCGTGGCAGGGACAGCGAGGGCGGCGACTACCGACCGGTCACGGCTTGACTCGGGCCGGTCCGAACCCCTCGCGCGTCATCGTGCCCCACCCCTCGTGGCCACGGAAATACTTCCAGAACGCGTGCAGCCGGAACCACACCGTCATCTGCCGGAAGCCGAGTCCCTCGATGATGGAGAACGCGAGCAGTCGCAGGAAATCCCACCGCGACCGGTACTTCCGGAAACTCACGTCCTCGAGCACCACCGCCCACACCGAGAGCAGCGACCCATAGCCCACGGCGACGAGGAAGAAGAGCAGCGCGAAGTGCCAGTCCACGGCGTGCAACCAGAGCCCGAGCGCGGTGAAGAGGTAGCCGAACAGCTCGACCACCGGCGCAAGGAGCTCGCCGAACACGAAGAACGGGAACGACACCATGCCGACCTTGCCGTACTTCGGATTGAACAGCAGACCGCGATGGGTGATCACCGTCGAGAGCAGGCCGCGATGCCACCGCTCGCGCTGGCGGTGGAGCACCTTCACGGTGGTCGGCACCTCCGTCCACGCCACGGGATCGGGGATGAACGGCATCTTGGCGTGGATGTCGTGCTCGTAGAGGTAGCGGTGAAGGCGGACGACGAGGTCCATGTCCTCGGTCACGTTGCCGGTGCGGTATCCCTCGATGGCGAGAAGGTACTCGCGGCGGAACATGCCGAACGCGCCCGAGATGATGAGGCTGCCGCCGAGGCGGTTCCAGCCGAGGCGGCCGAAGAGGAAGGCGCGGAGGTACTCCACCACCTGGCACCCGGGGAGCCACCGCCGGTCGACCTTCGCGTCGACGACGCGCCCGAGTTCGATGCGGCACGCGTTGGCCACGCGCACCGTGCCGCCGACGGCGGCGACGTGGGTGCCGAGCAGGAAGGGGCGCGCCAGGCGGAGCAGCGCGTCGGGCTCGATGAGCGTGTCGGCGTCGACGGCGAGCACGTACTCGAAGCGCGCCGCGTTGAGCGCGGCGTTGAGCGAGTCGGCCTTGCCGCCGTTCTCCTTGTCGATGACGACGAGGCGCGCGTGCTTGCGCGAACGGTACACGCCGAAGACGCGCTTCGTCGGGATGAGCGTCGGGTAGGGCGCCGGCACCTGGTAGAGGTCGAACTCCCGCACGAGCACGCTCAGCGTCGCGTCCTTCGAGCCGTCGTTCACGAGCACGACCTCGAAGTGCGGGTACTCGAGCGTCAGGAACGAGAGGAGGCTCGACGCGATCGTCACCTCCTCGTTGTGCGCCGGCACCATGATGGTGAGCGGCGGGAGCGCGTCGCTCGCGAGCAACCGCTGCAGGTGCTCGTTGTCGGCGAGCCGCCAATGCTCCCAGAGCTCGGGGATCGAGAGGATCAGCAGCAGCGCGTAGAACGTGTTGATGACGAGGAAATAGCCGAGCACGGCGTGGTCGGCCCACCAGAGCGTGCGGTGCAGCGCGTCGACGAGGCCCGGCGTCATCGGGCCGTGATCTCGAGCAGCGCGCCGTCGGACAGCCCCGACACGAGGGAGGCGATGTCGCGCACGTAGGGATCGGCGTCGGCGCGCGCCTCGCGCAGGGCGAGCCGGCCGCGCTCTCCGAGGAGGGCGAGCGAGAGGGCCGCCTGACGGCGTACGCGCCACGAGGTGTCGTGCAACGCGCCGCCGAGGAAGGGCACCGAGCCGGGCCCCAACTCGCCGAGCGACCGCGCGGCCTCGACGCGCACCGTCACGTCGGCGTCGCGCGTCATGCGCGCGAGCAGCTGCACGGTCGCGTCGCGCGGCAGCCGTCGGGCAGCGCGGGCGACGGCAGCGCGGACGTCCGCATCGACGTGCCCCCGCAGCGCCATCGCCTGATCGAGCACGGGCAGCAGGTCGAGCGCCTCGGCGAGCGCGATCCTCCGCGCCAATGCGAGCGTCGGCGCGTCCATCCGCATGCGGGACACGAGCACGCGCGTCACGGGTTCGCGCAGCTCCCGCAAGGTGAGGTCGAGGAACCCGCGCACGAACGGCGACAGTGAGGGATAGGCGTCGACGACCTGCGCGACGAGCCCGTCGTCGGCGACCCCCGGCAGCGCGCTCACGGCCGCCACGGCCACGGCGGGGTGCGGGTCGGCGAGCAACGTGCCGAGGAGCTGTCGGTCGCCCGCGGTGCCGACGAACGCGAGCGCGCGGGCGGCCTCGAGGCGGCGGCTCCACCGTCGCGACCGCGCCCCCGCGAGCGCCTGCCGTACCCACGGTTCGTAGCGCAACGCCGTCACGAGCGACGGCCGCTGCTCCGCCGGCACGAGCCCACGCGCGAGGTGCGCGACGTAGCCGACGCGCGCGGCCGACGGCAACGCGCTGATCGCGTCGCGCACCGCCGAGACCGGGCCCTCGGCGACGAGCCATTGCCGGACGGCCTCGTCGATGGCGGCGCGCGCCTCCGCGAACCGGTCGCGCGTCGACGGGAACAGCAGGCGGCGCGTCAGCAGGAACATCAGCAGGAGCGTGAGGAAGGCGCCCTGCACCAGCGCGACGACGACGAGGACGGTCGCGGCGGTCACGCCGCCTGCACCTGCGCGCGCCAGGTCGCCAGCTTGGCCATCAACACGCGCAGGTTCACCGGCTTCACCACGTAGTCGAGGGCGCCGGCCTGCAGCGCGCGCAGCTGCTGCGCCTCGCCGGCGTGCGCGGAGAGGAACACGAAGGCGAACACCCCGGGACGCTGCACGCGCAACTGCTCGTGCACCGAATGACCGTCGAGCCCCGGCAGGTCGAGGTCGAGCAGCACGATCGGCTTCTCGCGCACGCGCAGTCGCTGCAGCCCTTCGAGCGCGCTGGGTCCGTCGGCGAAGTGGCGGAAGGTGAACCCCGCCTGGCGCATGGCGAACGTGATCAGCTCGGCGAGCGCCTTGTCGTCCTCGACGAGGATCACGTCGGGCGCCGTCTCCCCGTCGGCGGGCTCCCAGACGTGCGCCGGCACGCCGAGCTCACGCGCCGTGTCGGCGGCGGCGATCGCCGCGTCGACGAGGTCGTGCAGCGAACCGTTCGCCGACGCCAGCGCCACCGGCGCGACGCCGGCACGCCACGCCGGGGCGTCGACGGCCCGCGATCGCGAGAGATCGGCGAGTCGCGCCGCGACGGCCGCCGCCGCGCCCGGCACCACCGCCGCCGTCGTGTGGTCGTCGATGAGCCCCACCACCGCGCCCTCGCCGCGCAACCGGCGCGCGACGCGCGTGCTCTCCACCTGCACGGCGGCGAGCGCCTCCGGTGTCTCGGGGGGCCGCGTGGGTCGCATGACGACGACGCACCGCTCCGCCCCGCCGGACGTCGCCAGACTCACCTCGAGTTCCTGCCAGGTCTTCGCGGGAAGCGCGAGCCCGGTGCCCGGGTGGAGCCCGGCCCGCGCCCGGTCGCGGCGGCTCGCCGCGACGAGCGCCTGCACCCGCCGCTGGAACTCCATCGGCACGAGCGGCTTCATCATGAAGTCGTCGGCGCCGGCGGCGAACGCCTCGCGCCGAGTCTCGGCCGACATGTGTCCGGTCAGCATCATCACCGGCGTCCGCCGCAACGCCGGGTGCTCGCGCAGCTGCTTCACCAGCGTGATGCCGTCGAGGTGCGGCATGTCGACGTCGACGACGAGCACCGACGGCTCGACGCTCCGCGCCACCTCGATGAACCGCGTCGGATCGTCGATCGTGATCACCTGCAGCCGTTCGCGTTCGGCGAGCGCGCGCACGAGCGCGAGCACCACCGGGTTGTCGTCGACGGCGATGAGCGTGCCGCCCGACCCGTCGCGCGCCACGAGCACCTCGACCGTGTCGAGCACCTCGCGGGCCGTCGGTCCGGGCGCGAGCACGCGGACGCGCCCGACGCCGTCGAGCGGCTCGAGCGGGGGCGCGCCCGCCACGTCGATCAACACCCGCGCCAGCGCGTGCGCCGACTCCACCGCGGCGATCCCGCGCGGCGCGACGACCGCGGCCGGCGACTCCTCGTCGCACGCGTCGCCGAACTGGTCGACCGTGGTCCACTCGGGACGGAAGCCCCGCGCCAGCGCCTCGGCGACGACCCGCACGAGCAACGGGCGCGGCAGCTCCACCAGGCTCAGCGCCTGGCATTCCGCGCCGGGCAACGTCGGATCCTCGGCCGCGAACAGCTCGTCGAGCGCGATCGTGAACTGGCGCACGATCATCGAGCGCCGCTCGATGTCGGCCCGGTCGTCGGACGCCCAGTCGATGACCACGGTCTCGAACGCGGCGCAGAGGCGGCTCACCGCGCGGAACCCGAACGTGCCCGCGCTGCCGCTCATGCGGTGCACTTCGCGGCGCAACGAGGTGATCACCTCGACCGCCGTCGGCTGCTCGGCGAGCCGCGGCTCGAGTTCCTCGAGCGCCGCCACCGCCGTCCGGCTCGCCTCGACGAAGCGCAACCGCGCCTGCGCCATGATGGCTTCGTAGCCGACATCCTCCGTGTCGGTCACGGCCATAACCCGAACGCGGGTGTCTTCGACGACGAAGCGCTCATATGAATGCTGAATATTCGCGCCGGAACGCCAACAAGGAAGGCCATTGTCGTTTCTCCGGCGCGCCGACAGATTCGTTTCGTGAGACTCCTCTGCGTCGAAGACGACCCGGTGCTCGGCATGGTACTCCAGTCATCCCTGCGCCGCGAACCCGGCTGGACCGTCACGCTCGTGACGTCGGCCGAAGAGGCCCTCGTGCGCGCCGCCGCCGAGCCGTACGACGCGGTCATCCTCGATGGCACGCTTCCCGGCATGGATGGTTTCGAAGCGTGCCGCCGCCTCAAGGCGGAACCGGCGACCGCCGGCATCGCCGTCGTGTTCCTCACTGGAGCCGCGCCCGAGCAGGCCGCCGCCGAGGCACGCGCCGTCGGTGCCGTGGGATTCCTCGCCAAGCCGTTCGACCCGCGCACGATCGCCGGGGAGATCCGCCGCGTGCTCGGCGGGTAGCGTGCCGCTCGCCGATCCCGCCCTCATCCGCGCGCCCGGACGGCTCGCCGCGCTCCACGCGACGGAGCTGCTCGATTCGCCCGTGGACGAGGCGTTCGACCGCCTCACGCGCATCGCGAGCAAGGTCGTCGGCGCGCCGGTGACGCTCGTCTCGCTCGTCGACGCCGAACGGCAGTTCTTCATGAGCGAGTCCGGCCTCGCCGAGCCGTGGCGCTCGGCGCGCGAGACGCCGCTCACCCATTCGTTCTGCCAGCACGTCGTCGCGACGGGGCGCCCCTTCCTCGTCAGCGACGCACGCACGGATGGCCTCGTCAGCGACAACCTCGCGATCGACGACATCGGCGTCATCGCGTACGCCGGCATGCCGCTCACCACCGCCGAGGGCGAGACGCTCGGCTCGTTCTGCGCCATCGACACACAGCCGCGGGTGTGGACCGAGGACGAGATCGCGCTGCTGAAAGATCTCGCGCAGGCGGCGATGACCGAGGTCGCGCTGCGCCGCGTCGTCGCCGAGCTGCGGAGCGCGGGGCGCGCCAAGGACCAGATGATCGGGTTCGTCAGCCACGAGTTGCGCACGCCGCTCGGCGGCATGCTCGGCGCGATGCGCCTGGTCGAGATGGACTTCCCCGCCGGCGCCGACCGCACGATGCTCGACGCCGCGATGCGCAGCGGCGACCGGCTGCTGCGCCTCGTCAACGACCTGCTGAGCGTCGAGCAGATCGAATCCGGGACGATGAAGCTCGCGCTGGCCCCGCGCCCGGCCGCCGAGTTGCTGCGCCATTCCGTGGAGGCAGTGGCGACGACGGCCGCGGCGGCCGGCGTCACGATCGCGGCCGCGCCCACCACGGCCCGCGTGAACGCCGACGCCGACCGCGTCGTGCAGGTGCTCGTCAACCTGCTGGGCAACGCGCTCAAGTTCTCGCCGCGGGGCTCGACGGTCACCGTGACCGCCGAGGCGCACGGCGCGATGATCCGCTTCGCCGTGCAGGACCACGGACGCGGCGTGCCCGCGGACGCGCGCGAACGGATCTTCGAGCGCTTCCAGCAGGTCGAGGCCGCCGACCATCACGAGAAGGGGGGCGCCGGTCTCGGGCTCGCCATCTGCCGCGCGATCGTGCGGCAGCACGGCGGCGAGATCGGGGTGGCCGACACGCCGGGAGGCGGGAGCACGTTCTGGTTCACCGTGCCGGCCGCGACCACGGCGAGTGCGCCGTGAACGGTTGACGGTGCACTGAGCGAACGACAAATCGCGGCCCGGATGAGAACTCCGGGCCGCGATTCGCGTTTCTACGTCCGTCGACCGTCAACGGTTCCTGCAGTGCTTAGTACCGGTAGTGGTCCGACTTGTACGGCCCCTTCACGTCCACTCCGATGTACGCCGCCTGCTCCGTCGACAGCTCGGTGAGCTTCACGCCGATCTTCTCGAGGTGCAGCCGCGCGACCTTCTCGTCGAGCTTCTTCGGCAGCGTGTAGACGGCCCGCTTGTCGTAGACCGTCCCGCTCACCGTCGGCTTCCCCTGCGCCGCGAGGTGCAGGTCGATCTGCGCCACCACCTGATTGGTGAACGAGCAGCTCATCACGAAGCTCGGGTGCCCCGTCGCGCACCCGAGGTTGAGCAGCCGCCCTTCGGCGAGGATCATCACGCTGTGTCCGTCGGGGAACACCCACTCGTCGTACTGGGGCTTGATGTTGATGCGCTCGATCCCCTTGAACGCCTTCAGCCCGGCCATGTCGATCTCGTTGTCGAAGTGGCCGATGTTGCCGACGATCGCCTTGTCCTTCATGCGCGCCATGTGGGCGACGGTGATGATGTCCTTGTTCCCCGTGGCCGTGATGAAGATGTCGGCGGTCGCGACGACGCTCTCGAGTGTCGTCACCTGGTAGCCCTCCATCGCCGCCTGCAGTGCGCAGATCGGGTCGATCTCGGTGATGACGACGCGCGCGCCCTGTCCCTTGAGCGCCTGCGCGCATCCCTTCCCCACGTCGCCGTAGCCGAGCACGACGGCGACCTTGCCGGCGAGCATGACGTCGCTCGCGCGGAGGATGCCGTCGGTGAGCGAGTGCCGGCAGCCGTACAGGTTGTCGAACTTGCTCTTCGTCACCGAGTCGTTGACGTTGATCGCCGGGAAGAGGAGCGTGCCGGCCTTCATCATCTCGTACAGGCGGTGCACGCCCGTGGTCGTCTCCTCGCTCACGCCCTTGAGCTCGGCGGCGACCTTGGTCCAGCGCTTGTCGTCCTTCTTCAACTCGGCGCGCAGCAGGTCGAGGATGATGCCGTACTCCTCGCTCTCGCTCACCGGATCGTGCTGCGGCACCTGGCCCGCCGCCTCGAACTCCACGCCCTTGTGGATGAGCAGCGTCGCGTCGCCGCCGTCATCGAGGAGGAGGTTCGGGCCGGAACCGTCGGGCCACATGAGCGCCTGCTCGGTGCACCACCAATACTCGGGGAGCGTCTCCCCCTTCCACGCGAACACCGGCGTGCCGCGCGGCGCGTCGACGGTGCCATCCTTGCCGACGACGACGGCGCTCGCCGCGTGGTCCTGCGTCGAGAAGATGTTGCAGCTCACCCAGCGCACGTCGGCGCCGAGTTCGGTGAGCGTCTCGATGAGGACGGCGGTCTGCACGGTCATGTGGAGCGAGCCCATGATCTTCGCGCCGGCGAGGGGCTTCTTCCCCTTGTACTCGGCGCGCAGCGCCATGAGGCCCGGCATCTCGAACTCGGCGAGGCGGATCTCCTTGCGGCCGAAGTCGGCGAGGGAGATGTCGCGGACCTTGAAGGGGGGGCGGCCGGCGGACTTGGCGGCGTCGAAGGGGTGTTGGGCGGTCAGGGTCGTGGTCATTGGTTGGATTGGGTCGGGGACGAAGGAGCGTGAGGCGGACGCGTGAGGCGTGAGGCGGCTACGACAGCGTGGCGGCGAAGAGGCCCGGGCCTTTCGCGTTGGGAGCGGGCGGAAGCGGGCGCACGACGCAGTGCGTGAAGCCGGCGTCGGTGGCCCAGTGGTGCAACTGTTCGTGGCCGAAGCCGAGCCAGACGTGCCCCATCGTCTCGCGGAACTCGGCGCGGTCGTGCGGGAGCATGTCGACGATGAGCGCGCGTCCGCCGTGCGCGAGCGAGCGCCTGATGGCGGCGAGGGCGAGGGCCGGCTCGGCGACGTAGTGGAGGACGAGGGAGAGGATCGCCACGTCGACCTCGCGCGGTTCGACGGGGAGCGACTCGATGGTGCCGTGCCGCACCTCGACGTTCTCGAGCGAGGCGAGTCGGGCGCGGGCGGCGCGCAGCATCGCCGGCGACTCGTCGACGGCGATGACGCGCGCGACGAACGGCGCGAGCGCCTCGGCGAGCTGGCCGGTGCCGCAGCCGAGGTCGGCGACGGTGGCGCGCGGATCGAGGAGCCCGAGGAGGGCGTAGAGTTCGGTGCGGGTGCCGAAGAGTTCGGCGCGCAGCTTGTCCCACTGCGCGGCGCTCGACGCGAAGAACCGTTGCGAGGTGGAGTGGCGTTCGGCGAGGACGGCGCGCACGCGTTCGGCGTCGCGGGCGGCGGTGGCGACGGTGCCGAAGTCGTCGCGCACGGATTGCCAGAGGCGGCGGGCGGCGGCGTCGAGTTCGCGCGCCGGCATGCGGTAGCGGTTGCTGGTGCCGTCCTCGCGGCTCGTGACCCAGCCGGCATCGGCGAGCGCGCGCAGGTGGCGGCTGACGGTGCTCTGGGGGAGTTGGAGGGCGGCACGCAGTTCGCCGACCGTCAACTCGTGCCGCTCCAGGACGAGGAGGAGGCGGGCGCGGATCGGGTCGGCGAGGGCGGTGAGGCGGTCGAAGACGCGGGTTCGTTTCATCCGTATATCCGGATGAAAGGTTGCTACCGCGGGACGCCGCGTCAAGGGGGCGTCGGGTCGCGCGCCGCATCGCACGACACCGGCGCGCCGGGCCGTGGCAGAACCCCCGCCCCCGACACAACTTCCATGGCGAGACGTCCCGCGTGAGCGCGCCGTCGCGCCCACGGGCCGCCCCCCATCCCAGCCCACCACCATGTCCCTTCTTTCGAAGCTGGAGGCGAGGAGCGCTCCGTTCTGGATCGTCGCGGGGTGCGCGGGCGTGGTGCTGGTGGGCATCGCCGACGTCGAGACGGGACGCGAGGTCGCGTTCTCCCTCTTCTATCTCATCCCGATCGTCGCCGTCACCTGGTTCGCCGGCCGGCGGCCGGGACTGTTCGTGAGCATCGTCGCCGCCGCCACCTGGTACCTCGCCGAGTGGCTCGACGGCCAGCCCTACACGCAGCCCGCCATCCGCTACTGGAACGCCGGGGTACGGCTCGTCTTCTTCGTCGTCATCACGGTGCTGCTCCCGGCGCTCAAGGCGCTCGAGGCCGAGAAGGAGAACGCGCGCGTCGATCCGCTCACCGGCGCGGCGAACCGCCGGCGGTTCTTCGAGGCGCTGCAGGGCGAGCGCGACCGCACCCAGCGCTATCACCGCGCCTTCACGCTCGCCTACTTCGACCTCGACGGCTTCAAGGTGATCAACGACCGGTTCGGTCATCTCACCGGCGACCGGCTCCTCTGCGCCGTCGTGGCGCAGGCCCAGAGCGCGCTGCGCAAGACCGACCTGCTGGCGAGACTCGGCGGCGACGAGTTCATCGTGCTGCTCCCGGAGACCAACGCCGAGTCGGCGCGCACGATCGTGCCGAAGCTGCAGGCGGCGCTGGTCACCGAGATGCAGCGGCACGCTTGGGCCGTGACCTTCTCGATCGGCACGATCACCTGCCTCGACGGGCTGGCGGATGCCGACGAGCTGCTGCGGCGCGCCGACGAACTCATGTACGCGATGAAGCGCCAGGGCGGGAACAGCATCGGCTACGCGACGGTCGGCGTCTGACGCGCCGCGCCGGCGCGCTCAGCCGGGGATCGCCGCCGCGAACGCCGCGAGCTTCTCCGTGTCGAGCACACCGTTCGTGCGCACGCCGCTGCAGACGTCCACGCCGTAGGGACGCACCGCGTCGATCGCGTCGGCGACGTTCTCGGGGCGCAGCCCGCCGGCGAGCCACACCGGGATCTTCACCGCATCGACGATGGCGCGGCTCACCGTCCAGTCGTGCGTGCGCCCGGTGCCGCCGAGTTCCTTCACGGCGGCGAGCGGATTGCCCGAGTCGAGCAGGAGCGCATCGACATCCGACGCGAGCGACTCGGCCTCGCGCACGCTCTGCTCATTCGTCACATGGATCACCTGCACGAGCTTCACATGGGGGATGAGGTCGCGCAGGCGCGCGTGCGAACCCGGCAGCAGCGCGTCCACGATCTGCACCGTGTCGGTGCCGGCCTGCATGACCTGTCGCGCGATGTCGTCAGGGTCGGTGCGCGAGGTGAGCAGGAACTTTCGCAGATGACGTGGTGCTTCGGCGGCGATCGACGCGATGAGGTCGTCGGCGATGGGGCCGGGGCCGCTCGGCATCGCCGAGACGAGCCCGATCGCGTGCGCGCCGAGCGAGGCGGCGAGTTCGGCCTCGTCGAGGGAGGCGATGCAGCAGATCTTCATCACGGTCATGGGGCGCCCCGCTCGAGCGCCGCCGTCATCGGCCGCAGGGCGTCACCCACGTAGCAGTGCATGCCGACGCTGGTGAGCCCGGCCCTCCGGAACGCGGCGCGATACACCGACGGCGAGCGATCGTGCCACGCGCGACGGTCGCCTTCGATGGCGTCGGCCGTGGTGTACGCCTCGAGGTACGTCACGCCGCCCAGCAACGCGGCGATCGCGCGCAGGCCGCGGCCGAGGTCGCGCGGCGGCACGTACTGCAACACGTCGCAGCACACGATCACGTCGAACGGGCCCGCGAGCGCGACGTCGGCGAGCGTGGCGAAGGTGCCGGCGCGGATGCCGCGCGTGCGTCCGAACCGCGCGACGACGTACGCGCTCGAGTCCACCCCCGTGTACGAGAGTCCGCGCCGCCGCGCGCGCAGCGGGGCGCGCCACGTCGCCTCGCCGCATCCCACGTCGAGCACCGAGCGCACGGGGCGTTGCAGCAACGCCTCGGCGACGCCGAGCACGAGGGCGACCTTCCGCTCGACGGCCGCGCGCGTGGCGACCCGCGCCTTGGGGTCGCGGTACCAGCGATCGAAGTAGGCGCGGTCGTACGTCTTGGCGGTCATCGCGCGTTCAGGCGCGGGACGTCAGGTGGACCGGAGGAAGTGGCAGCCGGCTTCCTGTGCGCGTGCGACGGCGAAGATGCCGCTCGGCTGCCGGATGCACCCCGGCACAAGCGAGGCGGCGATCGTCGTGCGCGCCTCCTCGATGGGGATGTTCGCCGCCTTCGCGAGTTTCCCGCCGAAGCGCATGAGCGCGAGGTTGCAGACGAGCACCGTGACGCCGCGCTTCATGAGCGTGTCGAGCCCGCCGTCGGCGAGCAGCGCCGCGTGCTTGTCGTCGGGCTTGAGGTTCACGAGCGGATTGCGCTGCGCCGTCTCGCCCGTCGTGGGGTCCTTCATCTTCGTCTCGTCGCCGAGCTTGAGCCTGGCCCACATGTCGTCGTTGAGCACGACGGGGATCGCCGCGTGGCGCACGACGATGACGACGCCGAGGTCGCTGTCGTTCGCCTGGTAGACGTCCTTGTAGCCCATCATGTAGACGAGAGCGTTCGTCTCGGCGAGCCCCTCGGCGACATCGGGCTGGTCGAACACCATCCGGTGTTTCGCCTGCTGCACGCGGTCGGCCCAGGAGAGGTCCCAGCCGCCTTGGGGCGCGGGATAATCCGGGAAGCCGCGCCCCTGCGCGAGGAGGTCGGTCGCCCCGATCGACGCCGCGAGCGCGGCGGTGCCGCCGGCGACGGTCGCGAGGAAGGCGCGGCGATTGGAGCTGCGGGACTCAGGGGTCTCGGCGTGCGTCACGACGTCCTCGGCGTTGGCGGCTGCCCGGTGGTGCGGTGGCCGAATTGTAGCGCGCGGGACGGGTGCCGTCACTCCGGCGGAGCGGCGGGCGTGTCGGCGGGGGCGGCTGGTTCGCTCTCGGGCTGCGGCCGGAGCCAGAGGAGGAGCGCGAGCAGCGCGGCGCCGACGGTCACGCCCATGTCGGCGACGTTGAACGTCCAGAAGCGCACGTCGCCGACGCCGACGTCGATGAAGTCGACGACGCCGCGCGCCGAACGCAGCCGGTCGAGCAGGTTGCCGAGCGCGCCGCCGGCGATCAGGGCGAGCGCGGCCGCCTGCCATCCGTCGCCATCCTCGGTCTGCCGGTACATCCGGAAGATCACGACGAGCATCACCCCGGCGATGATCGTGAACATCACGCGCGACGAGTCGCCGAGCGAGAAGTTCATCGCCGCGCCCGGATTGTACGTGAGGGTGAATCGGAACGCGTCGCCGATCACGGGGCGCGGCACGTGCAGCGCGAGCGAGTCCTCGGCGACGCGCTTGGTGAGGAAGTCGGCGGCGACCCAGCTGGCGAAGAGCGCCCAGAAGATGCGGACGCGCAGCGGGAATCGTTCGGCAGGGCGGGCTTCGGACGGTGCGGTCATGGCGTCTGTCAGTCGTACGGGGCGTCGCGGACGGTAAGTTTCACGGTATGTACACCACACCGCTGCCGATCGATGCGGTCCTGCCGGAACTCGGCGGGGCGCTCGCGCGCGGCATGCGGGCCGTGCTCCAGGCGCCGCCGGGTGCCGGGAAAACTACAAGGGTGCCGCTCGAACTGCTCGGCGCCCCGTGGCTGGCCGGGCAGCGGATCGTGATGCTCGAACCACGACGGCTGGCGGCGCGCGCCGCCGCGCGGCGGATGGCCAGCACGCTCGGCGAGAGCGCAGGCGCCACGGTGGGCTACCGGGTGCGCGGTGACTCGCGGGTCTCCGCTCGCACGCGCGTCGAGGTCGTCACCGAGGGGGTGCTCACGCGGCTCATCCAGGACGACCCGTCGCTCGAGGGGATCGGGCTCGTGATCTTCGACGAGTTCCACGAGCGGAACCTGGTCGCCGACCTCGGGCTCGCGCTCACGCTGCAGAGCGCCGAGCTGCTGCGCCCGGAGCTCCGCATCCTCGTGATGTCGGCCACGCTCGATGGCGCGGGAGTGTCGCGGCTGCTCGGCGGCGCGCCGATCGTGTCGAGCGAGGGGCGTGCCTTCCCGGTGGAGACGCGGTGGGTGCCGCGGCGCGCGGGGGTGTGGATCGAACCGGCCGTCGCCGGCGTCGTCGAACGCGCGCTCGCGGCGCACGAGGGGGACGTGCTCGTGTTCCTGCCGGGCGCTGCGGAGATCCGCCGCACCGCGCAGGCGCTCAACGAGCGCGCGCTGCCGGCCAACACGACGGTGTTCGCACTGCACGGCACGCTCCCGCTCGAGGAGCAGGACCGTGCGATCGCGCCGAGCGCGCCGGGCATGCGCAAGGTGGTGCTCGCGACGGCGGTGGCGGAGACGAGCCTGACGATCGAAGGGGTGCGTGTGGTGGTCGACAGCGGGCTGGCGCGCGTGCCGCGGTTCTCCCCCCGTTCCGGGATGCAGCGGCTCGAGACGGTTCGCGTGTCGAAGGACGCGGCAGAGCAGCGTCGCGGCCGCGCGGGGCGCGTCGCGCCGGGCGTCTGCTACCGGCTGTGGGACGAAGGCGAGCACGCGCAACTGCTGGAGCGGCGCCCCCCCGAGATGCTCGAGGCCGACTTGGCGCCGCTCGCGCTGGAACTCGCGGCGGCGGGCATCGACGATCCGCTCACCCTCGCCTGGCTCGATCCGCCGCCGGCGGGCGCGTACCAGCAGGCGTGCGAGCTGCTGCGCGTGCTCGGCGCGCTCGACGCGCGAGGGCGCATCACGCCGCACGGCCGGCAGATGACCGGCGTCGGGATCCACCCGCGCCTCGCCCACCTGGTGCTGCGCGGCGTCGCACGCGGCTGTGGCGCGCTGGCCTGCGACCTCGCGGCGCTGCTCGCCGAGCGCGACCCGCTGCGCACCGACGCGTCGAACGGCGATCCCGATCTTCGCACGCGGCTGGAACTGCTGCGCACGAGTGGCGCCGAGCGCGATGGCCGGGTCGACCGCGGCCGGCTGTTCCAGATCCGCGACGAGGCACGGCGGCTGCGCGGCGAGGTCGGCGCGCGGCGGGATGACGACGGCACCGACGCCGACGCGCTCGCCGGCGAGCTCGTCGCGCTCGCCTACCCCGACCGCGTCGCGCTCTCGCGCGGCGAGCACGGGCGGTTCGTGATGCGCAACGGCCGCGGCGCGCGCGTCGACGGCGCGTCGGCGCTGGCGACGGCAGCGTGCCTCGCGATCGCCGACACG
>JACQBG010000020.1 GCA_016194585.1 Gemmatimonadota bacterium
GAGGTGTCGCCATACGATCTCTCCCGCGGGCGGATCACGTTCAGGCACAAGAACTGACGAGCAGTGGGAGGGCAAGCGACCAGCGGGGGAGGTCGAGTGCGAGTGGGAGCCTAGTGCGAGTGGGCCCCGAGTGGGCGTGGGAGTGGAGTGGAAGTGGGAGTGACCGCAAATGATGAAGGGAGCGCCCGGCGAAGCCGGCGCTCCCTTTCCTTTGCGGTCCTCCCACTTCCCACTCCCACTCGGGTCCCACCCCCACTCTTCTCCCACTCCCACTCGACCTCCCCCGCTAGCGCCTTGCCCTCCCACTCACTCCCACTCCCTTCTCATTTCTTGAACTCCGTCCCGAAGACGCGATCCCACACCCTCATCGTCACCCCGAAATTCTTGTCCGGGATCGCATGATGGATGCGGTGCTGCGACTGCAGATGGCGGTACCAGGCGAAGGGGAGCTTGTAGTGGTGCAGCGAGTGGTGCACGAAGCTGTAGGCGATGAAGCCGAAGAACCAACCGGCCAGGAAGCTCGAGAAGCCGCGCGCGCCGAAATAGTTCGCGACCAGCTGCTGCGGCGGCAGGAACAGCAGCGGCGTCACGAAGAACGGCATCGCGATCGTGCTCGTCGGCTCCTGATGGTGCTTCTCGTGCCCGTTCCGCGTCAGCTCCATGCCGTCGTGGTAGAACCAGCGATGGAACGCGTACTCGGTCGGGGTCCACGCGAACGCGCCGGCCGCGAAGAGGAGCGTCATCCACAGCGGTGAGACGCCGAGTCGCGACGCGTCCCACGCCAGGAAGAAGAGCATGAGCGTGAGGTCGACGACGTACGTCGCCCAGTAGTTCGTCTTCGATTCCGACACCCGCAGGATCCACTCGTTCATCGCGCGTGCTCGTCGGTTTGGGGGGAAGCGGGCGGTGACGCGTCGCCGGCTGGCGCGATGGCAGGCCGGCCGGCGCCGGAGTCCGCCATGGGATCCGTACGCACCTAGTGGCGCGCTTCGACCGCGGTCTTGTCGGGCTTGAGGTACGTCGCCTTGTGGATCGTGTAGGCGGTCACGTTGGCGAGGATCGCCAAGCCGATGATGAACGCCGCGACGCCCCATCCCTGCGACGACGGATTGACCTTGTCACTGCTCATGCTGGACGCTCCATGGTATACCCGCGCATTGTAACGGCGGCCGGGTCCTCCCGCAATCGCCTATTGGCCCGCCCAGGCGGCCCCGTGTTACTTGAAGCTCCCCTCATCGCCCCCTCGTGACCGACGCCTCGCCCCGCTTCGAATCGCTCGCCGTCCGCCGCACCGCCCGCCTCGCCGTGCGCGGCCCGCGGTCGGGGCCGGTGCGTGAACTCTGGATCGTGCTCCACGGCTACGGCCAACTCGCCGCGCCCTTCCTCGAGGGGCTCGCCGCCGTCGACGATGGCTCCCGCCTGCTCGTCGCGCCGGAGGCCCTCAGCCGGTTCTACGAGGGCTCGGTCGAGGAACGGGTCAAGCGGCAGGGTGAGCAGGTGGTCGGGGCGAGCTGGATGACCAAGGAGGCGCGGCTCGACGACATCGCCGACAACATCGCCTACCTCGACGCCGTGCACGGCTGGTGCCGCGACCGGCTGCGCGCCACGCGTGGCGGCGCGCCGCCGCTCACCGTCCTCGGCTTCTCGCAGGGCGCCGCCACCGCCGCCCGCTGGATCGCGGCCGGCTCCGCCGAAGTCGCTCGCCATCTGGTGTGGGGGAGCACGCTGCCTCCCGACGCCGACCTGTCGCCCGCCTCGCCGCTCCGCCGTCCCGCGACCTTCCTCGTCATCGGCGCGCGCGATCGCTTCGCCACCGAGAAGCTGGTCGCTGCGGAACACGCACGTCTCGACGCGGCCGGCTTCCCCTATCGGGCCGTGCGCTTCGACGGCGGGCACCGCCTCGACGACGACACGCTGCGCGCCATCGCGCACCTCGACGGCGACACCGACGCCACCGGCGCGCTCTGACCGGCGCGGCGCGCGCCGGTCGCGCGCCGGCCCGCGCCTCCGCTCACCAGTCGCGCAGCTTGTCGAGGTTCCGCCGGTCGCGCTTCGTCGGCCGCCCGGCGCCGCTGTCCACCGTCGGGGCCGCGTGCTTGAGCATCCACGCGTGCTTCTCCCGCGCCTCCCGCGACGCCGCCGTCTCCTCGTAGAGCGTCGCGGCCACCGATGCCGGTCCGCGGCGCTCCGACACGATGCGCACGACGACCGTATGTTCGTAGGGACCGAGCCGCAGCCAGACCCGGTCGCCCGGCTTCAGCTCGCGGGAGGGTTTGACGGCCTCGTCGTTCACCGCCACCTTCCCGCCCGTGATCGCTTCGACCGCGAGCGCGCGGCTCTTGAAGAAGCGCGCCGCGAACAACCACTTGTCCACGCGAACCGCCGTCGCGTGCTCCGCCCCGGACTCCCGTTCCCTGCGTGTCATGACCTCTAATATGCGGGTGGCCCTCGCCGCCGTCATCGTCCTCGCCGCGTGCGACTCGCCCGAGCAACAGAAGGCGAAGGCGCAAGCGAAGGCGCGCACCGCGGTGTCCGCCGAATCGGCGAAGGCGTCGGCGGCCCGAACCGCCCCCGCCACCGGACGATGGGACGACGCGCATCTCGTCGATCGCCTCGTGCGCGCCGGGCTCGCCACGCAGGCCGTGAAGGACGCCGCGCCGCCGCCGTACTGGGCCGCCCCGGTCGCCGTCGCGTACACGGTCGGGCAGGCGACGCTCTACGCGTACATCTACCCTGATTCCACGAGCCGCAAGCGCGCCACCGCCGCACTCGACACGGTCTCGCTCGCGCCCAAGGGCACGGCGAGTCCGTACGCGGTGCCGCGCGTGCTCATCGAACAGAACAACCTCGCCGCCGTGCTCGTCGGCGGCAGCGACCGTCAACAGGAGCGCGTGCAGCTCGCGATCACGGCGGGGCTCCCCGTGGCCGCGCCGTGAAGCGGGCCGGCCTTGGGACCGCGCGCCTCCTCGCCGCGCTCGCCGTCGCGTCGGTCGCGAGCGCGGCCCCCGGCGTCGTCGCACCGGCCGGCGCGCAGGGCGCCGCCGCGCGGGCCAGCGCGCAGGGTGCCGCTCCGCTCCCCGATTCCACCGTCCGCGCGATCGACGCGCTCTTCGCCGATCACGCGATGCCGGCCTCGCCCGGCTGCGCCGTGGGCGTCTACCGCGACGGCGCCGTCGTCTTCGCCAAGGGCTATGGCTCGGCGAACCTGAACTTCGCCGTGCCGATCACGCCGGAGACGCGGTTCACGGTCGGCTCGGTGAGCAAGCAGTTCACGGCGGCGAGCATCGCCCTGCTCGTGCGCGCGTGGCGCCTCTCCCTCGACGACGACGTGCGCCGGTTCATCCCCGAACTCCCCGACTACGGCACCCCCATCCGCGTGCGCCATCTCGTGCACCACACGAGCGGCCTGCGCGACTTCTGGGAGCTCGTCGTGCTCGCCGGGTGGCGCCCCGACGACGGATACACCACGCGCGACATGCTCGCGCTGGCCGCGGCGCAACGCGCGCTCAACAACGCGCCCGGCGCGCGGTACCTGTACAGCAACACCGGCTATCTGCTCCTCGGCGAGATCGTGCGTCGCGTGACGGGACAGTCGCTCCGCGCGTTCGCCGACTCGGCGATCTTCCGCCCGCTCGGTATGCGGGACTCGTTCTTCCTCGACGATCACGACGAGGTCGTCCCCCGGCGCGCGACGGCGTACTCGCCCGCCGGGCACGGCTGGACGGTGAACGTGTGGAACAACGATCTCGTGGGGCAGGGCGGCCTCGTCACGACGATCGCCGACCTGCAGAAGTGGGACGAGAATTTCTACACGGGCGCCGTGGGCGGTCCGGGCTTCCTCGCGTTGATGCGCACCGTCGAACCGTTGAACGACGGCGGCCGCAACGACTACGCCTTCGGTCTCGAACTCGGCGAGTATCGCGGCCTGCGGCTCGAGCGGCACACCGGAGCGACGGGCGGATATCGGGCCGCGATCGTCCGCGCTCCCGCCGTCCACACCTCGTTCGTGATGCTCTGCAACGCGGCCGACGCGCGCACCGCGTCGATCCCGTTGGCGATGGCCGACCTCGTCATCGGCGCGCCGCTCGGTGCGCGTGATGCGGCGCCGGCGGTCGCGGCGCCGCCTCCCCAGCCATCGGCTGCGGTCGCCGTCGCCGTGCCGCGCGCATTCACCGGTCGCTACGAGAGTGCGGAACTCCTGGGCACCACGTGGGATATCACCCCTGGGCCGCTGCCGTCGCAGCTGACCCTGCGGCGCGCGCGCGGCGCGTCGATCGTGCTCGAACAGCAGGCGCCGGGAACGTTCACGTCGCGTAGTGCGGGCCTGACCGTGGTATTCGATGCGACCGACCGCGTCCCGTCCACCGGTCTGACCGTCACCTTCGGCGAGATGACCGGATTGCGCTTCGTGCGCGTGGCGTCCCGCTAGCGACGCGGCGATATTGCACGACGGGCCGCTCGCGGCCCCTTCCCGTATTCCCCGAGGTCTCGATGCGTCGCGTTCGCGTTTCCACGTCGGCCCTGCTGGCCGCCGCACTCCTCGCCCTCGTCGCGATGCCCCGCGTGGCCGCGGCGCAGGCGCTCCCGTCGGCGAAGGAACTCATGGACCGGCACGATGCCGCCGTGGGCGGGCGGGCCGCGCTCGACAAGCACAGTTCCATCCGCCGCGTCGGATCGATGAACATCGCCGCGATGGGGATGCAGGGTCAGGTGGAGATGATGCAGGACAAGAGCGGACGCTACGTCCAGAAGATCCAGCTCGGCCCCGTCGGCGACGTGCAGCAGGGCTTCGACGGCAAGACGGCGTGGGTCGTGCAGCCCGGCATGGGGCCGATGATCGTCGAGGGCGACCAGGCCAAGGAGATGCAGCGCCAGGGGGACTTCTTCGGCTCGCTGCACGATCCGTCGAACTACGCGAGCGCCGAGACCGTCGAGCTCGCCGACTTCGAAGGACGCAAGTGCTACAAGGTGAAGCTCGTCCGCAAGGCGGGGGGCGAAGGGTACGAGTTCTTCGACGCCGCCACCGGTCTCACCGCCGGCGTCGTGCGCGACGTCGAGTCGCCGATGGGCAAGGTCACCTCGACGCAGGTCGTGAGCGACTACAAGGATTTCGACGGCGTGAAGATGCCGACGAAGATCCTCGTCAAGAACGGCCAGTTCGACGTGCAGATGTCGTTCACCGACGTCGAGTTCGACAAGGTGGACTCGAACGCCTTCGCGCTCCCCGACGCCGTCAAGGCGCTGGTCAAGCCGTAGTCCCGTGTCCGAACACCGCACGCGGGCCCGCGACGACATCATGTCCGAGCGGGCCCGCCGTGTCATGTGGCCCTCCCACCCCCGCGAGACGATGATGCGTCGACTGCCGCTGTTCGCCCTGTTCGCCCTTCCGCTCGCCGCGCAGCAACCCACCCCCGCGGCGCCGGCGGCGCCGGCCGCGACGACCATCGCCGCCCGCACCGCGGGGCTCGACCGGCGCGACGGCTTCATCCCCGTGTATCTCAACGATCGCACGGGCGCCGTCCTCCTCGAGATCCCGCGCGACTCGACCCGCGTGCTCTTCATGACGACGCTCGCCACGGGCTTCGGTTCGAACGCCCTCGGGCTCGACCGCGGCTCCGGCGGCGCCGTGCACGTCGCGCGCTTCCAGAAGGCGGGCGAGCGGATGCTCGTCGTCTTCGAGAACACGCAGTATCGGTCGAGCGGCACCGCCGACCATCAGCGCACCGTGGCCGAGGCGTTCTCGAACAGCACCGTCGCGTCGCTCCCCGTGCTCGCCGAGGAGGGCGGTCGCATCCTCGTCGACGCGACCGACCTCGTGATGCGCGACTGGTGCGACATCGCGCTCACCTTCTCGCGCGCCCGTCAGGGGAACTACGCCGTCGCCCGCGACCGGTCGCACGTCGACAGGCCGTACACGAAGGGCTTCCCCGAGAACACCGAGATCGACGTCGCGCTCACCTTCGCCGTCGCCGGTGAGCCGGCTGGCGGCATCGGGCGGATCGTCCCCGACGCGCGCGCCATCGACTTCCGCCAGCACATCACGCTCCTCAAGCTCCCCGACGCGGCGTACCGTCCGCGTCCGTCCGATCCGCGCGTCGGATTCTTCGGCGTCTCCTTCAAGGACTACAACGCCCCCATCCAGGGGCAGCTCGAGCAGACGTGGGCGGCGCGCCACCGCCTCGAGCGGGTCGACCCGAACGACCCGAACAGCCCGATCAAGAATCCGATCATGTACTACGTCGACCGCGGCATCCCGGAGCCGCTGCGCACGGCAACGCTCCAGGGCGTCGCGTTCTGGACCGAAGCCTTCGACCGCGCCGGACTCAAGGGCGGATTCAAGGTCCAGCTCCTCCCGGAGGGTGTCGACCCGATGGACGCCCGCTACAACGTGGTGCAGTGGGAGAACCGCAACGAGCGCGGCTGGAGCGTCGGCGGCGCGCTCACCGATCCGCGCACCGGCGAGATGATCAAGGGGATGGCCCGCATGGACTCCCACCGCAACCGCACCGACTACAACATCTACGCCGCGCTCAAGGGTGCCGCGGCCGCGGCCGCCGACACCGCCTTCGTCCTCGCGCGCATCCGTCAGGTGAGCGCGCACGAGGTGGGGCACACCCTGGGGCTGCAGCACAACTACATCGCGAGCACCTATGGGCGCGCCTCGGTGATGGACTACCCCGCGCCGCACATCGTCCTCGCGAACGGCGACGTCGACCTCAGCGCCGCCTACGCGAGCGGACCCGGCGCGTACGACGTCTGGGCGATCCACTGGGGCTACGGCGTCTTCCCGCCGGCGAGCGAGGCCGACTCGCTCAAGGCCATCGTCGCCGACGGACTGAAGAAGGGCTACCTCTATCTGAGCGACGGTGACGCGCGCCCCGAGGGCGCCGCCGACCCGCGCACCAACCTCTGGGACGACGCCGCCACCGCGGGCGAGTTCCTGAAGAACCAGTCCGACGTGCGCCGCGTGGCGATGCAGAAATTCGGGCTCCGCAACGTCCGCGACGGCGAGCCGCTCTCGATCCTCCAGGACCGCTTCCCCCTCCTCTACTTCTTCCACCGCTTCGCGCTCAACTCGCTCACCAAGACGCTCGGCGGCCTCGAATACGCGTACGCCGTGAAGGGCGACGGGCAGCAGGCCACGCGGGTCATCAGCCCGGCGCGCCAGCGCGAGGCGATGGCGCAGCTCGTCGCCGCGCTCGACCCCCGCGAGCTCGCCGTCCCCGACACCGTCCTCACCCTCTTCGCGCCGCGCCTCGACGCCGGTGGCAACGTCGAACTCCTCGGCGAGCGCACGGCGCCCGCGTTCGACGAGCTCGGCGCCGCGCGCACGCTCGCGCAGATGATCGTCGACGGCGTGCTGCAACGCGAGCGCGCCGCGCGCATGGTGCAGTACGCCGCGCGAACCCCGAACGGCTTCTCGCTCGAGGAGGCGATCGGCGCGCTCGTGAAGGGCACGTGGGACGCGCCGGCGTCGGCGAACGGCAAGCTCGCCGCGCTCCAGCGCGTCACCCAGCGCGCCGTCGCCGACCGCGTTGTGCTGCTCTCCGCCGACAAGGAGGCCTCCCCCGAGGTGCGCGCCATCGCCGAGTTCGAGGCGGCGCGGTTGCGCGCCGCGGCGAGCGCGAAGGCGGCCACTGCCGCGTCCGACGACGCCAAGGCGCACTGGCAGGCGATCGCCGCGATGATCGCCCGCTACGCCGAGAAGGGAGAGTTGCCGGCGCTCACGCCGGCGCTGCGACCGCCGCCGGGCGATCCGTTCGGCGAGCCGCCGTTCGCACCGTTCGGCATCGCGCCCCAGTGACCCACGACGGCCCACGGCCGGGCAGGGAACCATGAACCGCACCATCCTCGCGCTCGCCGCCGTCGCCTGCTTCGCCGCGCCTGGCGCCGCGGCGGCGCAGCGCGACGGACGTACGGTCCACGCCAACGACGGCGCGTCGAACTTCGTGGGCGGCGACTTCGTGTACGCCCAGCCGCAGGGGGAATTCGGCAAGTACGTGAACGGCGCCTTCGGCGTCGCCGGCCACTTCCTGCACGCGTTCGACCAGAACGGCGTCCTCGCCTTCCGCGCCGAGCTCGGCTACCTGATCTATGGCGAACGCACGGCGCGGCAGCCGCTCGGCGGCGGCGCGCTCGGGCTCATCGACGTCGACGTCACCACGTCGAACAGCATCCTCATCGGTGGCGCCGGGCTGCAGTTGATGGCGCCCACCGGCGTCGTGCGGCCGTATCTCACGGGCACGCTGGGCTTCTCGTACTTCGTCACGTCGTCGAGCGTCGCCGGGTCGAACTACGGCTCGAGCCCGTTCGCCGAGAGTGAGAACTTCAGTGACGGCGGCTTCACCACGGCGTGGGGCGGCGGCTTCTACATCCCGCTCTCGTTCGGCGCGCGCGCGATCTCGCTCGACCTCGGCGTGCAGCAGCACAAGACCGGCGACGTGCAGTACCTCACGGCGAACAGCATCACCTTCAACGGCAGTAGCGCGCCGCCCACCGTCGCGCCCGTGCGTAGCTCGGCCGACTACCTGACGTACCGCCTTGGCGTGAGCGTGGCGCTGCGCTGACGCCGTCAGTCGTCGCTGTCGCGACGCCGCTCGCGCTTCTTCCCCGATCGGTGGCGCTTCCCTTCGAGGCGCTTCTGCACCGACGAGTACGTGGGCTTGGTGCGCTTCCGCTTCTTCGGCACCGTGAGGGCACTGCGCACCACGTCCGCGAGCCGCTGCTCCGCCAGCTCGCGGTTCTGGCGCTGGCTCCGGGTCTCGCTCGACACGATGCGCAGCGCCCCGGTCGAATCGAGCCGCGATGCGAGCTTCGCGAGCGCCCGCGCGCGCTGGTCCTCCGTGAGCACGCCGGAACTCCGCACGTTCCAGACGATCTCGACGCGGGTCGACGAGGTGTTCACGTGCTGGCCCCCCGGCCCGCCACTCCGTGTGGCACGCACCTCGAGCTCGCTGCGCGGGATCACGATCCCCGGCGGGGCGACGAGGACTCCCTTGAGCGACGGCTCCTCGCCGGGCGGCATGCCTGAAGGCAGATTCATAAGGTTGCTCTTGCAATATGCAAGGGATTTCACGACTATGTTACAGCCGCGTTCTGCAACACTCCCCCAGGGGACCCGTGCCTCCACGTCTTTCGCGCGCCGACATCCGCTGGCAGGCCGTCCTCGCGCCCCAGCGTTTCATCCGCTGGATCTACGTGGCGCGGCTCTCCGTCGCCTCGGCGATCTTCATCGCCGCCGTCAGCGAGTGGTTCACCGACTCCGAGAAGACCCTCATCGCGACGCTCACCTTCGTGGGCGCGCTGTTCTTCACGGGGTTCTCCTACTTCTGGACGGAAACTAAGCGACGGCGCCTCACCGAGACGTTCCTCTACACCCAGTTCATCGTCGACCTGCTCGTCGTCACGGCGGTCGTGCACCTCACGGAAGGGCCGAAGTCCGGGTTCGCCGCGCTCTACATCCTCGTCAACGCGGGCGCCGCGCTCCTCTTCCCGATGGGTGGCGCGCTCCTCATCGCGCTCCTCGGCATCGTCGTCTACCTCGCCGACGCCATCATCGTCTCGCAGGGGTTCCCCGGCCTCGATTTCTGGATGCAGGCCGCCGTCTTCTCGCTCGTCGCCATCATCACCGCGTACATCAGCGCGCGGCTGCGCGAGGCGGGGCAGGGGAGCGAGCGGCTCGCCGCCGAATTGCAGAGCGTGCGGCTGCGCGAGAAGGACATCCTCGCCAACATCCGCAGCGGCATCATCACCGTCGACGACGCCGGCACGCTCCTCTTCGCGAACCCGACGGCGTCGGAGCTGGTGGGGTTCGACCTCGAGCCGAGCATCGGCGCATCGGTGCTCGCTGCGGTGCGCGAGACCGCGCCCGGGCTCGCCGACGCGCTGCGGCTCGCCATCGAGACCCATTCGCCGACGACGCGCACGGAGGGGGTCGTCGAGCGGAACGGCCGCCGCTTCCCGCTCGGCGTCACCACCACCTCGTCCGACGGCGACGGGGTGCACGTGCCGCGCACGACGACGGCCATCTTCCAGGACATCTCCGACCAGAAGCGGCTCGAGCAGCTCAACCTGCGGGCGCAGCGGCTCGAGGCCGTCGCCGAGCTCTCGGCCTCGCTCGCGCACGAGATCAAGAACCCGCTCGCCTCCATCCGCAGCGCCGTCGAGCAGATGTCGCGGCGTCCGGCGGCGAACGACGACGAGCGCACGCTCGGCAACCTCATCGTGCGGGAGAGTGACCGGCTTTCGCGCCTGCTCTCGGAGTTCCTCGACTTCGCGCGCGTGCGCGTCACGCGGCGCGAGCCGGTCGACGTCGGCGCCGTCGTGCGGGGCGCGGCCGCGATCGCCGCCAAGCATCCGGACTGCGCCGAGGGCGCGACGCTCGCCCTCTCGGTCGCCGCGCCGGCGCTCGTCGTCCTCGGCGACGACGACCTGCTGCATCGCGCGTTCTTCAACCTCGTGCTCAACGCGATGCAGGCGACGCGCCCGGGGAGCACGGTGCGCGTCACGGCGGGGGTCGCCACGCCGGCGCAGCTGCCGCGCGGCGTGCGCTTCGCCGACGGCGCCGCCGCCATCGAGATCGTCGACGAAGGGCCCGGCATCGCCGAGGATGTCGCCGACCGGATGTTCGAGCCGTTCACCACCACCAAGACCGGGGGCACCGGCCTCGGTCTCGCCATCACCCACCGCGCCATCGAGGCGCACAAGGGCATCGTACTCGTCGACAGCGGGCCGCAGGGCACGCGCATGACGGTGTTCCTCCCTCTCGCCGCCACCGCCGGAGCCTCGCTGTGACCGACCACTCCCCCGCGCCGCGCCCGACCGTGCTCGTCATCGACGACGAGTCCGGCATCCTCGAGACCCTCGAGATCCTCCTCCGCAACGAGGGGTTCACGCCGCACGTCGCGCTCGGCGGACGCGCGGGGCTCGAGAAGATCGCCGCGCTCGCGCCCGACATCGTCCTCACCGACGTGCGGATGCCGCAGGTGGGTGGCGTCGAGGTGCTCGCCGCCGCCCGCGCCGCCGACCCCGACATCCCCGTCATCCTCATGACCGCGCAGGCCACGCTGCAGTCGGCCATGCAGGCGGTGAACGAGGGCGCCTTCTATTACATCCAGAAGCCGTTCCGCAACGACGAACTCATCGCCATCCTCCGGCGCGCCGCCGAGCATCGCACGTTGCGCGTCGAGAACACGTCGCTCAAGCGCGAGATCCGCAAGCGCGACCGCTCGACGACCGGCGCCCCCATCGGCAACAACCGCAAGTGGCTCGAAGTGCTCCGCCTCGCCGAGGCCGTCGCGCCCACCGAGAGCACGGTGCTCATCATGGGCGAGTCGGGGACGGGCAAGGAGGTCGTCGCGCGCTACGTGCACGACCTCTCGGCGCGCAGCGCGGGGCCCTTCCTCTCCATCAACTGCGGCGCGCTCCCCGAAGGGCTGCTCGAGAGCGAACTGTTCGGTCACGTGAAGGGCTCGTTCACCGGCGCCGTGCGCGACAAGAGCGGTCTCTTCACGGCGGCCGCCGGCGGGTCGTTCTTCCTCGACGAGATCGGCGAGACGACGCCCGCCACGCAGGTGAAGCTCCTCCGCGTGTTGCAGCACCGCGAGGTGATCCCCGTCGGCGCCACCGACGCGCAGCCCATCGACACGCGCATCATCGCCGCCACCAACCGCGACCTCGAGGAGGAGATCCGGCGCGGTAATTTCCGGCGCGACCTGTTCTACCGCCTCAACGTCATCGCCATCCACCTGCCGCCGCTCCGCCAGCGCGTCGACGACATCCCGATCCTCTGCGAGACCTTCCTCGACCGCTCGGCGGCGCAGCGCGGCGAGACGCCCAAGCGGTGCTCCGATTCGGCGATGGAGGCGCTGCAGGCGTACAACTGGCCGGGCAACGTGCGCGAACTCGAGAACGCGCTCGAGCGCGCGGTGATCCTCACGTCGAGCGACCGCATCGACCTCGCGTCGCTCCCCGAAAGCGTCACGGCGCGCAAGAGCGAGCCGCTCGTCTCCGACCGGGCCGCGCCCAACCCGACGCTCGAGACGATCGAGCGCGCGTACATCCTGTGGGTGCTGCAGAGCGAGCAGGGGAACAAGACGCGCGCCGCCGAGGTGCTCGGCATCGACCCGTCGACCCTCCATCGCAAGCTCTCGCGCTTCGGTGTCGAGACGTGAGTGACGGCGCGCGCGCGACGGCGCGCGCCCTTGCCCCGCCGCTCGGCGCCGCGATCGCCGTCGGCGCCGCCGCCCTCGCCACCGCCGGCCGCGCGATGCCGGGGGCGTTCTGGGACGACGGCGTCTACGTCGCCACGGCGCGCGCCCTCGCCGGCGGTGCCGGGTATCGCTTCGTGCATCTCCCCGGCGCCCCCGCCGCCGTGCACTTCCCGCCGCTCTGGCCCGCGCTCCTCGCGCTCGTGCTGCGCGTCGCCCCGGCGTGGCCCGCGTCCATCGCCTGGCTCGCCCTGCTGAACCCGATCCTGCTCGCGCTCGCCGCGGCGCTCGCGACCTGGTGGGGCATCAAGCGGCTCGCCCTCCCGCCGCTCGTCGCCGCGGCCGTGTCCGTCGCCACCGCGGCGACCCTGCCGATGCTCGTCATCGCCCACACGCTCTTCTCCGAGCCGCTCTTCCTCGCGCTGCTCTTCGCCGCGCTGCTCACCGCCGACCGCGCGGTCGACCGTGGCGGCGGGGCCGACGGTGCGCTCGCCGGCGTCGTGGCCGGCGGTGCGGTGCTCGCCCGCACGGCGGGCATCGCGCTCGTGCCGGCGCTCCTCCTCGCGCTCGTCGTCGCCCGGCGCGCTCGCGCCGCCGTCGCCGCTGCCGTCGCGGCGGCGCTCGTCGTCCTGCCGTGGCAGCTGTGGGCCGCCACGCACGCGCACGAGCTCGTCCCGTCGCTCCGCGGCAGTTACGGGCCCTATCTCGCGTGGGTCCTCGAACTCTACCAAGCGCGTGGCCTCGGCTTCGCCACCACCGTCGCCGGACAGAACGTCGTCTCCCTTTTTCGCACCGCCGGCATCGCGCTCTTCCCCGCGGTGCCCGTCGCCGTGCGTCCCCTGCTCGTCGCGCTCGTGATCGTCGGGTTCGCGGTCGGCGGCATCGTGGCGCGGCGTCGTGCGGGCGCGGCCATCGCCTTCCTCCTGCTCTACGCGGCGATGGTGCTGCCGTGGCCGTACGCCCCCGAGCGCTTCCTCTGGGCGGTGTGGCCGCTCGTCGCGCTCGTCGCGGCACGTGGCGCCGTCGAATGCGTGCACCTCGCCACGAGAGCCGACGCCTTCCGGCCGGTGCGCGCGGCCACTGCCCTCTGTGCGACCGTGATGGCGGGTGCGCTCGCGGGCCACGCCTGGTACACGGCGCGCGGCCTCGACCGCCACTGGTGGGATTCCGCCGCGCGGCACAACGCGGAGGCGCTCGCCCCCGTCGTCGATTGGGTGAACGCGCATACCGCGCCCGGCGACGTCGTCGCGTGCGACGGCGAGCCGTTCGTCCATCTCGCCACCGGGCGCACGGTCGTGCCCGTGCACATCCTCAGTCCCGACGAATACCTCGCCGGCACGCCGATCGAGCAGGCCGCCGCCGACCTGAGCGCGCTCATCCGTGAGAACCGCCCCCGCTGGGTCGTCCTCTCGGCGGCGGCCGGAGAACTCGACGCAGCGCGCCTCCTCGACGGCCGCGACGGTGCCCCACGGCTCTTGCCCGTCGCCGAGCTCCCCGGTGGCGGCGCGGCCTTCTCCGTCGACCCCGCCCGTCCCGGCGACCGCGATCCGGGGTTATCGTCACTGGACGCCGCGTCGTCCATCGACCGAAGCGCCGGTGCCGGCGCGGCCATCTTGTCCTCACCGAACGCCCGAGCCCGATGATGCCCACCGACCCGTTCGCCCCCACGCCCAACAGCATCGCGGCGCTCCCGCGCATGCGGGGCCGCACGCCGATGCCCTCCGAGTCGCTCCTGCTCTCGGTGCTCATCCCCGTGTACAACGAGCGGAACACCATCGAGGTGATCCTCGACCAGGTGCGCCACGTGCCCGTCCGCATGGAGATCATCTGCGTCGACGATCGCTCCACCGACGGCACCCGCGACATCCTGCAGCGCCTCAAGGACGCCGGCCGCATCGACCGGCTCATCTTCCATGAAGTCAATCGCGGCAAGGGCGCGGCCATCCGCACCGCCCTCGCCGCGAGCACGGGCAACGTCGTCATCGTCCAGGACGCCGACCTCGAGTACGACCCCGCCGACTGGCCCGCGCTCCTCGAGCCGATCGTCGACGGCCGCGCCGACGCCGTGTTCGGCTCCCGCTTCCTCGGCGGTCCGCACCGCGTGCTCTACTTCTGGCACTCCGTCGGCAACGCGCTCCTCACGCTGTTCAGCAACATGATGAGCGATCTGAACCTCACCGACATGGAGACGTGCTACAAGGCGATCCGCGGCGACCTCGCGCGCTCGCTGCACCTGACCACCGACCGCTTCGGCTTCGAGCCCGAGATCACGGCGCGGCTCGCGAAGGCCAACGTGCGCATCTTCGAGGTGCCGATCTCCTACTCGGGCCGCACCTACGCCGAAGGGAAGAAGATCGGCTGGAAGGACGGCGTCGCCGCCATCTGGCACATCACCCGTTTCAACCTCTTCGCGTGACCGTCGCCGCCCCCCTGACCGCCGCCGCCCCCGTCCGCACGCCGCCCCCGGCCGGCCCCGCCTCGCGCGCCGCGTCCGAGGCGCCGCACGACCTGCCGTGGCTGATGCTCACCATCGTCGCCCTCGCGCTCCTCGCGTCGGTGACCGGCATCCACAACGGCTTCGCGTACGACGACCGCTGGATCATCCTCGAGAACAAGCGCGTGCATGCCCTGCACGAGGCGTGGCGCTTCTTCGGCGAGACGTACTGGCCCAACGCCCGCGGCGCGGCGCTCTACCGCCCGATCACCATCCTCCTGTACGCCATCCAATGGGTCGTCGGGGGCGGCAAGCCGTTGCTCTATCACGCCGTCAACATCGGCCTCTACGCCGTCGTCTCGGTGTTGGTGCTGCTCCTCGCGCTCGAGTGCCTGCCGCGCCGCGCCGCGTGGGTCGCCGCCGCGCTCTTCGCCGTGCATCCGGTGCACGTCGAGGCGGTCGGCAACGTCGTCGGACAGGCCGAGCTGTGGACCGCCGCCATCGTGATCGGCGCCGTGATCCTCTACCTGCGCGGCCGCCGCGACGGCGTCCCCCTCCCGCGCGAGACCGCGTTCGTCATCACGCTGCTCTACATCGTCGGCATGCTCGTCAAGGAGAACGCGATCGTCCTCCCGGCCCTGCTCGTCGTCGCCGAAGGCTTCGTCGTGCGCGACGAGGCGCCGTGGCGTGAACGATGGGACCGCCTCCTCACCCTGCTCCTGTGGATGGGACTGTTCGCCGCCGCGTTCCTCTGGTTGCGCAACTCCATCCTCGACGGCATCGGGGGCGACACGCCGCACCCGTCGCTCAACAACCGGTCGATGTACGAGCGCACGCTCGTGATGATCGGCATCGCGCCCGAGTTCGCCCGCCTCCTCCTCTGGCCCGCGCACCTCTACGCCGACTACTCGCCGCAGGCCGTGCACGTGCACACGACGTGGAGCCTCGAACACGCGCCGGGGCTCCTCCTCCTGCTGTGCGTGGCGATCCTCTTCGGCATCAGTCATCGCCGCGCGCCGGTCGTCTCGTTCGGCCTCTGGTGGTTCGTCATCGCCATCGCGCCGGTCGCGAACATCCTGCTGCCCACCGGCATCCTGCTCGCCGAGCGCACGTTCCTGCTGCCGAGCGCCGGCGTGATGATCGCCGTCGCGTGGCTCGTGCCGTGGATCGAGCGGAGTCCCGCGTGGCAACGCCGCGACGTCCGTTTCGCGTCCGGCGTGGCGCTCGCCGTCGTCCTCACCCTCGGCTTCTCGAAGAGCGCCGAGCGGCAGTTCACCTGGAAGGACAACGCCTCCGTCTTCCACACGCTCACGACCGACGCCCCGCTCAACTTCAAGGCGCACTACACGGCAGGGGGCGAGTTCTTCGAGGAGAAGCGCCCCGTCGAGGGTGAGCGCGAATGGCGCATGGCCGTCGCGCTCTATCCGGAATACGCGGGCGTGTGGGTCGACCTCGCCCACAAGTACCGGGAAGCGCACGTCTGCCAGGCGGCGATCCCGACCTACCTCACCGCGTTCAAGTACGACTCCATCATCCCGCTCGCTCGGGCCGGACTGGTCGCCTGTTATCTCGAGCTCGGGCAGTGGCACATCGCGCGCTCGACGGCGCGCCGGGCCATCGCCGACGGCTTCTATCGACGCGCCTTCGAATACATGATCGAGCGTGCCGACAGCGCACTCGCCGCCTCGGACAGTCTCGATCCCACGAATCGCTGGACGGGAAAAAGCCGGATTCTCAAGCCGTAGGTCGTTGACTAATAACGGCTTACACGACCGAGCCCGGCAATTCGGTCAATCTTGACCGTTTCTATATCGTTCCGCGTCACACGCGCCGCATTCTGCAAGCTCTCCAGCGAACCACGGCGACGAACCCGGCCGGGCGAAATGCCCGAAGGTACCTAAGTGCATACGCGGCAGCGCATTTCGTGTCACCGGCGAGCGTGGCAAGAGCCTTGCATCGATTACTGGCTGTCGGGTCCGTCCGATTGCGAACGCAAAGCGTACGGGCCCCGCTTCACCCCCCCAAGGAGTTCGTCTCGATGCTGAGCAACCGGAAGGGCTTCACCCTCATTGAGCTGCTGATCGTCGTCGTCATCATCGGCATCCTCGCCGCGATCGCGATCCCGAAGTTCGCGAACACCAAGGAAAAGGCGTACATCGCCTCGATGAAGTCCGACCTGCGCAACCTCGTCACCGCGCAGGAAGCGTACTTCTCCGACTACAACAGCACGTACGCGGCGTCGACCACAGCGATGGGCACGGCCTATCGGGCCTCCACGGGCGTCACGGTGACGCTCGGCAGCGTGTCGGCCACGGGCTGGAAGGCGACCGCCACGCACGGCTCCACCACCAAGACCTGCCAGATCACCCTCGGTGGTGGCTCGACGAACGAAGGCGAGCCCGTCTGTCAGTGATGCAGGAAAGGAAGCCGGCCGGCGTACATCGCCGACCGGCTTTCGTGTTCCACAAGTGGGCCTGGCGATGCGGCTTGGCCTGTTCTCTCCCCAACGGGTCCCGTCCCGCGTGACGACGCCCGATCATTCCCTCTCCGGAGTACCCACCGCATGATGTCCAACCGCAAGGGCTTCACCCTCATCGAGCTGCTCATCGTCGTCGTCATCATCGGCATCCTTGCCGCGATCGCGATCCCGAAGTTCGCGAACACCAAGGAAAAGGCGTACATCGCCTCGATGAAGTCCGACCTGCGCAACCTCGTCACCGCACAGGAAGCGTACTTCTCCGACAACAACAGCTCGTACGCGGCCTCGACGACGGCGATGGGCACCGCCTATCGCTCCTCGACCGGCGTCACCGTGACGCTTGGCGCCGTGACGGCCACGGGCTGGAGCGCGACGGCCACGCACGGCTCGACGACCAAGACGTGCACGATCGTGCTCGGCAGCGGCGCCACGAACGAAGGCGAACCGATCTGCCAGTAAGCGCGCGGAAGGTGTGATATCGAGGCGGGCCGGGCGAAATCGCCCGGCCCGCTTCGCATTCCGGCGCCATCGACGCGACACGTCACGGCCACGAAGCTGTGGCGCATGACGACCCGTCGCGCGTTCACCCTCGTGGAAGTGCTCGTGGCGCTCACGGTCCTCGCCCTCGCCGTGGCGGCGCTCGCCAGCACGCTCACCGCCGGCCGCCGGCTGCGACTCACCGCCCAGTCGCACGACGCCTTCGCAATCAACGTGCGCAATCGGGTCGAACGGTTGGCCGCGCGTTGTGGGGTGGGGGACATCAGCGGAGTCGCCTCGCGCGCCTGGGGAAGCGAGCGTTGGCGGAGCGTCGCCGGTGTCGACACGTGGTCGCTCGCCGATTCCCTGACCGCCCCATCCGGGCGCGTCGTGCTCGGTGTCGACGTGGTCGTCACATGCCGCCACTGACGCACCCGCGCCGTGGCGCGGGACTCGCCGAGTTGGTGGTCGCGCTCGCCCTGAGCGCGCTGCTGTCGATGGCCGGCGTGGCGGCGTTGATCGGCGTCGAACGGTACACGCGGCGCGCCGCCGTTGACGATGATGCGCAGCGCGTGCTGCGCGAGGTCGAATCGGTGCTCGCGGCCGAGCTGCGTGCGGCGGCCGCCGATTCCATCACGGTGCGCGGCGACACGGCGGTCGACCTCTTCACGGGCGTCGCGACGTCGGTCGTGTGCGCGGTCGCCGGCGCCGTGCTGGTGCTCCCTTCCGACCAGGCCGCCTCGGGGGTGCCGTATCTGCACGTGCGGACGACGCCCCTCGCCGGCGATGTGTTGGCCGCCTACGACACCGCTGGTGCCTGGCACGCCGCGCGCGTCGACTCAGCGCAGTGGAACGCCGACGGCGCGGGATGCTCCACCGCGAGCGGTTTCCGCACGGCCGCCGACAGCGTCGCACGGCTGCGCGTGCTGCGTCTGCGGATCGCGACGGAGCTGACCGTCGGCGCCGGGGCGCCGGTGCGCCTGTTCCGGCGTGGCCGGTACGCGCTCATCCGTGGCGGCGACGGCAGCTGGGGGCTGGGATGGCGGCGCTGTGACGAGCTGGGCGTGTGCGGTGCGTCGCAGCCGGTCGCCGGCCCGCTGGCTGCGCCGTCCGAAGGCGGGCTCGTCTTCCAGCTCGCCGCGGACGGCGGCTCGATCGAGGTGCGTGCGGCCACCTCGCCCGCCGGGGGGTACGGCGCGCGCCGCGAGTTCACCATCGCCCTGAGGCACCGTGAGACGGTCCCCTGAACGGCTCCGCGAGCGCCGGGCGGGGGTGGCGCTTCCGATGGCCCTCCTGGTGCTCGTGGTGGTCGCACTCGGCGCGGCCCTGCTGCTCGACACCGCCCTGCAGGGGCTCCGGGTCGCCCGGGGCGGGGCGGCGTGGAGCCGGGCGCAGTCCGCGGTCGAGAGCGCCCTGGCCGCGACCCTGGCCTCGTCCGTCGACAGTGCCGGCGCCTCGCTGAACCCGGGGGTCGTGCGGGACAGCCTCTGGGGGGTGGCGGGCGACTCGACCTTCTTGCGGGTGCAGTCGCTGGGCGGGAGGCTGCGCCGGGTCGTGGTACGGTCGACGGTCGCGGGCGGAGGGGCCCGCGCGATCGCCGGCGCCGTGGCCTATCTGCGCGTCGAGGCCGATTCGACGCCCGCCGGCTGGCGTCGCCGGCTCCGGCCGGTCCCGGGCTGGTGGTGGGCACCCTTACCATAAGGTCGCGCCCCCGCGACTGTTACTTCCGAGTGTCTCCGCTCGTGTCTTGGTGACGGCCCTTCCGCGCGCGCCGAAGTCGGCGTGTGCGGTGGGGGGCGTCAAGTGCTCGGAAGGTGCGGTTCGTCCGGTCGGTGCTGGGCGGCGCGATCGCGCGCCCCAGCGTCGTCCTCGTCCTCGCGGTGGCTTCGCATGGCGCTATTTGGTCGCAAGAGGAGCACGGTAGGTCTCGACATCGGTTCCGGCCTCATCAAGGTGGCCGTGATCGATCATTCGAAGGCCGAGCCCGAGCTCACGAAGGTCGCGATTACTCCCCTGCTCGCCGATGCGATCGTCGAGGGGGAGATCATGGACCCTGCGATCGTGTCCGAGGCGATCACGGCGGCGCTCCAGGCCGCGGGCGTGACCTCCAAGGAAGTCGTGACCGCCGTCGGCGGCCGCGACGTCATCATCAAGAAGATCCAGATCGAGCGCGTCAAGGAGCAGCAGGCGCGCGAGCTCATGCGGTGGGAAGCGGAGCAACATGTGCCCTTCGACATGGAATCCGTGGAGCTCGACTTCCAGATCCTCGACCCCGAGGCCGAGGGGATGGAGATGAACGTCCTCCTCGTGGCCGCGAAGCGCGAGCTCATCGAGGCGAAGCTGCGCGTGCTCGCCGAGGCGGGGCTGCACCCGGTCGTGGTGGACGTGGACGCGTTCGCGCTGCACAACGCGTTCGAGCTGAACTATCCGGACGCGATGCAGGGGGTGGTCGCGCTCGTGAACATCGGCCACGAAGTCACGAACATCAACATTCTCGACGACGGGGTGCCGATCCTCACCCGCGACATCACGGTGGGCACGCGCCGGTTCCGCGAGGACCTGCAGCGCGAGCGCGGGTTGGGCCCGGACGAGGCGTCGTCGCTGATCGAAGGCTACGACCGGTCGCCGCACCTCGACGCGGTGATCGAGAGCCGCGGCGAGGAGATCGCGGTCGGCATCGAGCGCGCGGCGGCCTTCCTGGCCTCCAGTTCGCGGTCGGCCGGCAACATGCGCGCCGTCTACATCTGTGGCGGCGGGTCGCGCATCCCGGGACTCGGCGACGCGCTGGGGACCCGGCTGCGGATGCCCGTCGAGCACGCTAACCCGTTGGCGAACCTGAAGGTACGTGACGGCGCCCTCGAGTCACTCGTCACTGACGAGGTGGCTCCGCTCTTGATGCTGCCCATCGGTCTGGCGCTTCGCCAGCCCGCTTGACCGCTCGTTCACTCGTGGAATCGACGGTCACCTGCAGACTATGATCGAAATCAATCTTCTGCCCGGCGCACGGAAGTCGAAGCGGAGTCGCACCGCGACGGTCGACGTGCGCGCGCTGTTCGGCGAGGTGCTCGCGAAGGTCAGGGATCCCTACCTGATCGGCGCGATCGCCGGCGTCGCCATCGGCGTGCTCGCCACGGCCGGCATGTGGCTCTATCAGGGCCGCCAGCTGTCGGCGCTCGAGCAGCGCGAGCAGGTCGCGCTCCAGGACTCGACGACCTTCGCCGCCGTCATCGCGCAGCGCAACGCCGCCGAGGCGGCGCGTGACTCCATCCAGCGCCAGATCTTCGTCATCAAGGCGATCGACGGCTCGCGCTACGTGTGGCCGCACATCATGGACGAGGTGAGCCGCGCGTTGCCGCCGTACACCTGGCTCAAGTCGATCAAGCAGACGAGCGCCGTGTCGAACCTGAGTCCCGAGGTCGAGGCCGAGGTGGTGGCCGGCGGCGTCGGGCCGGGCGGGAAGCCGAAGAGCAAGCTGGCCGCGCAGGCCGATTCGGCCGCGCTCGCGGCGGCGACCACGCTCAGCTTCCGCATCGTCGGGCAGACCGTGGATTACCAGGCGCTGACGCGCTTCATGAAGCAGCTCGAGGCCTCGCCCTGGATCGAACGGGTGAACCTCACCAAGACCGAGCTCGTGATGGCGCAGCCGACGAACAAGGAAGCGACGGAGTTCACGCTCGACATGCAGCTCCAGAAGCCGGACTCGGCGGCGGTGCGCCGGGTGCCCATCAACGTGGTGAGATAGCCATGGCCATCGGCCCGCAGAACCAGCGCGACCAGTTGATGGTGGCGATCGCCGTCCTCGCCATCGCCGGCGCGGGCGCGTACTGGTACTTCGTGTACGACCCCAAGACGGCGGACGTGGCGAAGGTCGCCATGCACGTCGACTCGCTCGACATCGCGAACCAAAAGGCGAAGGCGCAGATGGCCAAGGGCACGATCACGACGATCAAGGCCGAGGCCGACGCGTACCGCCAGAACCTCGACGTGATGCGCACGCTGGTGCCGGCGCAGAACGAGGTGCCGTCGTTGCTCGAGCAGGTGTCGACGGCGACCCGGCGCGTGAAGCTCGACATCGGTTCCGTCGAACCCGAGCCGCTCATCGAGGGCGAGATGTTCGACACCTACCGCTACAAGCTCAAGGTGACCGGCACCTTCGACCAGATCGGCAACGTGCTGACGAACATCGCCTCGCTGAACCGCGTCGTCGCGCCCATCAACCTGCAGCTCGACCTCCCGACCGCCGCCGTGAAGGCGGCGCCGGGCACGCAGCCGCTCGCGGCGACGTTCGAGATCCAGACGTACGTCGTGCGCACGGCGCCCCCGGCGAAGAAGAAGGCGCCGGCCGGCGGCAAGCCCAAGCCTCCCGCGGCGGAGGGCCCGTGATGCGCCGCCTCGTGCTCGCCATCGTGTTCGTGCTCGCCGGCGCTCCGCGCGCCGGGGCGCAGTTGCCGCCGTCCATCGCCAAGCCCATCGACGCGGCGCGCAAGGCCGCCGCCAAGACCGACGCCCAGACGAAGTCGCAGGACGCGATCCGGGCCGACGAAGCGAAGTCGCAACCCGCCGCGGCCGCCCAGGCGCCGAAGGGCGTCGCCGCGAAGGGCGCGACCGCGCTGCCGGCGAAGGCCGACGCGCAGGCGCCGAAGACCGGTGAGACGAAGAAGTTCGAGCTCAGCGCCGCCGCCAAGGCGGCGATGCAGTTCTCGCGTGAGGAATACAGTTGGAACGAGGAAGGCCGGCGCGACCCGTTCGTGTCGCTGCTCGCCACGAGCGAGATCCGCCCGCTCCTCGCCGACCTCGTGCTCATCGGCGTGATCTACGACCTGTCCGGGCGCAACTCGGTCGCGTCGCTGCTCGACGCGACGAGCAGCGAGATGTACCGGGTGAAGGTCGGCAACATCATCGGACGCATGAAGGTCGCGAAGATCGGGACCGAGAGCATCACGCTGCAACTCGACGAATTCGGGTTCAGTCGGCAGGAGACGCTCCTGCTCGACCGGAACCGGAAGGCCGGCAATGCACCGGGAAGGAGACCGTAAATGACGCGACGATCGTGGAGGGCCGCTCGCGCGGCCGCCGTGCTGATCCTGCTCGTGACCGGCGTGCGCGTGGCACGCGCGGCCGCCGCCTCGCACGAAGGCGCACCGACCGCCGTCACGTCGCTCAGCGTCGTGCCTGGCGCAGGTGCCGCGAACGTGGTGATCTCGGTCGCCGGTGACGTCGAGGTGACCGACTTCACCCTCGAGAACCCGCGCCGCATCGTGATCGACCTGCGCGGGGCGACGCTCGGCATGCCGGCGCGCCTCTACGACAAGGTCGCGCGCGGCGGCATCACCGACATCAAGTACGCGATGTTCAAGCCCGACGTCGTGCGCATCGTGCTCATCCTCGACGAGTCGCGCGAGTACACCGTCGTGCGCGGCGAGAAGGACGTCACGGTCGCCGTCACCGGGTCGGACGTCTTCGCGCTCTGGCACGTCGGCGCGAAGCTCCCCGCCACCAAGGCGACGGACGCCGCGGCGGCCGTCGCGCCGGCGCAGCCGGCGAAAGGCGCGTCCGCGTTCGCGCAGGCGCCGGCCAAGGCGGCCAGCGCCACGACGTTCGTGCAGAGCCCGCCGCCGACCGGCACGCCGTCCGCCCCGGCCGACGCGACGTCGGCCGCGCCCGCGGCCCGCAACATCCTGTCCAAGCCCGTCGCCAAGCCGGCGCCGCGACTCGAGTCGCCCGCCGAGGAGCCGCACATCACCGTCTCCTACCAGGAGACCAACATCCGCGACGTGATCACCGCGTTCGCGAAATTCAGCAACCGCACGATCATCATCGGCAAGCAGGTCGACGGCTTCTTCACCGGCGACATCATCGACAAGCCGTGGGACGTCGCCCTCCGCCAGATCCTCCAGTCGCAGGGGCTCGCCGCCCTCGAAGACAGCAGCAACGGCATCATCACCGTCGACAGCTATGCCAACCTCGCCGACCGCGAGAAGGTGGAGCCGCTCGTCACGAAGGTGATCCAGGTCAACTACGCCAAGGCCGACGCCATGGCCAAGACCGTCACGAGCCTCCTCACCGCTGGATGCGGCAGTGGCGGCGCCGCGCCGCCCGCCGGGGCCCCGCCGCAGGGTGGCGGCGCATCCGTCTCGGGTGGTGGCACCGCCGCGTGCTCGACGCGAGGCGCCGTGACCTCCGAAGAGAAGACCAACACGATCATCGTCACCGAGACCGCGCAGCGCCTCGCCGACATCGAGAGCTACGTGCACGACCTCGACGTGCGCACGCCGCAGGTCTCGATCAAGGCCAAGATCATCGGCGTCGACCGCACCGGCACCGAACAGCTCGGCCTCTCGTACGACTTCGGCAGCGCCAACGGGTTCAGCAACTCGCTCGTCCAGCGCTACGGTCCCGACGGCACCACGCCGATCGTCGGTGACTACCGCGTGAATCTCGCCGGCGATGCCTTCGCGGCCGTCGCGGACGCCAGCCGTCCGTACAAGACCACGGCGTCGACGACGCTCATCTACAACATGGTGCTCGGCGGCTTCAACCTCACCTCGTTCATCGACGCGCTCTCGCAGGAACAGCTGAGCGACGTGCAGGCCGAGCCGAGCACGACGACGGTCGACAACAAGGAAGCACGGCTCTTCGCCGGCTCCACGCTGTCGTTCCTCCTCACGCCGCCCGTGCCCGCCGGCCAGATCACCTCGGTCGCGCCGCAGATCTCCAGCAAGCAGATCGGCATCGAACTCCGCGTCACCCCGCACGTCACGGCGAACCGCCAGGTCTTGCTCGATGTGTACGCCAAGCAAGAGACGCTCCTCGGCGTCACGGCGGCCGGCCCCTCGACGAACCTGCGCGAGAGCACCAACCAGGTGCTGGTCGGCGACGGCGAATCGGCGGTCATCGGCGGGCTGACGCAGACGCAGGTCAGCAAGAACCGCGTCGGCATCCCGCTCCTCATGAACCTCCCGGGCATCGGCCGCTTCTTCTCCTCGGTCGACACCGTCGAACGCAAGCAGGACCTGCTCATCCTCATCACGCCGCACATCGTCGACGACGGCGAGGTCGTGCGCCCGGCGACCGGCAAGCCCTGAGCTACCGAACGATCGATTAACTTGCACGGGCCCGGCCGAAAGCCGGGCCCGCTGCGTTGAAGGAGCAGGGTAGGGAGCCTCTTCCCTGTCCCCTGTCCCCTGTCCCCTGTCCCCTCGGCCCTGACCCCTGTCCCCGGCCGTAGCCCCCTCCCCCTCCCCCTTTCCCTCCCCCTCCCCCTCAGTGTTCAAATTCACGACCGCCGGCGAATCCCACGGCCCCGCCCTCGTCGCCATCGTCGAGGGCGCGCCCGCCGGGCTGCCCCTGCTCGCCGGCGACGTCGACCGCGAACTCGCCCGCCGCCAGCAGGGCTCCGGCCGCGGACGTCGCATGCAGATCGAGCAGGATCGCGTCGAGTTCCTCTCGGGGCTCCGCGCTGGCGAGACCCTCGGCTCGCCCATCGCGATGCTGATCCGCAACCGCGACTGGAAGAACTGGGAAGCGATCATGGATCCGGCGCCGCGCCCCGAGGACGACACCGAAGGGCGCAAGCGCCAGGTGACCCGCGTGCGCCCCGGACACGCCGACCTCACCGGCGTGCTCAAGTACGACCGTGATGACGCGCGCGACATCCTCGAACGCGCCTCGGCGCGCGAGACCACCGCGCGCGTCGCCGCTGGCGCCGTCGCCAAGCGACTCCTCGCGGAGCTGGGCATCACCGTCGGCTCGCACCTCGTGCACCTCGGCGGCGTCGACGCCGCGCGTCCCGAACCGTTCCCCACCGACATCAACGCCGCCGCGGATGCGTCACCCCTGCGCACCCTCGACCCTGCCGCCGAAGCGGAGATGATCGCCCGCATCGATGCCGCGAAGAAGGACGGCAACACGCTCGGTGGCATCTGCGAGGTCGTCGTCGACGGACTCCCGGTTGGGCTCGGCTCGCACGTGAGCTGGGACCGCAAGCTCGACGGCCGCCTCGGTGCCGCCATCCTCTCCATCCCCGCGGTGAAGGGAGTCGAGATGGGGATCGGCTTCGAGGCCGCGCGCCGCACCGGCGCCGAGGTCCACGACGAGATCGAGATGGCCCCCGGACGCGCGCGCACGGGGAATGTGCGCCGCCGCACCAACCGCGCCGGCGGGCTCGAGGGCGGGATGACCACGGGGGAGCCGCTCGTGCTCCGCGTGGCCATGAAGCCCATCAGCACCCTCATGCGCCCGCTCGGCACCATCGACACGAAGACGGGGACGACGGCCGAGGCCGCCGCCGAGCGGAGCGACGTGACCGCCGTGCCGGCGATGGGCGTCATCGCCGAGGCGATGACCGCCCTCGTGCTCGCCGACGCCGTGATGGAGAAGTTCGGCGGCGACTCGCTCGCGGAAATGCGTCGCAACCACGACGCGTACCTCGCCCATATCGTCGCCCGCCTGGGGAACTGACCGGGTGAAGGGGCACATCATCCTCGTCGGGCTTCCCGGTTCCGGGAAGTCGACGGTGGGGGCCGCCCTGGCCGCTGCGATCGGACGGGCGTTCCTCGACTTCGACGAGGAGATCGCCCGCCGAGCGGGGCGCACTGTGGCCGAGATCTTCGCCGCCGACGGGGAAGCGCATTTCCGCGCCGCGGAGCGGGCGCTCACAGCCGAACTCCAGGGCGCCGAGCCGATGGTGCTCGCGCCCGGAGGAGGCTGGATCGCGACCCCCGGCAATCTCGAGCTCCTTCGCCCTCCCGGGACGGTGGTCTACCTGGCGGTTTCGCCCCTCACGGCGCTCGACCGAATGGGGTCCGAAGTGGTTACTCGCCCCCTTCTGGCAGCGACCGAACGAGCCGAAGCGCTGGAGGCGCTTCTGGAGCGGCGAAAACCACTCTATCTGCAAGCAAATCATGTAGTTAGCACTGATTTGCTGGCGCCTGACGATGTGGTGCGTCGTATAGTTGCGCTTGCGGGGGTCGGAACGACGGACTAGGATTTCACGTCGTTATCGTCGTTACAACTATAGAGAGCTTCTCGAGCGGGCCGGGGCGACCATTCAGGCGCTTCCGGCCGCGAGTGTCAGAGGGATAATGGCCACCAAGAAGAAGGCAGCGACCAAGACGGCGGCGAAGAAGTCGCCGGCGAAGAAGACCGCGACGAAGCGACGGGCGAGCACGCCCGTCGAGACGGACGCCGTCGCGGACATCGAAGTCGCCGGCATCGCGTCGGGTAAGGCGCTGGTGATCGTCGAGTCGCCGGCCAAGGCGAAGACGATCGGCAAGTATCTGGGGTCGACCTACGCCGTGAAGGCGACGGTCGGGCACATCCGCGACCTGCCGACGAAGACACTCGGCATCGATCTCGAGAACGGCTTCGAGCCGGACTACGTCACCATCCCGGGCAAGGAGAAGACGGTCGGCGAACTCAAGGCCGCGGCGAAGAGCGCGCGTGCCGTGTTCATCGCGACCGACCCTGACCGCGAGGGTGAGGCGATCGCCTGGCACGTGCAGAGCCAGATCAAGGGGCGTAACGCGCCGCCGATCAAGCGGGTGCTCTTCCACGAGATCACGAAGGAAGCGGTGAACCGCGCCATCGAGCGCGCGGGGGACATCGACCAGCGCAAGGTCGACGCGCAGCAGGCGCGCCGCGTGCTCGACCGCCTCGTCGGCTACAAGGCGAGTCCGGTGCTGTGGAAGACGGTGAAGAAGGGACTCTCGGCGGGGCGCGTGCAGACGGTGGCACTGCGCCTGCTCGTCGAGCGCGAGCGTGAGATTCGCGCGTTCCGTCCCACGGAGTACTGGACCATCGCCGCGGCGCTCGAGCACGATGGGCAGCCGTTCACGGCGAAGCTGCACCATCTCGACGGCAACAAGCCGACGATCCCCGACGAGGCGGCCGCGAAGGCGATCCTCGACGACCTCGCCGGACGCAAGACGTTCGACGTCACCGACATCAAGCGGCGCGAGCGGCGCAAGAATCCCGCCGAGCCGTTCAAGACGAGCACCTTGCAGCAGGAGGCCGCGAAGAAGCTCGGATTCGGCAGCAAGCGCACGATGCGGCTCGCGCAGAACCTCTATGAGGGCATCGAACTCGGGAAGGCCGAGGGCTCGGTGGGTCTCATCACGTACATGCGTACCGACTCGACGCGCGTCGCCGAGAGCGCGGTGGCGCAGGCGCGCGACTTCCTGCGGGCGCAGTACTCCGAGGCCTACCTCGCGAAGCAGCCGATGCTGTACGGCGCGGCCGGCGACGCGAACGCGCAGGACGCGCACGAGGGCATCCGCCCGACCGATCCGACGCGTTCGCCCGACGCGGTGCAGAAGTATCTCTCGCCCGAGCAGTTCAAGCTCTACCAGCTCATCTGGCAGCGCTTCATGGCGAGCCAGATGGCGCCGGCCGTGTTCGACACGACGACGGTCGACTTCGACTTCGCCGGCAAGGCGCACCAGTACCTGTTCCGGGCCACCGGCTCGGTGATCAAGTTCCAGGGGTTCCTCTCGCTGTACAAGGAGTCGCGCGAGGAGGGCGAGGGGAAGGCGCTCGAGGACGAGCAGGCGCTGCCGGCGATCGAGCCGGGCGAACACGTGCCGGTGCGCGAGGTGAAGCCGACGCAGCACTTCACGGAGCCGCCGCCGCGTTTCTCCGAGGCGTCGCTCGTGAAGGAGCTCGAGCGGCTCGGCATCGGCCGCCCGTCGACGTACGCGAGCATCATTTCCACGCTCACCGAGCGGCACTACGCCGAGCTCGAGCAGCGGCGTTTCTTCCCGACGCCGCTCGGCGAGAGCGTCGAGAAGGTGATGGTGAAGCAGTTCCCGCACGAGTTCAATGTCGGCTTCACCGCGTCGATGGAGCGTGAGCTCGACAAGGTCGAGGAGGGCGCCATGCCGTGGCAGCGCGTCCTCAAGGAGTTCTATTCGCCGTTCGAGAAGGCGCTCTCGGCCGTGGACTACGAGGGGCTCATCCGCGAGGCGCACGACCTCACGGGGCTCGAGAACGAGAAGTGTCCGCAGTGCGGCGGCAAGCTGCTCGCGAAGGGCGGCTTCTTCGGACCGTTCGTCGCCTGCGAGAACCACCCGAAGACGTGCAAGTACACGCGGCCGCTCAAGGGGGAGAAGCAGCCCCCGGTGATGACCGACTATCCGTGCCCGCTGTGCGGCAAGCCGATGGTCGTGCGTCGCGGACGCAGCGGCGAGTTCCTCGGCTGCTCGACGTTCCCCAAGTGCCGCGGCACGCGGTCGATGCCCACCGGGGTGAAGTGCCCGAAGGACGGCGGCGACATCGCGGCGCGTCGCTCGAAGAAGCGCGGCAAGGCGTTCTACGGCTGCGAGAACTACCCGACGTGCGACTTCGTGTGCTGGGACAAGCCGGTGGCGGAGACGTGCGCCGAGTGCGGCAACGTCGGCGCCGAGTCGAAGTCGAACAAGACGCGCGGGTCGTACCGCAAATGCCTGAAGTGCGGCAACGAGTGGAGCGTCGCCGAGCCGGCGGAGGCGGAGGCGGAACCCGCCGGTGCCTGAGGCGACCCGTCCGCCGGCGGTCACGGTCGTCGGCGGCGGCCTCGCGGGGAGCGAGGCGGCGTTCCAGCTCGCCGAGCGCGGGTACGAGGTCGTGCTGCGCGAGATGCGTCCCGTGCGCGGCACCCCGGCCCACAAGACCGACCGGCTCGCCGAGCTGGTGTGCTCGAACACGTTCAAGAGCACCGAGGTCACCAACGCGCACGGGCTGCTGAAGGCCGAGATGCGCGCGCTGGGCTCGCTGCTCATGCGGGCGGCGGACGCGGCGCGGGTGCCCGCGGGGAGCGCGCTCGCCGTCGACCGCGACGTGTTCAGCGCCGCCGTGCACGAGCGCGTCGCCTCGCACCCGCGGGTGCGGATCGAGCGCGGCGAGGTGACGGCGTTGCCGTCGCCGGGGATCATCGCCACCGGACCGCTCACGAGCGACGCGCTCGCGCAGGCGATCGGCGCGCGCCTCGGCGTCGCCTCGCTCGCCTTCTACGACGCGATCGCGCCGATCGTGGCGGTGGAGAGCGTCGACGAGACGGTCGCGTTCCGCGCCGCCCGCTACGACAAGGAGACGATGTCGGGCGCGGGGGACGAGGGGGCGTACCTCAACTGTCCGATGGACCGCGCGCAGTACGAGGCGTTCCTCGACGCGCTCACCGCGGCCGACCAGCATCACGGCCACGAGTTCGACGCCGTGCCGTACTTCGAAGGGTGCATGCCCATCGAGGAGATGGCGAAGCGCGGGAGGGAGTCGCTCCGGTTCGGGCCGATGAAGCCGGTGGGCCTCGACGATCCGCGCACCGGACGGTGGGCGTATGCCGTGGTGCAGTTGCGGCGCGAGGATCGCGCGGGCCGCATGTGGAACCTCGTCGGCTTCCAGACGCGGCTGCGCATCCCCGAGCAGCAGCGGGTGTTCCGCATGATCCCCGGACTCGAGCAGGCGGAGTTTCTCCGCTTCGGGAGCATCCACCGCAACTCGTACGTGAACTCGCCGGCCTCGCTCACGCCGCATCTCTCGCTGCGCGACGACCCGCGCGTGCTGTTCGCCGGCCAGCTGACGGGAGTCGAGGGGTACACCGAGAGCACGGCGACGGGGCTGCTCGCGGCGATCAACCTCGACCGCCTGCTGCGCGGACTCGAACCCGTCGTGCCGCCGCCGACGACCATGCTCGGCGCACTCTACCGCTACATGCGCGAGGCGGAACCGAAGCACTTCCAACCGATGAACGCGAACTTCGGCCTGCTCGAGGAACTCGCGACGGTGCCGCGCGACAAGGCGAAGAAGCGCGCGCTCTACGCCGAGCGGGCGCTGGCCGAGTTGGCGTCGTGGATGACGCGGCACGACGTGCAGCCGGTGGCGCTCGATGGCGCCGCCTCGCCGGCGGCCGATCGGGGCTAGCGCGGCTCCAGCGCGCCGCGCGCGCGGCGGTGCTCGGCCGGCCAGAGCTCCGTCTGCGGGATCTCCCCCTCGAGCTCGCGCCGCACGAGCGCCGCGATCTGCTCGGCCGCCGACGGGTCGGCGATGAGGTCGTAGTCGCGCACGTCGAGCTTCAGCAGGCGGCACTTCCGGAACGAGCCCACCCAGCGTTCGTAGCGCTCGTGGAGGGCGGCGAAGTAGGCCGGGTCGGCGTCGCGTTCCTTCGGGCGCCCGCGCGTCGCGATGCGCTCGAGGATCGTGTCGAGGGGGCCGTGAAGGTAGATCAGGAGGCGCGGCGGCCTGGCGGCGGGCGCGTGGAGCAGCTCGCCGTAGAGCCGCTGGTAGAGCTGCCACTCGTCGGGGCTCATGTAGCCCTGCTCGAAGAGCCCGCGCGCGAAGATCTCCGCGTCCTCGTACCAGGTGCGGTCGAGCACCCAGCTGCCGCCGATCCCCCGCATCTTGCGCATCGAGGCGAAGCGGGTGGCGAGGAAGTGAAGTTGGAGGTGGAGGCCGAAGGCCTTCATCCCCTCCGGACCCGCGTAGAACTTGCCGAGCCAGGGGTTCTCGTCGTCGACGCTCTCGAGCGCCAACTGCATGCCGAACCGCTCGGCCAGCGCCCGTGACAGCGTGGTCTTCCCCGAGCCGATCATCCCCGCGACGCCGAGCAGCATTCGCGTAATCTACTGCGTATTTTCCGGGTCGGCTGCGCCGTCGGGCTTCTCTCCTCCCCCATGATGCATATCAACAAGACGCGTTTTTTCCGCCAATGGCACCGCTGGATCGGATGGGTCGCCGCGCTCTTCCTGACGTGGGCGGCGGGCACCGGCATCCTCGTCGCCGCCCGCGAGTTCTGGGGGGAGGACGAGGCGATCCGCGAGGCGACGCGCGACCTCGTGAGCCCGGTGCTGACCACGTCGCCGGCCGCGGCGTTCGGCGACCCCGTGGGGCGTGCGATGGCGTCCGCGGCGAAGTCCGCGCCCGGCGCGCCCATCGACAAGATCGAGGTGCAGTTCAAGGGGAAGCAGCCCACGGTGACGGTGTACACCGGCAAGCCCACCGGCGGCGAGGACCGCAAGCTCGTGTTCGACGCCAATACCGGCGCGCTGCTCCGCAACGAGGATTACGCCGACAAGCCGTTCCTCACGCGATTGCACAGCGGCGAGGCGTTCGGCGACGGCGGGCTCGTCGCGGGGATGCTCTGGGGCTTCGCGCTGCTCCTCATGAGCGTGAGCGGCACGGTGATCTACCTGCGGATGCACCGGCCCAACCGCACGGGACTCAAGAAGGTGTTCTGGTAGATCGCGCCGGGCGCGGTATCATTCAGGTGATGCCCGCGCCCGCCGCCCCCTTCGTCGCCGCCTTCCTCACGCACCTCGAGAAGGAGCGCGACGTCGCGCCGAACACCGTCAAGGCGTACCGCCGCGACCTCGACGAGTTCTGCGCCTTCCTCGGCGCCCACTACGGCGCCGCGTCGTGGGACTGGGAGAAGGTCGACCGGCTGACGATGCGCGGGTTCCTGGCGCACCTCACGCGCCGCGGCCTCGCCAAACGCTCGATGGCGCGCGCTCTCTCCGCCGTGCGCACCTTCTATGCGTTCCTGCATCGCAACGACCTCGTCGAGACGAACCCCGCGCGCGCCGTCGGCTCGCCGAAGCTCGAGAAGTACCTCCCGGGGCACCTCGACCGCCGCCAGGTGGAGACGCTCTTCGCCGCGGCCGCGACGCGCGCCGGGGAAGGGAAGTACACCGACGTGCGCGACCTCGCGATCCTCGAGCTGTTCTACTCGGCGGGACTGCGGCTTTCGGAATTGCGCGGCGTGAACCGCGCCGACCTCGACCTGCTTGCCGGGCTCGTGAAGGTGCGCGGCAAGGGGCGCAAGGAGCGGATCGTACCGGTGGGGAAGCACGCCCAGCTCGCGCTGCGCAACTACGAGCGGGTGCGTGACCTGCTCTGCAAGAAGCTCGGCTTGGCGGCCGACCGCACGGCGTTCTTCCTGAGCCAACGCGGCAAGCGGATGAGCGTGAAGGGCGTGCAGAACGCCGTGACGCACTGGCTCGCGCAGGTGGACGAGGGGGCCGGGCTCTCGACGCACGCGCTGCGCCACACGTTCGCGACGCACCTGCTCGACGCGGGCGCCGACCTGCGTGCCGTGCAGGAGCTGCTCGGCCACGCTTCGATCGCGACGACGCAGATCTACACGCACACAAGCGTCGAGCGGCTCCGCCAGGTGTACAAGACCGCGCATCCGAGGGCGTGATGCGCGACTCTGTCCGCACGACCCGGTCGCTCGGCATCGTCGTCGTGGGCGCGCTCGTGGCGAACGTCACGGGCATCGGCTACTACGCCATGCTCCGCCCCGACGTGCGGGCGACCGTCGACGATCTGGCGACGATCGCGTTCGTCTGGCGCGATTACGTCGTCTCGATCGCGATCGTCGTCGGCGTGTACGAGGCGCTCACCTGGGGACTCACCTGGCTGCCGCTGCGCCGACGCGCCGACGCCGCGCACGAGCCCTCGCGCCGCCAGGCGTTCTTCGTCTTCGCGATGTCGTGGTTCGGCGCCGCCCTCTGGGCGTCGGCCCTCGCCGGGGCGATGGGCGGCAGCCTGGACAACGTGGGACTGGCGGTGATCCGCTGGGGATACTGGGGGTTCGCCGTCGGTGGCCCGGCGGCGCTGGTCGTGTGGTGGCTCGCGCACCGGCGCAACCTGCGGTTCATCCGGCACGGCGGTCACCGGCACGACCCCGATCAGTCGTTGCCGCCTCTCGTCCCTTAGGCGCCGCGACTCACGTCGGCCGGCGCCCGAAGCGCGCCGGCCAGCGATTCGCGCTACGCACACACCGCCGCGCGCAGCCCAGCCTCGCTGAGATTCCCGCCGCAGAGCACGATCGCCACGCGCTGCCCCGCGAACTCGGCCGCGTGCGCCTTCAGCGCCGCGAGCCCCGCCGCGCCTGCGCCCTCGGCGATGTTGTGCGTGAGCCGGATGAGGTCGCGGATCCCCTCGTAGAGCGCCGCGTCGCTCACCTGGAAGAAACCGGCGAGTCCCGCCTTGAGCGCGTCGAACGTCATCGCGTACGCGGCGCCGGTGGCGATCCCCTCGGCCATCGTCTCCACCGGGAGCCCCGACAGCCGCTCGCCGCGCCGCCACGACTCGTATTGCGCGGGCGCGCCCTCCGAGCCCACGGCGTACACGCGCAACGATGGCTTGCGCGCCGCCGCGACCGTGAGCGCGCCCACCGCCTGCGAGCCGCCGCCGAGCGCGATGAGCACCGCGTCGAGCGCCGGCTGCTGCTCGAGCATCTCGAGGGTCATCGTGCCCGCGCCGGCGATCACATCGCGGTTGTTCGTCGAGTGCACCAGCGTCATCCCGCGCTCGGCGCAGATGCGCTGGCAGGCGGCCATCGTCTCGTCGTAGCGCGCGCCCACCTCGATAAGTTCGGCGCCCATGGCGCGGATCGCGGCGTTCTTCTCCGGGTTGTTCCCCACCGGCACGCAGATCGCCGCCGGCACGCCGAGGAGTCGCGCGGCGTAGGCGACCCCCTGGCCGTGGTTCCCCGTGCTGGCGCCGATCACGCCGCGCGCCGCCTGCTCGGGCGAGAGCGCCAGGATGCTGTTCAGCCCGTTGCGGATCTTGAAGCTCTGCGTGGGCTGGTGGTTCTCGTTCTTCACCCACACTTCGATGCCGTGTCCGACGAGCGCGTCGAGCAGGGGATACTGGCGCAGCGGCGTCGGCGTGAGGTGCGCTGCGAGGCGGTCGCGTGCCGCGAGGACGTCGTCGAAGGTGATCGGGGAGGTCATCCCCGAAGTCTACCGGCTTCGGGTCGTCCCGGCGACGGGAGCGACGCGCCCCGGCTCCACGAGGGCGCGCGTGCGGCCGGCGCGCATGATCGCGGTCGGCACGAGCGCCGCGTAGGCCACCACGAGCAGCACGGCGGCGACTGCGTCGTGTCCGGCGACGAGCGCCGCATAGCCGCCGGCGAGCACGAGCGCGGCGAGAAGCGCCGAGCCGAACGTCACTGCGGGTTCACCAGGTCGAGCCGCGTCGCGCGGCGCCCGCCGGGGAGCGTATCGAGCGCCGGCGCGTCGGTCACCCACCCGGTGTCGTCCACGACGTACGCGTACCGGTGCCGGCCACGCGCCATCGCGACGTCGGCGACCCATACGCCGTCGGCGCCGCGGGCGAGCGCCGTGCGCTGCGTGCCCCAGTCGTTGAAGTCGCCCACGAGCGCGACGCGCGCCGCCGCCGGCGCGGTGAAGGCGAACCGCACGAGCAGCAGGGTGTCGCGGATCGACGACCCGCGCGCGAGCACGTGCGCGCCGGGCGCGAGCGCGGCACCCTCGCCCCCGGCGCGCAGCCACACCCCGCCGGCCACGGCGATGGTGAGCGACGCCGCGAGCGCCGTGCCGAGCAGCGGTGAGATCCACCCGGCGCGCCGCGGACGCTGCGCCTCGCGACGCACCGCGCTCATCACGCGGGCACGGGCGATCGCCCCCAAGTGGGGGGTGCGCCGCATCTCGCGGTGCAGGGTATCGGGAAGTCGGTCGTCAGACGGCAGCACGGGTCCCCTCCATCAGCATGCGCAGGCGATCCACGGCCCGCTTCACGCGCATCTTGAGTGCGGAGACGCCGGCGCCGGTGAGCGCCGCCATCTCGTCGAAACTGAGGTCCTCGCCGAAACGCAGCGCGAGCGCCTCGCGCTGGTCGTCGGGGAGTTGCGCCACGGCGCGCGCGAGTTCGTCGCGCGTCGCCAGTCGTTCGCTCACGTCCTCGCCGGGCTCGAACTCGAAGTCGGCGGCTTCGAGCGGCTCGAACGTGCGCCGCCGCGCTGCCGCCGTGCGGCACCGGTTCACGAGGATGCGCAGCAGCCAGGCGCTCATCTGCTCCCGCTCCTCGTATCGCGGCAACGCCCGGTACGCGCGCACGAACGTCTCCTGCACCACCTCTTCGGCGTCGGCGCGGTTCTGCAGCAGGTGCATCGCGTAGCGCATCAGGCGGTCGTGGTACCGATCCACCAGTACCGCGAACGCGTCGATGTCGCCGGCTTTCACCCGCTGGATGGCGTCGAGATCGGAGGCGGTCACGAAGATAGAACCCCGGGGAGGGCGGTAAGGTCACAAGCGCTACGACCGTGCGCGGCATATCGTTCACCGCGCCCCGTGCGCAGTGGCCTGAGCCACCCGCAATCCGTTGCCGGTGAATGGTTTACGGTGGACCGTCCACCGTACCTGGTACCCTCGCGGTCGACGCTCGAGGTATCTTTCGGCATGGCACTCCCAACCATCCACGCCACCACCATCCTCGCCGTGCGCCGCGGCGACACCGTCGCCATCGGTGGCGACGGTCAGGTGACGGTCGGCGACACCGTGATGAAGGCCAACGCCACGAAGGTGCGCGTGCTCAAGGGCGGCAAAGTGCTCGCCGGCTTCGCCGGCGCCGCGGCCGACGCCTTCACGCTCTTCGAGAAGTTCGAGGAGAAGCTCGAGCGCCATCCCGACAACCTCCAGCGCGCCGCCGTCGAGCTCGCCAAGGACTGGCGGTCCGACCGCGTGCTGCGCCGGCTCGAGGCGCTGCTCGTCGTCGTCGACCGCCACACGGGCTTCGTGCTGAGCGGCACGGGCGAGATCATCGAACCCGACGACGGCGTGTTCGCGATCGGGTCGGGCGGGCCGTACGCGCAGGCGGCCGCGCGAGCGCTGCTGCAGGAGACGGCGCTCGCGCCGCGCGAGATCGTCGAGAAGGCACTCGCCATCGCCGGCGACATCTGCATCTACACGAACCGCAACATCACGGTCGTCGAGCCGGCCAGCTGACCGGGCCCGCGCGGCGGGTCGTCACATCTTGATGTGCGACACGCTGGGTGTCTCGACGCGGTAATCCTTCGGCAGCAGCAGCGACGCGGCGTCGACCGCGCCCGGCGTGATGCGCGTGACCTCGTAACGGAGCCGCTCGCGGTCGCCGTCGCCGCTCTCGTACGTGACGTCGGCCTTGAGCAGGCCGCCACGCGCCAGGGCGCGGTTGGTGGCCTGCGAGGCGTCGCTGAACCGCTTGTCGCTCGACGCCATCGCGTACATCGCCGAGTGCACGATGTCGTACACCGGGTTCCGCATCAGCGGGAGCGTCGGATCGGTCCAGAACGTGGAGCTGGCGCGGCCACGCATCTCCTCCTCGACGATCCCCATCGCGCGCATCGTGAGCCGCCACTGCTCCTGGACGCCGCTGCGCTGGGTGCGGCGGCCGGCCACGAGCCCGCCGTCGCCGAGCCGCAGCGTGTCGATCGAGAACTCGCGCATCGTGAACTGCACCACCGGCGAGGCCGCGCGCAGCCCGGTACCGACGATCGACGCGAACGCGTCGCCGTCATGACGCTCGGCGGTGCGGCGCTCCGGGTGCACCACGTACAGCGTGCGCCCGCCGTCGGCGAGCAGGAAGTACTCGGGGTCGTCCTTGCGGGAGTCGACGTCCACGCGCGCCCGGTCGCCGGACACGCGGACGGTGCCGGTCGTGACCTCCCCGCCGCGTCCTTCCTCGAGCCGGAAGTCGTACGTGTACGCCTGCGGCAACTGCGCACGCGCCGCCGGAGCGGCGAACGCCACGAACACGAGTGCGGCGACGGCGAAACGCATCGAGCCCTCCGGCGGGGTGAGGTGCATCCGGGAGTTAGTACGTGCCGGGGGGTCGTTGGGTTTCCTCGCGGGGCCGCTAGCTTTCGGCATGGCCTCGAAACGCACCGAGCAGACCCTCGCCCGCCTTGCCGACCTCACTCCTCGCAAGATCGTCGCCGAGCTCGACCGGTACATCGTGGGACAGGGCGACGCCAAGAAGGCCGTCGCCATCGCCCTCCGCAACCGGTGGCGGCGCCAGCGCGCCCCGGAGCCGATCCGCAACGAGATCGCGCCGAACAACATCATCCTCATCGGCCCCACGGGGGTGGGCAAGACGGAGATCGCGCGCCGGCTGGCGAAGCTCGCCGGCGCGCCCTTCGTGAAGGTCGAGGCCTCGAAGTTCACCGAGGTCGGCTACGTCGGCCGCGACGTCGAAGGGATGGTGCGCGACCTCGTCGAGAGCGCCGTCGACATGGTGCGCAACGAGCGCGAGACCGAGGTCGAGGATCTCGCCAACGACAAGGTCGACGAGCGCATCCTCGACCTCCTGTTGCCCGCGCCCGCCGAACCGGCCGCCCCGAAGGCCGCCGAGGGCGAGCGCGTGTTCGTCGCCTCCGCCGAAGGCGCGGTCTCCCAGGAACAGGAGGCAGCCAAGGAGCGCCACAAGCGCACCCGCGAGAAGCTCAAGCAACTCCTGCTCGACGGCCAGCTCGAGCAGCGCGAAGTGGAGATCGAGGTCGCGCAGACGTCGCCCCAGTTGCTCGACGTCGCCGGCGGCCAGGGGCCGGGGGGCAACGAGGGGATGGGGAACATCGGCGACATGCTCGCCGAGCTCATCCCGCGCAAGAAGAAGAAGCGCACGGTGACCGTGGCCGACGCGCGCCGCCTGCTGCTCGACGAGGAGTTCGACAAGCTCATCAACTTCGACGACGTCGTCACCGACGCGATGGAGCGCGTCGAGACGCTCGGCATCGTCTTCCTCGACGAGATCGACAAGATCGCCGGCGCCCGCGGCGAGGCTGGCGGACCGGACGTCTCGCGCGAGGGGGTGCAGCGCGACCTCCTCCCCATCGTCGAGGGGAGCAACGTGCAGACCAAGCACGGCATGGTGAAGACCGACCACGTGCTGTTCATCGCCGCCGGCGCCTTCCACGTGAGCAAGCCGAGCGACCTGATCCCGGAACTGCAGGGGCGGTTCCCGATCCGCGTCGAACTCAAGCCGCTCACCGAGGCCGACCTGCTGCGCATCATGACGGAGCCGGAGAACGCCCTCACCAAGCAGTACGCGGCGCTCATCGCCGCCGAGGGCGCGGCGCTCGAGATCACCCCCGACGCCATCGCCGAGATCGCGCGCACGGCGGCCCAGGTGAACTCACGCATGGAGAACATCGGGGCGCGGCGGCTGCACACCGTCATGACGACGCTGCTCGAGGACGTCATGTACGAACTCCCCGACCGCGGCACCGAACCGGTGAAGATCGACGCCCGCGTGGTGCGCGAGCGGCTCAAGGCGATCGCGGAGGATGAGGATCTGCGGAAATACATTCTCTGAACCCTTAAGGGGGAGGGGGAGGGAAAGGGGGAGGGGGAGGGGAGGGAGGGGACAGGGGACAGGGCGCTTCTCCCCCGATTCAGCTACATTCCATCGCTCACCTCGCTCCCGTGAGCCATGACCGACCGCCCGCAGCGCACGCATCGCGACTTCCTCGCGATCACCGACTTCTCGAAGCCCGAGCTCGACGCGCTCTTCGCGCTGGCCGAGCGGATGCGCACGGGGCGGTACCGCCGCACGCCGCTCGCGGGGAAGGCGCTGGCGATGATCTTCTTCAAGTCGAGCACGCGCACCCGCGTCTCCTTCGAGGTCGGCGCGTTCCAGCTCGGCGCGCATCCGCTCATGCTCTCGCCGCGCGACATCCAGCTCTGCCGCGGTGAACCGATCGCCGACACGGCTCGCGTCCTCTCGCGCATGGTCGACGGCATCATGGTGCGCACGTACGCGCACGCCGAGGTCGAGGAGCTCGCGCTCCATGCCGACGTCCCCGTCATCAACGGGCTCACCAACCTGCACCACCCCTGCCAGATCCTCGCCGACCTGCTCACGGTCAACCAGCATCTCGGCAGCTATCAGGGGAAGCGCATCGCCTGGATCGGCGACGGCAACAACGTCGCCAACTCCTGGCTCGACGCGGCCTCGGTGCTCGGCTTCGAGCTCATGCTCGCGTGCCCCGAGGGCTACGACCCGGACGCCGCCTGCCTCGCGCGCGCACGCCGCGCTACCAAGGTGACGCTCACGCGCGACCCCGCCGAGGCGATCGCGGGCGCGCACGTCGTGAACACCGACGTCTGGGCGTCGATGGGGCAGGAGGAGGAGCAGCAGGCGCGCATCGAGGCGTTCCGCGGCTACACCGTGAACGCGGCGATGATGGGGCGCGCGCACCAGCGGGCGATCTTCCTGCACTGCCTCCCCGCGCACCGCGGCGAGGAAGTCACGACCGACGTGCTCGAAGGTCCGCAGAGCCGCGTGTGGGACGAAGCCGAGAACCGCCTGCATGCGCAGAAAGCGGTGATGGCGGTGCTGATGGGAGGCGAGACGCTCGCGCAACCGGCTGCCGCGAAGCGCCGGGCGAAGAAGTCGGCGAAGCCATCCTCCGCGACGTCACGATCGACGAAGAAGCGCCGCTAACCAGTCGCCCCCCCCCCGACGGATCATCCATCTCATGCCACTGCCCAAGTTGGGCAAACCTGCCCCCGACTTCGAGCTCGAGACCGACGCCGGCGACCGTCTCGCGCTGCGGGACCTCCGCGGCCGCACCGTCGTCCTTTACTTCTATCCGAAGGACGACACCACCGGGTGCACGCAGGAGGCCTGCGAGTTCCGCGACCTGTTCCCACGCTTCGCGAAGGGGAAGGCGGTCGTCCTCGGCATCTCCCCCGATTCGGCGCGCAAGCACCGTAACTTCAAGAAGAAGTATGACCTTCCGTTCACCCTGCTCGTCGACGAGGGGCACAAGGTCGCCGAGGCGTGGGGACTCTGGGTCGAGAAGCTGTTCTGGGGCCGGAAGTACTGGGGCGTGGCGCGCACCACGTTCATCATCGACGGCACGGGCAGGATCGTCCGCATCTTCGAGAAGGTCGATCCGGCCGGACATGCCGCCGAGGTGGAAGCGGTGCTCAAGGCCATGCGTTAAGCGCTCGTCGTCGCGAGCACCCGTAGCGCGACGGGGAGCGCGGCTCGATAGTTCGTGAAGGCAGGCTCACCGATCTCGCGGAACCGGCGAACGAGTACTCATCCCCGTGGCACAGCGACGATGACAGTGGCGGCGCCTCCCGTAGTCGACGTCGAGCCGCGCGCCCAGCGGTGGGGCCGCTGGTTCGGCATCCTCCTCGGCGCGCTCGTGTTCGCCGTCGCGCTGTACGCGCTGCGCGAGCAGTTCGCGACGTACAACGTCCGGCAGATCCGCCACACGATCCGCAATCTCGACGCGGCGTTCATCGTGCAGGGCACGCTGTTCGCGGTGGCCGCCTACGCCGTGCTCGTGACGTACGACATCCTCGCGCTCCGGTACATCAAGCACGACCTCCCGGCGCCGCGGGTCGCGTTCATCTCCTTCATCGCGTTCTCGTTCTCGAACGCGCTCGGTTTCCCGCTGCTCCTCGGCGGCGGCCTCCGGTACCGGCTCTACAACGCGGCCGGACTCTCGAGCGCCGACATCGCGATGACGATCGCGTTCAACTCGGTGACGTTCTGGCTGGGTGTGCTGTCGGCGGGCGGCGGCGCGCTGCTGCTCGCGCCGAGCGGGTCGGCGGACGTGTTCGGCGTACCGCTGCTGGCGATGCGGCTCACCGGCGTGGGGCTGCTGCTCGTCGTCGTCGCGTATCAGGTGGCGTGTCTGTATCGCCGCTCGCCGCTGCGCATCCTCGGATGGGAGTTCCTGCCACCGTCGGGACGGATGGCGGCGGCGCAGATCGCGGTCGCTGCGTTCGACTGGGCGCTCGTCGCCGCCGTGCTCTGGGCGGTGATCCCGCAGCCGCCGCCGACGCTCGCCTTCGGGGTCGTGTTGGGCGCGTTCGTGATCGCGCAGGTCGCGTCGCTGGTGAGTCACGTGCCCGGCGGCCTCGGCGTGTTCGAGGTGACGTTCATCGCGCTGCTGCACGAGTACGTCGAGCCGACGCGGCTCCTCAGTGCGGTCATCATCTTCCGCATCATCTATTACCTGCTGCCGCTCGTGCTCGCGCTCGTGCTGCTCGCGGCGAACGAGTTGTCGCGCGGGCGGTCGCGGCTGGCGCGCGTCGCGCGGCTCGCGACGGGGTGGGTGCCGGTGGCCGCGCCCGCGCTCTTCTCGCTCACGACGTTCATCGGAGGCGCGATCCTCCTCTTCTCGGGCGCGACGCCGGAGATGCGCTCGCGGCTGCGGTTCATCGGCGACCTCATGCCACTCGCCGTCATCGAGTCGTCGCACTTCGTCGCGAGCCTCACCGGCGCGGCGCTGCTCGTGCTCGCGTATGGGCTCGGGCGACGGCTCGATGCGGCCTACTATCTCACGCTGTTCGCGCTGCCCATCGGCATCGTGACGTCGCTGCTCAAGGGGTGGAACTACGAGGAGGCGGCCGTCCTCACCGTCATCCTGCTCACGCTCATCCCCGCGCGGCGCCATTTCTACCGCCGCGCCCGGCTCACGGCGGAGTTCATGTCGTTCCCGTGGCTGCTCATGACGGGCACGGTGCTCGCCTTGAGCGGCTGGCTGGGCTTCTTCGCGTACAAGAACGTCCCGTACTCGAACGAGCTCTGGTGGCGGTTCGCGCTGCGCGCGGACGCTCCCCGCTTCCTGCGCTCGCTGGTCGGCGTCTCGGTGGGCGTGGCGCTCCTCGCGATGCACCGGCTGCTTCGTCCGGTGCGCATCAAGACCGTCGAGCCCGATCCGGCGACGCTCGACCGGGTGGAGTCGATCGTGCGCGCGTCACCCGACACGTTGTCGTACCTCGCGTTGCTCGGCGACAAGTCGTTGCTGTTCTCGGAGGACGGCACGGCGTTCGTGATGTATGGCGTCGAGGGGCAGAGCTTCGTCGCGATGGGCGATCCGGTGGGTCCGCCGCGTCATCGCAAGGACCTCGCGTGGGAGTTCCGCGCGTTGGCCGACCGCAACGGCGCGCACACCGTGTTCTACCAGGTGCGGATGCACAATCTGCCGCTCTATCTCGACATGGGGCTGTCGCTGCTCAAACTCGGCGAGGAGGGGCGCGTCCCCCTGCGCGACTTCACCCTCGACGGCGGCGCGCGACGGCGCCTGCGCCGCACCGTGCGCGTCGCCGAAGCGGAGGGTGGGCGCTTCGAGATCCTGCGGGGTGCCGCCGTCGATGCGATCCTGCCGCAGCTCCGCACCGTCTCCGACGAGTGGCTGGCGACGCGCGGCACGCGAGAGAAGGGCTTCTCGCTCGGCTACTGGAACGAGCGCTACCTGCGCAGCACGACGATCGCGGTCGTGCGGCGCGGCGACGAGATCGTCGCGTTCGCCAATCTGTGGGAGGGCGCGGAGCGGGAGGAGGTGACGGTCGACCTCATGCGCTACACGCCACGCGCCCCCGAAGGCGCGATGGAATACCTCTTCGTGCAGATGATGCTCTGGGGGCGTGACGAGGGCTTCGCGCACTTCAACCTCGGCATGGCGCCCCTCTCCGGACTCGAGAACCGGCAGCTCGCGCCGATCTGGAACCGCGTCGGCTCGCTGCTCTTCAAGCACACGGAGAACTTCTACAACTTCCAGGGGCTGCGCGCGTTCAAGCAGAAGTTCGATCCCGTGTGGGAGCCGCGATACCTCGCGTCGCGCAGCGGACTCGCGCTCCCGGGGATCCTCACCAACGTGTCGACGCTCGTGTCGCGCGGCCTGCGGGGCGCGATCTCGAAGTAGCCGTCAGCGCGCGAGCGTCCACGCGAGTGCCCGCTCGACGAACGGCCCCGCGAGCAGGATGTTCGACATCGAGTGCCCGCCCCACGGCACCGACCACTTGTCGATGCGGCCCGCACCCGCCTTCAACAGCTCGCCGTCGATGGCGCGGAAGCGGTCGTCGGTGCCGCGCACGAGGGCCACGCGCACGCCGGCCGGCAGCGCGGCGATGTTGTCGGCCACCGAGTAGCTCCCGGGTTCCGAGGGCGCCGTGCGATTCGCGATGTCGGAGAGGGTCGCGCGCAGGTGCCCGCGGCCTCGCGTGCTGATCAGCAGCACGCCGGCGAGGCGCGGCGGCGGCGCATGCACCGCGATCCAGCTCGCGATCTCGGCGCCGAGCGAGTGACCGCCGAGAACGACCGGCGTGGAGTCGGCGCCGAGTTCGTGCCGCGCGCGCTCGATCATCGCGCGCACGCTGTCGGCGAAGACGCGCGACCGCAGCGTGTCGTCATCGGGCAGCCGGCCGAAGTAGACCTTCACGTCGAGGCCCACGACGTCGTAGCCCGCACCGGCGAGCCGTTTCGACAGCTCCTGATGCGCACCCCAGAAACCGATGTCGTTGCCGACGAAGAAGACGAACGCCTTCGCCGGGGCCGTCGTATCGGCGGTGGGGTAGAAATACAGAGGGAGCGCGGCGAGCGACGGGTCGTGCGGCGTGTAGGGCGATGGCTCCGGACGGAAGCAGCCCGCGACGGTGCACAGCATCAGCGCGCCCGCGGCCGCGCGCCCCCAGCCGCCGCGCCACGTGGCACGAGGTCGGTGGACGAGGTCGCGGCGCATCACTTGTGCGCGTGCCGGGTGAAGAACTGCCACATGAGCACCGACGCCTTGAGTTCGTTCATCGGCGGTTGGTTCCCTGGATCGACCGCGCCGCTGGGCCATCCGTGCGTGCCGCCCTCGATCGAGTAGAAATCGACCTCCGTCGACGCGCACGTCGTGAACCGCGTGCGGGTCACGTGCGCCGCCGCCGCGGTGCGCACCCCGCCGGTGCACTTGCCGAGCGCCGTCCAGAACTGCACGGCGGGCGGAAGCGTGTTCGCCAACGCCGGCACCGCGCCCGGCGGCGGCGTCGCCGCCACTTCGTCGTACGCGACTTCCGGGTCGTCCGTCCCGTGCACGGCGAAGAGCGGCATCGGGTACTTCGGCCGGCACGCGTCGTCGACGAGACTCCCGCTGATGACGCCGATCGCGGCGACCTTGTCGCTCAGCTGGCAGCCGAGGTGATACGCCATCCGGCCACCGGCGGAGAATCCCGCGACATACACCTTCTTCGCGTCCACCGGAACGTGCGTCGAGATCGCCTTGATCATCTCGGCGATGAACGCGACGTCGTCGACGTTGTCGCGGTTGGCGCCGCCGCAACAGATGCCGGCGTTCCAGTCCGACGGATACAGTGCGAAGTCGCCCCCCGTGCCGTTCGGGTAGGCGACGAGGAAGAGGTTCGCGTCGGCGAGCGAGTCCATCTTCGACATCGCCTCGATCGCGGCGGCGTCGCCCGAACTCCCGTGCAACACGATCACGAGCGGCCACGGCACGGGGAGCGACGCACTCGCGAGCCGCTTCGGCGGCACGCGCACCACGTACGTCCGATTGCGCGTCGCGACGGTGATCGCGTGTGAAGCGCTCCCCCTCCTCCAACTGCCGCTCTCGCCGACGCCGGTGAGACTGTCGAGCGAGCACGACGCGGTGACGACCATCAACAGCACGAGCGTGAGCGCTGCCGCTCGCGCCGACGGACGTCGGGCGGCACGCAGCCATGCGCGAGCGGCCGCAAGGCGAGTGCTCACTTCCGGAGCCCCCCGTGCGTCCCGAACGCCCACGACACGGCGGTGCCGATCTGCATCGGTCCGCCCTGCAGCACGACGCGCTGCAACCCGAGGTTGATGCTGAGGCGCGACGTGACGCTCCACGCGACGGCGCCGCCGAGCATCGGCAGCACCGTCCCCTCGGCGGCGTCCGCACTCGTGATCTCTCCATACCCGAATCCGGGAATGAGCGCCAACGTGACGCGCGACTCCAATGGCACGGGGAGCGACACCTCGAGCGGCATCACGAGCGACGCCGACACCGCGGTCGGCGTGCCTTCCCCACGATAGCGCGCGAAACCGAGGCTGCCGCGGACCTCGACGCCCGCCGTGATCGGACGCGGCGACGACGTCGCGAAGTCGCGGCTGTAGGCGGTCGACTGGAGGTCGACGCCGCCCATCGTCCACCCCGAGCACGTCGGGCACTCGACGAGTCCATACGCCGCCGTGATTGCGAGCTGGGTGCGCGCGCGCCCGAAATGGTAGGTCCAGGTCACGCCGATGTTGTCGTGCACCGCGTCGTCGGCGTCGTAGCGCCAGCGTCCGTAACGCAACGACAGTTCTCGCGCGCCGGCAGCCACCTCCCCGGGGTCGTGCGCGACCGGCGTGAGTGCCCCCGCCGGCGACAGCATCAGCGCGTCCCATGCGCCGAGCTGGCTCGCGCTCTGCGCCGAGGAAGCGCGCGCGCCGAGCCCGAGGAGCAAACAGAGGGCCGCGCCGACGCGGGTTTTGCCTCGTGCGAACATGGATCCGGTCTGGTTCAGGGCGTCCGCCGCCTCATGGCGTCATCGACCCGACGATCATGATGTGCGCCTTCGGTGTGCCGGGGAACATGATCCACGGCTGATCGGGCAGCGGCACCGCCGACACCCCGACGCTCTCCGGGGTCGCGTAGGGGATGTACACCACGCTCAGCGGCCGCGCGCGGCTCAGCTTGTTCGTCGCGGCGTCGTAGTCCTCCTTCTTCCCCGTGAGCGTGTAGAGTGCGCCCACCGCCGGCATCTTGAGCTTGCCGCTCTTGATCTCGCGGAACCGCACGCTGTCGCGCTGCGGATCCTTCACGCCGGCCGCGGTCAGTTCGCGGCCGCGCGACATGAACGGCTCGAGCGACTTGTGGTAGCAGGCCACGTGGAAGTCGGGGCGCGTCACGTACAGCGCGAGACACGTCATCCCGTTCTTCCCTTGGCGGATGACCTCGAGCTTGTCCTTCGACCGGTAACCCATCACCGTCGCGCCGGCCTGCAGGTCCTTCGGCAAGGGGAGCACGGCGGCGGCGACCTGCTGTTCGACGCTCGGGAGCGCACTCCCTGGTGCCGTCGCGCCGGCGGTGGCCGCCGACTGCGCGGGAGCCAACCGCGGCGCAGCGGCCAAGGTGACCGCGGCGAGCGCCGCGACGATCGTGGTGGATGCTGGGGGGATGCTGCGCATCGACGATGCCCTCGTTGGGAATTTGGCCCGTACGGATTCCAGCGAATCTACGACCCAGCGAGCCGCTTTGCCCAGCGTGTAACCGGCGACCGTCGCGATCTCCTCGGGGGTGGGCTGCGCCGCCTCCCCCACCGAGCGCAGGATCCGCGTGCGCATCCGCAGCACGACGGGGCTCGCGATGGGGATCGCCTGGAAGTACGGATCGTACTTCGTCCCCACGCCCTCGATGAGCGCGGCCGTGCGCGCGAAGTACACCATGTCGCGCGGCAACTGGATGGGGAAATCGTACAGGGTCTTCATCACCCGGTCGGCCAGCAGCGCATCGATGCGCTGTTGCGTCGTCGTCTTGCCGAACGCGTTCACGATGAGCAGCTCGGCGAGGCGGTGCACGACCTCGTCGCTCGTGCCGGGAATGACGAGCCCCAGCGCCTGGAATCCGGCGGCCACGCCCTGCGGGTCGCGGCGGATGGCCGCGAGGACGGTGCGCGTGAGCACGCCGCGCGTCGCCTGCTCCACCCGCACCACCATGCCGAAATCGAGCAGCACGAGCCGTCCATCGTCGGTCACCATCAGGTTGCCCGGGTGCGGGTCGGCGTGGAACAGCCCGTCGACGAGCATCATCTGCACGTACACGGCGACGAGCGTCTGCACGAGCCGCTTCACCTGCACCTGGTCGGGGCGCAGCTTGTCGATGCGCGTTCCCTCGATGAAGTCGAGCACGAGCACGCGCTGCCGCGTGAGCTCGTGCACGACGCGCGGGATCACCACGTCCCGGTTGCCGGCGAAGTTGCGTCCGATCTCCTCGGCGAACTCGGCCTCCAGCCGGAAATCGAGCTCCTCGTGGATGCGCGCCGAGAACTCCTCCACCACCGCGAGCAGCCCCATCGCGTGCGGATGCGTCCACCGCCGGTTCACCCAGCCGAGGATGCGTCGCGCCGCCGCGAGGTCGCGCTCGATGATGCGCTCGATCCCCGGACGGAGGATCTTCACCGCGACGTCGCGCCCCCGGTGGGTGGCGCGATGCACCTGCCCGAGCGAGGCCGCGGCCACCGGGATGCGGTTGAACGTCTCGAAGATCTGCTCGGGGCGCGCGCCGTCGTACGACTCGCTCACGATGCGGTCGACCTCGGACACCGGGAACGGCGGCACGGCGTCGACGAGCACGCCGAGCTCGCCGAGGTAGGGCTCCGGGATGAGGTCGGCCCGCGAGGCGAAGACCTGCGCGAGCTTCACGAAGGTCGGCCCGAGCGCCGTGATGGCGGCCACGAGACCGCGCGCGCGCCGCGCGTGGAACGGCGGCGTCCGCACGACCGGAGCGCCCCACCAGAGCCACCGGCGGCGGTCACGGAAGAACGAGACGACGTAGGGCCCGAGGGCCAGGATGATCCGAAGAGTGCGCACGGTCCTTGAACCTTAACGGAAGCCGTGAGCCGAAGTTCCGCCGTGCGGTCTCCGGCATGGCCGCGCGCACTTTCGGTGACGGCCAAGCCGAGCGTATAGTGCAGGGTGCTGGCGAACATCCGCGGAGCGCGCCAGTGCCGGTCACCGCCAAGCTGTCGAAATTGTTCTACGATCGCCTCGGCGAGCAGGTCGCCAACGAACTCGTCACCTGGTTCAACGACGTGGACGCCACGTATCGCGCCGACCTTCGGGAGATGAACGAGCTCAACTTCGCGCGGTTCGACGCGAAGGTGGAGCAGCGTTTCGCCCAGGCCGACGCGAAGTGGGAGCAGCGGTTCGCTCAAGCGGACGCGAAGCTCGAGCAGCGATTCGCGGAGTACGACGCGAAGTGGGAGCGGCGCTTCGCCCAGTACGAGGCGAAGTGGGAGCAGCGGTTCGCCCTCCTGGAGGTGCGCATGGCCGAACTCGAGACCCGGCTCGAGCGCCGCCTCGGGGAGCAGGCCCGCTGGATGTTCGCCGCGTGGCTCAGCCTCATGATCCCGCTCATCGGACTCTGGCTGCGGCGCTAGTTCCCGGTCGGCTCCCGGCCGACTTCCGCCCGGAATGGCAGGCACTCGCGCGGGGCCCAATAGCCCAACGCGCCTAGCCCACCCCCTGCCACTTCGGCATATTCCGAATCCCCCACCACGCCGAAGTGCAGTCACCGTGAACGGTTCACCGTTCACCGTCCACCGTCCACAGGCCGTCAATAATGTCTGACCTCAAGCGTACCCCGTTCTACGCCCAGCACGTCGCCCTGGGCGCCAAGATGGTCCCGTTCGCCGGCTACGAGATGCCGGTGCAGTACCCCACCGGCATCACCGCCGAGCACAACGCGGTGCGCCAGGCCTGCGGGCTGTTCGACGTGAGCCACATGGGGGAGTTCAAGATCACGGGGCCGCAGGCGCTCGAGTTCGTGAACCACGTCACCTCGAACAACGTCGCCGCGCTCGCCCTCGGGCAGGTGCACTACTCCGGCATCCTGAACGAGCGCGGCACGTTCGAGGACGACTGCCTCGTCTACCGCGGACCCGACCACATCATGATGGTGGTGAACGCCAGCAACAAGGACAAGGACTTCGCCCACATCAGCAAGCAGCTCTCGAAGTTCGACTGCACGCTCGAGGACATCAGCGATCGCATCGCGCTGCTCGCCCTGCAGGGGCCCAAGGCGCAGGCGATCCTGCAGCCGCTCACCGACGTGAAGCTCGACGACATCAAGTACTACCACTTCGCCGAGGGGAAGGTGGCGGGGTGCGGGCCGATGGTCGTGAGCCGCACCGGCTATACGGGCGAGGACGGCTTCGAGCTCTACCACGACGTGAAGGATGCCGACAAGGTCTGGGCCGCCCTCATGGCGACGGGACAGGTGACCCCCACCGGACTCGGCTGCCGCGACTCGCTCCGCCTCGAGATGGGGATGGCGCTCTACGGCAACGACATCGACGACACGGTCACGCCGTGGGAAGCGAACCTCGGCTGGCTCGTGAAGATGAAGAAGGGCGACTTCACGGGCCGCGCCGCGCTCGAAGCGCAGAAGGCCGCCGGCATCCCGAAGCGGCTCGTCGGCTTCGAGATCGCCGAGAAGTCGTTCCCGCGCCACGGCTACCCCGTGTTCGTGAACGGGCAGCCCAGCGGCACGGTGTGCAGCGGCACGGCGAGCCCGAGCTGCGGCGTGGCGATCGGCACCTGCTACGTGCCGTTCGCCCACGCGAAGGTCGGCAACACGCTCGAGGTCGAGATCCGCGGCAAGCGGCTCGAGGCGAAGATCGTGGAGATGCCGTTCTTCAAGAACGCGTCGCACAAGTAGTCGTTCGTCCCGCGCGCCGGCTGAGCCGGCGCGCCGGGGCGTTCGCGGTCGTGCACGGTGAACCGTTCACCGTGGACCGTCCACCGTACACTCGCGCTCGCCGTCCATGAAAGTCCTCATCACACTCACCGACGTCGAACCGGCCGTGCGGCTGAACGCCGCGCTCGAAGCCGCGGGGGTCCAGACGGCGATGGTCAGCCCGATGGACGACCTCGGCGCGTCCGTGCGCCGCGAACGTCCCGACGCCATCGTCATCACCGGCAACCTGCTCGACACGCAGACGCTGCAGCTCGTGCGGCAGCAGCTGTGGAGCGGCGCCGCGGTGCTGGGGCTCGCCGACGTGGGGGACCCGCAGCTCGAGGCGCGGCTGCGCGCGGTGGGATTCAACGAGGTGCTCGCCAAGCCGGTGCCCGCCGACGAATTGCTCGGCCGCGTGCAGGCGCTGCTCGCGCGGCGCACGCTCGCCGAGGAGACCGGGTTGTACGGCGAGAGCGAGGCGGTGCGCGAAGTGCTGGTGAAGGTGGAGCAGATGGCGCCGGTGAGCAGCACGGTGCTCATCGAAGGCGAGAGCGGCACCGGCAAGGAGCTCGTGGCGCGCGCCATCCACCGGTTGAGTCCGCGGCGGGCCAAGCCGTTCATCGCCGTGAACGTGGGCGCGCTCCCGGAGACGCTGCTCGAGAGCGAGCTGTTCGGCCACGAGAAGGGGTCGTTCACCGGCGCGGCGGAGCGGCGCATCGGGCGGTTCGAACTCGCCCATGGCGGCACGATCTTCCTCGACGAGATCGGCGACGTGCCGCAGAGCACGCAGGTCAAGCTGCTGCGCGTGCTCGAGGAGCGCGAAGTGACGCGCGTGGGCGGCACGCAGACGATCCCGGTGGACGTGCGGGTGGTGGCGGCGACGAACCGTCCGCTGCGCGACGCGGTGGAGCGCGGGCACTTCCGCAGCGACCTGTACTACCGGCTCAACGTGCTGAGCATCTACCTGCCGCCGCTGCGCGAGCGGCGTGACGACATCGTGCTGCTGGTGCGGCGGTTCGTGCAGGAGTTCTCGCAGCAGCACGATCGCGAGTTCCGCGGCATCACGCCGGAGGCGCTGGCGGCGCTGGTGAGTTATGCGTGGCCGGGGAACGTGCGCGAGCTCAGGAACCTGGTGGAGAGCATGGTGGTGCTCGCGCACGGGCGCGAGATCGGGGTGGACGACATCCCGCCGCAGATCCGCGGCGCGAGCGGGGCGGGGCGGCTGTTGCCCGTGCACATCGGGCCCGTGATGCGCGAGGGGGAGCGGGCGGAGGGGCGGGAGCTGGAGTTCATCGTGCGGAGCCTGGTGGAGCTGAAGCTGCAGGTGGAGGAGCTCCGGCGCCGGGTGGACGACGATCGGACTCACCTCGCCAATCTGGCGGCGGTGGGCGTTGCGGGCGCGTCCGGAGGACTCGGCGCGCTGGTGGGGGGAGTGGAACCGCCGAGCGCGGCACCCGCCACGAACGTGGTGACGATCACTCCTGGGATGACGATGGCGCAGATCGAGCGGGCGGCGATCGAGAATGCGTTGCGGGAGACCCGTGGGAATCGTCGTAAAGCCGCAGAGATACTCGACATCGGGGAGCGGACGCTGTACCGGAAGTTGAAGGAGTACGGACTCCCGGTGACGGGTTTCGATTCGGACAATTAGTCCGATGCTTGCTCTGATGGACAAAAGGTATACATATTCGTCCTAAATGCGGTCGGTTCGAGTGTGAATCGGTCGAAAGCGGGTGATTGCGCGCGCGAATGTGCGGCGGATCACGTCGTGAACCGTGGGTGCACAGGGGATCGCGAGTGAATTCGAAGCCGAGCATGCCGTCGCCGATCGCGGGGAGTGTATTGCCGCTTCAGCGGGCGGAGGAGCTCATCGGATCGTTGGCGGGTGTGGTGAGCGCTCGGATCGTGGCGAGCGAGAACGGCACGGTGGAAGCGATCCACGTGCTGGTGCAGGGAGAGACGCAGCCGAAGCAGATGGTGCGCAACATCGAGAGCGCGTTGATGGCGGATCTCGGGATGCGGGTGGACCATCGGAAGGTGAGCGTGGCGACGACGACGCGCCGGAGCGGGGAAGTCGCGGTGACGCCGCCGCCTCAGCCGTCGGCGGCGGTCCCGGCGCCGGTGGGCGTGGCAGCGGCCATGCAGGAGCGTCAGGTGACAGTCGAGCCGGCGGAGGCATCCGGGCGGGCGTTGTATTTCGAGGACGTCGAAGTCCGGGGTTCGCGCGTGAAGGGAGTGACGTGCAAGGTCACGTTGCGACGCGGGAGCGAGCAGTACGTCGGCGAGGCGGAGGGGCAGGAGGCCGGGGACAAGGCGCGGGTGGAGCTGGCGGCGAGCGCGGCGGTGCATGCGATCGTGCTGGCGGAGGGGAATGGCCGCACGCTGAGTCTCGAGGGGGCGAAAGTGATCAGCGCGTTCGACCGTGAGCTGGTGTTGGTGGCGGTGGTGGCGCGTTCGGGGCGGCAGGCGCAGTTTCTGACCGGCTGCTGCGAGATGAAGGACAACAGCGAGACGGCGAGCGCGTTGGCGGTATTGAACGCGACGAACCGTTGGGTGGAGGGTGTGAAGTAGGAGCTGCGGCGCCACCGTGGCGCGGCGGTAACGCGGGACTACAGGAAACGACTGAGGAGAAAAAAACCCCCGACTCCGGCAGAGCGAAGCTGAGCGGGCCAAAGGGCAGTACGAGCGGAGCCAACCTTGTTTAGCACGTCCGAATTGGGCGTGACTTTTTTTCCCAAGGGAGGTGACGCAAAATGGCCGCGCTTGTGATGAGTCTCTTCTCGTTCGTGCTGGGCGATACGCTGGTTTGGAGGTAAGCCGGAGTCGGGGGTTTCCTCAGGTCTCTTGGTGCAGCTATGGTGGATCGGCAAACCAAACGATTCGTGGGATTGGTCGCGGCGGCCGCTTTGGTCGCGGCGGGCCTTTCCGCGCGTGTTGGTCTTGGTTTCGACGAGTACTCGCTGCAAGCGGCAGGGTTCTTCGCGCTTCTCGGAGCGCTGGCAAGCGTTCTCGCCTACAATCTCCCGCGCGATGCGGCCGGAAACATCTCGTTCATTCCGCTGCTGAGCGCGGCAGCAATTGCTCCGAGCTTGTCGGTCGTCCTGGCGTGCACTCTCGCGGTTACGCTCGCCGAAGTCATGCACCGGCGTGAGTTTGTGAAGGCTGTGTTCAACATCTCACAGACGTCACTCGCGATTGCTGTAGCAGTCTTGATCTATCACGCGTTGGGAGGCACGCCACTGTCTCCCTCCCAGAACCAGCCGATCTTCCCGTTCATGGTGGCGTTCACAGCGTTCTTCATAGTGAACACCGCGTGCGTGTCGGGCGTGATCGCGGTTAGTCAACACCAACGATTCCTCGGCATCTGGTGGCAGAACACTCGGGGAGCATTGGTATATGACTTCTTCGCAATTCCGGCTGTGTATGGATTTGCGTTTGTGTATGCCAAGTTCGACGCCGGGTGGTGCGCGGCTCTTGCCCTGCCACTCTTCGGCTTGCGGCAGTTGTACAAAACGAATTGGCAGCTTGAGAGGATCAATGAGGAATTGCTGCAAGTGATGGTGGCCGCAATCGAAGCACGCGACCCTTACACTTCAGGCCATTCTCAGCGCGTTGCCGAATACGCCGGAATAGTGGCACGGTCGGCCGGTGTGGGCGCTCGGTCGGTAGGCCGCCTCGCCATGGCCGGGCTCTTGCACGACATCGGCAAGATCTATGAAGAATTCGCCCCGATTCTCCGCAAGCCAGGACGACTGACGGCGGAGGAATTCGAAATCATGAAGACGCACTCGGAGAAGGGTGCGCGACTTGTTGCAAAAGTCTCACAACTTCGCGATCTCGTGGGTCCCATTCGGAGTCACCATGAAGCATGGGACGGCTCTGGTTACCCTGATGGCCTGCAAGGCTCGGCGATTCCGTTGTGGGCGCGAGTCATTGCATTCGCTGATACGATTGACGCGATGACGACCGACCGACCTTATCGCGAAGCTCTCGACGCAGATACGGTGCGCGCGGAGTTGGTGCGAGAGTCCGGGACGCAATTTGATCCTGTGATTGCGCGTCGTCTAACGTCTGACGAGCACTGGTCCGAGATGGCCGTTGCGATTAGCCGCAATATCGCGTCTCGTCGTTCACCGACGCATGCGATTCCGGCGGTGCGGCTCGTCGGAGAACGAGCCCAGGCTCGCGCCTAGGCTGGCGCGGCAAAGGCGGCGCTTGGCGCCGTGACAGCCGACCGGAGAGACGCGTAGCGATAGAGCGATTGCTTATCGTTTTGGCGCGCTGCCTCCAAGTACCATGGCTCCGGCTTCGAGCCATACCGCATTGATGCCGCGCTAAGTCGGATCGCTGAATGCGGTCTTTCGACCTCCGGCCCCACGATCACGGTCGCAGACGACGCATAACCCAAGTCCATCCAACGAGCCGCGAGGGACGCTGACTCTACGAGCGCAGTGTAAACGGTTGGAATGCTCTCGTTGAGCCTCCTGGCCACGAGAAAGTGCAAGATTGCGGCAAGATCCTCGGTGCGTCGACGCAAGTCGGGGTCTTGCAGCGCAACCTGACTGTAGCCAGTAACTTCGTCTGCGGATGTTAGCTGCGTACCGAAGTGAGCATCAAGCTTGATGCGTTGGTTGAGGATACTTCGAATGGCGAGTGCATCTCCCGTTCGGTCCGTGCTTGCGATTGCAGTGTAGATCCACTTTATGCTCTCGTCGGGCTCGCACCTGCGGAAGTAGAGGGCGCTCATGCGATCCGCGAGTCGCGCGGCTGCGGGCCAGAGTTGAATCTCGGCTGCCGCAGCGTACGCTTCCGCGATGTGGGCAATCGCTTCATCAAGCCTTCCGAGGCGAATGAGCGGTAAGGCGATGTCTCGATGTGCCCAGATAGCAGGAATGAACGCGTCGCGCTCTCGTTGCCTATCGAGCAGCATCTCGAAACCTACGAGTGCGTCTTCGAAGCGGCCGTCGGTGTAGGCGAGCACTGCCTCGGTCATCAAGAAGTCAGTGCTCTCTTTCGGTGTCTTCGCGAAGCGATGACCGAGAAGCGAGCGAAGACTATCGAGCGCGTGAGAGTCGCAACTGGTGTCCGCAGCCGTGGCGAGTGCTCGACATGCGCGAAGGAAGTGGCGATCCGACAAGTCCGGACGACATAAGAGCCGGTTGAGGTCGGAAATCACATCGCGAGAGTCTGCTCCCTGCAGACGGCGAGTTTCGATCTGAAGCATCTCGAGCTCGATCGTGGAGCACGTTCTGCGTGTGCCGGGCGATTGATCGGAGATGATTCCCTCCGTTGCCACCAGCTCTGCCTGCCCGTAGTTGCCTGCGTGGATGTGGGCTTTCGCGAGTCTCGCGGCTAAGTCGATTCTCGTCTCGCCTGGAGGCGCGAATTGAAGCGCTCGAGCGAACGTCGAAATGGCGTCGCTCCATTCTCCTCGGGCCACGAGGTGACTCCCGCACTGCCTCAACAGCCCCACCGCCCGCTCCTCCTCGCCCGCCGCGTGCAGATGCGCCGCCGCCGCCCAGGCGATCCGGGGCGACCAGGAACTCACCGCCCGCGCCTCCAGACTCTGCCCGATCCGGAAGTGCAGCACACTGCCGTGCGCCGCGCTCATCGACTCGCGCACGACGTTCGCCGTGAGTTCGTGGATCTCGAGCGGATTCGCCGGATGCGTCGCCAGTAGATCGGACGCGTCGAGTTCCTCGATCGCCGTCAACGCGGACGCCATGTCGAGCTCGAGCACCTCGCCAAGCGTCGCGGGCGTCGCCAGCGGGCCGAGCAGGCAACACGCGTCGAGCGCCCGCCGCGCGTCCGTCGACAGCGACCGGAGTCGCTTCTGCATCGCATCCCGGATCGGGTCGGGTACCGTCGGGATCGCCCCGTTCGCCTGCCACTCCCGCATCCACTCCTTCACGAACATGGGGTTGCCGCGCGTCGCGGCGAAGCACCATGCCAACACCTTCGCCGCGTCGGCCGCGCCCGACTCCGGGAAGAACGTCGACGCCAGCGCGGCGCACTCGTCTCCCGTGAGGCCGCCGAGCCGCAGCAGCACCGGCGCGCCGGGGAGCGTGCTCAGCCACTCGATGCGGTCGAGCCCCTGTCCGCACAGCAGCCAGACGACGCGGCGCCCTTCAGGAGTCTCCATCAGGCCGCGCAGCAGGGCGAGCGACGTCCCGTCGAGATGGTGCGCGTCGTCCACCAGCACGACGAGCGGCGCCTCGTCGCACACCGCGCCGAGGATGTCGACGATCGCCCGGCGGATGCGCTCGCGGATCACCGGCGCGTCGACCGCGAGCTCGGCGGCGCGCTCCGAGTCCTCCGGTCGAGTGAACTGCGTCAGGATGCGCATCGAGGCCGGCGCGCACGCCGCGCCGCCGGGGAGCTGCAGCAGCGCGGGCACGAGTTCCGTGAACAGCGAGAGCGCGCGCTCCGCGTCGCGCGCCTCGAGGCGCATCGACGTCGTCGACAACCCGCGGAGCTTGGCCACCGACAACATCTCCTGCGCGAGCCGCGTCTTGCCGATCCCGGACGCCCCGGACACGAGACACGTCGCCCCGCGGCCCGACGCCGCCTCGTCGATCACGGCGTGACAACGCGCCAGTTCCGCCGGACGGCCGACGAATCGCTGCCACGCCTGCGGCACGTTCCGGATGAACGTGAAATTCTCGGCGATCCGCTCGCGCAACACGCGCGCCGGGAGCGCGATCTCGCGCGACTGGTCGCCGACGTCCTCCACGTACGCGTCGAGCGTCCGCAGCGCGAACGACTTCGCGCCCGACATCGCCAGCGCCTCCGCCCTCGCCAGCGTCGCCTGTTCATTCAACGGGTCGATGGCCAGACACAGGCGCGACAGGTCCTCCACCCGCGACCAACGCCCTTCCCGACGAGCGACCGCGATGCGGTCGAGCAACGCCCGCCGCGCCGACGCCATGACCTGCGCACGCAGCCCGTCGATCCACTCGCGAAAGTCGGAGAGCGACAACAACGTGACGTCCTCGAGGAAGTGAGCCGCCCCGGCAAGGTCGTCGTCGCTCGCCCGCTCCCCCCAGGAGGGGTCGAGGGCCGCCACGAAATCGGCCTCCACCGCGTCGCGGCCCACCAGCAGGCTCTCGCCCGATTCCTCGAGCACGAGTCCGGCGCGCCGCAGACGATAGAGCATCTGGCGCAGCGCATGGCGCGCCGTCTCGGCGTCCATGTGCGGCCAGAAGAGCTCGAGCAGACGCGCGCGTACCACCGGCGCCCCCGCGGTCGCCGCGAGATAGAGCGTCAACGCGAACTGCACGGCCGATGCCGGCTTGACCGTCGTCCGCCCCACGCGGACGCTGGTCGCCCCGAGCAACCGGATGCGAATCATCGGGCCCTCCTCCAAGAGGTCGCCACCGAGACACCGCACGCTGGCACACGAACGGGCCGCACCGTCACTTGGCTGTCACTCGACGCGCTGGTCGAGGCGCCGCTGCGGCATCATTAGATTCTCCCATCACGACCCTCGCGGCAAGACCATATCCGGACACCCTTCTGCGCCGGAGGAGAACGCAGTGCCCGTCGAACGCAGCCGTTATGCCAGCGGAACCCCCTGGGAACCGACCGTCGGCTACTCCCGCGCCGTGAAGGTCGGCAACACCATCTACGTCTCCGGCACCACGGCCACCAACGCCGACGGTGTCCTCGTCGGCCAGGGCGACGCCCACGCCCAGGCCGTCCAGACCATCCGCAACATCGACCGAGCCCTCGCCCACTTCCGCGCGTCGCTCGCCGATGTCGTCCGCACCCGCATGTTCGTCGTCGATATCCAGCGCGACGGCGACGCCGTCGGACGCGCCCACGGCGAGTTCTTCGGCGACATCCGCCCCGCCACCACCATGGTCGAGGTGCGCGCCCTCATCGACCCGGCCATGCTCGTCGAGATCGAAGCCGAAGCCATCGTCGACGAATAGAAGCTCGCACCTCGAAAAAAGAGCGGCGCGCCCCCTCGGGAGCGCGCCGCTCTTCATTACATCCGCTGCGAAAGACTAGAGCTGCAGGAAGTTCTCCACCCCAACGCCCTCCGCCTCGGCCTGGAAGTTCAGCGTCACGCGGTGCCCGAGCACCACGTACGCCACCGCCTTCACGTCGTCCAAGTCGGGCACGCTCCGCCCCTGCATCGCCGCCCGCGCCTTGGCGCCGAGCACGAGATACTGGCTCGCCCGCGGTCCCGCGCCGTAGCTCACGTACTTCTTCACCGCCGCGCTCGCCCCGGGCTCGCCGGGACGCGTGCTCCGCGCCAACCCCACCGCGTAGCTCACCACGCTCGGCGGCGCCGGAATACGGCGCACCAACTGCTGCATCTCGAGGATCTCCTCCCCCTTCAGCACCGGACGCACCGTCTTCGTCTTGTCGGTGGTCGTCGTGTTGACGATCCGCTCCTCCTCCTCGAGACTCGGATAGCCGACCTTCAGCTCGAACATGAAGCGGTCGAGCTGCGCCTCGGGCAACGAGTAGGTGCCGTCGTGCTCGATGGGGTTCTGCGTGGCCAGCACGAAGAACGGCTCCGGCAACGGATAGGTCTTCCCCGCCGCCGTCACCCGGTGCTCCTGCATCGCCTCGAGCAGCGCCGCCTGCGTCTTCGGTGGGGCGCGGTTGATCTCGTCGGCCAACACGATGTTCCCGAAGATCGGCCCGGGCTGGAACTTGAAGCTCCGCTTGCCGGTGCCGTGATCCTCCTCGAGCAGCTCGGTGCCGGTGATGTCGCTCGGCATCAGGTCCGGCGTGAACTGCACCCGCGAGAACTTGAGGTCGAGCGCCTGCGCCAGGGTCTGGATGAGCAGCGTCTTGGCGAGGCCGGGCACGCCGATGAGGATGACGTGCCCGCCGGCGAGGATCGCGCCGACGAGGTTCTCGACGACGTCGGTCTGGCCGACGATGCGCTGGGCGATCTGCTCTCCGAGCGCGATGCGCGAGCGGGCGAGCTTGTCGAGCAGTTCGAGGTCGCGTTCGTCAGCGGCGGACTGGGCCACGCAGGGTTCTCCGAGGGTGGGCGGCGCCAAGGCCGCGGGGCGTTCAATCTACCACAGGGGGTGGCGCCCGCCGAGCTGGGCGCGGGGCCGGGAGAAGTACGTGCGGCCCGAGGGTGGCGTTGCCCTCGCCACCGCCCGCTAACGCTCCAACCGGGTGACGCGTAAGATTATGAATAAATCATGAATTGCACCCCGCACACCCGGGATATTCGATGATCTGGAAGGCCCCGTCGCCGCTGCTGCGCCTCGCCCTGCTCGCCGTCACCGCCATCGCGCCCGGGCGCGCCGTGGCACAGTCGATCAGCGGGAGCGTGCGCAGTGCGGGCACTCCGGTGGTGGGGGCCACGGTGCGGCTGCTCGAGGGCGACCGCGTGCTGCGCACAGGCGCCGGCGGCGCCTTCGCCTTCCAGTCGGTGAGTGCGGGCCGCTACACGCTGTTCGTCGCGGCCACGGGCTACGCCTCGACGAGCCGGCAGGTGACCGTGGGCACCGCGCCGGCGACGGTGCAGTTCGACCTCGTGCCGAGCGCGCTGCCGCTCAAGGAAGTCGTCGTCTCGGCGTCGCCCGTGGCGCGCACCTCGGACGACCAGGTGCAGTCGGTGGCCACCAAGGGGCTGCGCGAGTTGCAGGACAGTTGGGGGACGAGCTTCGCCGAGAAGCTCTCCGACGTGCCCGGGGTGACGGTGCGGGCCAACGGATCGGCGCCGAGCCGCCCGATATTGCGCGGACTGGGCGACAACGAGGTGCTGATCCTCGAGAACGGGCTGCGCATGGGCGACATCGCCACATACGACCCCGCCCATGCCACGCCGCTCCTCGCGCTGGGCATCGCGCAGGCCGACGTGGTGCGCGGTCCGGCGACGATCCTTTATGGGCCGAGCACGATCGGCGGCGTGGTGAACGTGATCACCGACCTCGTGCCGGCCGTGGCCGACCGCCCGGTGAGCGGCACGGCGAGCGTGGAGGCGAACAGTGTGAGCGACGAGTACGCGGCGCACGCGCGCACCGTGTTCAGCGGCGCGAACCAGGCGTTCTCGGTGAGCGGCGGCCTGCTGCGCGCGCACGAGACGCGCATCCCGTCGGGGATCTACACCGACCCCGGCACCGGCGCCCGGTTCGCGCTCGACCGCATGCCGCAGACGTTCGACCAGAGCAACGAAGTGGGCGCCGGCTACGCGGTGCAGGGAGCGTTCGGGTCGTTCGGGCTCGGGGTGAAGCACCATGACATGAACTACGGCATCCCCGGCGTGCCGCCGAACGCCGACTGGGCGAATGTGCCGCCGACGACGTCGCGCATCGCGCAGCGGCGCACGACGCTCGAGGCGCGCGGGCTGTTCAACGTGGGCGGGTCGTTCGTGCGCGCCGTGAAGCTGAACGCCAACTACAACGACTACACGCATTCGGAGTATCCCACCGCGCAGGACGCCACCGGGGTGAGCGACCCGCAGGCGAACCACTTCCACAAGCGGCAGTTCAACGGCGTGCTGCAGCTGCAGCAGCAGCCGGTGGGGGCGTGGTCGGGGACACTGGGGCTGTGGACGAACGTCGAGGACCTCGCCATCGAGGGGGACCAACCGCTCGGGCCGAACTCGCTCACGACGGGGGTCGCGGCGTACGCGTACGAGGAGTACGCCGCGTCGAGCGCGACGCGGCTGCAGGGCGGGCTCAGGTTCGACTACAGCAAGATCCAGACGCGGCCGTACGCGCAGTCGACCGACTCGGTGTTCCAGTCGCTCGACGTATCGCGCGAGCACACCGCGTTCACGGCGTCGCTCGGCGCGGTGACGCAGTTCACCCCCGAGGTGACGGGGAGCTTCAGCGTGGCGCGGAGCTTCCGCGTGCCGACGGTGCAGGAGCTGTTCGCGAACGGACTCGACGCGGCGAGCGGCACGTACTCCGTGGGCACGGCGGGGCTCGGCCCCGAGCAGGGGTTCGGCATCGACGCATCGCTGAAGGGGAACTTCAAGCGCGTCGCGTTCGAAGTGTCGCCGTACGTGAACCTCATCCACGACTACATCTACGGCTTCCTGCGCGGCGACACGATCCAGGACTTCCCGGTGCGGCAGTTCGCCGCCACCGACGCGCGGCTCGCCGGCTTCGAGGCGAGCGCCACGGTGCTGGCGACGCCGCTGTTCGCGATCCGCGCGAGCGCCGACTACGTGAACGCCGAGGACACGAAGCGGAACGAGCCGTTGCCGTTCACGCCGCCGCTGCGCGGGCTGCTGCGCGGCACGTATCAGGACCAGACGTGGATGGCGATGGCGGAGGTGCGCGCGGCGTCGAGCCAGACGCGGCTCGGCGAGGGCGACACGCCGACCGACGGCTACGCGGTGGTGAACGCCGGATTCGGCTGGCGGTACGTGCAGGGCGGGGTGGTGCACAACATCACGCTGCGCGTCGACAACGTGCTGAACGCGGTGTACCGCGACAACCTGAGCGTGATCAAGGACTTCCTGCCGCAGCCGGCGCGCGGCGTGCGGCTCAACTACCAGTTGTTGTACTGAACGCGAGAGGCGTTGCCGGGTTCACGGTGGCGCGGCCCCGTGGGGGGGGAGCGCTGAACTACCGAACCGTGAACTCGGCGCGCTGCTCGACGGGGAAGTTGCCGCTCGCGAGGCTGGCGATCGCGACGTACTTGCCGCGCGGCGCGCCTTCCCACTTCGCGTCCCAGTCGAGCGCGTCGGCGGAGCGGAGCACGCGATTCTGCAGCGACTGCGTGAAGAACTGCCCGCGGCTCCAGCGCCACACCTCGTGGCCCGCTTCGTTGACGACGACGAGCTCGTGCGTCTTTCCGCTCGGGAAATTCACTTCGACCTTCTTGTCGCCGGTGTTGGTGACGCGGAAGTCGAAGCGCACGCCGTCCGTCACATCCACATCGAGCGTCGGCGTGAGGAGCGCTTCGCGGTTGCCGTTCGCGCGCGCGTGCGGCGCATGCGCGGTCTCATTGGTGCGCGGCCGCGGGCCGCAGGCGAATGCGGTGACGAGCGCGGCGGCAGACAGCGTGGCGAACAGGACTTGTCCGTTCATCGAGGCGGGGACACGATGCCGGTGGGGATGCGCGCGCGATGGTGTTTGCGATATCACAAATATCACAGCGGAGCGCGGCGAGCGTTCAAGTTATCAACATCATGACGATTCGTCAAATGGGTGGTAACGGTAAGTGCCGAGTGCCGTTGAGGTTGGGGAGGGGACCAAATGACCGGGGTGCTGGAATGGCAGAGAATGGACCGTGTGGGAGGTTAGAGACAGAGGGGGGGCGAAGGGGTGGTGCGGTCCGGATGACCGGGCGGGGCGCCGAGGGGGCGTGAGGGGGGCGCGTGAGGGGTGGGGCGGCGGGCAACGGCGAGTTCTGAGTGGGAGTGGGGAGGGGCTCTCGGGTGATCCTGGGGGCCCGTTTTCATTGGGGGGAGTTCGCTTGCGCTTTTTTTCACAAGCTCATAACTTTCGTGGCTGTGACGGGTTCGGAAACACCCCCATCCGACGACCCCACCGGCCAGGCTGAGCGGGAGGTCGCGCGCCGCCGCGATGAGCTGCTCGCGCAAGCGCGGGGGGAAGGTCCGAAACCGGGGGATGGCGGGCAGCGGTTGATGGGGCTGGGGATCCAGTTCGTCGTCGCGATCCTGCTCTTCCTGTATCTGGGGATGTGGCTCGACCGGAAGCTCGGCACGGCGCCCTGGTTCATGCTGGTGGGGATGCTGGTGGGTGCGGGGGGCGGGTTCTACTCGCTCTACCGGGCGATGGTGAGCGAGAACAAGCGGCTCGACGACGAGGAGCGGCGCGGCAAGTGAAGAGGCTCCTGGCGTTCGCGGCGCTGTTGGGGGTGGTCTGCCTGGGCGGGGCGGCGCTGGTCGTCCGGTTGGTGCCCGGGGCGGAGGCCGCGCGCGCGGTGTGGATGAGCGCGTGGATCGCGGTGGTGGTGCAGGGCGTGGGGTTCGGCTTCGCCTGGTCGTTGCGCAAGGACCATGTGATGCTCGGGTGGGGGGCGGGGATGATGCTCCGTTTCGTCTCGCTCGCGATCTACGCGCTGGTGGTGGTGCGGGCGCTGGGGCTGAGCATCGCGCCGGCGCTGTTGAGTCTGGCCGGGTTCTTCTTCGTCACGACGCTGTTCGAACCGATACTGCTGAAGCCATGAGATTCCGTTCGTTCGTGCTCGCGCTGACCGCCGTCTGGTTCGCGGGCGCCATCCGTACCGTCGGGGCGCAGGAGCCCCAGCCCGCTGCCGCGGGCGCCCCGGTCGCGACGGCCGCGACGGCCCCCGCGAGCGCCGCGCCGGTGGCGCAGGGCGCGGCGCCGGAGGCGGCGAAGGTCGACATCATCACGCCGCACATCACCGACGCGCACTTCATCGAAGTGCCGTGCCTCTCGTTCGCGCACGGGTTCGCCTGCGAGGTGGAGCTGCCGCGGTGGGCGCCGGTGCACGTCGGGCCGGTGGCGATCGACCTCTCGCCGACGAAGCACGTGGTGATGCTGCTCATCGTGGCGCTGCTCGTGTGCGTGGTGCTGATCACGGCGGCGCGCAGCCAGGCGGCGCAGGCGCGGTCGGGGAAGCCGCCGCGCGGCTTCGCCAACGGCGTCGAGGCGATGGTGCTCTACCTCCGCAACGAAGTGATCCTGCCGAACGTCGGGCATCACGGCGACGCGTTCGTGCCGTACCTGCTGACGCTCTTCTTCTTCATCCTCTTCGCCAACCTGCTGGGGCTCGTGCCCTACATGAGCACGGCGACGGGGAACATCGCCGTGACGGCGACGCTGGCCATCATCACGTTCTTCGTGATCGAGATCGCCGGCATGAAGGCGCTCGGCAAGGGATACATCAACACGATCATCTACTGGCCGCACGACATGCCGCTGGCGATGCGGATCCCGATGTCGCTGATCCTCTCGCCGGTGGAGCTGCTCGGCAAGTTCACGAAGCCGTTCGCGCTGACGATCCGTCTGTTCGCCAACATGACGGCGGGGCACATCGTGGTGCTGGCGTTCGTGGGGATGATCTTCACGTTCCAGAGCTATTACGTGGCGCCGGCGCCGCTGGCGATGGCGATCGCGATCATGTTCCTCGAGATGATCGTGGCGCTGATCCAGGCGTTCATCTTCACGCTGCTCAGCTCGGTGTTCATCGGGCTGGTGCGGGAGTCGCACCACTAGACCTGCTACCGACGTTCACGGCTCACTCGCTGTTGCAGTTGTAGTCCGCGGTTCGGGGTCCGCTCACCCGCACCGTGCGTAGCCAGGCGAAGGCCTGGTGAATCCCCTTGGGCCCCGGGGCTCGTCGAGGGGAAACGGCCAGCCGGACCGGCCGCGTGGCGGCAAGGCAGTCCTACCGAATCACCATTGGAGATGGCAATGACGATGTATCCGCTTCTGCAGGCCGCGGCCGAGTACAACAAGTTCTATCAGGGTGGGTGGGCGATGATGGGTGCCGGCATCGGCGCCGGTCTCGCGATCATCGGCGCCGGGCTCGGCATCGGCCGCGTCGGCGGCCAGGCCGTCGAAGGGATGGCGCGCCAGCCGGAAGTCGCGGCCCGCATCCAGACGGCCGCGCTGATCTTCGCGGCGTTCATCGAAGGCGCCGCGCTGTTCGCGGTCGTCGTGGCGTTCGCGATCCAGGGCAAGTTCTAGTCGTTGGCCGGCGTGCGGCCCCGGGGCCGCGCGCCGGCGACACTCCCAACCCAGAAGGTCCTTCCGATGCGTTCGATGTTCTCCCGCGCCGCCGCGCTGCTCGTGATCGCCACGCCGCTCCTCGCCCAGGAGGGCGCCGAGGCGGCGAAGCCGAACCTGCTCAACCCGAACACGGGGTTGATGGTCTGGACGCTGGCGATCTTCGCCGTCGTCTTCTTCGTGCTCAGCAAGTACGCCTTCGGCCCGATCACCGCGGCCGTGCGGGCGCGCGAGCAGGCGCTCGAGGCGGCCATCGCCGCGGCGCAGGCCGACCGTGACGAGGCGGCGAAGCTCCTCGAGCACCATCGCCTGCAGATCGAGGCGGCGCGCGGCGAGGCGCAGCAGCTGATCGCCGACGGGCGCAAGACGGCCGAGTCGATGAAGGCCGACATGCTCGAGTCGACGAAGCAGGCGCAGGACGCGATGATGGAGCGGGCGCGCCGCGACATCGAGAGCGAGAAGACGAACGCGATCGCCGAGCTGCGGCGCGAGGCGATCGACCTGGCGCTGGCCGGCGCGAGCCGGGTGATCGAGCAGAACCTCGACAACGCGCAGAACCGGAAGCTCGTCGAGAGCTACCTCGCCTCGATCGGGACGCGCTGATGCGCGACGAGTCGATCGCCCGCAACTACGCCGACGTGCTGCTCACGCTGGCGCGCCAGGCGAACGCCACCGACGAGTGGGCGGGGATCATCCACGCCATCGCGGGCGCGGTGGAGCAGGACCGCACGCTGCAGCTGTTCCTCGCCGCGCCGCAGGTGAGCGAGGAGGCGAAGATCGCGATGCTCGGGCGTGGGCTCGAGGGGAAGGTGCCGAAGCCGTTCATCCGCTTCCTCCAGAAGCTCGTCATGAACCGCCGGCAGACGCTCATCCCGGAGATCGCGACGGCCTACGGCGACCTGCTCGACGCCGCCGAAGGGCGGGTCCACGCACGGGTGACGGTGAGTCGCGAGACGACGGACGCCGACGTGCAGGCGATGACGGCGTCGCTCTCGAAGGCGCTCGGCAAGTCGGTGGTGCCGCACGTGACGGTGAACCCGAAGATCCTCGGCGGCGTGGTGGTACGCGTCGGCGACACGGTGATGGACGGGAGCGTGAAGCGGCGGTTGGAGAAGCTGCGGGGGCAGATGGCGGGGCGGTGAGCGGTTCACCCGCGCCGGTAGTGGTGCCACGGGGTCGCCGATCGGCGGCCCTGTTTCGTTCCACCCGGCGCGCGCTGCCTAGTATTCGGTCGCGCCGACCTGCAATTTGACGGCGATGGCCGACAATCCCCTCGACCGCCGCGGGTTCTTCGCGCAAGGCTTCCGCCAGCTGATCTCGAAAGCGGCGGAGGTCGTGGGGGAGCGCGTGTCGGGGGGCGACCACGTGCGCCCGCCGGGCGCGATCGCCGAGGCGGCGTTCCTCGCCGCGTGCACGCGGTGCGGCGAGTGCGAGAAGGCGTGTCCCGTGCAGGCCATCCGGCCGCTCGGAACGGAGTACGGATTCGCCGCGGGCACGCCCGCGCTGCGGCTCGACCTGCAGGCCTGCGCGATGTGCGTGGACATCGCCTGCGCGCGTTCCTGTCCGACGCCGGCGCTCGACGTGCCGGCGAGCTGGCGCGACGTGCGGATCGCGCGGATCACCATCGACGAGGAGCGGTGCGTGACGTGGCGCGGCGTGTCGTGCGGCGTCTGCGCGCGCGTGTGCCCGGCGGGAGAGGACGCGTTGCGGATCGACGCGGCCGGCCACCCCGTGCTCGGCGCGGCGTGCACCGGGTGCGGGAGCTGCATCAACGCCTGCATCACGAGTCCGAGTTCCATGCTGCATTCGCCCGTGGGGAGCAATCGATGAGTGGAAAGACGGAAGTGCGGGTGGTCCAGAAGCCGTGGGGACACGAGACGATCTGGGCGGTGACCGACCAGTACGTGGGGAAGGTGCTGCACATCAAGGCGGGGGAGTCGCTCTCGCTGCAGTATCACGAGATGAAGGACGAGACGATCCACGTGCTGCGTGGCGAGATGATCTACCGGGTGGGTGACGCGCCGGGGGCGCCGTTGCGCGAGGTGGTGTTGCGCGAAGGGGAGAGCTACCGCAACGAGCCCGGGCACGTGCACCAGATGCAGGCGGTGACCGATTGCGACCTGCTCGAGGCGAGCACGCCGCAGCTCGACGACGTGGTGCGCCTCAAGGACCGCTACGGCCGCGAAGGGACGAAGGCGCCCTGAGGGCGCGCCTCAACAATTGGAGCCGAACGTGAAAGTGATCATCCCGCTCGCGGGGAAGGGGACGCGCCTCCGCCCGCATACGCACACCGTGCCCAAGCCGATGCTCAAGGTGGCGGGGAAACCGGTGATGGACTACGTGCTCGACGACGTGCGCAAGCTGGGGAACGTCGACGAGGTCGTGTACATCACGGGGCACCTCAAGGAGGCGGTGGAGCGGCACGTGCACGCGTCGTATCCGGACATGCCGGCGACCTTCATCGAGCAGCGGGTGCAGGACGGCACGGCGGGGGCGGTGGCGCTCGCGGCGCCCCGCGTCGACGCGCCGGTGCTGATCATCTTCGTCGACACGATCTTCGACGCCGACCTCTCGATCGTGAACACGAGCACGGACGACGGCATCATCTGGACGAAGGAGGTCGAGGACTACCAGCGCTTCGGCGTGGTGGTGACGGACGCCAACGGCCACATGACGAAGATCGTCGAGAAGCCGACCGAGCCGATCTCGAAGCGGGCGAACATCGGGCTGTACTACGTGCGCAACTGGCAGCTGCTGTACGAAGGGATCGCGCACGTGCTGACGCAGCCGACGAACAAGGGGGAGTACTACCTCACCGACGCGTTCCAGTACATGATCGACCACGGCGCGAAGCTCAAGGTCGTGGACGTCGCCGGCTGGTACGACGCCGGGAAGCTCGACACGCTGCTCGACACGAACCGGGTGATGCTCGGCCGCGGGCGGGCGCTGCGACCGGCGGAGCGGCCGGACGTGCGGATCACCGATCCCGTGCGCATCGAGGAGGGGGTGGTGCTCGAGCGATGCTCGGTGGGACCGAACGTGACGATCGGCACGGGGAGCGTGGTGCGCGACAGCACGCTGCGCGGCGTGATCGTCGGGGAGAAGAGCCGCGTCGAGCGGTGCACGCTGACCAACTCGATGATCGGCGATTCGGCGGTGATCGAGGCGTATCGCGGCGAAGTGAGCATCGGGGACCACAGCGAACTCCGGGGCGCGTGAGATGAGCGATCTGTCGAGAAGGGACCTGTTGAAGGGCGCGGCGCTCGCGGGCGCCGCGTTCGCGGCGTCGGGACCGTTCACACCGGCGATCGCCGAGGGAGTGGACGCGGTGCATCACCCCGACCAGGCGCCGGCCGCCCCGGCGGGGCGGAAGAGCATGCACCGCGTGCCGTTCGAGCGGCACGAGACGGTGCGGTTCGGCATCGTCGGCACGGGGCTGCGCGGCCGTTCGGTGCTGCACGAGCTGCTGGCGATCGAGGGGGTGCGGATCGTCGCGCTGTGCGACGTCGTCCCCGAGAAGGCGCAGATCGCGGCGAAGATGGTGACCGACGCCGGGCAGCCGGCGCCGGAATTGTATACAAATGGGGAGCACGGCTTCGAGCAGCTCGTCGCGCGCGACGACATCGACTTCGTGTACACGGCCACGCCGTGGGAGTGGCACGTGCCGGTGATGCTCGCCGCGCTGCATCACGGGAAGCATTGCGGAAGCGAGTGCCCGATCGGTTCGACGCTGAAGGACCTGTGGGCCCTCGTCGACGCGAGCGAACGCGCGCGCAAGCACTGCCTGCACCTCGAGAACTGCAACTACGGCTACACCGAGATGCTGGTGAACCGGATGGTGCACGAGGGGGTGTTCGGCGACGTGCTGCATGCCGAGGCGGCGTACCTGCACGACCTGCGCGAGATCCTCTTCGAGGACCGCGACGAAGGATTGTGGCGGCGGGCGTGGCACACGCGGGCGAACGCGAACCTGTACCCCACGCACGGCCTCGGGCCGGTGAGCTGGTACCTCGACGTGCACAACGGCGACCGGTTCGACCACATGGTGAGCATGAGCTCGCAGCACCTCGGCCTCGAGGCGTGGCGCGCCGAGCAGGTCACCGACCGGTCGAACCCGAAGTGGAAGGAGCGGTACATCACCGGCGATCTCAACACGAGCATCCTCAAGACCGTGCAGGGGAAGACGGTGATGCTGCAGCACGACGTGTCGAACCCGCGGCCGTATTCGCGGCACAACCGGGTGATGGGGACGAAGGGGACGTTCGAGGACTATCCGCCGCGCATCTACCTCGAGGGGATGAAGGGTGGGGAGCGGTGGAATGGGATCGACGAGTTCAAGGCGAAGTTCGAACACCCGCTCTGGACGAAGCTCGGCGAGCGGGCGCGGACGGGGGGGCACGGCGGGATGGACTTCGTGATGGCGTACCGGCTCGTGGAATGCCTGCACGAGGGGATCGCGCCGGACTACGACGTGTACGACGCGGCGGCGTGGAGCGCGCCATTCCCGCTCTCGGAGATGAGCGTCGCCAAGGGGAGCGCGCCGATGAAGTTCCCGGATTTCACGCGGGGTGATTGGAAGAAGCGCGGGTGAACGCTCTCTTCGCGCAGACGGCCGCGACCGCCGCTCCGGCGACCGGTTTCCATTTCGCGACCGTCGACTGGGTCATCATCGGGACGTCGATCGCGGTGAGCTTCCTGCCGGCGCTGTTCTTCTGGCGGCGGGCGAGTTCGGGGACCGGCGAGTTCTTCACGGCGGGGCGGGCGGCGCCGTGGTGGCTCGTCGGCATCTCGATGGTGGCGACGACGTTCAGCACCGACACGCCGAACCTCGTCACCAACATGGTGCGCGAGCGCGGGGTGAGCGAGAACTGGCTCTGGTGGTCGTTCCTGCTCACCGGGATGATGACGGTGTTCTTCTACGCGCGGCTCTGGCGCCGCAGCGGGGTGCTCACCGACCTCGAGTTCTACGAGATCCGCTATTCGGGGCGGCCGGCGACGCTGCTCCGCGGATTCCGCGCCGTGTACCTCGGATTGTTCTTCAACTGCGTCATCATGGCGACGGTGAACCTCGCCGCGGCGAAGATCGGCAACGTCGTGCTCGGCTGGCCGATGGAGCGCACGCTCGTGGTGTGCGCGGTGATGACGATCTTCTTCGCCTCGGTGAGCGGGCTGTGGGGGGTGCTGGTGACGGACTCCATCCAGTTCGGGATCACGATGACGGGGACGTTCGCCGTGGCGTATTTCGCGCTGCAGCAGCCGCAGGTGGGCGGACTGGCGGGACTGATCACCAAGGTGCCGGCGCGCACGCTCGCCCTGCTCCCCGATTTCGGCGACTGGACGGTGGCGGCGACGGTGTTCGTGATCCCGCTCACCGTGCAATGGTGGAGCGTGTGGTATCCCGGCGCCGAGCCGGGGGGCGGGAGCTACATCGCGCAGCGCATGCTCGCCAGCAAGACGGAGAAGGACGCCGTGGTCGGCACGCTGCTCTTCAACGTGATGCACTACGCGCTGCGGCCGTGGCCGTGGATCATCGTCGCGCTCGCGTCGACGCTCGTCTATCCGCAGCTCACCGACATCGCGTCGGCGATGCCGTACGTGAGTCCGTCGCTGATCGGCAACGACCTCGCCTATCCGGCGATGATGAAGTTCCTGCCGGCGGGGTTCCTCGGGCTCGTCGTGGCCGGCACGCTCGCGGCGTACCGCTCGACGATCGAGACGCACCTCAACTGGGGGACGAGCTACCTCGTGCACGACTTCTACCGGCGGTTCCTGCGCCCGGGGAAGAGCGAGAAGCACTACGTACTGGCAGGGCGCCTCACGACGGCGGCGCTGATGGTCTGCGCCGCGCTGATGACGTACGCGCTCGGCACGGCGAAGGAGGCGTTCGACCTCATCCTCTCGATCGGCGCCGGCACGGGGTTGCTCTACCTGCTGCGCTGGTTCTGGTGGCGGGTGAGCGCGTGGAGCGAGATCGCGGCGATGGCGAGTTCGTTCATCGTGGCGCTCGGGTTCTTCATCGCGCGGAAGAACGGCGTGGAGGTGGCGAGCCACGTGTCGCTGTTGGTGACGGTGGCCACGACGACGGTCGTGTGGCTCGTGACGACGATGCTCGCCCCGCCGGCCGACCATGCCACCCTCGAGCGGTTCTACAAGCTCGTCCGGCCGTCCGGCCCCGGGTGGAAGCCCGTGGCCGCGACGAGCGGCGTGCAGCCCGCGGGCGACTCGATCGCGCAGTCGATCCTCGCGTGGGTGCTCGGCTGCACCTTCGTCTACTCGGGGCTGTTCGGCACGGGAAGCCTGCTGTACGGGCGGATGCCGCAGTTCGCCCTGTTCCTGGGCGCGTTCCTGGCGAGCGGTTTCTGGTTGTCGCGCGTGCTCAGCGGATTCTGGGCGAAAGAGGGGTGACGTGACGGCGGCGACGACGCAGGCGGTGATCCTCGCGCGTGGGCTGGGCACGCGGATGCGGAAGCCATCCGGCGGGAGCGGCGCGCTGACGGAGGCGCAGCAGCGCGCCGCGGAGCAGGGGATGAAGGGGATGATGCCGATCGGGCGCCCCTTCCTCGACTACGTGCTGTCGTCGCTCGCCGACGGCGGGATCACCGACGTGACGCTGGTGATCGGCCCGGAGCACGGCGCGGCGCGCGAGTACTTCGAGGTCACGTCGCCGCCCGAGCGGGTGCGGGTACACTTCGCGACGCAGGCGGAGCCGCGCGGCACGGCCGATGCCGTCGCGGCCGCGAAGGGCGTCGTGCGCGACGCGCCCTTCCTCGTGCTCAACGCCGACAATCTCTATTCGGCGGGCGCAGTCGCGGCGCTCTGCGCGATCGGCGGCGACGGACTCGCGGCGTACGAAGCCGACACCCTCGTGCGCGAGGGAGGGATCGAGCCCGAGCGGGTGTTCAAGTTCGCGCTGCTCGACATCGGCAGCAACGACGTGCTGCGCGAGATCAAGGAGAAGCCGGCGGCCGACGATCCGCTCGCGCTGCGCGCGGAACGGTGGGTGTCGATGAACCTCTGGTCGTTCGCGCCGCACATCTTCGAGGCGTGCGCGCGGGTGAAGCCGTCGCCGCGGGGCGAGCTCGAGCTCCAGGACGCGGTCGCGATCGCGATGCGCGAGCTCGGCGCGACGTTCCATGTGGTGCGCCGCCGCGAGGGGGTGCTCGACCTGTCGAGCCGCGGCGACGTGGCGCAGGTCGCCGCGCGACTCGCCGGCGTGGAGGCGCGCCCGTGAACCGGGTGGACGCCGACACGCGCGCGTACGTCGTTCCCGGGCGGGTGGAGCTCGTCGGCAAGCACGTCGATTACGGCGGCGGCCGCTCGCTCACGTGCGCGGTCGACCGCGCGATCCGCGTGCGCGCGACGGCGCTCGGCGAGCCAGTGCTCAAGGTGGGGGACGGCGGGCGCCGCGGGCGCGTGGTGATGCCGCTCTCGGGCGACGCGCGCGCCGGTTGGCCGAAGTGGGGAACGTACGTGGCGGCGGTGGCGCGCCGGTTCGCCCGCGATTTCCCGCACGCACGACGCGGCGTGCAGGTGCGGCTGCGGAGCGACCTCCCGCCGTCGGCCGGGCTGAGCAGCTCGAGCGCGCTCATCGTCGCGCTCGGCACGGCGTTGGTGGACGCGAACCGCATGGACGAGGATCCCGCATGGCGCGCCGCCGTGCCCGACCTGCTCGCGCGGGCGGAGTACTTCGCGGCGATGGAGACGGGCGCGCCGTTCGGCGCGTTCCCCGGCGACGAGGGAGTGGGCGTGCGCGGCGGCGCGCAGGACCCGATCGCCATCGTCTGCGGGGCCGACCATGCGGCGACGCAGTTCAGCTACATCCCGGCGCGGATGGAACGCCGCGTGGCGTGGCCCGCGGAGATGGCGCTCGTGATCGGCGTGAGCGGGGTGAAAGCGACGAAGACGGGGAACGCGCGACGGCAATACAACCGCGCGAGCGATGCGATGCGCTGGATGGTGGGGCAGTGGAACGCCCAGACGCAGCGCCACGACCTGACGGTCGCCGCGGCGCTGGCGGCCGACACGGCGGCGAGCACGGTGTTCGAGCGGATCGCGCGCACGGGCGGCGACGGGTTCAAGTGCGAGATCATCGTGCCGGGGTTCGGCGACGCGCTCGGGCGATGCGACTACGACGCGCTCGGGCGCATCGTCGACCGGTCGCAGGAACTCGCCGAGCGGGCGCTCGGGAACCAGGTGCGCGAGACGATCCACCTGCAGCGGTCGGCGCGCACGCACGGCGCGGTGGCGGCGAGCGCGTTCGGGGCCGGGTTCGGCGGCGCGGTATGGGCGATGGTGCGCGAGGCCGATGCGGTGGGCTTCCTCGAGGGGTGGCAGGCGTCGTACGAAGCGGCGTTCCCGCTGCGCGCGCCGAAGGCGCAGTGGCTGGTGACGCGCCCCGGCCCGCCGGCGCGGGAAGTGGCGCCGGGCGACGCAGCGTGAACGACGCGCGTCCGCCGCTCGAACGGAACGTCAAGGCGCTGGGGGCGGTGAGCCTCCTCGCCGACGTGTCGAGCGAGATGATCTATCCGCTCCTCCCGCTCTTCGTGACGACGGTGCTGGGCGGGGGTGCGGCGATGCTCGGCACGATCGAGGGGATGGCCGAGACGACGGCGAGCCTGTTGAAACTCGCGAGCGGGTGGTGGAGCGACCGCGTGAGACGGAAGCCTCTGGTGCTGTTCGGGTACGGCGTGAGTGCGATCGCGCGGCCGCTCATCGGGCTCGCGACGGCGCCGTGGCATGTGCTCGCCGTGCGGATGACCGACCGCGTGGGGAAGGGGGTGCGCACGTCGCCGCGCGACGCGCTGCTCGCGGCGAGCGCCGCGCCGGAGGCGCGGGGACGCGCGTTCGGATTCCATCGTGCGGCCGACAACCTCGGTGCGTTCGTCGGGCCGATGGTCGCGTGGGCGCTGCTGCAGGGACCCGGATTGTCGTTGCAACAGGTATTTCTCTGGTCGGCGGTACCGGGGGCGTTGTCGATCGCGGTGCTGGTGTGGTTCGTGGGCGAGAAGCCGCGCGCGGCCGCGAGCGACGCACCCGTCGCGCGCGTCGCGCCGAGTGCGGAGCCGCTCGGCGCGCCGTTCTGGCGCTATCTCGCCGTGGTCGGACTGTTCACGCTCGGCTGTTCGAGCGACGCCTTCCTTCTGATGCGCGCCAGCCAGCTCGGCGTCGCGACGGCGCTCATCCCCGTGCTGTGGGCGACGCACAATCTGTTGAAGTCGCTGGCGAGCACGCCGGCGGGCTCGCTGAGCGACCGCATCGGGCGGAAGCCGGTGATCGTGGTGGGGTGGATCGTGTATGCGGTGGTGTACCTGCTGTTCGCACGGGCGACGAGCGTGTGGCAGGCGTGGGCGCTTTTCGCCGCGTACGCGCTGTACCTCGGGCTCGTCGAGGGAGTGGAGAAGGCGCTCGTGGCCGATCTCGTGCCGACGGCGCGGCGCGGGCGGGCGTTCGGGTGGTTCAACTTCACCGTCGGGATCGCGGCGCTGCCGGCGTCGGTGGTGTTCGGGTTGGTGTGGCAGCGGTGGGGCGCGGCGACGGCGTTCGGGATGGGAGCGGCGTTCGCGGGGGTCGCGGCGGTGGGGTTGATCGCCCTCGTGCCGTCAGCTCAGCAGCAGCGCGAGCCCGGACGCGAGTAGCGCGCCGTCAGGCGCTCCCGCTCGAACTCGCGCGGCGACAAGGTCGCGCACCCCGGATGTCGCTCGCGCATGTGGCGCAAGTACAGCGCGTAGTCCGGCACGCCGATGACGCGGCGCACGATGGCGAGGAGCCGCTCCAGCTGCGCGCTCACCGGGGCACTCCCGCGCCGGCGGTGCTCGCGGTGAACGGCACCTCCGTGCTCGTCGCGGCGCGCGCGCCCGAGAGGATGCCGTACCACACCCAGAGCGAGTCGGCGAGGATGATCAGCACGCTCACCATGAAGAAGCCGGCGACGGCCGCGTCGATGCGGTCGTTGAACACCATCCGCGCCACGTCGGTGGCGCTCTTCGCGCCGAGTGGCAGCGCGCCGGCGGCGACCTTGTCGGCGAGCATCCGCGCGTGGGAGAGGAAGCCGAGCTTCGGGTCGGGGGAGAAGATCTTGAGCCAGCCCGCGCTCATCGTCACGACGACGAGCCAGGCGAGCGGCAGCATCGTCGTGAAGGCGTAGCGCGCCTTCCCCATCTTGATGATGACGGTGGTGCCGACGCAGAGCGCGACGGCGGCGAGCAGCTGGTTGGCGATGCCGAACAGCGGCCAGAGCGAGTTGATGCCGCCAAGGGGATCGAGCACGCCCTGATACAGGAACCAGCCCCACATCGCGACGAAGATGGCGCTCGTGAGCAGCACGGCGGGATACCAGCTCACGCGTCCGAGCGGCGCCCAGACGTGCTTGCCGAGGTCCTGCAGCATGAACCGGCCGACGCGGGTGCCGGCGTCGAGCGTGGTGAGGATGAACAGCGCCTCGAACATGATGGCGAAGTGGTACCAGAGCGCCATCGCGCCGCCGCCGCCGAGCACGTTGGCGAAGATGTGCGCCATCCCCACGGCGAGGCTCGGGGCGCCGCCGGTGCGCGAGAGGAGCGAGGCCTCGTGCACCTGCTGCGCGAGCGCCGAGAGTTCGGCGGGAGAGACGACGAAGCCCCACGACCCGATGACGTGTGCCGCGCTCTCGACCGTCGTGCCGATGATCCCCGCCGGCGCGTTGATGGCGAAGTAGACGCCGGGGGAGAGGATGCAGGCGGCGATGAGCGCCATGACGGCGACGAGGCTCTCGGTGAGCATCGCGCCGTAGCCGATGAACCGCGCGTCGCTCTCGACGGCGAGCAGCTTGGGGGTGGTGCCGCTGGCGATGAGGGCGTGGAAGCCGGAGATCGCGCCGCACGCGATGGTGATGAACACGAACGGGAAGATCTTCCCCGCGAACACGGGGCCGGTGCCGTCGACGAACCGGGTGAGCGGAGGCATCTGCAGCGGCGGGAGCATCACGACGATGCCGACGGCGAGCGCGACGACGACGCCGATCTTCACGAACGCGGAGAGGTAGTCGCGCGGCGCGAGGAGGAGCCACACGGGGAGCACCGACGCGGCGAACGCGTACACCATGATGGCGATGGCGAGCGTGGTGCCGCTGAGGGTGAAGGCCGGAGCGATCGCCGGCTGCTCGGCGACCCAGCGGCCGGCGTAGAGGGCGAGCACGAGGAGCACGAGCCCGATCGCCGTGGTCTCGAGCACGCGGCCGGGGCGCACCCAGCGCATGTAGACGCCCATCACGAGCGCGATGGGGATGGTGAGGCCGATCGTGACCGTGCCCCACGGACTGGCCTTGAGCGCGTTCACGACGACGAGGGCGAGCACGGCGATGAGCACGATCATGATGCCGAGCACGGCGACCATCCCCGTGAACCCGGCGATGGGGCCGATCTCCTCCTTCGCCATCTGGCCGATCGACTTGCCGTCGCGGCGCACGGAGGAGCAGAGGATGACGAAGTCCTGCACGGCGCCGCCGAGGGCGACGCCGACGACGATCCAGAGGAAGCCGGGGAGGAAGCCGAACTGCGCGGCGAGCGTGGGGCCGACGAGCGGGCCCGGGCCGGCGATGGCGGCGAAGTGGTGCCCGAACACGATCCACTTGTTCGTGGGCACGAAGTCGCGGCCGTCGGAGAGCCGTTCGGCGGGCGTCGCGCGGGCGGCGTCGAGCGCGAAGACCTTGCTGGCGATGAACGCGCTGTAGAAGCGGTACGCGACGAGGTACGTGCAGACCGCGGCGGTGAGGAGCCAGGCGGCGCTGACCGTCTCGCCGCGCGAGAGGGCGAGATACGCGAACGCGCCGGCGCCGGCGAGCGAGATCGCCGCCCACGCGAGGGGCTTCAGGAATTTCATCGGGAGAAGATGCCCGTCCGGCGTGAGGGGGCGCAACCGAGCCCGCGAGGGGTTAACTTGCGAGGGTGCCCAAACTCCCGGATGTGAGGGCGGCCGCGGCCGCCCGGAGCGCGTTCGCCGCGCTCGCGTTGTGCGTCCTCGCGGCGACGCTGTCGGCGCAGACGGCGCCCGGCGCGCCGACCGGCCCCGCCGCCCCGCTCTCGCCGTTCGCCAGCCAGCGCATCATCGTGGTGCCCGTGCAGATGTTGCGCGGCGACAGCGCCTCGTGGGTGACGGCGCCGCAGTGGGAGCGGTTCCGGCGGGAGCTCGACGACTCCATCGGCGCGGCGCTCTCCGATCGCGGCATCGGGCGCCGGTGGGAGTACGCGTCGGGGGTCGTGCGACAGTCGAAGCTGAATTCGCTGTACGTGGGCGATCCGTACGCGGTCGGCGCGCAGCCGCTGCGCGGACAGGCGTACAAGGTCAACGACCGGATGCCCGACATGATGTCGCAGAACCTGCGCACGATCGTGGCGCTCGGCGACGCACGGTACGCGCTGGTGCCGGTGGAGCTGGTGTTCGAACGCAACGGCGCGCGGCAGCGGGCGGTGCTCCGGCTCGCGCTCGTCGATGCACGGACGACCACCTTCATGTGGGTCGCGGACGCTGTCTCCGACGGCGCCGCGACGATGCCGGCGGGGCTCGCCGGCATCCTGGGCCAACGGGTGGCCGACTTCGTGGTGCCGCGCCCCTAGGGGCGACGGTGCCGATACTCAATTGAATATGGCACTCAACGTCACGCTCATCCCCGGCGACGGGATCGGACCGTCGATCACCGACGCCACCGTCCGCCTCCTCGCCGCCGCCGGCGCCGACATCACCTGGGACCGGCAGCTCGCCGGCATGGCCGCCGTCACGGCGTACAACGACCCGATCCCCGAGGCGACGCTCGATTCGATCCGGCGCACCAAGCTGGCTCTCAAGGGGCCGCTCGAGACGCCGGTGGGGAAGGGGTTCCGGTCGATCAACGTCGCGCTGCGCAAGGCATTCGACCTCTACGCGAACGTGCGGCCGGCGAAGAGCGTGCTCCCGGGGCTGCGGTTCAGCGACGTCGACATCGTGCTCGTGCGCGAGAACACGGAAGGGCTGTACATCGGCATCGAGAACTACATCAAGGTCGGCGAGGACGAGCACGCGGCCGCGCAGTCGGTGGCGGTGGTGACGCGACAGGGGTCGGAGCGCATCCACCGGTACGCGTTCGACTACGCCGTGACGCATGGCCGCAAGAAGGTCACGCTCGTCCACAAGGCGAACATCCTCAAGTACTCGCAGGGGCTGTTCCTCGAGGTGGGGCGGGCGATCGCGAAGGAGTACGAGGGACGGCTCACGGTCGAGGAGAAGATCGTCGACGCGTGTGCCATGGAGCTGGTGATGCGCCCCGAGCGGTTCGACGTGATCGTGACGACGAACCTGTTCGGCGACATCCTCTCCGATCTCACGTCTGGGCTGGTGGGCGGGCTCGGGCTCACGCCGGGCGCGAACGTCGGCAAGAACGCGGCGATCTTCGAGGCCGTGCACGGGACGGCGCCCGACATCGCGGGCAAAGGCATCGCGAACCCCACTGCGGTGATGTTCGCGGCCTGCCAGCTGCTCGATCACGTCGGAGACACGTCGCGTGCGGCGCGCGTGCGAGGCGCGATCGAGGAGACGCTGCGTGCACGGAAGACGGTCACGGGAGACATCGGCGGCACGGCGACGACGGACCAGTACACCGACGCCGTGATCTCGAATCTCTAAGGCGCGCCACTCCCGGTGATCCGCCTCCTCCACGCGTCGGACCTGCACTTCGGGAAGCCCAGCGTCCCCGCGCAGATCGAGGCGCTCGAGGCGTTCGCGCGCGCCGGTGCGTGGGACGCGATCGTCGTGTCGGGCGACCTGTCGCAGCGCACGCGGACGCGGGAGTTCCTCCGGGCGCGGGCCTTCCTCGACCGGATGCGCGCGCTCGCGCCGCTGCTGGTGATCCCCGGTAACCACGACGTCGCCTGGTGGATGGCGCCGATGGGGTTGGGTTCGACGGAAGCGATGTACACCCGATACCGCCGGTACATCAGCGAGGAGCTCGAACCGGTGCTTCAGTGCCCCGGTCTCACGATCGCCGGCGTGAACTCGTCGCACGGCATCCGTCCGTTCACGCTCACCACGCGGCCGCGTGACCTCTCGGTGGTGGGCGCCGTGCGTCCGTCGCAGTGGGCCCGGGCGCGCGAGCGGTTCGCCGCAGCGGGCGACGACTGCAAGGTGCTGGTGCTCCACCACAACCTGCTGCGCGGCCACCTCTCGAACCGGTGGGGACTCTCGGCCCGCGCGCGCGGCATCGACGAGGCGGCGGCGACCGGCGCCGACCTCGTGCTGTGCGGGCACGACCACGAGGAGCAGGTCGCGCAGGTCGAGGCCGGGGGACGGCGGTTCGTCGTCTCGACGGCGAGCACGCTCACGACGCGCGTGCGCGGCCACCGGCCCGCATCGTTCAACGTGATCGAGGTCGAGGCGGACGCTGTGCGCATGACGGTGATGGCGTGGAGCGGCGCGCGCCGCGACTTCGAGGCGGGCGCGACGTCGCGATTCCCGCGTTGACGGTGCGCCGGGACCGGCTCACGTGCTGCGCGCGCTGATCCGCCGGCTCCGCGGCTCGCGCGACGAGGCGCAGCTCGCGCTCACGCTCGACGCGCCGCCTCCGCGGAGCCCGGAGGAGCTGCTCGAACGGCTCCGCGCGCACGGACTGAAGCACATCGACACGATCGTGCTCACCAACAATCGTCGTACCGTGGTGCGCGTGATGGGGCGCGAGCTGCGATTGCAGCGGGGCTACCTCGACGCGCCCGACCACGTGCACGCTGCGATCGCGTCGTTCGTGATGGCGACGCGCCGTCGTCCCGAGCAGCGCCGCGCCGCGCTGCGCACGCTGCTCGACTGGGCGTCGCGCTTCCCGGCCGCGCCGTCGAGGCCCCGCGCCGAGCGGACGAACCCCGACGACGCCCCGCTCGCGGCGCGGCTCGCCGCGGAACACGCGCGGCTCAACGACGCGCTGTTCGGCGGAGGACTCTCGACGGTGCCGATCCGCGTGTCGCGGCGCATGAAGTCGCGGCTCGGGCACTACACGCCGATCCGCGACGGGGTGAAGCCGGAGATCGCCATCTCGCGCGGACATTTCCGGCGCCACGGGTGGGCGGAAGTGGTACAGACGCTCCTGCACGAGATGGTGCACCAGTGGCAGGACGAGAGCGGGCTGCCGGTGGACCATGGCGCGGCGTTCCGGCGGAAGGCGCGGGGGGTGGGGGCCCCGGCGTCGGCGACGAGAGCGTTGAGGTAGAGGGGGAGTGGGAGGGGAGGGGGAGAGACCGTCGACCGTAGACCGTCAACCGCAAACCTCACCTCAGAGCGGGATGCGGAACCGGGCCGAGACCGCCTATGTTTCACCCATGGACACCACCCTCGAAACCCACCTCGCCTCGGCGCACCTGAAGCCCCGCGCCGGCGACTTGTACAACATCGATGCCGCGCTCACCGAAGAAGAGCGCGCCGTCCGCGACTCCGTGCGCCGCTTCGTCGACGAGCAGGTGCTGCCGATCATCGGGCAGTGCTACGTCGACGGCCGCTTCCCCACCGAGATCGTCCCCGCGATGGGTGAACTCGGCGTCTTCGGGGCGAACTTGCCGGAAGAGTACGGCTGCGCCGGGCTCAACAACGTCAGCTACGGGCTCATCATGCAGGAGCTCGAGCGCGGCGACTCCGGCATCCGGTCGTTCGCGAGCGTGCAGGGCGCGCTCGTGATGTACCCCATCTACGCGTTCGGCAGCGAGGCGCAGAAGAGGCACTGGCTCCCCCAGATGGCGAAGGGGGAGAAGATCGGCTGCTTCGGGCTCACCGAACCCGACTACGGGTCGAACCCCGCCGGGATGATCACGCGGGCCCGCGAGCAGAAGGATGGCTCGTGGATCCTCGACGGCAGCAAGATGTGGATCACGAACGGCTCGGTCGCCGACGTCGCCGTGGTGTGGGCCAAGACCGCCGACAACGACCCCGATGGCAAGAGCGTGCGTGGCTTCCTCGTCCCGAAGGGGACGCCGGGGTTCACGGCCAAGGAGACGAAGGGGAAGCTCTCGCTGCGCGCCAGCATGACGAGCGAGCTCGTGCTGAGCGAGGTGCACCTGCCGGCCGACGCGATCCTGCCGAAGTCGGGCGGGCTCAAGAGCCCGTTGATGTGCCTCACGCAGGCCCGGTACGGCATCTCGTGGGGCGTCATGGGCGCGGCCATCGCGTGCTACGAGGAGGCGCTCAGCTACTCGAAGACGCGCATCATGTTCGACAAGCCCATCGGCGGGTTCCAGATCCAGCAGGTGCGTCTCGCCGACATGCTCACCGAGATCATCAAGGGGCAACTCCTCTCGCTGCACCTCGGTCGCATGAAGGACGCCGGCACGTTCACGCCGCAGCAGGTGAGCGTGGCGAAGCGCAACAACGTGAACGTCGCCACCGACATCGCGCGCGAAGCGCGCCGCCTGCTCGGCGCCAACGGCATCCTCGCCGAGTACTCGGCGATGCGCCACATGGCGAACCTCGAGAGTGTGTACACGTACGAGGGGACGCACGACGTGCACTCGCTCGTCATCGGCATGGCCGAGACCGGGATGAACGCGTTCAAGTAAGGGGCGCGAGTTGTATACAAATGGGGCCCGCGGATCGTCGATCCGCGGGCCCCATGCCGTTCCGGCCGGCGCAGTCAGACGCGCGCCTTGCCGTAGCGCCCGCGGAAGATGGAGAGCAGCCACTCCGGCGCGTACTTGATGAGGAACACCAGCGTCTTGTACCGCTTCCCCGGCACGACGACCACCTTCCGGCCGCGCGACGCCTCGGCGAGCGACTCCCGCACCACGCGGTCGGCCTTCAGCCAGAGGATGCCCGGGATGGCCTTCTTGTTCATCCCGCCGCGGTCGTGGAACTCGGTGTGCGTGAACCCCGGGCAGAGCGCCTGCACGTACACCCCGGTGCCGGCCAGTTCCTGCGCGAGGCCGAGGGAGAAGAAGCGGAGGTAGGCCTTGGTCGCGCAGTAGTTCACGTTGCCGGCGCTGAAGGCGAAGCTGGCGACGGAGGCGACGTTGATGATCGCCCCGCGCCCCCGCGCGATCATCCCCGGCAGCGCGGCGCGCGAGAGGAGCATCGGCGCCATCACGTGCAGCTCGAGCATGGTCGCCTGCTCGGCGACGGGGCGGTTGGCCAGCTTCCCCTTGGTGCCGAAGCCCGCGTTGTTGACGAGCATGGTGAGCGACCCCATCTGGGCGATCCGCTCGCCGACGCGGCGCATCCCCTCGTCGCGCGAGAGGTCGGCGGGGATGGCTTCGGCGTTGATCCCGAACTGGAGCGAGAGCTCGTCGCAGAGCGCCTGGAGGCGGGCCGCGTCGCGGGCCACGAGCACGAGGTCGTGCCCCTGCTCGGCGAGCTGCTGGGCGAAGACCTTCCCGATCCCCGCGGTGGCGCCGGTGATGAGGGCGGCGGGACGGCCGGAGCCGGAGGCGCTGTCGGTCATCGGGGGGAACCCGTCATTATTGTTGGGAGTATTCCAAGCCTCCCCTAAGATAGCGCACCCAATGCACGGCCGCTGATGTCCATCATCCAGGCGTCGATCCCGCTGTTCTTCGTGCTCATCGGCGTCGAGCTGCTCTACCAGCGCGTCGCGCACGCCAAGCTGTTCCGGCTGAACGACACGATCTCTGACCTGAGCCTCGGCACGATCAGCCAGCTCGCCGGCGTGTTCTTCAAGGTCGTCACGATCGGCCTGTACATCTGGACCGCGGAACGGTTCTCGGTGCAGCACTTCCTGCCGTTGCGGGGGTGGGCCGACGGCACGCCGCTCTATCGCGTGGGCGTCTTCCCGGGGCTCGCCGTGAACGGCGCGGCGCTCGCCTCGTGGACGGTCGTGTTCATCCTCGTCGACTACGCCTATTACTGGTCGCACCGGATGTCGCACGAGGTGCACCTGCTGTGGGCGGGGCACGTGGTGCACCACTCGAGCGAGGAGTACAACCTCGCCGTCGCCCTGCGGCAGACGGCGCTCGGCGGGCTGATGACGTGGGTGTTCTACATCCCGCTCGCCGTGATGGGGGTGCCGTGGGAGATGTTCGTCACCTGCAACGCCCTCAACCTCATCTACCAGTTCTGGATCCACACGCGCGCCGTCGGCAAACTGGGCTGGATCACCGAGCTGGTGCTCAACACGCCGAGCCACCACCGGGTGCACCATGCGGTGAACCTGCAGTACATCGACCGGAATTACGCCGGTGTGTTCATCACGTGGGACCGGCTGCACGGGACGTTCGTCGAGGAGCGCGAGGAGCCGGTGTACGGCCTCACGCATCCGCTCTCGAGCTGGAACCCCCTCTGGGCGAACCTCCACGTGTTCGTGGAGATCTGGCGCACGGCGCGCCGGACGCACGGCTGGCGCAACAAGCTCAAGGTGGTGTTCGGCCCGCCCTCGTGGCGTCCCGACGACGTGCCGGCGGTGCAGGAGGAGTTGTTCACGCCGGACAACCACCGGAAGTTCGACCCCGTCGTCTCGCGAGCCGTGACGTGGTACGCGTTCACGTGGTTCGTCATCACGCTCGTCGCGGCGGTGAAGGTGCTGGCGATCGCGAACTCCATCCCGATGCCGGAGGCGTTCGGGCTCGCCTTCTACATCGCGCTGGCGCTGACGAACATCGGCGGGCTGCTGGAGGGGGAGCGGTGGGGGTACGTGCTGGAGATGGCGCGGCTCATCTCCCTTGCCTCGGCGAGTGCGTGGTTGATGGTTACTGGGGCGGTACCCAAGGAGTGGGCGGGGTTCGGACTGGTGCTGTTCGCCGGATCGGCGGGGTGGCTGTGGGCAATCGGCGAAACCCCTACCGCGAGTGAACCGTGAACGATTCGCGGTGAGCGGTCCACCGTTCACTCGCTTCTGGAAATCCGGGCGCCGGGCTAATTTCAGATGACTCAAACCTGAGGTATCCACGGTGAAAATTGCCGTGTGCATCAAGCGGGTCCCCGACATGGACGTCCGCTTCAAGATCGCCCCATCCGGCCTGACGGTCGATGAATCGGGGCTCAAGTTCGACATGAGCGATTTCGACGGATACGCCGTCGAGGTCGCGGTGCAGATCACGGAGAAACTCGGCGCGGGCGAGGTGACGGTGATCTCGCTGGGCGCCGACAACGTGCAGGAGACGCTCCGCAAGGCGCTGTCGATCGGCGCGCACAAGGCGGTGCAGCTCAAGCACGACGCCCCGGTCAGCGACGGCTACGCCATCGCGACCGCGCTCGCCGCCGAGCTGCAGGGTGGCGGCTACGACCTAGTGATGTTCGGCCGCATGGCGGTCGACACGCAGAACCGCTCGACGGGGGTGCTCACCGCGGAGCTGCTCGGGATGCCCGTCATCAGCGCGATCAGCAAGCTCGACGTCGAGAACGGCATGGTGAAGGCGCGCCGCGAGCTCGAGGGGGCGTTCGAACTCGTCGAGACCTCGCTCCCGGCCGTCGTCACGATCGACGAAGGGATCGCGCGGCCGCGCTACCCGTCGCTCAAGGGGATCATGGCGGCCAAGAAGAAGCCGCTCGAAGTGAAGCCGGCGCAGCTCGGCGAACAACGCTATGTACTCGAGAAGCTCGAACTTCCCGCCGAGCGTGCCGCCGGCCGCATCATCGGTGAAGGGAAGGACGCCGTGCCGGAACTGGTGCGGCTCCTCAAGGAAGAGGCGAAGGTCCTCTAATGGCCAACATCTTCGCATTCGCCGAGACGCGCCTGGGCGAGCTTCGCCGCGCGGGACTCGAAGCGGTCACGGCCGCCCGCCGCGTGGCCGACCAGACCGGTGGACAGGTGCACGCGATGCTCGCCGGCGGCCCCGGCATCGGCGCGCTCGCGCCCAAGCTGGCGGCGCACGGCGCCGACGTGGTGCTCGTGCTCGAAGGTGACGCGTACGCCAACTACAACCCCGAGGTGCTCGCGGCGACGGTCGCGGCGCGGCTCGCCTCGGGCTATCGCGCCGCATTCTTCGCGGCGAGCGCGCAGGGGCACGACCAGGTGGCGCGCACGGCGGCCAAGTGCAAGCTGCCCTATGCGAGCGACGTCACCGAGTTCGTTTTCGCCGGCGACAGCGTGACGGTGAAGCACCCTGGCTACACCAACAAGATCGTGCAGACGTTCGTGCTCAAGGCGCCGGTGGCGATCATCTCGCTGCGCGCGGGCGCGGTGCTGCCGGTGGAGAACGCCAAGGCGGGCACGGTCGAGACGATCGCGCCGGCCATCGATCCGGCGACGGCGCGCGTGAAGGTGACGTCGACCGAAGCCGGGAACCGCGGCAAGCTCGACCTCGGCGAGGCGCCGGTGATCATCGCCGGCGGCCGCGGACTCAAGGAAGCGGCGAACTTCGCGCTCGTCGAGAACCTCGCCGCCGCGTTCGGCAACGCGGCCGTCGGCGCGACGCGCGCCGTCACGGACGAAGGGTGGCGCCCGCATTCGGACCAGATCGGGCAGACGGGGCGGCTCGTGAGCCCCGACCTGTACGTGGCGTGCGGCATCAGCGGCGCGATCCAGCACCTGGCCGGCATGCGCACGAGCAAATGCATCGTCGCGATCAACAAGGACAAGGAAGCCCCCATCTTCAAGGTGGCCGACTACGGGATCGTCGGCGACGTGATGGAGGTGCTGCCGGCGCTCACCGAGGCGGTGAAGGCGGCGAAGGCCGGCGCGTAACCGCGACGCAGGCGTGACGGAGCGAGGGCGCGGTCGCCTGTCGTGGCGACCGCGCCCTTGCTACTTTCTCCCCTATGACTGACTCGCACGTCGTCTTCGCGATCGTCCTCGCCGTCGCCCTGGGCTACTTCAGCTACAACGTCCAGCGGCTCATCGGCTACCTCCGCATCGGCCGGCTCGACGACTCGCGATGGGGGAACATCCCGGCGCGGCTCTGGAACCTGATCCGCATCGGGATCTTCCAGGAGAAGATCTTCCGCGATTCGGTCGCCGGCCCCATGCACGCCGCGATCTTCTGGGGCTTCTGCGTGCTCGGCGCGGGGACGCTCGAGGCGATCCTCGAAGGGGTGATCCCCGGGTTCTCGTACCGCGACCTGTTGATCGACCCCGCCTACCGGTTCTACGCGCTCAACCAGGACCTGTGGGGGGCGCTCGTGCTGGCGGCGGTGGGCTTCGCCCTCTTCCGCCGCCTCACGAAGCGGGTGAAACGGCTCATGGGCGCGGAGACGCACCCGAACGACCCGCTCCTCATCCTCTCGTGGATCGGCGCGCTGATGGTGACGATGTTCCTCGCCGGCGCGTTCCTCTACGTCGGATACGCGGACGAGCCGCTCGTGCGGCCGCTCACGTACGCGGTGTCGCGTGCCTTCACCTGGGTGAACCCGTCGACGGCGCGGCTGCTCGCCGAGGACTTCTGGTGGGCGCACGTGCTGCTGGTGCTCGGCTTCCTGAACTACCTGCCGTTCTCGAAGCATCTCCACGTCGTGGCCTCGCTGCCGAACGTGTTCCTCTCGAACACGAGCGGCCCCGGCCAGGTCGGCGTGATGCAGCCGATGGACCTCGAGGGTGACGCCGAGGTGTTCGGCGCGAAGGACGTCGACCAGCTGTCGTGGAAGTCCTTGATGGACGGCTTCGCCTGCACCGAGTGCGGACGCTGCACGAGTGTGTGCCCGGCGAACCTCACCGGCAAGCCGCTCAGCCCGCGCAAGATCATGATCAACGTGCGCGAACGGCTCGAGCAGAAGGCGCCGTTCCTCACGGGTGACACGACGTACCAGAAGGGCGACCGCGACGCCGTGATGGCCAAGTCGCTCCTCGACGACTTCATCACCGAGGAGGAGCTCTGGAGCTGCACCACCTGCCGCGCGTGCGTGCAGGAGTGCCCGGTGTCGCTCGACCAGCTCTCGGTGATCCTCGAGCTGCGGCGCAACCTCGTGCTCGGCGAATCGCGATTCCCCGAAGAGGTGATGCCGGCGTTCGAGTCGATGGAGCAGCGCGGCTCGCCGTGGGCGTTCGACCCGGGGGACCGCGGCAAGTGGGCGGACGGGATGAACATCCCGACGATGGCCGAGATGGCGGAGCGCGGCGAGCGCCCCGAGGTGCTCTACTGGGTGGGGTGCGCCGGCTCGTTCGACGACCGCGCCAAGAAGACCACGGTCGCGTTCGCGAAGATCCTCCAGGCGGCCGAGGTAAAATTCGCGATCCTCGGACAGGAAGAGAAGTGCAACGGCGACCCGGCGCGCCGCATGGGGAACGAGTACCTCTACCAGATGCTCGCCAAGGACAACGTCGAGACGCTCAACAAGTACGGCGTGCGCACGGTCGTCACGGCGTGCCCGCACTGCTTCCACCAGTTGGGGAACGAGTATCCGCAGTTCGGCGGCGACTACGAGGTGGTGCACCACTCGACGTACATCGCCTCGCTGCTCGCGGCCGGGCGCATCCCGATCGTCGAGGCGCTGCACGCGCCCGTGCGGACGTTCACCTACCACGACTCGTGCTACCTGGGGCGGTACAACGGCGTCTACGAGGCGCCGCGCGACGTCATCAAGCGCGCGCTCCCGATCGTGAACCTCGTCGAGATGGAGCGGTCGAAGGACAAGGGGCTCTGCTGCGGTGCCGGCGGCGGGCGCATGTGGATGGAGGAGAAGACGGGCAAGCGCATCAACGCCGAGCGTGCCGACGAGGCGATCGCGACGGGCGCCGACGCGATCGCGGTGGCCTGCCCGTTCTGCATGACGATGCTCAACGACAGCGTGACGTCACGCGACTCGCACGTCGCGGTGTACGACATCGCCGAGGTGGTGGCCGACCGGCTGGCGTAGGGGCCGGCCGATGAGCGGCGACGCGCGACGCGGCGCGTGCCGATGCGGGATCGTGGAGCGGGCGCTACGCCCTCGGCGGCTGTGGCGCCGTCACGTTGAGGATGTAGCGTCCAGGACCGCTGTCTTCGCGGGCGGCGGTCTTCGTGCCACACACGCACATCGCGACCATCGGCGGGAAGGCGGGGAGCTTGAGCGGCTCGCCGCAGAGCGGACACCAGAGCTTGAGCCGTGGCTTGTCGGGGAGGAGGGCGCCGTCGGCCGGCTGGGGTGGTCGAGTCATGGGGGTCTTCTCTGGCGTGGGCGTCGACGCCGGCGCGGCGGCGCGCGGCGGCGTGGCTGGCGGAGGAGGAGCGGGAGCAGGGGACGGCGCGTCCCCTTCGAGCTGCTTGCGCAGTGACGCGAGCACGAACTGCCGCTCGACGGGGGACATCGTGGCGAGTTGGGCGCTCGTGATGAGGCCGCGCTCGAGCGCCTGTTTCACGAGCGCCGGCGGGACGGCGTCGAATCCCCGGAGCGACGCCGTGCGCGGCGCGCCGAGGTCGAGCGACCGGCGGATCCTCCGGCCGAACCAGACGACCGCGACGACCGCGGTGGCGAGGATGAACACCGTCGCCGCGACGAGGCGCGCGATGGCACCGTCGGGGGTCGTCATGCGGGGCGGCGGATCTCGTGGATGTCGATCGTCTGGCGCGCGGGCGGTTCCTGCCACGGGATGCGCGCCGCGATGCGCGTCACGAGCCCGCGCGCCGCGCACGCCGCGAGGAAATCGGGGACGGCGAGCCGGCCGGGGTCGGCGACGAGCGCGCGCCCGCCGGGGGCGAGCGTCGCGTCGAGCGCGCCCGCGATGAGCGGGGCGTAGTGACTCTCGTAGAGCACGTCCGACGCCAGCACGAGGTCGAAGGTGCCAAGGTCGGCCGGGAAGTCGCGCCAGTCGACCATCCGCGTCTGCGGCGCGCGCTGCGCATTGCCGAGCGCGTTGCGGCGGGCGAAGCGGAGCGCGTCGTCGTAGTAGTCGGTGGCCACCACGTCGAAGCCGGCGCGGAGCGCGGCGATGGTCACGAGGCCGAGCCCGCAACCCAGTTCGAGCGCCCGCTGCCCGGCGCCGTCGAGCGCCGCGACGACGGCCGCGAGCGCCGTGCTCGACGGCCACACGTCGGCCCAATAGGGCAGCCGCTCGTCCTTGTCGAAGTCGGCCTCGTTGATGAGGTCGTCGGCGCTCCGTGGATGCTCGATCGTCACGTCGACGCCGGCGACGACGAGCGACGACTCGACGATCACGAACCGGTCGTCGAGCGCGGCGAGGTCGCTCGCGGGGTCAAAGCGAGAACTGCTCGGCAAGCTCGGCGTCGCCATCGATGGGCAGGGCGTGCAGCGTCTCGCCGGCGGTCACGTCGCCGCGCCCGGCGGGCACGATCAACAGGGCGTTGGCGAGCGACATGCTCGTGAGGATCCCCGAACTCTGCGGGCCGGTGAGGCGCGCGTAACGCTGGCCGTCGCGCGTCGTGACGACGGCGCGCTGGAAGTGCGTGAGCTCGGCGGGCGCATGCACCGGCTCCTCGACGACCACCGGCACCGGACGGCGGAAGAGCCGCGCGTGGCCGCGCATCTTCCGGATCGCGGGGCGCGCGAACAGTTCGAAAGTAACCATCGTCGAGACGGGATTGCCCGGGAGGCCGAGCCACGGCATCGGACCGAGCATGCCGAATACGAGCGGCGCGCCGGGACGCATGCGCACGCGCCAGAACCGCACCTCGGCGCCGAGTTCGGCGAGCACCTGCCGCACGAAGTCGTGCTCGCCGACGGAGACACCGGCGCTCGTGATGAGCAGGTCGAAACCGACGGCGCGTCGCAGGTGGGCGCGGAGCGACTCCGGGTCGTCGGCGGCGATGCCCAGGTAGTGCGGCTCGCCGCCGGCGGCGCGCACGAGCGCCTGCAGCGTGAGGCTGTTCGACGAGACGATGCGGTTGCCGTCGAGTACCTGCTGGAACTGCTCGAGCTCGACGAGCTCGTCGCCCGAGGTGAGGATGGCGACGCGCGGCGCGCGGTGGACCATCACGTCGGCGGCGCCGACGGAGGCGAGCACGCCGAGCTGCGCGGCGGCGATCGTCGTGCCGGCCGGCATCACCACCTGCCCCTCGCGGATGTCCTCGCCGCGCGGGCGGATGTTCTTGCCGGCGTCGCGGTCGCGCACGATCTCGACCCTCTCGAGTCCGCGGTCGGTGTCCTCGATCCGCACGACGCTGTCGGCGCCCTCGGGGACGGGGGCGCCGGTCATGATGCGGATGGCGTGGCCGCGCGGAAGCGGCTGCGTGGCGATGCCGCCGGCCCGCACCGTCTCTAGCACGGGGAGCGTCGTCGGCAGCGAGGCCAGATCGGCCGCGTGCACGGCGTAGCCGTCCATCGCCGAGTTGTTCCACGGCGGCAACGTGATGGGCGAGACGACGTCCGCGGCGAGCACGAGGCCGTGCGCGCCGCGCAGCGGCACCTCCTCCGCCTCGAGCACCGGGACGTCGCGCAGCACGCGCTCGACCGCGTCGGCGACGGTGAGCTGCGTGTCGGCGGGGCGCATCAGCGCGCGCCCTCCACGAGCCGGGTCGCGGCGAGGCGCGCGAGCAGCGCGTCCTGCACGCGCTCCACCTCGCGCGTCGGCACCGTGAAGTTGTTGCACAGGAAGCTGAAGAGCAGCACGCGGCCGTCGGCGGTGGTCACGTAGCCGGAGAGCGAGCGCGCCTTGTCGACGGTGCCGGTCTTGGCGTGCACGTTCCGCTCGGCGGGCGTGCCGCGCATGCGCGACGCGATCGTGCCGTCGACCCCGGCGATGGGCAGCCCGTCGTAGAAGGCCGCGAAGTCACGGTGGAGCTGCATGGCGCGCAGCACGCGCACGATCGTCTCCGGGGTCACGTAGTCGTGGCGGGAGAGTCCGCTGCCGTCGCGCACGGCGAAACCGTCCCGCTCGGCGCCCCAGGCGCGCAGCTGACGCTCGACGACGCGACGCGCGCTGTCGGCCGTGCCGACGCCGGTCTTCTCGAGCGCGAGCGTCTTGAAGAGGATCTCCGCGATCTGGTTCTGGCTGGGTTTGAGCATCGCGGCGAGCACGGCACGCAGCGGCGGCGACTGCATGGTGAAGATCGTGTGCAGCGCGCGGTCGTCCACGGGCACGCGGGCGTCGACCACCCCGGTCGCGATGCCCCGCGCGGCGAGCGCGTCACGAAGGGCGTCGAGGAAGAACGCCGGCGGATCCTTGATGACGGCCTCGGTCACCGTCGAGTCGCCGGCGCCCATCGGGCCGCGGGTGACGACGCGTTCGAAGCCCTCGTTCACGAAGAGCTCGTCGACGCCGGCGCCGTACGAGGCCTCGGCGTCGGCCATCTGCCAGCCGTAGCCGTAGATGTCGTCGGGGAACGCGTCCCCGCCGCGGCGGATGGCGCCGCCGATGCGGTGCACGCCGTGCGCGGCGAGCGAGTCGGCCATGTCGCGGAACGCGAGATGCCAGTCGCCACGCATCGCGTCGCTGAACGACGGGTCGCCGCGGCCGACGACGATCAGGTCGCCATCGAGCACGCCGTCATGCACCGTGCCGTCGGTCGCGAAACGCGTGACGAACCGGAAGTCGGGGCCGAGCTGCGCGAGCGCGGTCGCCCCGGTGAGGATCTTCTCGTTCGACGCCGGCATGAACAGCTTGCCCGCGTTGCGCGAGAAGAGCGTGTCGCCCGAGGCCGGGTCGACGATGAGCACGCCCCAGTGCGCGTTGCGCCAGGACGGAGGCGCGAGCAGGGAGTCGGCATAGGCGTGGAAGGCCGCGCGTGCGCTCACCGGCGCGACGGGCGCCACCGCCGGCCGCGCGCACGCGGCGGCGAGCAGCGCGG
>JACQBG010000017.1 GCA_016194585.1 Gemmatimonadota bacterium
GCCGCGGCGGGACTCGGCTTCGGCGCGCCGTACTCGAGGCGGTCGAGCGCCTGCTCGAGCGCGACGTGCGCGCGTGCCAGCAGCGCGCGGTACGCGCGACGGCCCGCGAGCAGCACTGTCGTGCCGAGCACGAGAGGCGGGAGCGCGGCCGCCCACGGCGGGAAGCCCATCGCGAGCAGCGCGCCGCCCGCGGCGAACAGCACGGCGACGGCGGCGATCGTCCCTCCCGCGCGGCGCGACCGCGCTTCGGCGAAGTTCGCCACGAGCCGCACGTGCACCCGCTTCCCGTCCACGGCCGCCACGCCGGCGGCGACCTCGGTCGCGCCGGCGAGATGGTGGCCGCGGCCGGCGAGCGCGAACCCGCGGCGCAGCCCGCCGATGATCCCGCGCTGCGCTTCCCAGCTCAGTCGCTCGGGCCAACGGCGCTTGAGCACGAGCACTTCATCGCGCTGCATGGTCTGGTCGAGCGCCGCGAGCACCGAGGCAGGTGTTCCGGGCACGACGCGCGCCGCGCCGATCGACTCCGGGCCGGCGAGCCGCGCCGCGAAGCCGCGTTCCGCCGGCAACAGCCCACGGCCGCGCTCCTCGGCGAGCGCCTGCCGCAGGTGTTCCGGCGAGATCCCCACTTCCTCGCCCAGTTCGAGCAGTTGCGCGTCGGTCAGCGCTTCGGGCTGGTCGCCCAGCGCGGCCTGCAGCTCGCTCGCTCGCGCGAGCACACGTTCGAGCGCCGCGCGGTCGAGCGTGGCGGTCGTCGGCACCGGGAGGTTCTCGTCGGCCACGGTCAGGGCGTCGACGCGCGCCCGCATGCGACGCAGAACTTCCACGCCGGCTCGAGTTCGGCGCTGCACGCGGCGCAACGGCGCACGCGGAGGTTCTGGCCGCAGTGCGGGCAGAACTGGACGTCGCGTCCCTCGGGCAGCGGCTGGCCGCAATAACGGCAGCCCGGGCGAGCGGCACGATGCGGTGCATCGACCCCCGGCTCGATGGGGCGCGGCGCAGCGTTGGGACGCGTCGGGACGAACGGCTTCGGCACGGGCGCTGGACGCGGCGCCGCATCGGCCACCCGCGCGGGCGCCGGACGCGGCGCCGCATCGGCCACCGGGACGGGCGCCGCGGCGGTCGCCCCCGCTTCCGGCGCCGCCACCTCGGGCGCGGCCGTCGCCACGGGTTCGCTCATCCGCTCGAGCACCCGGCGCGCATGCTCCTGCGAGAGCGTCACGCGCGCGTTGAGGTACGCCCGGTACGCCGCGAGGTCGGGGTTCGGCGACTTGAGCTCCGCCGCGAGATCGTCCTGCATGAGGTCGTCGGCGAACAGATATCCGCGTTCGCCCGCGAGGAGCCGCGTGAGGGCGTGCGCGTAGTCGTCGTTCGTGTCGACGCCGAGGTCGGCGCGCACGGCGCGGTACGGCACGAAGCTCAGCAGCTCCGAGACTTCGAAGCCGCGCGACAGGTATTCGGGGCGCGCGTCGCGCACGGCCCGCACGAGGCGGACGAAGAGGCGGTCGAGTTCGTCGCGCGGCGCGTCGTTCACGTGGTCGTCACCGGTACGAGGGCACGGCAGGAAAGTAACGTGCGCGCCGCGTCATGGCACGGCGGGGAGCGCCCGGGCGGCGCGGAACGTCGCCGCCTCGGGGAAGGGGAAGGGATCGCCGTGCTTCGCGCCCTTCGCCCGCGTCGCCGCCAGCCACGTCTCGAACGCCGACGGCACGAGGCCGTCGCTGTGCGTCTGATCGGCCGCGGCGCGCGTCGCGAGATGGTTGGCGTACTCGTTCTGGGCGTGGCCGTCGTGCCCCTTCACCCAGCGCCAGGCCACGGCGTGCTCCGACGCCGCCTCGATGGCCTCGTACCAGCGCTCGAGGTTCTCGATCGCGCCCCCTTTCCGCTTCCAGCCGTTCCGCGCCCAGCCGAACACCCACTGCGTCATGCCGTCGACGATGTAACGCGAATCGGTCGTGAACACCACGTCGAACCGCGCGCCCTTGGCGCCGAGCGCGCGCAGCGTGTCGCTCACCGAACGGAGCGCCATGCGGTTGTTCGTCGTCGCCCGCTCGCTGATCCAGAGGTCGCGCCGCACGAGCGCGCCCGTCGCCGGCACGCGGTACTCGACGAGCGCTCCCGCGCCGCCCGGGTTGTCGCCGTCCTGGCCGTTGCCGAGGCAGCTCTCGTCGGCGTAGATCGCGACGAGCGCGCGGTCGCTCATCGCACCACCTCGATGGCGTCGGCCTCGTCGATCCACAACACGAGCGGCTGCCCCGTCGTGGGGTGCCGCGCCTCGATGCACTCGCGGTGGCCGCGCAGCACGAGCCGGTCGGGGATGACGATGAACTCGTTGCCCCGCCGCGAGACCGCGACGCGGGTGCCGTGACGGATCGCGTGTTCGAGCGCGTCGTACTGCGCGACGGTGAGTTGCGCCATCAGGCGGAACCGCACCAGGAGCGGACGAGCGACTCGAGCGCCGCCGAGGCCTGCTCGATCTCGTGCACCGGGACGTACTCCGCCGCCGCGTGGGCGAGGCCGATGTCACCCGGCCCGAAACAGATCGCCGGCACGCCGGCGGCGGTGAGCAGCGCGGCGTCCGTCCAGCACGAGAGTCCCTCGATGGGCGCGGCGAGCGACGTCGCGGCGAGCGCGTCGGCGAGGGCGCGCACGATGGCGTGCGATGCCGGCACGTCGTTCGGACCCTGCGCGAAGCCCGGCAGCACGTCGGCGCGGAGTTCGGGACGCCGCGCCTGCACGCGCACGATCGCCGCCTGCACTTCGGCGGCGAAGTCCTCGGCCCGCTCCCCCGTGATCGTGCGTCGTTCGAAGCGCACGGAGCAGCGGTCCGGGTACGTGGAGAGGCCGATGCCGCCGTCGATGAGCGACGCGTGGAAGGACGGACGGCCGAGGAGGGGATGCGTGCGCGCGGCGAGCACGTCGCGCTGGTAGGCGTCGAGCTCGGCGACGACGAGAGAGGCCAGCGTGATCGCGTCGACGCCGAGGTCCCACCGGCTCCCGTGCGCGGCGCGGCCGTGCACGACCAGCTCGAGCCAGGCGAAGCCGCGGTGCGCCGGACAGATGGCGAGCCGCGTCGGTTCGGTCACGATCGCCGCGTCGGCGCGGATCCCGGCGGCGAGCACCGCCGCCGTGCCCTGGCTGCGGAATTCCTCGTCGGTGACCGCCGTGACGATCACCCGTCCCGCGAGGCCGGCGCGCGCCGCCCGCGCGGCCGCCGCGCACATCGCCGCGACCCCGCCCTTCATGTCGGCGCTCCCGCGACCGTACAGCCGGCCGTCACGGATCGCCGGATCGAGCGGCGCGTGCGTCATCCCCTCGACGCCGACCGTGTCGAGATGACCGTTGAGGATGAGCGAACGACCCTCGCCCGCACCGCCGATGCGCGCGACCACGTTCGGGCGAGCGCCGCCGGAGTCCTGCAGTGTGACGTCGAATCCCCACGCCGCGAGCACGTCGGCGAGCGCCTCGGCGCACGCCCGCTCGCCCGGGGCATCGGCGGCGAGCGAAGGGTTGCGCGAGTCGATCGCGACGAGGGCGCGCGTGAGCGCGACGGCGTCGCCGAACGGGACCGGACGCGTGGGCATCGGTGGCGGGTGATGAAACGGGAGCGCACCGCGGTGCGGCGCGCTCCCGGGCTCGGTGTGGGTGACGGCTACTTCTTCGGCGCGGGCTTCTTCGCGGCCGGCTTCGGCTTGGCCTTCGCCGCCGGCTTCGCGTGCGCGGCCGGCTTGCCCTTCGGCGCGGGCTTCTTCGCCGCCGGCTTGGCGTGCGCGGCCGGCTTCGGATGTGCCGCCGGCTTCGAGGCGCCCTTCGCCTTGCTCTCCGCGGCCTTGGCGGCGACGGGGGGCTTTCCCTTGTGCTTCCTGGCCCAGGCGTCCTCCGCTTCGCGGATGAGCTTGTCGGCTTCGTCCTGGGTCATCTGGCCACGGCGGACCATATACTGGACGAGGTCGCGCGCGCTCTCGATCGCGAACGCGGTGAGCCCGGCGGCGGCGTTGATGACTTCCTTCATCGCGGCGGCCATCTTGCTGCCAGCCTCGAGGGAGATCTCATGGGCCTTGGCCGTCATCTCCGCGACCGTGTCGCGGACATCGGCACCCCGGTGCCCGGGGTGACGGCGCACCGGCGGCGCACCGGCGGCGGGAATCTCGGCGGGGATGGCTGCGGGGGGAGACTTGTCGGGCATTCGCACTGACTCCGTGCACGAGCTGGACGCCGTCAGCTGACCGGCATCAATGACCACGAAATCGGGCCAGACCTTGGCCGGGAAGTTGCAGGGAAGTGCCCCTGCGGGATTTTCGTGGAGTGATCGGGCCAAGTATACGATTTAAGCGGCGCGGGGCAAGTGACTGCGGCACATTGGGAAAGGTCGTTTTTGGGCGTTTTCGAGTAGTATTCTGTTCTAAAAAGCGCCTCTAAAACTAACACTATCAGAACACTATAGCATCATTATCAATACAAAATATGGCTTCTCCACTAAAAGGCATCCGTGTGCTCGACCTGTCCCGGGTCCTCGCCGGACCGCTCGCCGGCATGATCCTCGGGGACTTGGGAGCCGACGTCATCAAAGTCGAGCGCGCCCAGACCGGCGATGACACGCGCGGCTGGGGGCCGCCGTTCGATGAACGCGGCCAGAGCGCCTACTTCCTCAGCTGCAACCGGAACAAGCTCGGTCTCGCGGTGGACCTCGACCTGCCGGCGGACCAGCGATTGCTGCGCACCCTCATCGAGGGGGCCGATGTCGTCATCGACAACTTCCGCCCCGGCGTACTCGCCAAGCGGGGGCTCGATCCCCACACCCTCCTCGAGCGCCATCCGCGCCTCCTCTGGTGCACGATCACGGGGTTCGGGCTCGCCAGTGAACGCCCGGGCTACGATTTCGTCGTGCAGGCCGAGTCGGGTTGGATGTCGATCACCGGCGAGGCGACGGGCGATCCCATGAAGGTGGGCGTCGCGCTCGCCGACGTGGTGACGGGGCGCGACGCGGCGATCGCGATCCTCGCCATGCTCGCCGGCGGGCGGCGCGGCGGCGCGGCCGAGCGGCGGCTGCACGTCTCGCTGCAGCACAGCGCCGTGAGTGCGCTCATCAACGTCGCGCAGAGCGCGCTCGTCACGGGGAGCGACGCGCCGCGCTGGGGGAACGCCCACCCGAACCTCGTGCCGTACGAGTTGTTCGACACCGCGGGCAAGCCCATCGTCGTCGCCGTCGGCAGCGACGCGCAGTTCGCGGCGCTCGTCGACGCGCTCGACATCCCCATGCTGCGCGATCCCAAGTACGCGACCAACGCGGGGCGTCTCGCCCACCGCGAGGAGGTGACGGGGGCGCTCCGCCTGCGGCTCATCACGGCCGACGACGCGGAGTGGCTGGGCCGCCTGCGCGACGCGCAGGTGCCATGTGGCCTGGTGCGCACCGTGCTCGAGGCGCTGCATGACGTCTCGGCGTCGGAACTCACCGGTGTCGCGCCGCTCGCGCCGGGTTCGGTGCGGCGCGTGCCGCCGACGCTCGATCAGCATGGGGCGCTCATCCGGTCAAGCGGTTGGGACGCCGTCGCGCGGGCATGAGCCGCCGGTGTACAATCCACGGATGACGGCACGCGTCCGACTCTTCGCGCTCACCGCGGCGCTCGTCCTCTCGGGCTGCGAGGGGAGCGGGGCGCACGTCGTCGGTCCGAAGGGGGCGTCGGCCTTCACGCGCTACGTCGCCATCGGCACGAGCATCTCGATGGGGGTGCAGTCGGGCGGCGTCACCGCGTCGACGCAGGCGCAGGCGTGGCCGGCGCTGCTCGCCCACGCGGTGGGCGCCGACTTCCAGATCCCCTTCCTCCGCGCGCCGGGATGCACGCCGCCGCTCATCGCGCCGTTGCTCCTCGGCACCGACCTCGCGGGCGCGAGCGCGACGAGCGCCGACACCAGTTGCGCCGGGATGCTCGGCACGTACACGCCGCCGCTCAACAATGTCGCGCTGAGCGGGGCGACCGCGTTCGCCGCCCTGAACCTCACGCCCCGCCTCGTCACCGCCCCGCAGAGCGGCTTCTCCGCGGGCGACCGCGGACGTTACGCCGCGGTGCTCGGTACGACGCAGTCGCAGGTCACGGCGATGCTCATCGAGCAGCCGACCTTCGTGTCGGTCGAGCTCGGCGCCAACGAAGTGCTCGGCGCCGTGACGACCGGCCTCCTGCTGCCGGCGACGTCGTACACGCAGTCGGCGCCGTGGACGGTCATGCCCGCCGCGCTGTTCGCGCCGGTGTACGCGTCGATCGTCGACAGCGTGGCCCTCTCCAAGGCCAACGCGTTGCTGGTCACGGTGCCCAAGGTGGCGCACGTGGTGTCGCTGCGTGCCGGGAGCGAGTTGTATGCCGACCGCGCGAACCTCGCCGCGGCGGGGATCGTGGTGGCGGGCGACTGCAACAACAGCGCGAACCTCGTGTTCACGGCGTGGCTCGTGCCGGCGCTCGCGGCGAACGCGCTCGCGAGTGGCACCCCGCAGACGCTCTCCTGCACCGACGTGAGCGGCGCGGTGGACTACGTGCTGACGCCGGCCGACGTCGCGGCGCTCGATGGCATCGTCGACCAGATGAACGCGCAGATCGCCGGGCTCGCCAAGCAGCACGGGTGGGCGCTCCTCGACGTGAACGCCGTCTTCGGCACGATCGCGGCGGCCCGCGCGCCGTACGCGGTGACCACGCAACTGGCCTGCCTGAACCCGTACGGGCAGTACGTCTCGCTCGACGGCGTGCACCCGAACGCGGCCGGGCAGCAGCTGCTCGCGAACGCGGCCGCCGAGGCGGTGAACGCCGCGTACGGGTACACGATCCCGACGGTGCCCGTGGCGGCGCAGACGGCGGCGCAGCTCTGCCCGTGAGCCGCCGCCCGAACAGTTACCGACGCGCGGCCCTGTCGTCCTATGAATGTGACGGCACCTCCAGCACGGAGTTTCCGGCGGCGGGCGGGTCTGTCCACGGCGCGCGTGAGTGGTTACACTAGCGTCGTGAGCATGACCCAATCCCCCGAGCCGCTGGAACCTCAGGTCGACGCCGACCAGGCGATCATCGACCGTGTGCTGGCGGGCGATCAGACCGCCTTCAGCATCCTCGTCGCGCGCTACAGCGATCCGCTGTACCGGCACGCGGTGGGGATGACGGGCAGTCCTGACGACGCCGCGGACATTCTGCAGAACTCGTTCATCAAGGCGTACCAGCACCTCGGCGAGGTGCGCGGACGCTTCGATGCCTGGGTGTTCCGGATCGTGGCGAACGGGTGCAAGGATTGGCTGAAGAACATCCGGCGCACCCATCTGAGTTACGAAGAGGACGATCAACCGTCTGGATATGAGACGCCGGAGGAAGAGCTGGATCGCGGCGAGCTGCGGGGCGACCTCGACGGTGCCTTGGCGGCTCTCCCCGCGTCCCTCCGGGAGGCGTTCGTGATGAAGCACGTGGAAGGCCGTTCCTACGAGGAGATGGCCGACCTGTTGGGCACGAGCGTCGGAGCGTTGAAGATGCGTGTGCACCGCGCCCGCGAGGCGCTTCAGAAACTGCTGGAGGATCGTTACCTGTGATGCTCGACAACCTCGAACCGCGCGACGCTGGCCACATCGAACCGGCGGCCCAGCGCCCTCAATCGGAGCACGCCCCGTTGACCGACCGCGAAGTCCCGCTGGCCGAGCACCGGACGTCGGACGCGATCCACGCCTGGCTCGACGGCGAACCGGTCAGCGAGGAACAGCTGCGCGCGACCGGCAAGGATTACCAGTTCTGGCAGAAGGTGCAGACCGAGACGCAGCAGCGTCGCCGCATGCAGACGCCGACGTACGTCACGGCACAGATCATCGACGCGATCAAGAAGGGCTGAGCGCACGCCCTCCGGAACGACGAAGGGCCGGTCCCCGCGGGGACCGGCCCTTCGTGTCTCCGCCCGGGGCTACACCGCCTCGGAGAGCGAACTCATCGTGAACTCGCGCACCTTGATTGGCGGCATGTACGTCGCGCCGCCGGCGCCGAGCGCCTCGCTCGCGTTCACACGCAGCGCCGGGCCGAGCGCCTCGAGGTTGTTGAGGAAGAAGATCGGCGATTCGTTGAAGCGGAAGTTCTTCACCGATCGCGTCACCTTCCCGTTCTCGATGAGGAAGGTGCCGTCGCGCGTGAGTCCCGTGTAAAGGATGGTGCGCTGGTCGACGGGGCGGATGTACCAGAAGCGGGTGACGAGCAGGCCGCGCTCCGTGCTCTTGATCATGTCGGGCACCGACGTCGTGCCGCCGAGCATCCGCAGCGTGCGGTTGCCGCCGCCGAATCCGCCGCCGAAGCCGCCGCCGCTCCCCGAGCGCGTCGGCTTGACGCCCTGCTTCTGCGCCCAGAACCGGTCGTAGTTCAGCGTCTTCACGACGCCGTTCTCGATCCATACGACCTTCTCGATGGGCGCGCCGTCCTGGTCGTAGCCGCCACCGGTGCTCGCCGAGTCGGCGGGGTCGCTCACGAGCGTCACCCGTTCGTCGACCACCTTCATGCCGATCTTGTTGCCGCCGCCGGGCTTGGAGAAGAACGAGCGCCCCTCGTCGGCGGCGCGCGCCTGCATCGCGCCGGCGATCTGTTGCACGAGGTTGCCCACCGCGGTCGGCTCGAGGATCGTGACGTAGCGCCCCGGCTCGACGGCCACCGGGTTGCGCGACGCGAGCGCCTTCTCCGCCGCGGTCGCGCCGACGCGCTCGGCGTCGATGTCCGCGAACACGTCGCCGTCGGAGCAGGCCCAGCCCGACCCGGTGCCGTCGGTGGTGCGCACGGTGGCCGTCATCGTCACGACGGAGCTCGAGTCGTAGGCGAACAGCCCCTTGGAATTGGCGAGCGCCGAGGCGCCGGCGCGGCATTCGATGAAGCCGGTGGCGACGAGTCCCGCGGCGCGCGCGCGCTCGGTGACCTTCTTCGCGGCCAGGGCCCGCTCGGTGGGCGACGGCAGCGCGATCACCCGGCTGCGCATCGGCGGGTACTGGTAGTCCGACGCCCCGAGCTCCGGCATGCGCTCGGGATTCGGCGGCACGAGCTTCGCGATCTCGTGCGCCTGCTTCGCGGCGGCGGCGAGCGAGGCGTCGTCGAGGCGGTTCGTGACGGCGCTCGCGGCGCGGTTGCCGACGAATGCCGTGATGGTGACGGTGACGTCGCGGTTCTCCCCGGAGGTCGTCACCTGGTTGACGGCGAACCGGGTGTCGGCGCGCGCCGTCGAGTTGATGGTGACGCGCGTCTCCTCGGCGGGGGACAGCTTGAGGGCGCGGCCGGCGAGGTCCTGCGCCTCGGCGCGGGAGAGGATGTCGGCGGGCGCGAACAGCGACCGCGGTGCGGTGTGGTCGCTCACGCCTTCCTCCCGGTGTTGATGATGTTGACCTGCGTGAAGTGGGCGGGCACGCAACCGTGGCTCACCGAGTTGGCCTGCCCCGGTTGCCCCTTCGCGTCGCCGAAGGCGCCGCCCAGGTGATAGCTGCGCGGACCGCCGATGCGGTCCATCGCCTTCCAGAACACCGGCGTCTGGAACTGGTAGGCGACGTCCTTCAGCATGCCGACGATCTTGCCCCCCTTCACCTCGTAGAACACCTGGCCGGCGAACTGGCCGTTGTAGCGCTGCTGGTCGATCGAGAAGGAGCCGTCGCCGACGATGGCGACGCCCTTGTCCATGCCGGCGATCATGTCGTCCCACGTCGTGTCCTGCTTCCCCGGCTTGAGGGAGACGTTCGGCATGCGCTGGAACTGCACGTCGCTCCAGCTTTGCGCGTAGGAGCAGCCGTACGAGCGCACGGGTTTGCCGATCTTCTTGTAGTACCAGTCGAGCATCGAGGCCTGCTCGCGCGTCGTCTGGTAGTCGACGAACACGCCGTCCTTGATGATGTCGAACGTCACGGGGCGCACGGCTTCGTCGTCCCACATGACGCGGCCGAGCGAACCATCCTGCTCGCGGTCGCCGACGATGTTCATGACGTCGGAGCCGTACTTGAGCTGGCCGAGCACCTTCTCCGGCGGCGCGACGAAACTGGTGCCGGCGTAGTTCGCTTCGTAGCCGAGGGCGCGGTCGAGCTCGGTGGGGTGGGCGATCGTTTCGTGGATGGTGAGCCAGAGGTTCGACGGATGGAGCAGGAGGTCGTACCGCCCCGGCTCGACCGGCTTGGCGGAGAGCTTGGCGACGGCGTCGGCGGCCCAGCGCGCGGCATTCTCCCCGAGGTTCGCCTCGAGCACGTGCTCGTAGCCGCGCCCCATCGGCGCGACGTCGTTCGACTGGCGGGTCTGGAAGTCGGTGCGGTCGTCGGAGACGGCGGTGATGCTCATCGACGGCTGCGTGCGATAGACGGTCTGCACGATGTAGGAGCCGTCGCTCGTCATCAGCGTCTTCTCTTCCTTGAGGAAGAACATCGACGAGGTGACGTTGCGCACCCCTCTCACTTTCGCCGCGGCGGCGTTGGCGTCGAGGAGGAGCGCGACCTTCTCGGGGATGGAGACGCTCCACGGGTCGGTCTGGATGGGCGTCTTCCACTCGCCGACCTGGTTCGCCGGCGTGGGCGCGAGGCGGACGGGCTTGAGCTGGCTGGCGCGGTTCGCCTTGGCCTGATCGATCGCGCTGCGGGTGACCTGGGCGATCGCGTCCTTGGTGAGGTCGTTCGTGGCGGCGAACCCCCACGCACCGTCGACGAGCGTGCGCACGCCGAGGCCGAACGTGTCGGTGTCGCTCGCGCCCTGCACGATCCGGTCGCGGGTGTTGACGTTCTGCTGGCGCCGGGCGGAGACGCGCACGTCGGCGTAGCTCGCGCCGGAGGCCTTGGCGACGTCGAGCGCGACTTGCATGAGCGCCTTGACGGCGGGGTCGCCGGGCGTCGGCAGCGGGGCGCCGAGCGCGTCGCCGGCCGCGAGGATCCGCGCGCCGATGGCGGTGGTCGCCGCGGCCGCCGCGGAGGTCTTCAGGAAATCGCGGCGTGAGTGGGTCACTCGCGGTCCTCGGTGAGAAGGGAAGTGTCGGTCGGTACAACATACGGGCGCTCACCGTCCGCTGTTGAACCGACCGCACGCCCCTCCCGTCAGAACCGATAGCTCAGCGACGCGTAGGTCTGGATGCTCCGGTCGAGCACGCTCGACTCGCGGTACGACGAGAACATCAGGTACACGGAGCGGCCGATGCCGATGTCGGCGTCGAGGCTCGTCCACGTGATGCGCGGCGGCGCGGTCGTGTCGGTGGTGAGCGTGGATTCCCGGATCCCCGCCGTGTACTGCAGGTGCAGCGTGCCGAACGGGGTCGCCTCGAGCGACGCCGACTGCAGGTGGCCGGCGCTGAAGGGACCGGTGTAGGTCGTCGTCCGCAGGTGCATCCCCACCTGCGCGCGCGTCAGCCGGGTGAGCGAGGCCGACGACGTCACCGACTGGGTGGCGCCGGTGTTCCCGCCGCTGCTTTGGCGGAGCTCGCTGCTCAACCGGAGGCGGTCGAACAGCGTCAGCGAACCACCGCCCCACACCCCCTCGCGGAAGCTGTCGTCGAACGTGATCTCGGGGTTCTGGTAGTCGCGGTACAGCCGCACGTTGCGGCGGTTGTCGGCGCCGCCGTAGAGCGAGAACGCGTCGGTGACGCTCAGCTGCGCCGTCACGAACGTCGCCGTGGGGGTCGTGGCCGATCCCTCCTGCACGCCCTTCCACCCGCGGTTGATGTCGAGTTCCTGCGTGGCGTACACCGAGAGGCGCGAGCTCGTGTAGGTCAGCCGCGCGAACGCGAATTCGCGGTCGATCTGTCCGCTCTCGTAGGCGCCGACGCCGCCGAGCGTGAGCGACCACAGTTGCGTGCTGCCGGGGCGATGGTGCACCTGCACGTACGCGCCGTACTCGCGCGTGAGGTCCGAGAGGCCGAGTGACGCGGCGTCGGGCTCCTGTCCGGCGAACGCGCCGGTGCTCCAGCGCGCGCCGTCGACGTCGAGCGCGACGCCATCGAACATCCCGACGGACGAGAGCGCCTGCGCGAATTGGCGGCCGATCGAGACGCGCGCCGCCGAGCCCGCGGGGGCGTATTGCACCATCGCCTGATACACGCGCGTGGTCTGTTCGTCGGGGCGGATCGTGTTCGCCGCGCCGGAGGCGAACGACGAGCGCTGCGCGCGCACGTCGAGGGTGAGGCTGAGCGGCGAGCCCAGCAGCTCGTGGCCGTCGAGCCGGGCGTCGATCCCCGGCTGCGCGAGCGCGCTGCCGGCCGTGGGGTTGAGGAGCAGGTAACGGAATCCGATGCGGCCGCGCAGTTGGCCGTCGCTCGCGCGGCGCAGGGCGGACGAGCCGGGGGTGGCGCTGAGCGCCGCGGCCGTCGCGGCGGCCTTCACGGGGACGAAGCGCACGGAGTCGCCGATCGTCACGGCGAGGTCGGGTGTCTGCCGCGTGCACGCTGCCCGCGACGACGAGATGAACGATACGATCAGTTCGCCGACGGCCTCGCCGGCACGCACGACGGTGAGCCGGGCACCTTCGCGCAGCCCGTCCTTCGAGCCCGCCTCGAGATACACCATCGTGCCGCTGAGATAGGTGACGCGCGTCCACGCGTAGGCCGCGTCGGCACCGAGGCCCGGCGCACCCGATGTCCCGGCGACCGCAGTCTGGGCACCGCTGGCCGGCGCACCGATGGTCGGGGTGCCCACGGTCGGCACACCGGTCGATCGCGTCGCCGGCGCCTGCGCGTCGAGCGCGTCCGATACGCCCAAGGTGATGAGGACACCCGATGCGGCCGCCGCGACGCGGCGGCGCGTGCGGAACGAGGTCATGGCGTGGTCCCCCGCGGATGGCAGGAGTAGCAGGTGGGGCTGTCGTACTTGTAGCCCGAACGTCCCTTATGGGCGTTGTCCATGTCGGGCTTGAGGTGGCAGTTCGTGCAGAGGAAGAGTGAATAGTTCGTCGGCACGGTGTGGCAGTCGCTGCACTGGCTCCACCGCCCCTTGTGCTTGCCGGAGTAGATCGGGAAGAACGACGCGTCGTGGTTGAACGTCGCGCCGAGCCAGGTGGTCGTGGTGTGGCACGACGCGCAGGTGGTCGGGAAGGCGACCGTCTTGTGATTGGGGTTCGTCGTGGCGTCGTAGTTCGCCTGATGGCAACCGACGCAGACCATCGTCTTGCCGCTGTAGACGCCGTCGCCGTGACAGCCGGCGCAGGGCGTGGTGACGTGCGCCCCGGTGAGCGGGAAGCGCGTCGTCGCGTGATTGAACGTCGCCGGCGACCACGCCGTGGTGCTGTGGCACGACGCGCACGACGCGGTCGGGAAGGACGTCGTGTTGTGCGGCGGGTTCTTCGTCGCCGCGTAGTTCGACTGGTGGCACGAGTAGCAGGCCGTCGACTTGCCCTTGTAGACGCCGTCGGCGTGACAGTCATTGCACATCGCGGCGCGATGCGCCCCGGTGAGCGGGAAGGCCGTCGTCGAGTGGTCGAACGATCCTCCCGCCCAGGCGACGGTGCCGTGGCACGACGCGCACGCCGTGGAGAATCCGAGCGCGGAGTGCGGCGGCCGCAGCGAGGCGTTGTAGTCCTTCAGGTGGCACGAGACGCACACCGTGCTCTTCCCCTTGTAGACGCCGTCACCGTGGCACCCGGAGCAGGCGACCGTCTTGTGCGCCCCCGTGAGCGGGAATTGCGTGACGCTGTGGTCGAACGATCCCCCCAGCCACGCCGACGTCGTATGGCAGGCGGCGCAGGCCGTCGAGAGACCGAGCTGCGAATGCGGCGGGCGCAGCGAGGCGTTGTAGTCCTTCTGGTGGCAGGAGACGCACGCCGTGCTGCGCCCCTTGTAGACGCCATCGGTATGGCAGCTCAGGCAGACGAGCGTCTTGTGCATCCCCGTGAGCGGGAAGAGCGTCGCGTCGTGGTTGAAGACCGCCCCCTTCCAGCTCGTGGTGCCGTGGCAGGCCTCGCACGCCACGGGGAATCCCTGCGCGGCGTGGGGCGGGTTCACCGACTTGTCGTAGTCGGCCTGATGACAGCTCGCGCACGCGCTTGGCCGGCCGCGGTACACGCCGGCCGAATGACAGTCGTTGCACGTGGCCGTCTTGTGCGCCCCGGTGAGCGGGAACCGCGTCACGCTGTGGTCGTAGGGGGCGCCCTGCCAGGCGACCGTCGTGTGGCACGCCGCGCACGCGCTCGTGAAGCCGAGCTGCGAGTGCGGCGGGCGCAGCGACGCGGCGAAGTCCTTCTGGTGGCACGATTGGCACGCCGTCGGCTTGCCCTTGAAGACGTTGTCGCCGTGGCAGCTCGTGCACAGCGTCGTCAGGTGCGCGCCGGTGAGCGGGAACTGCGTGGCGCTGTGATCGAACGTCGCGCCCTTCCACGCCTGCACGGTGTGGCACGCCGCGCAGTCGGTGGGGAAGCCGCTCGCGGCGTGCGGCGGATTCTTCGACGCGGCGTAGTCGGCCGCGTGGCAGGCGTTGCACAGCATCGGCTTCCCCTTGAACACGCCGTCGCCATGGCACCCCGCGCAGCTCACGGCGCGATGCGCGCCGGCGAGCGGGAAGCGCGTCACGGAGTGGTCGTACTTCGCCGTGAGCCAGCTCGAGACGTCGTGGCACGACGCGCAATCCTGCGAGAAGCCGGCGCCCTGATGGTCGGGCGCCTTCGTCGCCCGGAACGTCGTCAAGTGGCACCCGATGCACGTGGTCGGGCGACCGCGGTACTGCGCCTGTCCCGCCGCGGTCGGCGTGTGGCACGATTCGCACGGCACGGCGACGTGTGCGCCGCGCAGCGGGAAGAGGGTGAGTTCATGCGCACGCGCCATGCGCGACGGGTCGACGAAGCTGCGCGCCGTGTGGCAGCGGTCGCACGTGGTGCCGAACTCCCCCTTGTGCACGTCGCTGTGGCACGACGCGCAGTTGGTGGCCGCTTTCGAGAATACGAGCGACGTGTGGCAGCTGCCGCACGCCGTGCGCGCATGCGCGCCCTCGAGCGGGAACGTCCGCTCGGCGTGGCGGAACGACGGCGAGATCGCGGCCGGCTTCCACCCGTCGGCGCGATGGCAAGTGCTGCACGCGCCGACGTTGGGGCCGTGCGGGTTGTCGGCGCGCTGGGCCTGCGCCGGGATGGCCGCGAGCGCGAGCAGCAGCGCGGCGATGCCGAGTCGGTGGGGACTCATGTCGTTCTCCGGGAGGGAGCCTTGACGTGACAGCTTTCACATGCGCCCGAGAGTGGCCGGTACAGGACGCGCCCCTTGGGGTCGCGGCGGTGGCAACCGGCACAGGGCGTCTTCTCGTGCGCGCCGGTGAGCGCGAACGACGCATCGCGGGTGTGGTCGAACCGGGTGGCGGGCGCCCAGCCGGCGGCGCCATGGCACCCCTCGCACGCGCCCTGGTCCTTGCGTGCGGCGAACTGGTCGCCGTGCGGCGACTCATGGCACGTCGCGCAGCGGTCGCGATGCTGGACGAACGGCAGCGCCGCCATGCGGAGGGGCGCCGCGATGAGCGACGACGTCGCGGCGGGCGCCTTCATCTCGTCGTGGCAGGCGACGCACGGCGTCGCCCGGTGCGCGCCATCGAGCGGAAAGGCGAATGCGGCGTGCGCGGCCGTCGTGATCGTGGACGGGCGGAACGCCGTCGCGTCGTGGCAGCCGCGGCATCCCGTCGCCTGCGCCCGGGCGCCGGCGGTGCTGTACCGCCCGGCGTGCGGGTCGGCGTGGCACGACTCGCACGCGGTCTCGTTCAGCGAGAGCGCGACCTTCGCCGTGCCGAGCGACGCGTGCGCGAGCGGGGGCAACCCGCGGCGCGACGCCGCATGGCATGCGGCGCAGGGCACGGCCGCATGGCGTCCCTCGAGCGGGAGCTTCAAGGCGGCGTGACGCGCCGCGGAGAACGTGCTGGGCTTCCACCCCGCATCGTCGTGACACGCCTCGCACGTGCCCTTGCCGAGGCTCGCCGCGGTCTGTCCGCCGTGCGCGTCGGCGTGGCAGGACGCGCAGTTCGCGAAGGCGACCCGGAGGCGCACGACTTTGGCGCTGCGCGCGAGCGCCGCAGTGGCCGGTTCGAGTGCCGGCGTCGCACCGCGCGTCGCGGCCCGCGCCGGCACCGCGGTGTGGCACTGTGCACACTTCACCGCCTCGTGCTTGCCGTGCAGCACGAACCTGGCCGACCGATGCCGGGCGACGGTGAACGTCGACGGCGCGAAGCCGCCCACCGTGTGGCACGCCGCGCAGTCGGCCGGCTTGCCGGCGAGCGTCCCCTCGCCCTGATGCGCGTCGGCGTGGCACGAGCCGCAGGTCGCGAACGGCGGGTTCTTCTTGAGCGACGGACCGTGGCACGCCTCGCACTTCACCTCGCGGTGTTTCCCCTCGAGCGCGTAGCGCGTGCGCCCGTGGTCGAACTCCTTGCGGTCGATCACGAGGAAGCCGCGCGTCACGTGGCAGTCGCCGCACTTCGGCGAGAGCCGCCCCTTGTGTGGGTCGGCGTGGCAGTCGGAGCACTCCTTGTGGCTCACCGGCTTGAACAGCGGCTCCAGCTTGCCCTCGGCGTTGGGCTGGACCTTCAGCCGCGTCGCGAGGTGGCACTTGTCGCACTCGACGTCGGCGTGCTTGCCGGTGAGCGGATAGTCGGACTTGTCGTGATCGAACTTCGGCGCCGGCTTCCACCCCTTGGCGTCGTGGCACTTGTCGCACGATTCGCCGAGCGAGTTCTTGTGCACGTCGTCGGCGCGGTGGCAGCTGGCGCACCTCGTCTCGAGCCCGAGCCAGCCGGGCGCGTGGTCCTTTCGCGCCGTGAGGGACGCGGCCGGCGACACGCGGAATGCGTTGGTGTGGCACTTCTCGCACTTCACGTTCGCGTGCTTCCCCTCGAGCGACCAGCCGGCACGCGTGTGGTCGAACTTCGCGGCCGAACCCTCGGGCCACGCGACGAGCGCGAACTTCACGCCCGCGTGGTCGGGGTGGCAGCTCGCGCACGTCTTCGCGCCGGGCTTCGCCTCCTTCGCGTGCAGCCCGCGCCCCCGGTCGATGCTCCACGCCACGTCCTTGTGGCAGGCCAGACAGAGCTGCGCCATCGGCTCCTTCCTCAGGCCGTGGCACTTCACGCAATTGCCCGCACCCTCGAGGTCGGCGTGCGCCCGGGCGAGCGGTCCGGGCGAGATCTGCCCGGACGCGACCGTCGTACAGAGTGCCAGCATCGGCACGGCCATCCAGCGCGTCCCTCTCATCCCGTCGCGGCCTGCGGCGGCATCGGCACGTCCTTCTCCACGATCCGCACGCCGATGCGCTCGAGGAACGCGTACGGCGCGTCCCCTCCGATGCGCACTACGACGTCGTCGTTCGGCACGATCGTCGTCTCGTCGCCCAGCTGGAGCACGGCGACGTCGTGGCGGATCTCGCGCACGACGCTGCCGAAGATCGCGCGCACGCGGCCGCTCTCGAGGAGCGTCGCGATCTTCGCGCGGTTGCGGTCCTTCACGCGGCTGAACGTCTCGCCGCGGTACGACAGCGTGACCTCGGTGTCCTTCTGGTTGGCGAGGCCGAGCACGCTCTCGATGGCGCTGTCGCCACCACCCACGACGAGCACGCGGCGTCCGGCGAACGCCTCCATCTCGACGATGTCGTAGAACACCTTGTCGAGCTCCTCGCCGGGAACGCCGAGGCGGCGCGGCGTGCCGCGCCGCCCCATCGCCAGCACGACGCGACGCGCGCGATGCACGCCCGCCGAGGTCTGCAGGCGGAACACCCCGTCGGCGCGGATGACCTGCTCGACGCGTTCCCCCGTTCGCACCTGCAGCCCCGTGTTGGCGACGATCGTCTCCCACACCTGCAGCAGCGTCTCCTTCGATGCGTCGGCGATCCACAGGTCGCCGTACAACGGGATCGACACGGGTTCGGCGAGCAGCAGCTTGTGCCGCGGATACTTGCGCACCGTGTCGGAGAGCGATCCCTGCTCGATCACGACATAGCTGAGCCCGCGGCGCAGCGCCTCGAGTCCCGCGCTGAGTCCTGCCGGTCCGGAGCCGACGATCGCGACGTCCACCACATCGGCGTCGCCGTCGGGGCGTTCGGCACCCGGCTCGAGCGCCTTCACCACCGCCTCGATCGCCATCTTCCCTTCGTTGATGGCGTTCTTGATGAGGCCGCGGCCGCCCAGTTCGCCGACGATGTACAACCCGGGCACGTTCGTCTCGAACTCGCTGTTCGTGAGCGGCACCTGCACGCGGTTCACGGCGGTGCCCGTCGTCACCGAGATCGCACCCACCGGGCAGCCGCGCACGCATTCGCCGTGTCCCTTGCAGAGCGCATCGTCGACGACCGCCAACTTGCCCCGCAGCGTGATGGCGCCCGGCTCGGGACAGGCATCGACGCAGGTGCCGCACCCCACGCACATGTCGGCGCGCACCATCGCGCGCGGCACGCCCCCCGCCGCCGCGCCCGGCGCCGACGTCGGCGCCTGCGTGAGTTCGAAGATCTGCTGCGGCACGCCGCATCCCGGGCAGAACGTCGAACCCTTCGGCACGAGCGCCTTGCACCGCGGGCACGGCGTGCCGCGCACGACGGCCGTCACCGTCGGCGCCGACGGCGTGCCGCGCGAGCGCAGGTGCAGCCACACCATCAGCGCCGTGAGCGCGAAGAAGCCGAGCGTCGTCGTGAGCATCGCCGCCTACCGCAGCCAGGTCGCGCCGACGGCGACGACGACCACCACGTGGATGACGACGGCGACGAGCGCGGTGATGGCGAACGGCCGGTGCGCCACGTGCCAGTAGCGGAACACGCGGTGCGTCGCCTCGAGCATCCGCGTCTGCTGCGTGAGCGACATCTCGCGGTCGGCGAGCCGCACCGCGTCGCGCAGCGCCGCGCGGCCGATCGGGTGGCCGTCGGGCGACGCCGCGGCCCACCGCCGGCGCAGGTCACGCGAGCGCTTCCACCGCATGAGGTCGTTGGTGAGGAGGCGGCCGAGCACCCGGAGCGGGTTCTCGTTCGCTCCCGAGTCGTCGGAGACCGTGAGCAGCTCCTCGACGGCGTTCACGCTCGTCCCGGTCGCCTCGGCGAGTCGCACGATCAGCTCGCGCCGCTGCGCCGCCACTTCGTCGCGCGTCAGCTCGACGCCGCTCTTCGCGCGCGGGATGCGCACGTAGAGGTAGCGCCCCACGATGCCGCTCGCGCAGACGATGAGCATCGCCGCGAGCCCGAGCCCGATGACGCCGTCGGAACGCCACGCGGCGTGGATGGCGAGGAGCAGCGGGAGCGCCATCGCCGTCGTCACGTGCACGTCGAGCCACTTGCCCACCGAGCCGGTGAAGGCGAGCGCCTTCCACTTCTTGCGCAGCGGGTAGAGCCAGAGGAACACGAACACGAGGAGCGCGATGAGTCCGGCGCTCTGGCCGATGTACCCCGACGGGCGGAGCCACGCGTGCCACGGGTGCCGCACCCGTTCGCCGAGGTCGGCGAAGTAGTACTGGGCCCCGCCGATGTTGATGGCGAGGAGCGGCAGCACGATCAGCGTCAGCGCGAGCCCGCCGCGGCTGCCCTTCGCCGGCTCGGCCTTCGGAGCGCCCGCCCGCATGGGCGCGCGCGGTGGCTGGGGCGCGCGGTGAGGCTGAGGAACGCGCGACGCGTCGCCCGCCCCTGCATCGTCGGGACGATGAGGGAGGGGATGCGTGTGCGCTGAGGCTGCCGACGAGACTGATGGGTGCGGCAGAGGTACCCGCGGCGGCTGAATAGCCGTCCCGGCATGGGCCGTGCTCTGAGATGTCATGCGATGTGCGAGGGAAGTTCGTGCTCTCGCGGCGAATCTTGCCGACGGCGCGCGTGGCTGAACTCAGCACAGGGGCCACAGAAGTGGCTTCACGCACGCCCGCGCTTCGCGAGGCGTCGAGGGGCAAGATCACGCCAGGCAACAGGTGACGCGGTGACGTACGTCACCAAAGCCGCCCCCGATATCACGTTGGCGTGTAACGAGTTAGCTGTAACCGGTTACACGGCTAGCGTGCCGTTACCTCGCCGACTGACACTCGTCCGCGCGCGTGTCTCAACAGAACCGGTTGCGCGCGCGCCGCGCGGCGCGCTTTCGCGGACCCCGCCGTCGCCGCAACTTTCCGCCATGACGAATATCGATACCGCCTTCGGTCGCCCGCACGACGACGAATACGCCCCGTTCTACGCCGGTTATGTCGGGCTCGTCCCCGCCGGCGACGTGCGCCACCATCTGCGCGCGCAACTGCAGGAGACGCTCGCGACACTCACCGGCGTCACCGACGCCGTCGCCAACAAGGCCTACGGCCCGGGCAAATGGACGCTGAAGGAGGTCGTCGGCCACATGAGCGACGCCGAACGCGTCTTCGCGTACCGCCTGCTGCGCATCGCCCGCGCCGACGCGACGCCGCTCTCCGCGTTCGACGAGAACGCATGGGTCCCGGCGTCCGGCGCCGGCGACCGCTCGCTCGACAACCTGCTGCTCGAGTTCGTCGCCGTGCGCTTCGCGACGTCGGCGCTGCTCGATTCACTCTCGCCCGACGCGTGGGTGCGCCGCGGCACGGCGAGCGGGAAGTCCATCTCGGTGCGGGCGCTCGCGTACATCGCGGCGGGGCACGAGCGGCATCACGTGCGGATCTTGCGGGAGCGATATTTGGGGAACGGCTGAGGGGGAGGGGGAGGGAAAGGGGGAGGGGGAGGGGGAGGGGCTCACTACAGGGGGAGCCGACAGATGAGGAGGGCTCAGGGAGAGGGCGGGGTGAGCACTTCGCTCCCCCGCGTCGTCCCTGAGCCCTCTCTCGCTGTAGCCTGTGTCCTGCCGTCGACCCGCCCCCCTCCCCCTTTCCCTCTCAACTCCCCCTATGCAGTTCAGATATGAATGGCGCGACCACTCACCGCCAACCCCGCCTCTTTGACCGCCTCCGACAGCGTCGGATGCGAGTGCACCGTGATGCCGATGTCCTCGCTCGTGCCGCGCACTTCCATCGCGAGCACGACCTCGGTGAGCAAGTCGCTCGCGTTCGCGCCGATGATGTGGCAGCCGAGGATCTCATCCGTCTGCGCGTCGGCGACGAACTTCACGAACCCGCTCGTCTCCGCCATCGTGCGCGCGCGGCCGTTCGCACTGAACGGGAACTTCCCCGTCTTGTAGGCGCGCCCGCTCGCCTTCACTTCGCTCTCCGTGAGCCCCACCGTCGCGATCTCGGGCCACGTGTACACGATGCCGGGCATGTTGTGGTAATGCATGTGCACGGGCTTGCCGGCGATCACCTCGGCGGCGATCACGCCCTCTTCCTCCGCCTTGTGGGCGAGGAGCTTTCCCCCGACCGCGTCGCCGATGGCGTACACGTTCGGGAGGTTCGTGCGCATCCGGTCGTCCACCGCGATCTCGCCGCGCGCGCCGAGCGTGAGGCCGAGCGCGGCCGCGTCGATGCCGTAGAGTGACGGCTTGCGGCCGACCGAGACGAGCACGTAATCCCCCTCGAGCGTCTCCGCGGCGCCGTCCCTTTCGATGTCGACGAACACCTTCGTCCCCTCGCGGCGCCCACCCGTGACCTTCGTGCCGGCGCGGATGTCGAGCCCCTGCTTGCGGAAGATGCGGTCGGCCTCCTTCACGATGTCGTCGTCGTTGCCGGGGAGGATCGTCGGCGCGTACTCGACGACCGTCACCCGCGCGCCGAGCCGGCGCCACACCGATCCGAGCTCGAGCCCGATCACGCCGCCGCCGATGACGATCAGGTGCTTCGGCACTTCGGGGATCGTCAGCGCGCCGACGTTCGAGAGCACGCGCTCCTCGTCGAACGGGAAGAACGGCAACGTGCTCGGCACGGACCCCGTCGCGATGATGACGTGGCGCGGCTGATACGTGATCACGCCGTCGTCGTTCCCCTTCACCTGCACGACGTTCCCCGGTTTGAGCGTCGCCCAGCCGCGCGCCCACGTGACCTTGTTCTTCTTGAACAGGAACTCGACGCCCTTGCAGTTGGCGGCGACGACGTCGTCCTTGCGCTTCATCATCTGCGCGAGGTTCAGCGTCACGCCCCCCACCGAGAAGCCGTGCTCCTCGGCGTGGAGTCGCGTGAACTCGAAGTGCTCGCTGCTCTGGAGCAGCGCCTTCGACGGGATGCACCCGACGTTCACGCAGGTGCCGCCGAGCGTGCGGTCGCCCTCGACGCAGACGACGGTGAGTCCGAGTTGCGCGGCGCGGATGGCGGCGACGTAGCCGCCCGGGCCGCCGCCGATGACGAGCACGTCGGGGGTGAGCGCGGGAGTGGTCACGGGTCCTTCGTGTTGGAGGAGCGGGAGCGCCCGGCTCAGTCGATGAGCATCGAGGCCGGGTCTTCCATGAGCTCCTTGAGCTTCACGAGGAAGAGCACGGCCTGCTGTCCGTCGATGATGCGGTGGTCGTACGACAGCGCGACGTACATCATCGGCCGGATGACGACCTGGCCGTTGACGGCCACGGGGCGGTCCTGCGTCTTGTGCAGGCCGAGGATGCCGACCTGCGGGTAGTTGATGATCGGCGTCGAGAGGAGCGACCCGAACACGCCGCCATTGGTGATGGTGAACGTGCCGCCGGTGAGGTCGTCCATCGAGAGCTTGCCGTCGCGGGCGCGCTTGGCGACGGCGGCGATCTCGCGCGAGATGCCGAGGATGCCGAGCTGGTCGGCGTCCTTGATGTTCGGCACGACGAGCCCGGCCTCGCTGGCGACGGCGATGCCGAGGTTCACGTAGTGCTTATATACGATGTGTTCGCCGTCGATCTGCGCGTTCACGGTGGGGAACGCCTTGAGCGCCATCACCGACGCCTTGGCGAAGAAGGGCATGAAGCTGAGCTTCACGCCGTGCTCCTTCTCGACCTTCTCCTTCATCCGTTCGCGCAGGGCCGAGATCGCGCTCATGTCGATCTCGTTGAACGTCGTGAGGTGCGCGGTGGCGTGCTGCGCCTGCAGCAGGTTCTCGGCGATGCGCTTGCGGCGCGTCGTCATCTTCTCGCGCGTCTCGCGCACGCCGGCGGCGGGCGCGGGGCGGGGCGGGGCGGGGATGGCGGGCACCGCGGCGGACGGCCGCACGAGTGGCGCGGCTGGCGCGGCCGGGACAGCCGGCGCGGACGAAGCGGACGACGCGGCGACCACGTCGGGCTTGCTCACGATGCCGCCGCGGCCGGTACCGGCGATGGCGCCGAGGTTCACGCCGGTCTCGTCGGCGAGGCGGCGCGCGGACGGCGTGCTGCGCACGTCGGCGGCGGGAGTCGCCGGAGCGGCCGGAGGCTGTGCCGTCGCAGCGGTTGCCGCCCCCACAGTCGGCGCGGCGGCGGCGGCTGGGCCTGCGGCCGGCGCGGCAGTGGCGATCGCGCCGGCGGCATCGTTCAGTTCGCCGAGCAGGTCGTCGACGGCCACGACGTCGCCGTCGTGTTTGGCCCGCGAAGCGAGCACCCCGGCTTTGAGGGCGGGGACTTCGACCGTAATCTTATCCGTCTCGAGTTCGACGAGCGTTTCGCCCGCAGCCACCGCGTCGCCTTCCCTCTTGAGCCAGCGCGAGACGGTAGCTTCGGTGATCGATTCGCCGAGCGGCGGGACTTTGATCGAAATCATTAGATAGTGCCGGGGGCCGGGGAAGTGAGGGCCCGCGGGCCGGCGCCGGCGGGCAACGCTTCAATATAACCAGCATCTGCCGCCGGATGGCGGCCTCGGAGAACCGCTCTTGAAGGCGCTCACGATCTCCGCCCACGGCGGACTCGAGCAGGTGACGTTCCGCGACGACATCCCCGAGCCCGTGGTGGAGCGCCCGGGCGATGTTCGGGTGCGGCTGCGCGCCGCCGCGCTCAACCATCTCGACCTGTTCGTCGTGCAAGGGATCCCCGGCGTGACGATCACGCCCGACTGGGTGCTCGGCGCCGACGGCACGGGCATCGTGGACGTGGTGGGTGCGGGCGTCACGGACATCACGGTCGGCGACCGCGTGGTGATCAATCCCGGCATCTCGTGCCGCGAATGCGATTACTGCGCGGCCGGCGAGCATCCGCTCTGCCCGAAGTTCCGGCTGCTCGGCGAGCACCGCAGCGGCACGTTCGCGGAGTACATCGTGGTGCCGGCGGCGAACGTGCGCCGCATCCCCGCCGACATTCCCGACGACGTGGCGGCCGCGTTCACGCTGGCGACGATCACGGCGTGGCGGATGCTGGTCACGCGGGCGAAGGTGCGCGCGGGGGAATCGGTGCTCATCCAGGGGATCGGCGGCGGCGTGGCGATCGCGGCGCTGCAGATCGCGAAGTCGCTCGACGCGAGAGTGTGGGTGACGAGCCGGAGTGACGCGAAGCTCGCGCGCGCCGCGGCACTTGGCGCCGACGAGACGATCAACGGCGCCACGACCGACGTGGCGCGCGAGGTGCGCGCGCGCACGGGGAAGAAGGGGGTCGACGTGGTGGTCGACAGCGTGGGCGCGGCGACGTGGGCGCAGTCGCTCGGCGCGCTCGGCCGCGCGGGGCGTCTGGTGACGTGCGGCGCGAGTTCGAGCCCGATGGTGGAGACCGACGTGCGCCGGCTGTTCTGGAATCAGTGGAACATCATGGGCTCGACGATGGGGAGCGACGCGGAGTTCGACGCGATCGTCGCCGAGTTCAGGGCGGGTCGGTTGCGGCCGCCGGTGGATGTGGTGGTGCCGTTGGCCGAAGGGCGGCGGGCGTTCGAGCGGCTCGCGAGCGGCGAGCAGTTCGGCAAGATCGTGCTGGCGATCGCGTGACGGAGCGCGCGCAGTACGACGCGGCGGAGCAGCGCGCGATGCGCGAGGCGCTCGGGCGCGGGGAGATGCCGCAGTGTCCGCGGTGCGGTGTGGCGATGACGGAGCGGCCGATCGGAGGAGGGAGTTTCGGACTCGGCTACGCGCGGAGGAGGGAGTGGTTGATCTGTCCCGAGTGTCACCGGAGTGCGCTGTTCGATGTGAGGAGGGGGACGAGGAACTAGGGCGCCGTCCCGCCGGGCGGCACACGCCGACGAGTCCGACTGTCACCCTGGGATCGGACTCAGCGCAGGGCACACTGCGCGCGCTCGAACCACTCACCGGGGACCACCGGTGACGTATGGCCCTCTGGTCACATACCACGCGAAACAGCGAGCAAGCGCTTTCGGGATTCTCGGAGCGTGCTTCATCGCCCAGCTAGCGATCTCTTGCTCCTCGGTCACTCGGGCTGCGCCACTCCAAATTGTGACATACCTACTTGTGCGCGGATCCGCTCGGAAGAACAGAAATGGCGCGTCCGACGCAGGCACCTTCACGAACACAATTCTCCACCCGCCCGTCGCGAAGGACGCGAGCACGGAATCGACGGGCTCGTGCAGTTGCTTCGCGATCGCTGAGCTCAATATGATCTTGCGCTCGTCGCTGAGGCGCCGGTCTACCCCAGAGCAGGGCTTAGGCTGGGCCTGGCAATCCAGCGTGAGGACAAAAGCGAGAGAGCCGGCGAATATGAGTGGTTGCATGGTGGGAAGTCCGTTCTTCCTGGTTCCGCGAAATGGCCGACGGCCTGCATTCCGGATGCTCCTCTCATCTGAGCAGTGCATTGACCCTTCCTGGCTCCAGTTATGTGCTGGAACCGTCAGCCAGAGCAATCACCGGTTTTCGCGCGGCGCGCGGCATCGAGGTACCGCTTCGCCTGCGCGCTCTTGACCGAACCGGCACTTCGCTCAACAGCGGCGCTCAGGCTTCCACTCTTCGCTTGGGCGGTGTCACGGCAGATGAGGACGTACGCCAGATAGTAGAGGTCAGAGCGCCGTGCTTCCGAGGTCGACGAATCCAAGACCGCCGCTACGTGCTCCTGCAACGCGGCGTCGATGTCTGCCACCTCATCTGCAATCCAGATCATCGGCGGATGGTACAACTCGACCGCTTCGAGATACAGCGCGATGCGTTCACGCGGACCAAGCGCCACTATCGCCACGCGTCGCTGGTCGTGAGAGAGACGGAGAATCCTATCGTACTCTGGAGAAGGCTTCCGCGTTGATTCCCGCGGACACGCCAACAGCAGGCCAGCCGATGCTAGCAACAAGAGTTTAGCGCGCACAGATACTTCCGCACGACCGCAAACCGTTACTACGACCCAAATCGCTTCGAATTCGATCACTAACTCGGCGCGCGGCATCCTCGAGAGCGGATCCCTCGTATCTGTTGAGTAGCCAGTCGAATCCGTACAGCGTTGTCATGTATGCCTCGCCGACCGTTTGGAATTGAACTACGTGCTGGAGCTCATGTCCGACCAAAACAGCTAGTTCGTTTTCCGTGAGTTGGTCAGTGTAGGACGGGTCGAGATAGATCGTACTTCCAAAGGTGAAGCCGGCCGGAACGATTCCTCCGAACCTCCCTGCCCCCCACCTGACGACATTCGGGATTCCACGCCGGATGTCAACACGCTCAAAGTCGATTGTCGGAAAATACTGCCGGAAGAACTCTCGAGCGCAGGCAGAGAGCGGTTCCAATCCGGTTGGATCGATGAGCCCGACTGGATTTCCTCCGACGTAGGCATAGCCGTTCGACCCTCCCGCGAAGCCGATCGGATCCTTCACCTACTTTCGCGTAAACAGCGACGGAACGGTGTCACCGCACTGAGCAGTCGTCGGAGCGCGGCTCCTGACGCGGAAGCGCCGTCGGCGGCCAGAGCCTGGGCGGCATCTTCTACGGCGCCGACGGCTTGCCGGTCAACATCGGGCCGGTCTCGATGAGCTACCGCGCCGACAACGCCCTCCTCCAGACCGTGAGCGGCGGCAACGCGACCACCACGTTCGCGTACGACTCGCTGGGGCAGGTGCTCTTCTCCGCCACGGTCGGCGACATCAACGCCGACACGCTGCTGCGGCAGGCGTTCACGTACGACGCGCTGGGGCGCGTGGTGGGCCTCTCGGAGCGCGTGCAGGGCGACACAGCGACGTACGCCTATGCCTACGACGCGGCTGGCCGGCTGTCGGAGGTCCGCACGGGCGGCGTGGTCACGCAGGCCTATACCTACGACCTGAACGGCAACCGCACGCGCGTCGTCACGGCGAGCCAGACGCTCACGGCCGCCTACGACGCGCAGGACCGGCTGCTCAACAACGGCACCGCCACCTACGTCCACGCCGCCACCGGCGAGCGCACGCTCACGGTCGTGGGCCCCGACACCACCCGCTACCGCTACGACCCCTTCGGGAACCTCCGCGACGTCTGGCTCCCGAGCACCCAGGGCGGCGCGCACGTCCAGTACGAGGTCGACCCCCAGCAACGGCGCACGGCGCGCCTTGTGAACGGGGTGGTGACCAACCGCTGGCTCTATCAGAGCCAGCTCGCGATCGCCGCCGAGGTCGACAGCGTCGGCAATCCCGTCCGGACCTACGTCTACGGCGCGCATGTGAACGTGCCCGAGCTGATGACGACGCCGAGCGGGCAGACCTTCCGGTTCGTGACCGACCAGCTGGGGAGCGTGCGGCTGGTGATGGACGCCCTGGCCGACACCGTCGTGCAGCGGCTCGATTACGATGCCTATGGGCGGGTCGTCCGGGACACGAAGCCGGGGTTCCAGCCGTTCGCTTATGCGGGCGGGGAGTATGAGCCGCTCACGGGGCTCGTGCGGTTCGGGGCGCGGGACTACGACGCCGAGACGGGGCGGTGGACGGCGAAGGATCCGGCGGGGTTCTTAGGCCAAGATGAGAACTTGTATGCCTATGCGGGGGGATCTCCAGTCGGCGACACCGATCCAAGTGGCTTGACGGTCTTGAATCCACGGCACTATGTCGTGTCCGATAGTGTCATGCGTGCGTTGAACGCGTTCAATAGGCTCATCGGCTGCGATCGCGACATCCTTATCACTGGTGGGGACCGCCCTCGCTCCTCTGTGCTTGGCGCTCGCAGCGGCAGCCTTCACACCCGAGGTTTGGCAGCGGACATTCGTGTACCCGGGCAGCGAAATCTGCAAACTGCGAATCAGGCGGCGAGGAGCGGACTCTTCAACGGCGTTGGCTGGTACGAAGAAGGCTATCAAGGAGAGAATGGTGAGGGCCCCCACGTGCACGTCGACCTGAGAGCCGGACCGCCCGCTCGCTGGGGTTATTCCGCGAGCGGGGAGGTCTTCCATGGGTCGTTTCCAGCGTTTCCTCCCAAGTAGATCGCAGATTCTGAGGCCGAAATGAAAAATCGACGGTTACTAGCGCACGTCGCGATCTTGCTGCTCGTCGCCATGCCGCTCGCGGCACAGAACGTGTCAGCGGCGCGCGACTCCTTGCACGCACAACTCGCGGCGCCGGCGTTGATCAAAGGCTTCAGCCCGGACTCGTCGTTTCGTCGAACCGTTGCGATGGTCGGTGGGCCAGAGCTCTTGGCCGCCCGCGGTGCTCTCGTGGCATTTCTGATCGAGGCGCAGAGTCGGCACCCGAATCTTCGTCCACTTCTTACGCAGAGGCTTCTGCAACGGTACCCCGGCGGTACCGGCATCCTCACGGCGATCTTCGCTCCGGAGATGCACGTTCACTCGCTGTCGATCGTTGGCGCGCGCGGCATAAGTGCGGAGATGATCGAGTTGGACGTCGTCTTTCTGATCTTCGTAGAGGGGAAATTCGACGTGAATGAGACCAAGGCACGGTTGCGGCGTGTTTCTGGGCGCTGGCTTCTCGACGGATTCGGCGCCGTGTAGGAAGCGGCCAACGCGTGAGGGCTCCGCCTTGAGAGTCGCGTCGCCGGCCGTTGCACCAACGGTGTGTTGACCAAGTCGTGCACGCGCCCCACCCTAGCCCTCCCGCCCCGCCGCGGCGATAATCCCTCCATGCGCCCCTCCCACTCGCGCCTCCGAGGCTTCACCCTCATCGAAGTCCTCGTCGTCATCGTCGTCATTGCGATCCTCGCCACCCTCGTCGCGCCCAACGTCTTCCGACACGTCGGCGCGGCCAAGGAGACCACCGCGAGGTCGCAGATCGAGATGCTCGGCGCTGCCCTCGACGCCTACCGCCTCGACAACGGCCGTTACCCCACCACCGAGCAGGGACTCGCCGCGCTCTGGCAGGCGCCCACCACAGAACCGCGCCCCACCAACTGGCGCGGTCCGTACCTGCGCAAAGCGGTGCCGCTCGACCCGTGGGGCAATCCCTACTCGTACGTCGCGCCGGGCGTGCAGAGCACGACGGGGTATGACCTCGTCTCCTATGGCGCCGACGGCAAGCCCGGCGGTACCGGCGACGACGCCGACATCACGAGCTGGAAGTAGCACGCGAGCACGAGGCACGCTGATGCCAGGCTTCGAGTACCGCGCCATCGACCGCGCGGGCCGTCGCGCCCGCGGTGAGGCCGTCGCCATCGACGCGGCCACCCTCCAGCGCGAACTCGAACAACGCGGACTGACGGTGCTCGACGTCGCCGAGCGCTCGGACAATGCCACGCGCGCCGGCGATCGCGTGCCACACGCCGCGCTCGAGGACGCGATGCGCGCCCTCGCCGCGCTCCTCCCGGCCGGGATGGCGATCGGCCAATCGCTCGACGCGGCGGGCTCCACGTCGCCTCCGGCGCTCCGCGCGCGCCTGCTCGACATCCGCGCCCGCGTCGAACGCGGCGAGTCGCTCGCCACGGCTTTCGCCGCCCACGGCGACGTGTTCTCCCCCGCGATGGTGGGGATCATCCGCGCCGGCGAACGCGCGGGCGATCTCGACGCGGCCTTCGCGCGACTCGCCGACCAACTCGAACGGCAGGGCGCGCTGCGCGCGCGACTCCTGTCGGCGGCCATCTACCCGGCACTGCTCGCCGTCGTCGGCGGCGCCGCGGTGCTCGTGCTCCTCCTCTTCGTGCTCCCGCGATTCGCCGCGCTCCTCGGCGATACGGGCGCGGCGCTGCCCACCTCGACGCGACTGCTCCTCGGCGCGGCCTCCGCCGCGCGCCGCAACTGGTTCATCTTCCCCGTGCTCGCGCTGGCCGCCACTGCGCTCGGCGCCTGGCTGCGGCTCACCGCCGAGGGACGGCGCGCGTGGGCGCGCACGCTGCTCACCCTCCCGCTCGTCGGCGCGTTCCGGCGTGAGACGCTCGCCGCCGAGTGCGCGCGGCTCATCGCCGTGCTCCTCAAGAGCGGTGCGAGCCTCATCTCCGCGCTCGACGATGCCGCGCTCTCGGTCGCCGACCCGCTCGCCCGCGAGGCGCTCGTGCGCGTGCGCGAGCGCGTGCGCGCGGGAGGCACACTGCACGGGGCGATCGCTGAGGAATCGGTCTTTCCGCCGCTGCTCGCCTCGCTCGTCGCGACCGGTGAGGAGGCGGGCCGCCTCCAGGACTTCCTCGGCAAGGCCGCCGAGTTGTTCGAAGTGCGCACCGAGCGCGGCGCGCAGCGGCTCGTCGCCATCGCCGAGCCGGCGATGATCGTCTTGTTCGGTGCGATGGTGGGGCTCGTCGCGCTCTCGCTGCTGCAGGCGATCTACGGCGTGAATCCGGCGGCGCTGCGATGACGGCGCGCGCGCGCGGCTTCACGCTCGTCGAGATCGTCGTCGTGCTCGCCCTCCTCGCGCTGTCGGCGGCAGTGTCCGTGCCGGCGTTCTCAGCCGTTGCCACACGCAGCTCCACGCACGAGGCGGCCGCGCAGGTCACGGCGCTGCTAGAGGGCGCCCGCTCGCGCGCCCTCGCGCGCGGGTACGAGTCACAGCTCACCATCGACGCGGCGCATGCGCGCGTGTGGCAGGCGGAGCCCGACTCGACGTTCGTGCTCGACCTCCCCGCCGACTGCCATCTCGCGAGCGACAAGGCGCGGTTGCACGTGCGATTCGCGGCCGACGGTTCGGCGGCGGCCGACGCGATCGTCGTGCGGTGCGACCGCGGCACCGCGGTCATCGCCGCCGATGCGTGGACGGGTGCGACGCGCGTCACGGAGGGACGATGAAGCGCGTGGGGTTCACCTTGCTCGAGGCCGTCGTCGCGATGGCGATCGTGGGCACGGTGTCGATCGGGGCACTCGGCGCGCTCGCCGCGGAGTCGCGCGCGGCGGCGCGGGCGCGCGACACGGCGCCGGCCGCCGCGCTGGCGCGCGAGCGGGTGGCGCGGCTCGAACTGGTCAGCCGGCACACCCTCGCCTTTCTGCCCGATTCGCTTTCACACGGCGAGGCGGCGGCCGGGACACAACTATATAAGTGGGTGGCCACCGCGAAACCGGTGTCACAGGAGCACGACCTCTTCGATGTCGCCGTGGAGGTGCAGTGGGCGGGCGGTGCCTTCACGCTCCGCACCCGCACGTGGCGCCCGCCCGATGTGGCGCCTCTCGCCGGTGCGAGTCCGTGACGCGCCTGCGCCGCGGGATGACGCTGCTCGAACTCGTCGTCGCGCTCGCCGTCGGCGGGATGGCGCTCGCCGCGGGGGGCGCGGCGTTCGCGACGGTCGCCGACCAGCGCGCGCGCGCGCTGCGCGAGGCCGATGTGGATCGTCGCGCGCTCGCGGCGCGGCGCGCGATCGCCGATTGGATCGGCGACGTGCAGCTCTCCGCCGATGGCGATGCGCCCGGCTTCCGCGGCATCGATGGCACGCGCCGCGCGAATACGACGGAACTCCCCGACGACGAGGTGAGCTTCCTCACCACGGCCGCCACGCCGCGCGGCGATGATCCGTCGCGCGTGCACTTCTTCATTGCGCGTGCCGCGGATTCGACGTCGGGCGCGCTCGTCGCCGAGTTGAGCGACCGGCGCGGCCGCGACCTGGTGCGCGTGACGCTCGCCGAGGGAGTGGCGGGGTTCAACGTGCGCTACTTCACGCAGGCGTTCGGCCGCGCCGAGTGGCTCGACAGTTGGGCATCCGCGACGCTGCTCCCCGGCGCCGTCGAAGTGACGCTATTCGCCGCGCCGGGCGACTCGCTGCGCGGGCCGCTGCAATGGCCCATCACCGTTCCACTCGCGAACGGCCGATGAACCGCCGCGGCTTCGCGCTGCTCGCGAGCATCTGGCTGATGGTGGCGATCGCCGCCGTGGCGTTCGAGGTGAGCTACCTCGCGCGGTCGAGCCGGCTGGCGGTGGCGAACACGCTCGAGCAGGAGCAGGGGAGGGGTGCCGCGAACGCCGCGCTCGAGCACGCGCGCGCCCGGCTGGCGCGGCTGCTCGTCGAGCACGGCGACGCGGCCGGATCATCGCTCGCCGACCCGTGGCGGTTCGCCGAGGGGAAGAGCGATACGGTGCAGATGGGCGAGATGCGATACGCGTTCTCACTCGAGGACGATGGCGCGACGCTCGACGTCAATCGCGTGACCGAGGCCGACTTGCACCGGCTGTTCGCCGCCTGTGGCGCCGACGACGCGCTCGCCTCACGCATGGCGCAACGTGTGGCCGACTGGCGCGACGAGGACGACAGCCGCCGCGCCCAGGGCGCCGAGCGTACCGACTACCTCGCGGCGGGCGCGCGCGAGCTGCCGCGCGACGGCGCCATCGAGCGGGTGGACGAGTTGCGCGACGTGCTCGGGATGCCCGACACGCTCTGGCGCCGCGCGCGGACGTTCCTGAACGTCGGGGGTATCGGACAGGTGAACGTGAACGCCGCGCCGCGCGAAGTGCTGCGCTCCCTCCCGGGGATGAGCGACGCGGCGGTCGAAGCGCTGCTTGCGGCTCGCCGGTCGGGGGAACGCGTCGCTAATTTCCAGGAACTCAGCGATCGTTTGCCGCCGGGCGACCGCGCGGCGTTGCTCGATGCCTCGGCGCAACTGCTGCCGCGGCTGTCGTTCGACGCGTTCGCGATGCGCGTGCGCGGCGAGGGGTGGGTGGAAGGGAGTCCGGTGCACGTGCGGGCCGAAGCGCTCATGGTACGTGGAGGTGGCGCGGTGTTCGTGCAATGGAGGCGGATCCGGTGAGCGCCGCGCGCACGGTGGGCATCGCCCTCGGTGCGGGGCGCGGCGTCGTGGCGTGGTGGCCGGGGGCTGTCGCCTCGCTCGCGTCGGCCGCGCGTGCGCGCACGGCCCAGTTCACGTTCGATGCCGATGCGCTCGCGCTGGGCGACGCGTCGTCGTTGAACGACGCGCTGCATGAGGTGCGCGCACAGATGGTCGCGGGCGACGCGACTGCCGGCCGGCCCGGCACCGCGCACGGGGCCGCCGAGCCGCTGCGCGCGTTCGTCGCGCTCGCCTCGCCGTTCACCGCGCCGCGCGAGCTGTCGCTTCCGCCTATGCGCGTGAACGAGGCGCGCGCCGTGCTCGAGCGCGACGCGGCGCGCTGGTTCCCGCGGCGGCGCGCCGAGCCCGTCGTCGCTGTGCGCGCACTCACGCGCGGTGCGCCGGCGACGTATCTCGGGGCCGAGGCCGACGGCGTGGTGCTCGAGGCGGTGCGGCGCGCCGCGGAGCAACTCGGCGGCGAACTGGTGGAGATCGCGCCGGCGATGGGCGCGTGGGCGCGCGCGAGCGGGAGTGCGCAGCAGGCGGTGTTCGTGCTCGATGGTGAAGCGACGGTGCTCGCGACGCGCGATGGCGTGGTGACACGGTTGCGGCGGTGCCGTGCGGAAGACGTTGGAGCCGGCGCGTCGCTGGGCGCGCCGGCCGTGCAAAGTGGCATGACCTCACGCGCGACGATCGAGTCGGCGGCTGACCCCCTCGAGACGGCCGCGCGGTTCGCGCCATGGAACCGCGAACGCGAATTCGTGCACCCGGCCGTTCGCGCGCGACGGCGCACCGCGGCGAGTCGCGTGACGCGCCGCCTCTCGACCGTTGCTGCCGCGTTCGTGCTCGTTGCCGGCGCCGCGTGGTGGTGGGGCGCGGCGCGCGAGGCGCGAGTGATCGCCGCCGAACGCGCGGCGCTCGAGCCCGCCCTCACGGTCGCGATGGCGCAGCGCGATTCGGTCGTCGCCATCGAGGAGCAGCTCGACGCCCTCGACCGCGCCGAGCGTGCGTCGCCCGCGTGGAGTGCGCGCCTCTGGACGATCGTCGCCGCGCTCCCGGCCGACGCCTACCTCACGGCCGCGCGCGGCGCCGGCGATTCGCTGCAGGTGGAGGGGCGCGCCGTGAGCGCCGCGAAGGTGTTCAACGCGTTGCGCGCGGTGCGTGGCGTCGAGGGCGTGCGTGCGACCGCGCCCATCCGCGTCGACGACGGCCCGGGACTCACGCACGAAGCGTTCTCGATCGCCGTGCGGCTGCGCGCGCCGGGAGCCGGCGGCAAGTGACGGCCACGGGGATGCGCTTCGCCGCGGGCGCGCGCCGGATGTCGACGCGCGACCGCCGCGCCCTCTGGCTCGGCGCGCTCGTCGTGGTGCCGGTGCTCGCGTGGCGCGCCGTCGTCGCGCCCGTCGCGGCCGGCGTGCAGCGCGCGCACGACGACGCGGCGACGCAGCGCGGCCTGCTGGCGCGCGAGAAGGCGCTGTTGCGCGACGCGCCGCTGCTGCCGGCGCGGGCGAAGCACGTCGCCGAGCGCGCCGCGGTGATGGCGCCGCGCCTCTTCAATGACGCCGACACGGTCGCCGCGAGCGCGGCACTTTCCGCGTTCGTGCGCGACGCGGCCCGCTCCGCGGGGCTGCGTGTCACGCAGACCGACGCCGCGCCCGTCGAGATCCGCGGCGCGGGCGTCGTCGCGCTCGGCGTGGACACGCGCGTCGAGGGCACGTTCGGCGCGATCGTGAGTTGGCTCGACCAGCTCGAGAGCGGCGAGCGCGTGCTGACCGTGGAGCGGTTCGAGGTCACCGCCACCGGCACCTCCGAAGGCACGATCGCCGCCAGCGCGCGTGTGCGCGGCTTTGGCGCGCGGCTCGGCCGCACGGCGAAAGGGCGGGGCAAGTGAGGAGCCGCACATGACGTGGCGCATCTCGAGCGAAGCCGACGTGCGCGTCGCCGCGGCGGCGGTCGTAGTCGCGGGCGCGCTCGCACTCGGCGCCGTCTGGCAGGCGACCCGCATCGCGCCGGTCGACCCGGCGCCTCCGATGCCGGCGCCAGTCGTGCCCGTGGCGTCAGCAATCGAACAGCCGGTGCCCTTCGACCGGATGATCGCCCTCGCGCCCTTCAGTCCCGACCGCCGCGCAACGCCGCCGGCGGCGACCGTGGTGGTGACATCGCTGAACCTCGCCGGAACGATCCGCCTCGTCGGCACCGTGGTCGGCGACGGCGCGCCCTTCGCCGTGTGCCGCGCGGGTTCGGCGCGTCCCCGCACGCTGCACGCCGGCGACACGCTGAGCGGCTGGACACTCAAGACCATCGCCCCGGCGCGCGTCACGTTCATTGACGCCGCGGGCGCGACGCACGAGCTTCGCCTCAACTCCCCGGGGAACTGACGTGAGACTCCGCCCTTCGACCATCGCCCTCTGCCTCGCCCTCGCGCTGCGCCCGCTGCACGCGCAGCAGCCGGTGAAGGTGACCGACGCGGGCATCGTGGTGGATTTCCAGGACGCCGAGCTGAGTGTCGTCCTCAGCGCGCTCGCTGAAGCCGGACAACTGAACGTGACGTTCGGCGAGGTCCCCAACCGCCGCGTCACGCTGCGGCTCCGCGAGCCCGTGCCGCGCGGCGACGTGCTCGCCCTGCTCAAGAGCGTCGCGCAGGCGAACGGGATGCGCGTCGAGGAGGAGGGGCACCTCATTCGACTCGTGTCCGTCGCGACGACGGTGCCGCAGACGGCGGCCCCGGGCGCCACGGCGCAGGACGCCGGCGACGTGCGCCTGTTCGTGTATCGCCTCAAGCACGTGCGCGCGGCCAAGCTCGCCTCCACGCTGCAGTCCATCTTCGGCGGCCAGCGCGCCGCGCCGGCGACGCCGGGGCTGAGCTCGCTCACGCTCACCGACCGCCTGCAGGGCTCACGCCTCAACATGTTCGGTCCCGACACCACGTCGCGCCTCGCCTCGCCGGTGGTCCTCGGCGACGCGGGGATGCGCGCCGAATTGAAGGGCCCGGTGCAGGTCGTCCCCGACGAGACCACCAACGCCCTCCTCGTGCGCGCCCTCCCCGCCGACTGGACGATCGTGCAGGAAGCGATCACGGCGATGGACCTGCGCCCGCTGCAGGTGTGGATCGAGGTGCTCGTGGCCAAGGTGCGCGAATCGAAGGACCTCGACGTGCGCGTCTCCGCGTCCGGACTCATCGCTCCCGACGCGAAGAACAGCACGCAGGCGAGCACGGGGAGCGTCGACAGCGCCTCGCTCGGCGCCTTCCTCCTGAATCTCACGCGCGGCGGCAAGCTCAGCACCACGGCGGCGATCTCGGCACTCTCCACTCGAGGCGATGTGCGCATCCTCTCGCGCCCGCTCCTCCTCGCGCAGAACAACCTTGAGGCCAAGATCCTGGTCGGGAGCCAGCGGCCGTTCGTGCAGGTGTTCCGCACGCTTCCCACCGACGCCGGCGTGCGCGACCAGGTGGTGCAGTACCGCGATGTGGGCACGACGCTCGCCATCCTTCCCACGATCAACGCCGACGGCTACGTCTCGCTGCAGGTGTCGCAGGAAGTCAGCTCGGCCACCGCCGAGACGCAGTTCGGCGCGCCGGTGATCAGCACGCGCGAGGCGTCGACGCACCTCTTCGTGAAGGACGGCCAGACGGCGGTGCTCGGCGGGCTCGTCGACCGGCAGACCGAGAAGACGCGGTCGGGGATCCCGGGGTTGATGTCGCTGCCATGGGTCGGCTGGATCTTCGGCAGCACGCACAACACGACGACGAACAGCGAGCTGTTCCTCTTCCTCACGCCGCACATCGTCGCGAGCGACGAGGACCTCGAGCGGATCCGCAACGCGGTCGACGCGAAGTCGGCGCGGCCAGACTCGGCGCAGGCCAACCCGCCCGTGGTGCCGCGCAAGCCGCGCGACTGATGGACCTGGGATCGGTCGTCTCCGTGTCGCCGCTCCTCAACGCGGCGTTCCTCGAGCACCACGGCCTGCTGCCGCTCGAGCAATGCGACGGCGCGTTGCGTGTGGCGAGTTGGCACGAACGCCCCGATGCGCAGGCGGTGGACGACCTCGCGCTGCTCTGCGGCGCGCGCGTCACCCTCGAGCGCGGCGACGAACCATCGCTCCGCGCGGCCATCCAGCGCGTGTACGGCGCCGGCAGTACGGCGCAGGGGGTGATCGACGCGATGCGCGGCGACGAGAACGGCGACGCGCCTGCCACCGAGCGCGCCCTCGACGACCTCGTCACGCAGGCCAACGAAGCACCGGTCGTGCGGCTCGTGAACTTGCTGCTGCTCGAAGCGCTGCAGGCCCGCGCTTCCGACGTGCACCTCGAGGCGTACGCCGGCCGCCTGCGCGTGCGCTATCGCGTCGATGGCGTGCTGCAGGAGGCGCCGTCGCCGCCCCCCGCGCTCGCCGCGGCCGTGACGAGCCGCCTCAAGATCATGGCCGACCTCGACATCGCCGAACGGCGCGTGCCGCAGGACGGGCGCATCCGCCTGCGGCTGCAGGAGCGCCCTGTCGACGTGCGCGTCAGCACCGTGCCCACGCTGCACGGCGAGAGCATCGTGCTGCGCCTGCTCGACAAGGCCCGCGGCCGCATCGAACTCGCCGGGCTCGGCATGAGCGACGACGTGCTGGCGCGCTTCAAAGCCGCGATCGCGCGCCCGCACGGCATCGTGCTCGCCACCGGCCCCACCGGCAGCGGCAAGACGACGACGCTCTACGCCGCCGTCGACGTACTGCGCACGGGACGCGAGAAGATCCTCACCGTCGAGGATCCGGTCGAGTACGAGCTCGCCGGCGTGCCGCAGGTGCCGGTGCACGAGAAGGCCGGCGTCACCTTCGCGAGTGCGCTGCGCGCGTTGCTGCGACAGGACCCCGACGTGATGCTCGTCGGCGAGATCCGCGACGGCGAGACGGCGGCCATCGCCACGCAGGCCGCGCTCACCGGGCACCTCGTGCTCTCGACGCTCCATACCAACGACGCGGCCGGCGCACTCACGCGATTGCGCGAACTGGGCGTCGAGCCCTACCTCGTCGCGAGCACGGTCGAGGCGGTGCTCGCCCAGCGGCTGGTGCGCGTCGTCTGCCGAGCGTGCGCCGAGCAGGTCGCCCCCGGCGACGCCGCGCTCGCCGCGCTCGGGGCCACCCGCGGCGAGCTGCCGCTCGTGACGCGCGGCCGCGGCTGCGACGAATGCCGCGGCAGCGGGTACCACGGCCGCGTGGGGATCTACGAGCTGCTCGTGATGGACGAGCCGCTGCGCAAAGCGCTCCTCGCCGGCGCCGACGCCACGGCCCTGCGCGCCCTCGCGCTCGCGGGCGGCATGCGTTCCCTCCGCGACGATGGACGGCGCCTCGTGGCGCTCGGCGTCACGACCCCCGAGGAAGTGGAGCGGGTCGCCTCGGCCTGACCGGAGTTGATGGGTACCGTGGCTGGAACGGAGAGACCTGCGCCGGCGAATTCTTGAGGGGATCAGGTCTGATCATTTTGGATCA
>JACQBG010000007.1 GCA_016194585.1 Gemmatimonadota bacterium
TCGTCGGTGCACGCGTTCACGACGGGGACGATCGGCTACTTCTTCCTCGGCTTCATCGCCGTCGTGCTCGTCTCGGCGCTCGTGATGGTGGCCGGCGTCTCCGACCGGCTCAAGACGGTGGGGCACTTCGACTCGCCGGCCTCGCGCGAGACGGTGTTCCTGCTCAACAACCTGTTCCTCACCGTGTTCATGTTCACGGTGCTCACGGGCACGCTCTTCCCGCTCGTCGCTGAGCTCGTGCGCGGCGTGAAGGTGAGCGTGGGCGAGCCGTTCTTCAACAAGATGTCGCTCCCCGTGATCGTCGTCCTGCTCTTCCTGATGGGCGTCGGGCCGGCGCTGCCGTGGAAGGCGGCGACGAGCGCCGAGGTGAAGAACAAGCTGCTCCCGCCGCTCGCCGGCGCCCTCGTGCTCACGCTGATCGCGCTCGCCATGGGGATCCACAACGTGTACGGCGTGCTCGCGTTCGCCTGCACCGGCTACGCGATCGTCGCGAACCTGCGCGAGTTCTACATCGGCGCCGCGGCGCGCCGCAACGCGCACGGCGAGGGGTGGGCGCTCGCGCTCACCCGCCTCATCGGCGCGAACCGCCGGCGCTACGGCGGCTACATCTCGCACCTCGGCGTCTTCCTCGTCGCGCTCGGCATCGCCGCCAGCTCGTCGTTGCGCACCGAGCGCGAGGCGACGCTCGAGCCCGGCCAGAGCGTCACGCTCGCCGGCCGCACGGCGCGCCTCAAGTCGGTGTGGGGGCGCGAGGAGCCGCAGCGTTCGGTCATCGGCGCGACGCTGGAGATCATGAACGGCGACAAGGTCACCGGCAAGGTCGAGCCGCGGATGAACTTCTATCCGATGTCGCAGCAGCCCGTGCCGACCCCCCAGGTGCACAGCTACCTCACGGGCGACCTGTACGCGAACCTGCAGGCGTTCCAGCAGCAGGGGAAGAACGCGACCGTGAAGCTCATCTGGGAGCCGCTCGTGCCGTGGATCTGGTTCGGCGGCGGCGTCGTCATCCTTGGGGCGATCGTCGGCATCTGGCCGAATCGCCGGAGGAGCGTGGCATGAACTGGAAGCGCGCGTCCATCGCATCGCTGTTCGCGGTGCCCGTCATCCTGCTGTTCGCCTACGGCATGACGCAGGATCCGAAAGACATCCCGTCCCCCCTGCCGGGGCGGGAGGCGCCCACGTTCTCGCTGAGCGTGTTCGCCCCCGGGCAGCCGCCGCTCCAGCGGAACGTCGGCGACACCATCCGCCTCGCCGACATGAAAGGCGATGTGGTGGTGCTCAACTTCTGGGCGTCGTGGTGCCTGGCCTGCCGGGACGAGCACACGACGCTGAGCGAGGTCGCGCGGAACTACGCCGGCAAGCCCGTGCACTTCTACGGCGTGCTGTACAACGACGAGCCCGCCAACGGCACGAACTGGATCGCCGAGATGGGCGGGCAGAGTTACCCGTCGTTGAACGATCCCAAGGCGCGCACGGCGATCGATTACGGGCTCTACGGCGTGCCGGAGACGTTCTTCCTCGACCGCAACGGCCGGGTGGCGTACAAGCATACCGGCCCGGTGCCGGCGTCGGTGCTCGCGCGCGTGATCGACTCGCTGATGGCGGTCCCGGCGACGGGCGCGGCCGACGCCTCGCCGGCCGGCCCGGCGGGCCCGGCGGCGGCACCGAAGGCGGGGGGCTGAGATGACGCGCCGACTGTGGGTCGTCCTCGCCCTCATGGCCGCGCCGGTGTTGGCGCGTTCCCAGGGCGCCGCTGTTCCGGCGCCGCTCCCCGACCCGAGGCAGGCCGGCGTGATCTCGCCGGAGCAGATCCAGAAGGAAGGGAAGAGCGCGGACGAGCGGGCCGCGCTCAATCTGAAGACCGCGGGCGACACGGCGCTCGAGGCGATGACGACGGCGGTGGCGTCCGAGCTCCGCTGTCCCGTGTGCCAGGGATTGTCGCTGCAGGCCTCCCCCTCGGAGCTCGCGCAGCAGATGCGTGGGCTCGTGAAGGACCAGCTGGCCGCCGGCAAGACCCCTGATGAGGTGAAGGCCTATTTCGTGTCGAAGTACGGCGAGTGGATCCTGTTGTCGCCCAAGCCGAGGGGCTTCAACTTGCTTGTCTACGTACTTCCCCTAGTCTTGGTAGGGAGCGGAATAACCTTTATCTGGGTAATGGTACGGAAGTGGAGCCGTCCGGAGCTAACTGATGCTGACCGGACACCTTCTGGACCAGCATGATCCTGTCTTGTAAGCACTTGGGAGCTTGTGAAGTCAGGTAACAAGCGTCCGATTTTCAGGATATGCCTTACGGTACGTACGTAGCGCGCACCGTAGACTTACCAACAGGTGAAGCGGGTTCCTTGCGTGCGTTCCCAATTTGAACTGTTGGTCGGAGGCTTGAGTCATATGATGCATCCCCGGGTCAAAGTGCTGACGCTGCTGTCGGCCGTGTCCGTTCTCCTCGCCGCGTGCACGTCGGAGAAGCTGGTGTACCGCGATGGGCCGAACTACGCGACGCCGACGACCGGCGCGCAGGGTTTCATCGGCTACGCCGATGAGGCCACGAAGAAGACGGTCTGCGGATCGTGCCACGTCGAGAAGCAGGCGGCCTGGCAGACCACCAAGCATGCGAGCGCGTGGAAGGACCTCTCGACCAGCGGCTCGATGCAGTCCTATTGCCAGCCGTGCCACACGGTCAACGGTCAGGGCAACTCCAACAACGATCCCAAGGCAGGCTTCGGCGACGCGTCGGCCGCGCAGTATCACGACGTGCAGTGCGAGAGCTGCCACGGCCCGGGCCTGACGCACGTGTCGAGCCCGAGCATGACCAACCAGCCCCTGGCGTCGATCAAGGCCGACACGGGGCTCAAGAACGGCTGCGGCGAGTGCCACAGCGGCACGCACAACCCGTTCGTCGACGAATGGCGCATCTCCGGCCACGCCTCGACGTGGGCCACCGCGCACAACAGCACCGATCCGTACTGCCAGAGCTGCCACACCGGGCAGGGCGCGCTGGCGGCCTGGGGCGTGACGTCGAACTACATCGAGAAGAACAACACGTCGGGTGGTACGGCGAACATGCTCGGCGCGACCTGCGCCGTCTGCCACGACCCGCACGGGTCGCCCAACACCGCGCAGCTCCGCTTCCCGATCAACGCGCCGAGCACCGACGCGAACCTCTGCACCAAGTGCCACCAGCGGCGCGCCACCTTCCAGGATGCCATCGCGATGGGGCGCAACAGCGTGCATTCGCCCGAAGGCCCGACGTTGTTCGGTCAGGCGGGCTGGTTCCCGCCGGGCATGAGCGCCGCCGACTCGATCGTCAGCTCGCACGGCAGCGTCGCCAAGAACCCCAACCTCTGCGCGACCTGCCACGTCGCGAAGTACTCGGGCACGGATCCGCTCACCAAGGCGGCCACGTTCAGTACCGGGCACCGCTTCCTCGCCACCCCGTGCGTCGATGCCGGCGGCCTCCCGCTCAAGGACCAGACGAACTGCCAGGTGACGTCGATGACATTCCGCAGCTGCGTGAGCGGCAGCTGCCACGCGACGGAATCGCTCGCCCGCAACGCCTTCAACACGGCGACGGCCCGCGTCGGCCTGCTCAATGGTGAAGCGACGCGCCTCATCACGCTCATCAAGGCCGGCCCGAAGGCGTCCGATTGCACCTTCTCCACCACGAAGCCGTACAACTCCTGCCTCGGCACGCAGTTCAACCAGAGCGTCGTGACGAAGACGGGCGGCATCGTCCACAATCCATTCCTCCTCGAGCAGCTCATGATCGCGTCGATCAACCAGCTCAAGAAGGACTACGGCGTGGCGAGCTCGGCCGACATCAGCCTCGAACCGCAGCTCAAGCGCCCGGACGGCGTGAAGTTCAACGCCAACCACTAAGCACCTGGTAGTCGCGTGCACGGTCGGATCGGCCCGGAGTCGACCGTGCACGCAGTGACGCGGGATCGACGGGTCACGTTGGCCCGCCGGTCCCGCGCCGCCGTTTTCACCCCGAGCTTCCGCATCCGATGATCACGTCGCTGCTCTACGCCCTGACCCAGGGGCCCGCCGTGCTCGTCGGTGGCCCGCTGGCACTGGCCGCCGCCTGGCTGAGTTGGAGTCACCGCGTCGCGCTCGGCGCGTGGGTCCGCCGAGCACGCGGCGCGCACGAGCTCGCCCTCTGTGGCGTGATCGGCTTCGCCGCCTTCCCGGCGCCGCAGGACACCGCCACCTTCCAGCACGCCCGGCACACGTCCGTCGAATGCGTCGAGTGCCATGGCACCGGCGAGCGGCACGGCAAGCTCAAATTCGGCGGGCCGGAGGGGTGCCGCTCGTGCCACCACGGAGTGACGCAACCCTCGACGTGCGCGGCCTGTCATGCCACGGCGCCGAAGGCGCGCGACGTGAACGTCACCATCCACGTCACCGGTCGCAAGACGTCCCCGACCCGCGCCCTGCGTTTCCGTCACGAGCAGCACGCGAAGCTCGACTGCAAGAGCTGTCACCAGCCGGACGTCGATCGCACGGTGGAGAAGAACTGCGTCTCGTGCCACGCCGATCACCACGGGCCGGCGCGCGACTGCACGAGCTGCCACGCCGATGCCCGCAAGGGGCACGACCTCACCGCGCACGATGACTGCGCGACCTGTCACAAGGGGAAGGGGCTGCCGGCGCTCACGTTCACGCGCGCGCTCTGCCTCACCTGCCACGCCGCGCAGCGCAACCACGAACCGGGCGGCGACTGCGCCGCCTGTCATGCCGTCGCGTCGCACGGCGCGGCGGGAGGGCGCAACTGATGCTTCGACGACTGCGACTGGTCCTCTGCGCGCTCCTCCCGGTCGCCGCTTCGGCGCAGGGAGTGCGCGTCACCGGCGTGACGTACATCCAGACCGTGGAGCTCCGCCCGCTCGTCAACGACTCGATCTCGACCTATTACACCACCGGCAGCGGGGAGTGGCGCACCCTCGCCGACGGCACCCCGGTGCGATGCCTGAGCGGCAACGACTTCTGCACCTACCAGCGCTCAGGCGCGAACATCTTCGCCGCGCCGCTCGTGCAGGACCTCTCGTTCGCGTCGTGGGGGATCGGCGAGGGACTCAGCATCCATGCCGACGTGCGCGGACGCACGCAGCTCACGACCGAGGGCCTCATCTATCCGCGCGGCGACCGCAACTTCGAACTCATGGACGCGTACGCCGAGCTCGAACGCTCGTGGGGGCGCGGCCGCCTCGGCCGGCAGTGGCTCACCGGCGCGCTCGGCGTCTACACGTTCGACGGCGCCGACCTGATGCTGCGGCGCAACAAGTTCTCCGTCGAGGGCTGGGCGGGGCGCGCGCTCGAGGCGGGGCTCAACAACACCTTCGCCAGCGCCGAGCTCGCGGGGATCGAGAACATCCCGCCCGACCAGGACGGGTACATCTTCGGCGTGCGCGGGCGGTTCCGCCCCGACGCCATCACGGCCGTGTCCGCGACCTATCAGCGCGTGCTCATCGCCGACCACAGCGGGCTCTATTCCGAGCGGGCCGCCTTCGATGCGACCACGCGCACGCACGGCGCCGCGATCGACGTCGCCGGCACGTACGACTTCGTGACCGGCGAGTGGAACGAGGCGCGCCTGCGTGTCGGACGCGCCGGCCTGCACGCGCTCGGCGTCTCGGCGGAGGTGCGCCACAGCGTGCCGTTCTTCGAGACGTGGACGATCTGGGGCGCCTTCACGCCGGTCGGCTTCAACGAAGCGCGGGCGACGCTTGACTGGCGGATGCAGGGCATGCCGATCGTCATCTCGGCACATGGCGCGTACCGCAAGTACGCCGGCACCGACGCGGGCCTCACGTTGCGCACCAACGGCTGGCGTGCCGGCGCCGACGTCATGTGGCAGGGGTCGGGGGCGATCTCCGGCTACGCCTCGTACGACGTGGACATCGGCGACGGCGCGTCGAGCAACGACGTGCGCGCCACGCTGCGCTGGAGCGGCGACGGCGAGCGGACGTTCGGCATCACCGGATCGGCCGTGCAGAACATCTACGAGTTCCGGATCGGCACGGGGCGCGTGATCGGTGGCGGCGTCGACGCGGCCTGGCCGATCGCGCCGGACCTGCGCCTGATGGCCGATTGGGGGCTGTACCGACAGCTGTTCTCCATCGGCGCCCCCGGACCTGACTGGACACAACGCCGCGCTTCCGTGCGGCTGGAATGGACGCTGGGCCGCGATCCGGGCCTCGCCGGGAAGGGTAAATGAAGCGACTCATGACGTTCCTCGCCGTCGCGCTGTTCCCGATCGCGCTCGTGTCGCAGGGGGCGGCCTTCCCGCACGCGAAGCACGCGAAACTCTTCCCGACCTGCCTCGGCTGCCACGCGGGCGTGGCGGACGGCAATGCCGCGCGCATGTTCCCCGCGGTGACGCAGTGCGGTGCGTGCCATGACGGCAAGCGGCAGAAGCTCGTGACCTATGCGGCTCCCGCGCCGCACGGCGCCGGCCTGCTCAAGTTCTCGCATCCCAAGCACGCCGACCAGGCCGGCGACCAGGCGACCTGCGCCACGTGCCACGGCGAGGCCGGCGACAAGTCGCCGTGGATGAGCGTCGGACGGCCCGCGCAGTCGCGATGCGCGGGGTGCCACACGCAGGACGCGCCGGAGCACTTCGCCGACGCCAACAGCTGCTCGTACTGCCACGTCACGCTCGCGCAGGCGACGGGGCTCAGCGACGGACGCGTGAACGCGCTGCCCAAGCCCGCCTCGCACGCCCAGAAGGACTTCGCGCAGGCACACGGCCTCGCCGCGAAGAAGAGCACCGCGTCGTGCGCGACGTGCCATGCCCGCGAGAGTTGCGCGCGCTGCCACGTGGACGCGAACCGGTCGGCCGTCATCAAGAAGCTCGCCGCCGATCCGCGCGTCGCGCGCCTCGCGGCGTCGCGGCCGTCGGTGTACCCCGTGCCGCTCGATCACCGGGCAGCGAACTTCGACCGGCTGCACGGCCCGGCGGCGCGCGCGAACACCGCCCGGTGCGCGATGTGCCATGCGCGGCCGAGCTGTGCGACCTGCCACACCGCCGACGGCGCGGCGAACGTGCTGTCGAGACTCCCCGATGCCGATGAGGCGGCCGGCCGCGGGGTGCAGTTGAAGCGCGCGATCGAGCCGCCACACAGCGAGAGCCCGGTGACGCTCACCGGCGCCGGCAGCTGGATGCCCAAGCCGCACGCGACCGACAGCGTGCGGCAGGTGCGGGTGCATCCCTCGGGGTTCGTGCGGGCGCATGGCGGGGCCGCGTCGGCCGAGGCGCTCAGCTGCCAGGGGTGCCACAAGGAGTCGTTCTGCAAGGATTGCCACGTCGGCGAGCGCGTGGGACCGCGCCGCTATCACGTGGCGAACTTCGTCACGCGCCACGCATCGAGCGCCTACGGACGCGACGCCGAGTGCAGCACGTGCCACAACACGGGGGCGTTCTGCCGCTCGTGCCATCAGCAGGCGGGACTCGCGTCGCAGGGCAACGGCCGCAGTCTCGGCTACCACAACGCGCAGCCACAATGGCTGCAGGAACATGGCCGGGCGGCGCGGCAGGAACTGAACACCTGCGCGTCGTGCCATCAGCAGCGGTACTGCATGCAGTGCCACTCCGACCTGGGCTGGCGTATCAACCCGCACGGACCGAACTTCGACGCGAGCCGTTACGCCAAGGCCAACAGGCAACAGTGCCTGCGGTGCCATTTCAAGGATCCGCTCGGCGGCAAATAGCCGGGCCCAAGGGAGAGTATCGATGACGATGATGATTCGCCCCCGCGCGCGCTGGATGGTGCTGGCCGCCGCCGCGCTGACGCTGGTGGCGTGCGGCAAGAAGGAAGACGACGGCAAGATCCCGCTCTCGGCGGAGGCGAAGATGCCGGCCGACAGCGTGCACAAGGGGATGGTCCAGCCGGTGCCGGCGCTCGAGGCGCTCCCGCCGGCGGCGCAGGCGGCGCTCGACAGCGGCAACGCCCTGTTCCGCAAGAAGCTGTACGCACAGGCGATGGAGCGGTATCGCGCGACAGAGAAGCTCGTCCCGAACCATCCGTCGGCCGTCTACGGCATCTACATGGTCGCGCGGGCGACGAACGACACCACGCTCGCCGACAGCGCGCTCGCCGTGATCAAGAAGTACAACGCCGTGATGCCGCACGGGAAGATGGACAGCACCGCTGCGCTCGAGGCACACAAGAAGGCGGGAGTGACCCTGCCGCCGAAGGGCTGAGGAACCGCGCGCGGTCCAGCCGCGTTCGGTGCCGTAGTTCCGTGCGAGGGCGGGCCACGACGGTCCGCCCTCGACGTATCGCTCCCCATCTCCCCCTCATCATGACGACGACCATCGCCGCGGGGCAGACCGCCCCCGACTTCACGCTCGATGCCACCGGTGGCACGCCGGTGTCGCTCTCGGCGTTCCGTGGCAAGCAGCACGTGCTGCTCGCCTTCTTCCCGCTCGCCTTCACGAGCACCTGCACGGCCGAGCTGTGCGCCTTCACCGACGACTACTCGGCGTTCGCGTCGAAGGACGTGGCGGTGGTGCCGATCAGCGTGGACGCGGTGCCGAGCCTGAAGGTGTTCAAGGCGCAGCACCAGATGGCCGTCGAACTCGCCAGCGACTTCAAGCGCGAGGTCGCCCGCGCCTACGGCGTGCTCAACGAGGAGAAGTTCTTCGCCAACCGTGCCTACGTGCTCATCGACAAGCAGGGGGTCGTGCGGTGGAGCCACGTCGAGGCCGTGAACGGGCAGCGTCGCGAGAACGCCGAGATCCTGGCCGAGATCGCCAAGCTCGGCGCCTGACGCGGGGGAGGGAACGCGATGGGCGGCGCCCTCACCGGGCGCCGCCCATCGGCTGTTCACCAGTTCAGACCGTCTTCACCTCGATCTTGCGGGGCGTCGGCGGCACCTTCTTCGCCACCGTCACGGTGAGCACGCCGTTCGCGAAGAGCGCCTCGACCTTCTCCTGATCCACCGTCTCGGGGAGGTGGAAGGCCCGGCGGAACGATCCGTAGCTGCGCTCCACGAGATGGAAGCGCGTATCGGACGTCTGCTCCTCGGCCGCGCGCTCGCCGGCGATCGTGAGAACGCCGCGATCGGCGGTCACCGAGACGCCCTCAGGGGCGACGCCCGGCAAGTCGACCCGGAAGGTCATCGCCCGCTCGTCCTCGCGGACGTCGACGGCCGGCGCCCACGCGTCGCCGCGCTCGGGGGTGAAGGGGGCGTCGAAGAGGCGGGTGAGGTCGCGGCGGAAGCTCACCATCGGGAGCGGAAGCGTGGTGCGGTAGAACATGGTCATTCCTCCTGGCTGGATCGAAATGGCGGATGGTTCCTCGGTTCGTTGGGCCGGGCGCCGGCGGATACCGTCGCCCCTGACGGCGGATCGAGCATCGGTCGTGCCATGCTGGAACGGTCAGTCCGACCGGTTCACCCTGTCGGCTCGGCAAACCGTCTGTCATTCAAGCCGACCGCCGCGCATCAGCTGGAGCGAACGTGCACTCGACGGCAAAAATCGGTCATCTTGTCCGTCCGACCGCAGGGGCGTACCTTTTCCACGCTGTGAGCGATTCCGAGCCCGTCACTGATCCCCTTCGCGAGCATCCGCGAGCGTTGCCTTGAGTACTCCTGTCGCCTCCGCTTCCGTGCCGACGCCGGCCGCCGCTCCCGGCGGAGCGTTGCCGACGCTCGCGGACATGATCGCGGAACTCGCGTCGATCCGGCCGCTGGAGGAGAGCGTGGTGCGTTGCCTCGCGCTCCTCGTCGGTGCGGTCGGCGCGCACGAGGCGTCGATCTGGTTGCACGCGCCCGACGTGCTGGTGCGCGCGTGGGGGGTGGGGGGGCCGGAGACGAGCGCCGCCGAGGTCGAGCACGCACGCGAACAGCCGGCGGCGGCGCCGATGCTCCGGGCGGTGGACATCGCCGCGGGCGACAGGCCGGCGGGCGCCCTCGTCGTGCGCCTCACGCGAACGCTCGCGGCCGACGAAGAGCTGGTCGTGCGCGCCCTCGCCAACCTGCTCGCCCCGGAGCTCGCGCACGCCGAGAAGAGCCGGCAGCTCGAGGTCGAGGTCGAGGCGCGGACGGCGGAGATCGATCGGGAGCGGCGCTTCACGGAGAAGATCATCGACGCCCTCCCCGTGGGCCTCTACGTGATCGATCGCGAATATCGCATTCAGGCGTGGAACCGGAAGCGCGAGACGGGCATGCAGGGCGTGAGCCGTGAAGAGGCGATCGGCCGCACGATCTTCGAGATCTTGCACCGGCAGCCCAGCGAGATGCTGCGGCGCGAGTTCGACGAGGTGTTCACGACCGGGCGCATCCAGGAATACCAGATGGAATCGCTCGCCACGGGCGAACTGCGCACGTATCGCATCACCAAGATCCCGATGCGGCTCGGCGATTCCGCGGTGACGCACGTGATCACCACGGGCGAGGACGTCACCGACTGGAAGGAGGCGCAGCAGCGGTTCGCGCAGGCGGAGAAGCTCGCCGCGATCGGCCAGCTCGCCGCCGGCGTCATGCACGAGATCAACAACCCGCTGGCGACGATCGCGGCCTGTGCCGAGAGCCTCGGCTTCAAGCTCGGCGACGCGCGCAAGGCGGGGAGCGTGATCCCGACCGACGCCGACGAGTACCTGCACATCATCGACAACGAAGTGTCGCGCTGCAAGCAGATCGTCGACGGACTGCTCGACTTCAGCCGGCCCAAGCAGGCGCTCAAGGAACGGGTGGATCTCAACGAGGTGATCGAGCGCACGCTGCTGCTGCTCAAGCACCACGTGCGGTTCAAGAAGCTCACCGTGAGCACGGAGTTCGACGCGACGCTGGAGCGCATCCCGCAGGCCAACGCCGAGCAGCTCGTGCAGGTGTTCATGGCGCTGCTGCTGAACGCGATGGACGCGATGGGCGACCGCGGGTCGGTCGTGCTGCGCACGCGCCGCGGCCGGACCAACGACGAGGGCGCGATCGCCGAGGTGATCGACCAGGGGCACGGCATCGCCCGGTCGGAGCTCTCGAAGATCTTCGAGCCGTTCTACACCACGAAGGCGCCGGGGCGTGGCACGGGGCTCGGGCTGTCGATCTGCTATGGCATCATCCAGGAGCACGGCGGCCGCATCGAGGTCGACAGCGTGCTCGGCCAGGGGAGCACCTTCCGCCTGATCCTGCCGACGGTCGGGCACCGATGAACCGCGAGACGCCGATCAAGGTCCTCATCGCCGAGGACGAGCCGCAGCTCGGCGACCTGCTGCAGAGCTATCTCGTCGGGCGCGGGCATAAGGTGGCCGTGACGCGCGACGGCCGGGCCGGGCTGCGCGCGCTGCGCTCGCAGCCGTTCGACGTGGCCCTGCTCGACATCGTGATGCCCGAGATGGACGGCCTCGAAGTGCTCCGGCAGGTGCGGGACGATCCGTCGCCGCCGGAGTGCATCATCATCACGGGGAACGGCACGATCGACACGGCGATCGCGGCGATGCGTCTCGGCGCGTACGACTACGTGTCGAAGCCGTACCGCCTCGCCGAGATCGACGCGCTCGTGCGGCGCGCCTTCGAGAAGCGGCAGCTGGCGAGCGACAACCGGCGGCTCACGTCGCGGCTCTCGCGCATGGACGGCTCGCGCGAGTTCACGACCGTGTACGCGCCGATGCAGGCGGTGCTCGCCGCGGCGCGGCGCGCGGCGGTGACGGAGTCGCCGGTGCTGATCGTGGGCGAGGCCGGCACCGGGAAGTCGGCGCTGGCGCGCTACCTGCACGCGAACTCGCCGCGCACCGACGGCCCGATCGTCGACGCGTCGTGCCCCGGCCTGCCGCCGGGCAAGCCGGACGTCGAGCTGTTCGGCGCCGAGCGGAGCGACGAAGGCTTCGACGCGCGCCCGTCGTCGGGGCTGTGCGAGCTCGCCGGCGGGGGGACGCTCGTGCTCGACGACGTGGGGCAGCTCGAGCTCACGGCCCAGCTCCCGCTCGCCGAGGCGCTGCAGCAGCGCGCCTTCCATCGTGTCGGGTCGCGCACGCGCATCGAGCTCGAGGCGCGGGTGCTCGCGACGACGAGTCTCGACCTGCACGCGGCGGTGCGGGGCGGCGCGTTCCGCGCGGACCTCTTCGCTTTGCTCGGCAACGTGACGCTCACGCTGCCGCCGCTCCGCGACCGCACGGTCGACATCCCCCTGCTGGCCGCGGGTTTCCTCCGGGAGCTGGGCGGGGTGCGCGGCCCGACGCTCGCCGACGAGGCCGTGGACGCGCTGCAGCGGTACGCCTGGCCGGGCAATCTGCGCGAGTTGCGCAACGTGCTCGAGCGGGCCGTGCTGCTCGCCGGCGGCGGCATCGTCCACGCGCACGACCTGCCGTTGCCGGCGGCGACCGGGGCGATCGACCGCGGGGAGGAGGCGCCGCTCTCCCTCGCCGAGGTGGAGCGGCGGCACATCGCCGCGGTGCTGCAGCGCACGAACTGGCATCAGGGGCGCTCGGCCCAGCTGCTCGGCATCTCGGTGAAGACGCTCTACCGCAAGATCCGCGAGTACGGGTTCGCCCGCCCGCAGAACCAGGCGTCCGCATGAAGGTGCTCGTCATCGAGGACGACCCGACGGTCGGTCAGTTCGTGAAGCGCGGGCTCGAGGAACAGCGGTGGAGCGTGGACCTCGTGGCCGACGGCGAGGAAGGAGAGCGGCTGGCGCGCAGCCAGCCGTACGACCTCGTCGTGCTCGACATGCGCCTGCCCGGGCGGTCGGGGATCGAGGTGCTGCGGAACCTGCGCGCCAAGGGGTTCGAGCGGCCCGTGCTCGTGCTGACCGCGCAGGACGCGGTGGACGCGAAGGTCGAGACGCTGCGCGCCGGCGCCGACGACTACGTGACGAAGCCGTTCGCGTTCGAGGAGCTGCTCGCCCGGGTGGAGGCGCTGGCGCGCCGGCCGCGCGCGCTCGCGTCGCCGGTGCTCAAGGTCGCCGACCTCGAGGTGGACCTCGACGCGCGCGAGGTGCGGCGGGGCGGCAAGCCGGTCGAGCTCACGCCGAAGGAGTTCCTCGTGCTCGAGTACCTCGCGCGGCACGTCGGGCGGGTGATGAGCCGCACGCTCATCACGGAGTACGCGTGGGGCTACCACTTCGACCCGGGGACCAACATCGTCGACGTGGTGATCAACCACCTGCGCAAGAAGATCGACGCCGGCCATTCGAAGAAGCTCATCTCGACGGTGCGCGGCGTCGGCTACGTGATCAAGGCGTAGGGGGGCGCCGTGGCGTCGATCCGGGCGCGCATCACCCTCTCGTTCGCGCTGGCGCTGACGGTGACGCTCGGCATCGTCACGGCCGCGGTGGTGGCGCAGCGCCGCGCCGTCGCGATCGCCGACCTGCGCGAGCGCGGCCGGGTGATCTCGACGATCGCGGCCCGCATGGTCGCCAACTCGTCGACGAGCGACGAGCAGACGTACACCCTCGACTTCACCACCATGAAGGGGTTCGGCCCGCGCATGGTGCAGACGCTGGCGGCGCTCCCGGAATACGTCATCGTGCTCGACTCGGGGCGGGTGATGTACCGCTCGCCGTCGGTGGCCGCGCTGTCGGACTCCGACCAGACGCAGTTGCTGCGGTCGGCGCCGCAGATCACGGAGACGGGGCTCCCGCGCGTGCAGCTCGCGACCGGGGCGGCGCTCGTCACCGACCTGCGCAACGTCGAGCGGGTGGGGCAGTCGCGCCAGGTCGTCGTCGCGGTGGCGATGGACCCGGTGCAGGTCGCGACGCGCGAGGTGGTCGAGGCGATGTCGATCACGGGTGGCATCATCCTCCTCTTCTCGATCGTGCTCGCCTGGTGGATCACGGCGCGCATCGAGGAGATCGACCGGATGATCGACGACGTGTCGGCGATCAGCGACGGGCGATCGCTGCACCGGCGCATCCCGGTGGAGGGAGGGGACGACGAGATCGGGCGCCTCGGCGTCACGCTGAACGCCATGATCGCGCGGCTCGAGACGTCGTTCGCCGGCCTCCGCCGCTTCACGGCCGACGCCAGCCACGAGCTCAAGACGCCGCTCACCGTGCTGCGCGCCGATATCGAGCGCGCGATGACGGCGCCGGCGCGCGGCACCGAGCAGCTCGTCGCGCTCGAGGAGGCGTTGCAGGAGACGGCGCGCATGGCCGACCTCGTCGAGTCGCTGCTCACGCTCGCCCGCGCCGACGAGGGGCGCTTCGACCTGCATCGCGAGCCCGTCTCCGTCGACGCCCTCGCGCGCGACGTGGCCGAGACGGCGCACATCCTCGGCGAGAGCGCCGGGCTCACCGTGTCGGTGACGAGCCTCACGCCGGCGACGGTGATGGGCGACCGGGTCCGCCTGCGGCAGCTGTTCCTGAACCTCATCACGAACGCCATCAAGTACACGGCGCGCGGGGGGCGCGTCGACGTCTCGCTCGAGACGCGCGACGGCCACGCCGTCTTCAGCGTGAAGGACACCGGGATCGGCATCGCCGGCGCCGACCTTCCCTTCATCTTCGACCGGTTCTGGCGCGTCGACCGGGCGCGCTCGCGGTCGGAGCGCGGCGGCGTGGGGTTGGGCCTCGCGATCAGCCAATGGATCGCGCAGGCCCACGGCGGCTCGATCACCGTGACCTCGCGCATGGGGCGCGGCAGCACGTTCAGCGTGAGCATCCCGCTGGCCCCCACCGAAGCGTAATCGGCGCGATATCGAATCCTCACCGTCCGGTGGGGGCGCGGCTCATGCGGCGGCGGTATCGTGCAGCAGGACGGAGGGGCGATCGCGGCGTGACGCCGGGTCGCGCGACGCCGCGGCGGACCAGACCCAATGCTAACGAGCGGTTAAGCAATTCTTAATCTTGGGGTATTACCGGCCCGGTGTCGCAATTGTAGCTTCACGGCTCGTACGTCAGTACGGATCACACGATCAGCCAGGGGTCTCGACTTGCTCAACAACCTGCTGGAGTCCAAACCGCAGAAGCAGAAGTCGGTGGGCGGCACGATCGCTTCCGGCATCATGCACGTCATCATCATCGCCGTGGCGGTGCAGGCGACGTTGAATGCGGGCCAGAAGAAGGAAACCCGCGAGCAGAAGATCGACTTCGTGCAGGTGAAGAAGGACGAGCCGCCTCCGCCGAAGGACGAGCCGAAGCCGCCGCCGCCGGACGTGACCGCGGCGCCGCCGCCGCCGAAGGGGTTCCAGGTGCTCACGGCGCCGGTGAACATCCCCGACGTGCTCCCCGAGATCGACCTCTCGAAGAAGCTGACGAACGAGGCCGACTTCACGGGCAAGGGCGTCGCCGGCGGACGCGACAAGGGCGTGGTCGGTGGCGTAGCGCCGGTGAACAGCGACCAGCCCCTGTTCGAGTTCCAGGTGGAGAAGCCGGTGATGCAGGCCCCGGGCTCGGCGCAGCCGCGCTACCCGGACATCCTGAAGTCGGCCGGCGTCGAAGGCGAGGTGCTGGCGCAGTTCGTGGTCGACACCACCGGGCGCGCCGAGGTGAACACGTTCAAGGTGCTCAAGACGTCGCATGAGTTGTTCGCGTCGGCCGTGAAGAACGCGCTGCCGAACATGAAGTTCCTGCCGGCCGAGGTCGGCGGGCGCAAAGTGAAGCAGCTGGTGCAGCAGCCGTTCGTCTTCGCGATCTCGAAGTAACCTTCCGTCGTCCCAACGTTTTCTGAGGCGCAAATGAATCTCTCCCTGATCGAGCTCTACAATCAGATGGGCGGCTTCGCCAAGGGCATCGTGTACGTCCTGGCGATCATGTCGATCTACTCGCTGTCCATCATGATCCAGAAGTGGTGGTATCTGCGCAGCGCGCAGGCGGAGACGCGGAAGTTCGCCCCCGAGTTCTCGCAGTTCCTCGAAGAGGACAACCTCACCGAGGCGATCAACCTCGCCGTGGGCTACAAGAAGTCGCACGTCGCCCGCGTGCTCGGCAACGCGCTCTCGGAGATCAAGCCGCTGATCCAGGACGGCTCGGTGACGGTGGCCGACATCAACTCGGCGGAACGGGCGATCGAGCGCGAGATGCTGATGACGATCGTGCTCATCAAGCGCGGCCTCGGCGTGCTCGCCACGGTCGGCGCGACGGCGCCGTTCGTCGGCCTCCTCGGCACGACGATGGGCATCGTGAACGCCTTCACGGGCATGGCCGCGGGCGGCGGCGGCGGCATCGCCTCGATCGCCGGCGGCGTGGCCGAGGCGCTCATCACGACGGCCTTCGGTCTCCTCGTGGCCATCCCGGCGGTGTGGGCGTACAACTACTTCCAGACCAAGATCGACAACATCACGGCCGAGATGACGTATTCGTCGAAGGAAATGATCGACTACCTCATCAAGGGCGTCTCCGGCGAGTTCGGCCGCAGCCGCTTCACCCGCGAGTTCAACACCGCCGCTCAGGCTGCGGGCAAGTCCGCCGTCTGAGTCCGCGTCTCTAATCTTTCGGAGAATCGCCAATGGCGATGTCGATGGGTGGGGGCGGGATCAAGGCGGAGCCGAACGTCACGCCGATGATCGACGTGATGCTCGTGCTGCTGATCATCTTCATGATCGTGATCCCGCAGATCAACGCGGGGTTCTCCGCCGTCCCGCCGCAAGGCCAGAACCTGAAACCGCACCCGGAAGAGGATAACGACCAGATCCTCGGCCTCGATGCGGACGGGCGCTACTACCTGAACAAGAAGCCGATCAAGGCCGAGGACGTGGGCGCCGCCGTGAAGGCGATCTACGACGCCCGCACCACGGACAAGATCATGTACGTGAAGGCGCACAAGGACCTCAAGTACGACAAGGTCCTCGACGCCCTCGACCTGATCTCCAAGAACGGCGTGCGCGTGACGGGGTTCATCACGGACCAGAAGCCAGGGACCCAGTCCGTCGTGGCGGGGGATAACCTGTCCGACGTGATGAAGAAGGGAGGAACCCCGTAATGGCCATGTCTGCGAACAGCGGCGCCGGGCTCACCAACGAGCCCAACGTGACGCCGATGATCGACGTGCTCCTCGTGCTGCTCATCATCTTCATGATGATCATTCCGATGAGCCGGAAGGCGATCGACGTGCAGTTGCCGGACCCGACCCCGACGGTCGCTCCCGCGAACACGGTCTCGAACCAGATCGTGCTCGAGGTGCTCCCCGGCGCGACCGGAGCCGAGTACGCGATCAACAAGGAGAAGGTGCCGGCCGACCGGCTGCAGGCCCGCATCAAGGAGATCTACGACCCGCGTCCCGAGAAGATCATCTTCGTGAAGGGTGATCCGGCCGTGACGTTCCAGGACGTGATCTTCGCGATGGACGCCGCGCGTGGCGGCGGCGTGAAGGTCATCGGCTCCGCGCCGAAGGATCAACCGGCCGGCAAGAAGTAGTCACTGACGGTCTGTTTCGCGATGCGGCGGACGAACCTTTTGGGGTTCGTCCGCCGTATCATTATCAGGACCACATGACTGAGACGCTCCCCCCGCCGCCACGGCGGCCCTATCGGCCGCCCATCGGTATCCCCCTCCCGAAGCAGAACCGGGCCGGCGGAGCCGTGGCCTCGGTGTTCCTGCACCTGCTGATCATCCTGCTGCTGATCGGTCCCTTCTGGGTGCGGCAGGTGATCCTCACCCCGATGGAGGATGGCGGCGGCCCCGGCGCGCGGGGCGGCGGCGGCGGGGGCAACGGCGGCACGGGTGGCATCGTGCAGGAGCGGCTGCGTTACATGGTCGTGCAGCCGCCTCCGCCCCCGCCCGTGCCGAAGCCCGTGCCGGTGGTGGCTCCGCCGGTGGTGAAGCCGCCGGAGCCCGAGAAGCCGAAGCCCGAACCACCGAAGGCAGCGCCGCAGCCGGACGCCGCCAAGGACGCCTCGCAGGTGATCGGTACCGGCGGCGGCACGGGGCACGACGGCTCGGCGGGGAGCGGACCCGGGTCGGGTGGCGGCGTGGGTTCGGGAGTCGGCACCGGGCGCGGCTCGGCGACCGGGCCTGGCACGGGTGGCGGGGCGGGACGGATCTATCCGCCCTCGGTGACGACGCTCGCGCTGCTCCCGCTTCCGGTGCCGTCGAAGGTGAAGCCATACACCCTCGTCGCGAGGTTCGAGGTGGACGAGAAGGGGAACGGCAAGCTCATCGACTGGACGCCGTCGAAGGATTCGGACTACAACAAGAAGGTGAAGGCGATGCTCGAGGAGGTGCGGTTCCGCCCGGCGGTGCGGTCCGACGGCACCCCGGTGAAGGCCACCTACCAGATCACCGCCCAAGCGTACTGAACGGCCTGTTTTTCGGCCCTCTCGCTCTGGCCTAACCCGCGTTCGTCCAGTAACTTCCGGCGATTCTACCCGGACCCGGCGCGGACACCACATGGCCCAGCCCACCAGCGGCAACGGCGAGTTCGTAAAAGCGATGACGCTGACCGACGCGACGATGCTCGTCGCGGGGTCGATGATCGGCTCAGGCATCTTCATCGTGTCGGCCGACATCGGGCGTACGCTGGGCTCGCCCGGCTGGCTGCTGATCGCGTGGATCATGACGGCCGTCATCACCGTGCTCGGGGCCCTCGCCTATGGCGAGCTGGCGGCGATGTACCCGCGGGCGGGCGGGATGTACACGTTCCTCCGCGAGTCGATGAGCCCCCTCATGGGGTTCCTCTACGGCTGGACCCTGTTCCTCGTGATCCAGACGGGGACGATCGCCGCGGTGGCAGTGGGGTTCGGCAAGTTCCTCGGCGTGCTGGTCCCGGCCTTCGGTCCTGAGCGGTACCCGTGGTTCCCGCAGGTCGACTTCGCGGTCGGCGGCTCGACGATCGAGCTGGGGCTCTCGCCGCAGCGCCTGGTCGCGCTGGCGTCGATCTGGGTGCTCACGTGGATCAACCTGCGTGGCGTCAAGGAAGGGAAGTTCGTCCAGACGACGCTCACGTTCGTGAAGACGGCGTCGCTCGCGCTCCTCGTGCTGCTGGCCATCACGATCGGCCGCAACAGCGACGCGATCGCGGCGAACTTCGGGGCGGGGAAGCTCTTCGCCGGCACGCCGGCGTGGAGCGCGCTGTTCGTGGTCACGTTCGGTTCGGCGCTCACCGGCTCGCTCTTCTCGGCCGACTCGTGGCACAGTCCGACGTTCGCCGCCGCCGAGGTGCAGAACCCGCAGCGCAACCTCCCGCTCGCGATGCTGCTCGGCACCGGGATGGTGATGCTGCTGTACGTGCTCGCGAACGTCGGCTACCTGAGCGTGCTGCCGCTGCACGGCGCGGCCGACGGCGCGACGGTGCTGGCGCGCGGCATCGACCACGCGACGCAGGACCGCGTGGCGACGGCGGTGATGGAGAGCATGTTCGGCGCGAGCGGCGGCGTCATCATGGCGGTGGCGATCCTCATCTCGACGTTCGGGTGCAACAATGGCCTCATCCTGAGCGGCGCCCGGGTGTACTGGGCGATGGCGAAGGACGGCCTCTTCTTCGCCAAGGCGGGGACGCTGAGCACGAACGGCGTCCCCGCGTTCGCGCTGGTGCTGCAGTCGGTGTGGACGAGCGCGCTGTGCCTCACGGGCACGTACAACCAGTTGCTCGACTACGTGATCTTCGCGGCGCTGCTGTTCTACGCGCTCACGACGATCGGACTGTTCATCCTGCGCGTGAAGCGGCCGGACGAGCCACGGCCGTACAAGGCGATCGGCTATCCGCTGCTCCCCGCGCTGTACGTGGTGTTCGCGGCCGGCGTGGCGGTGACGCTGCTCGTCGCCGACAAGACGCGGGTGCAGGCCCTGTCGGGGCTCGTGCTCGTGCTGCTCGGCGTGCCGGTGTTCCTGTTGTGGCGGCGGTCGGCGACGGCCTCCGCGTAGCGTCCGGCGGGACGGCGCGGCAGGTCGCGACGCCCCGCATCTTCGAATCCCTTCACTGTCCTTCGTAATGCCTTCGCAGTCCACCCTCCTGATGATCATCCTGGGCGCGTCGATCGGCGCCCTCGTGTTCGCCGTCGGTCTCGCGCGCTGGGTGCTGGCGCGCAGCACCGGCACGCCGGAGATGCGCAAGATCTCCGACGCCATCCAGACCGGCGCCGAAGCGTACCTGGCCCGACAGAACAAGACGATCGCGATGCTCGCGGTGCTCGTGGCCGCGGTGCTGGCGGTCGGGTATGGCGTGCTGCGCGGCCACGCCGCCACCGATCCGGTCGACGACCCCAAGGTGTTCGCGCTCTTCATCACGCTCTCGTTCCTCCTTGGCGCACTGAGCTCGGGGATCGCCGGTTACATGGGGATGTGGGTGTCGATCCGCACGAACATCCGCGTCGCGTCGGCGGCGATGGGCTCGCTGAACGCGGCGCTGCAGACGGCGCTGCGCGGCGGCGCGGTGTCGGGGCTGTTCACCGTCGCGATGAGCCTGCTCGGCGTCGGCGGCCTGTTCGCCATCCTGACGTTCTTCATCCCGGCCGGGCTCAGTTCGGACGCGTGGACGCAGAAGATCCCCTTCCTGATCGTCGGCTATGGCTTCGGCGCCTCGTTCGTGGCGCTGTTCGCGCAGCTCGGCGGCGGCATCTACACGAAGGCGGCCGACGTCGGCGCCGACCTCGTGGGCAAGGTCGAGGCGGGGATCCCGGAGGACGACCCGCGCAACCCGGCGGTGATCGCCGACCTCGTGGGCGACAACGTCGGCGACTGCGCCGGCCGCGGCGCCGACCTGTTCGAGAGCACGGCGGCCGAGAACATCGGCGCGATGATCCTCGGCGTGTTGCTGTTCAAGACCTTCGGCGTGGCGGGGATCCTCTTCCCGCTCATCATCGGGTCGTTGGGGCTGGTGGCGTCGATCGTCGGCGTGATGTCGGTGAGCACGACGGAGGACGCCGACCCGATGAAGGCGCTGAACCGCGGCTATTACATCACGGCCGCGCTGGTGAGCGTGGCGATCTTCTTCGCCTGCAAATGGCTGCTCGTGACGCCCGACGCGCCCGACGCGTGGTGGCACTACTTCATCTGCGCGATGATCGGCGTGGCGACGTCGATCGCGTTCGTCTTCATCACGCAGTACTACACGGAGTACCGGTACCGTCCGGTGCTCTCGATCGCGAGCGCCTCGCAGACGGGCCCGGCGACGAACATCATCATGGGGCTCAGCGTCGGCATGGAGTCGACGGTGCTCCCCGTGTTCACGATCGCGATCGCGCTGGTGTCGAGCTTCATGGTCGGCCGCGCGAGCGGCATCCTGATCGACGGACTGCCCGCGGGCGGGCTGTTCGGCACGGCGGTGGCGACGATGGGGATGCTGGGCACGGCGGGCTACATCCTCGCGATGGACGTGTTCGGCCCGATCACCGACAACGCCGGCGGCATCGTCGAGATGTCGAAGGCGCCCTCCGAGATCCGCGACAAGACGGACCGTCTCGACTCGGTGGGGAACACGACGAAGGCGCTCACGAAGGGGTACGCGATCGGCTCGGCGGCGCTGGCCGCCTTCCTCCTCTTCTCGGCGTACCTCGACGAGGTGAAGAACTACACGCAGCAGACGCTGCACGTCGACCTGAGCAAGCCGCAGGTGTTCGTGAGCGCGCTCATCGGCGGCATGCTCGTGTTCTGGTTCTCCTCGCTGGCGATGACGGCGGTGAGCAAGGCCGCGCAGAGCGTGATCACCGAGGTGCGCCGCCAGTTCAAGGAGCGTCCGGGGATCATGCAGGGGACCGAGGAGCCGGACTACGCGGCGTGCGTGGACATCGTGACGGTCGGCGCGCTGAAGGCGATGGTGCTGCCGGGCGCGCTGGTGCTGGCCTTCCCGATCGGCGTGGGGCTCACATTCAAGTATCTGGGCGGCCAGGGCGAGCACCTCGGCGCCGAGGCGGTCGCGGGCTTCCTGATGATCGCGACGGTGGTGGGCATCCTCATGGCCGGCTTCCTGAACAACGGCGGCGGCGCGTGGGACAACGCCAAGAAGTACATCGAGACGGGCGTGTACGGCGGCAAGAAGTCGGACGCGCACAAGGCGGCGGTGGTCGGCGACACCGTCGGCGACCCGTTCAAGGACACCGCGGGGCCGTCGTTGCACGTGCTCATCAAGCTGCTCTCGACGATCACGCTGGTGCTGGCTCCGCTCTTCATCTGATCTCGTCAACGTCCACGACGCGTCGACGGTTAACCGTTAGCGGTTAACCGTCGACCGTTAACGGCTGGTGGAGTCCGGATCGCTCGGACGGGTGTGGAATCCGCAGGGGTGAACAGCCGTGAACGGTCCGCCGTTCACTGTTCACCGTGTACCGTTCACTCGCAGTCGCAGTCCACTGCCAAGCACGGGACTACGTTTTGATCCGTTCTCTCTTCGCGCGCAAGCCCATCGCCGAGATGGTCGCCGACAGCGAGCACTCCGGCCTACGCCGGGCGCTCGGGACGGGCGACCTCGTGATGCTGTCGATCGGCGCGGTGATCGGCGCCGGCATCTTCTCGTCGATCGGCACGGCGGCGGCCGGACAGCTGGCCGCCGACGGGACGACCGTCGTGCGCTACGGCGCCGGGCCGGCGCTGGTCGTGTCGTTCGTGCTGCTTGGCGCCGTCTGCGCGCTCGCGGCGCTCTGCTACGCCGAGCTGGCGGCGATGATCCCGCAGGCCGGCAGCGCGTACGCGTATTCGTACGCCACCTTGGGCGAGCTCGTCGCCTGGATCATCGGCTGGGACCTGATCCTCGAGTACGCCGTGGGCAACGTCGCCGTGGCGATCAGCTGGAGCGGCTACTTCGTGTCGCTGCTCTCGGGGGTCGGGGTGAACCTCCCCGGCTGGCTGGTGCACGGGTACCGCGAGGTGGCGCTGGCGGCGCCGGACTCGCCCCTCAAGGCGCTCATGCAGAGCGCGCCGCACCTCGGCGGGGTGCCGCTGCTGGTGAACGTGCCGGCCTTCGTGATCGTGGCGCTCATCACCTGGCTGCTCGTCATCGGCGTGCGCGAGAGCACGCGCGTGAACAACGTGATGGTGGCGGTGAAGCTCGCCGTGCTGGCGCTCTTCGTGATCGTGGGCGTGCAGCACATCGACACCGCCAACTACCATCCGTTCGCGCCGAACGGGTTCCGTGGCGTGCACCAGGGCGCGGCGATCGTGTTCTTCGCCTACATCGGCTTCGACGCGATCTCGACGGCGGCTGAGGAGACGAAGGACCCGCAGCGCACGATGCCGCGCGGCATCATGCTCGGGCTGCTGGTGTGCACGCTCATCTACATCATCGTCGGCGCGGTCGCGACGGGACTCGTCCCCTACAAGCAGTTGCTCGCCAACGATCCGCTCTCCGAGGCGTTCAACCGCGCCGGGCTGCAGCGCTTCTCGTGGATCATCTCGCTCGGCGCGGTGGTCTCGATGAGCGCGGTGCTGCTGGTGTTCCAGTACGGACAGCCGCGCATCTTCATGGCGATGGCGCGCGACGGCCTGCTGCCGCGGTTCGCGGCGAAGATCCACTCGAAGTACCGCACGCCGCACATCACGACGATCATCACGGGGGTGTTCGTCGCCACGTGGGCGCTCATCGGCGACGCCGGCGAGACGTACGACCTCACGAACATCGGGACGCTGTTCGCGTTCGTGCTCGTCTGCCTGGGCGTGCTGGTGCTCCGGCGGACCGATCCGGGCCGCGTGCGCCCCTTCCGCGTCAAGTTCGTGTGGCCCGTGGCCCTCGGCGGCGCGGCGGCGTGCGTCTTCGTGATGCGCGGGCTGCCGCCCGAGGCGTGGGTGCGGTTCGGCCTCTGGCTCGTCATCGGGCTCGTCCTCTACGTCGCCTACGGCTACAAGAACTCCACGCTTCGAAGCGGCTCGCCGCAACGGTCATGACCAAACCGCGCATCAGCGCCACCCAGTGGATCGGCATCGCGATGGTGCTGGGCATCGCGCTCGGCTACCTGTTCCCGGCGGCCGACTTCCCGGGGCTCGCGTCGGCCGAGAAGGCGGTGTCCGCCGTGTTCCTGCGGATGATCAAGTCGCTGATCGTGCCCCTGCTGTTCAGCACGCTCGTCGTCGGCATCGCCGGGCACGGCGACGACATGAAGAAGGTCGGCCGCCTCGCCTTCCGGTCGATCCTCTATTTCGAGGTGGTGACGACGCTCGCGCTCGTCGTCGGCCTGCTCGCCGTGAACGTCATCAAGCCCGGCGTCGGGATCAACCTCGCGGTCGCGTCGGCCGACAAGGGGGCCGAGTTCGCGAAGACGCAGGTGACGTTCAGCGGCGTCATCGAGCACATGGTGCCGCAGAGTTTCTTCGAGGCCGCCACCCACAACGAAGTGCTGCAGATCGTCTTCTTCTCGATCCTGTTCGCGGTGGGGCTCTCGCGCGTACAGGGGAAGCCGAAGCAGGTGATGCTCGACTTCTGCGAGTCGCTGTCGGAGGTGATGTTCAAGTTCGTCGGCATCGTCATGGCGTTCGCGCCGTTCGGCATCGGGGCGGCGATCGCGACGACGATCGGGGCCAGCGGGCTCGGCGTGCTGAAGAACCTGCTCATCCTCGTCGGCACGCTGTACGGCGCGCTGGTGGTGTTCGTGCTCGGCGTGCTGCTCCCCATCGCCCTCGCCGCGCGCATCCCGCTGCGCGCGTTCTGGAGCCGGGTGAAGGAGCCGTGGCTGATCGCCTTCTCGACGGCCTCGAGCGAGGCGGCGCTGCCGCTCGCCATGCAGTCGCTCGAGAAGTTCGGGCTCCCCAAGCGCATCATCGCGTTCGTGCTCCCCACGGGCTACTCGTTCAACCTCGACGGCTCCACGCTCTACCTCGCCGTGGCGAGCGTGTTCGCCGCGCAGGCGGGCGGCATCGACATGTCGATCGGCAATCAGCTGCTCATGATGCTGACGCTGATGCTCACGTCGAAGGGAGTCGCCGCGGTGCCGCGCGCCTCGCTCGTCATCCTCTCGGGGGCGTTGGCGATGTTCGGCCTGCCGCTGCAGGCCGTCGCGGTGATCCTCGGCGTCGATGCGCTCATGGACATGGCGCGCACGTCGATCAACCTGCTGGGCAACTGCCTTGCGACCGCCGTCATGGCGCGCTGGGAAGGGGAGTTCCCGGAACACCCCGTGGCGGCCGACGGCGCCTGAGTCCACACCCGGGCGGCGTGGCGGTGAGGGAAGGGAAGGCTGGCGGCGAGGGGCGACTTTGCGCACACTTCCCGCACCTTTCCCCCTCAGGAGTGCCACCGGTGCCGCGTCGCCTCGTCCTGTCGTCGCTCGTCCTCGCCCTCGTCATCTCGCTCCCGGCGGCCGCGCAGGAGACCCCCACCGAGCGTGACGCCGCGCGCGGCGTCCTGCAGCAGATGGCTCTGCTCGAGAAGTCGATCGACGTCCCGGCGATCGTGGCGCGCCTCACCGGCCCGAACGCGACGCGAGACGCCGTCGTGGCGCGGGCCCAGGCCCTGATGACCGGCGAGCTGCTCGCGCTCGGCGACGACATCACGCGGCATCCGGAGCACGGGTTCGTCGAGACGCGCTCCGTCGACAAGCTCGTCACCTGGCTGCGCGCCCACGACTTCACGGTCACCGTGGGGGTGGCCGGCCTGCCGACCGCGTTCGTCGCCAAGGCGAACCGCAACAGCGGCGCGCCCAACCTCGGCATCATCGTCGAGTACGACGCGCTGCGCGGCACGAAGGGGGATTTCCACGGCGACCAGCACAGCACGCAGGGACCGATCGGGCTGGCTGCCGCGGTCGCGATGTCGGAATACCTCGCCGCGAACCATCTCCCAGGGACGGTCACCGTCTACGGCACGCCGGGCGAGGAGATGATGCCGCCGAACGCCAAGACCGTGATGCGCGATTCCGGCGTATTCGCCGGCGCCGACGTGCTCGTGCGGAGCCACTCGAGCATGGCCACGACGAGGCCCGCCCCTGGCTTCGGCACCTGCTGCATGAACATCGACGGCACCAAGTACACCTTCAGCGGCGCCCCGGCGCACCAGCTGACGGCGTGGAACGGACGCAACGCGCTCACGGCGGTCATCCACCTCTTCAACAACATCGACGGCCTGCGCAGCAACATCCGCCCCGAGGCGCGCATCCAGGGCGTGATCACCGAGGGTGGCGCTGCGCCGAACGTCGTCCCCGACAGGACGGCGGCCGACTTCTACATCCGGTACCCGGACGCCGTCTATCTCGCGCAGATGACACAGATGATCGACGACGCGGCACGTGCGGCGGCGCTCGAGACCGGCACCAAGGTGAAGATCGACCACTACGGCGACGCGCGCGACGGCATCTCCGTGGCCTCGCTCGCCGAGGTCGGGTTCGCGTACATGAAGAAGTACGGCGCGACGAACATCGCGCCCGAGCCGGGCAAGCCGCAGGGCTACGAGGAGACGGGGAGCGTGTCGAGCGACATCCCAGGGCTCGGCTTCAGCGCCGCGAGCTCGTCCGCGCCGAACCACACGTACGAGATGGAGGCCGACGCGCTCGGCGAGATCGGCCACAAGGGGTTCGTCGTCGACGCGCAGGCCATGACGGCGCTCCTCTTCGACTTCGCCACGCGTCCCGACTATCGCGCCGCGGTGAAACAGGAGTTCGCCGGCATCAAGGCACAGTTCGGCGCCTATCAGGAGGCGCTGAAGAAGGTCTACGTGCTGCCGAAGGTGCCCGACCCGAAGTGACGATACCGGGGCGGAGCGACGTTCACGCCGCCGGCCGGGCGCTCCGCGCGCGCGCCGCCAGCGTGACGCCGGCGGCGACGAACACGGTCAGCCCCCAGAGCGTGTAGAGCGTCATCTCGCGCGTGGGGTCGTCGAGCTCCCAGCCGGAGAGGTAGAGCACCCACCCGATCGTCGCGAACCAGAGCCCGGTGGCGAACATGGTTCCCGCCCGGAGCCAGCGCGCGAGCGACGACGGACGAAGGAGTTCCAGCGCGACCGACGCCGCGGTCGCCGCCAGCAGGCACAGCAGCAGGCGGTGCGACGTCGCTTCGAGGCCCGCGAGGTTGCCGTGGCCGACGAAGAGCACGGCGTTGACGACGATGGCCGTGAGCAGCGCGGCGTGCGTGGCCTGCGGGCCGACCCGTCCACGGCGCGCGAGGAGGTCGACGAATCCCGTCAAGCCGTAGCCGACGAACATCGTCATGTGCTGCCACGCCATCGCCTTCGACATCGCGCTCCACGTCGCCGGCGGGATGTGGAGGAGCACCGCGACGACGGCGAAGACCATCTTCGTGGCGGGCATGTAACGCTGCGATTCCAGCGGGACGGGCGACGATGGACCGGCGTCGCGCCGGAGCGCCAGCATCCATACCACCGCCCACACCATGAAGCCGATGCCGGGTCCGACGTGCCCCGCGAGGTCGCCCGTGACCTCGTGCATGTCCATCGTCTCATGCTGCATCGGAAGTTCCTGGGATGAGGCGGGTCAGCGCCGCTCCGCGATGGTCCGCGTTCAGGCCCGCGCGAGCATCGCCAGCGCGTCGCGGATGGCGCCGCGCACCGGCACCACATCGTCGGCGTGCAGTTGCGTGCCCGGCACCGCGGACTTGAGCCGCATCTCCACCAGCTTGCGCAGATAGCTGCCGCGGCGCAGCAGCCCCCCGGCGAGCGCGACGGGGATCGCCGCGCGTTCGTCGGTGAACAGCTGCCGCGCCAGCGTCCGGATGTGGATCACGAGCTCCTCGGCGGCGAGCGCGCAGAGCGAGTTCGCGCGCAGGTCGCCGTTGGCCGCCGCCTGCATCACCGGTTCCGCGAGCGCCGCAATATCCGCGACGGTGGCGGCAGCCGCCCAGGCGACGAGTTCGTCCGGCGTCTCCGCCTGGAGATGCGTGAGGATCACGCCGAGCAGGGCCGTGGCCGGCTCGCGCTCGTCGGCCGTCGCCGTGACGATGCTGAGCGCGCGCCGGCCGATCCAGCCGCCGCTCCCTTCGTCGCCGCAGATCGGACCCCAGCCGCCACAGCGGGCCATCTTGCCGCCCGGGGCCCGGCCATATGCCACGGAGCCGGTTCCCGCGATGAGGAGGATCCCGGCCTCGTCGGCGAACGCGTCGGCGAAGGCCACCATCGCATCCGGGAGCACCACCAGCTCCTCGGCGAGGCCGCGGTCCGTCATCTCCATCAGGAACGCCGAGTACTCGGCGTCGCGCCCCACGCCGGCCACGCCCACGCACATCGCGGCCGGTGTCGACTCCGCATGGCCGGCCATCTCGAGCGCGTCACGCACGAGCTGCTCGATCACGTCGGCCGAGCGGGCGCTCTCGCCGGGACGCACGGCACTCGCCGCGCCGGTCACCGAGGCGAGCTCCGCTCCCGCGCCGTCCGCCACTACCACGGTGGTCTTGGTGCCACCGCCATCCACGCCGATCACGATTGAACTCATAGCCGGGAAAGCTAGCGCCTGTCGCTCGCCGGGGAAGCGTGCGTGAGGGCCATCAGCGAGCCGGCCGTGAGCGTGATCGTGAGCCCGATGAGCACGTACCAGGGCCAGGCGACGGCGGCGAAGGGGCCGAGCAGGTGGGCGAGTGACGGGTAGGCGGCGGAGAGCGGTTTCGCGAAGACGATGAACGCCATCACCGTCAGGCCGACCGACATCCCGACGATCGCGTCGCGCTGCTGCGCGCGGCGGTTCATGATGCCGAGGAAGAACGCTCCGAGGAGCGCGCCCTGCGTGAACGACGCGATCGAGAGGCCGATCACCACGACCGGCGTCTTCCCCTCCGGGAAGAAGAGGGCGCCCGCGGTGAGCACGATGCCCCATCCGAGCGCGAACCACCGGCCGATGGCGAAGGTCCGCGGATCGTCCGCGTGCCGGCCGCTCAGCGGCAGGTAGATGTCGTGCGTCGTCGTCGCGGCGAGCGAGTTGATGGCGCCCGAGTGCGTGCTCATCGTCGCCGCGAGGATCGACGCGACGAGCAGCCCGATCATCCCGTGCGGCATCCGTTCGAAGATGAACGTCGGGAAGATCGTGTCGGGGGAGTCGAACGTCCGTCCGGCGAAATACGTCCAGAGCCCGATGCCCACCGTGAGGAAGAGCGTCATCAGCACGATGACGGCGAGGCCGCTGCCGATGATGGCCTTCTGCGCGTCGCGCAGCGACCGCGCCGACAGCATGCGTTGCACGATCGTCTGGTCGGCGCCGTGGGAGGCCATCGTGAGGAACGCGCCGCCGATGACACCGGCCCAGATCGTGTGCGGCCGGTCGATGCCGGTGTAGAAGTCGAACACGCGCAACTTGTCCTGCGCGCGCGCCGCGTCGAGGATGTGCGTCCATCCGCCCGCGACCACGTGGCCGAGGAGGAGCACCGCCGCCAGCCCGCCCGTCGCGTACACGCCCGCCTGCAGCAACTCCGTCCACACCACGGCGCGCATCCCGCCCTTGTAGGTGTACACGATCGTCAGCACGCCGAGGAGCAGGATCGACACCGGCATCACCCACTGCCGGGGGAGCGACGGCCCGATGATGAGCGCGATCGGGATGGCCGAGGCGAACACGCGCACGGAATCGGCCATGGCGCGCGTCGCCATGAAGACGACGGAGGTGAACCGCCGCGTCGCCGGACCGAAACGCGTGCCGAGCAGCGCGTACGCCGTCACCAGCTCGCCCTTGAAGTAGCGCGGCAGCAGCACGATGGCCACCACCACGCGGCCGACGATGTAGCCGAGGCAGACCTGCAGGAACCCGAAGTTCCCGATGAACGCCAACCCGGGCACCGAGATGAAGGTCAGCGCGGAAGTCTCCGACGCGACGATCGAGAACATCACCGCCCACCACGGGAGCGAGCGGCCGGCCACGAAATAATCCGTGGAGTTCTTCTGGTTGCGCCCGAGCCATACGCCGAGCGCGGTGGTGCCTCCGAGGTAGGCGACCAGCACGACGATGTCGAGCCAGCCGATCCTACTCAACGACGTACGCCTCCATCGCGAAGTACTCGGCGAGCCCGAGGCGGTCGAGCATCTTGGCCGTGTCGGTGTTGCGCGCTTCGACCCGCTGCCAGAACTCGCGGTCGTCCTGCCCGGGGAACGGCGCCGAGTCCTTCTGCGACTGATGTTTGAAGATCGCCTGGATCTTCAGTCGCAGTTCCTCCTGCGACATCGGCACGAGCCAGGTGGCCTCCGTCACCGGCCACTCCTGCCACGCGCCGCGGTAGAGCCAGATCTCCGGGCGCCCGACCGCGTCCTTCGACGGCCAGAGCTCCGCCACGGCGAGGTCGATCGCTTCCTTGCACATGCGGTGCGTGCCGTGCGGATCGGAGAGGTCGCCGGCGACGAAGAGGATCTCCGGCCGCTTCTCCTCGAGCAGCGCCTTCACGATCGCCACGTCCGCCGGCCCGATCGGATCCTTCTTCACCTTCCCCGTCTGGTAGAACGGCAGGTTGAGGAAGCGCGCCGCGGTGGCGGGGAGTCCCGAAGTCTCGATGCCGCTCACCGCCTCCGATTCGCGGATGATCCGCTTGAGGTCGAGCACTTCCGGGATGTCGACGTCTCCCGGCTTCTTCGCGGCGAAGAACTCGCGCACCCGCGCCGCGAGCCGCGTCACCTCGGCGCGGCCGAGGCGGTCGCTCCCGCCGAGGCGCTCGAGCAGGTCGACGTAGCGCCGCACGTCGTGGTCGAACACCGCGATGTTGCCGCTCGTCATGTAGGCGACGGTCATCGCGTTGCCGTTGAGCGCGAGCTTGTGGAGGATCCCGCCCATCGAGATGACGTCGTCGTCGGGGTGCGGCGAGAACACCACCACCCGCTTGCCCCGGGCGAGCTTGGAGCGACCGCGGATCTTGCCGCCGAGCGTGTTGAACACCTCGCCGTTCACCGCGCCCGGCGACCCGTAGCGCGCGACGAGCGAGGAGAGCTTGTGGTCGGCGTAGTCGGCCTGCGTGAGCTTCAGGATCGCCTTGCCCGTCTCGTGCGAGAGCCAGACGACGGCGCGCAGCGCGAGCGCCGGCGTCCACGCCACCTCGTCGAGCAGCCACGGCGTGGCGATGCGCGTAAGGTCGGCGGCGGCCGCGGCGTCCACGTAGAACGTGGTGTTCGCGTGCCGCTGCAGGAACGTCGCCGCGACCTCGACGCTGATCTCCCCCTCGACGGCGCGGCGGACGATGCGCGACTTGTGCTCGCCGGTCGCGAGGATGGCCACCTCGCGCGCCTCGAGGATCGTCGCCACCCCCATCGTCACCGCCTCCTTCGGCACGTGCTCCTCGCCGAAGAAGTCGGCGGCGGCGTCGCGGCGCGTCACGTTGTCGAGATGGATGAGGCGAGTGCGGCTCTGCGCCCCGGAGCCGGGCTCGTTGAAGCCGATGTGCCCCGTCTTGCCGATGCCGAGCAGCTGGAAGTCGATCCCGCCGGCGTCGCGGATCGCCCGCTCGTAGTCGGCGCACCACTGGTCGATCGTGCTCCGCGGCACGGTGCCGCCCGGGATGTGCACGTTCGCCTTGTCGATGTCGACGTGCGCGAAGAGGTTCTCCCACATGAAGCGGTGGTAGGAGTGGATGCTCTCCACGGGCATCGGCCAGTACTCGTCGAGATTGAACGTCACGACGTTCCGGAAGCTCAACCCGTCCTCGCGATGGAGGCGGATGAGCTCCCGGTACACGCCGATCGGCGTCGAGCCGGTGGCGAGGCCGAGCACCACCTGGCGTCCGGCGGCCTGCCGTTCACGGATGAGCGTCGCGATGCGCGCCGCCACCAGGCGGGCCAGCTCCGCATGGTCGTCGACGATGACGACGGGGATCTTCTCGAGGTCGGTATGTGGCATCATCGGATGTGAAACGGCCCGCGATCCACTCGGGGATCGCGGGCCTCGTTCGGACGGCGGGACTCGGCGGCCGCTATGTCGGTCGACAGCCGTGGCACCGCCGATCAGGCGTTGAACGAACTGCCGCAGCCGCAGCTGCCGGTCGCGTTGGGGTTCTTGAACGTGAAGCCCGAACCCTGCATCGACGACGTGTAGTCGATCGTCACGCCGCCGAGGTACTGCATCGAGAACGGATCGACGAACAGCCGGAACCCTTCCTGCGCGACGATCGAATCGTCGTCCGCGGCCTGGTCCTCGATCAGCAGGCTGTACTTGAATCCCGAGCAGCCGCCCGGCTGCACGGCCACACGCAGGCCGCCGACGTCGGGCGACACGCCCTCGGCTTCCATGAACTTCTTGACCTCGACGGCCGCCGCGGCGGTGACGGTGACGGCGACTTCGGGCTGATTGATCGTGCTCACGGGATACTCCTTCGACGGGGGCGCAAGCGCTGTGCCGCGCCACGCCGTTAATATAGGGCAATGGGGAGCCCTTCTCAAGGAATTCGGACCGCCCGGCGCTGGGCCAGGGAGCTGGTGCCGGTGGCGGTCCTGCTGGCGCTCCTCTTCGGGAGCGCCGCCCTGGCGTGGAAACTCCTCACGCGCCCCGATCCTCGCCCCACGGTGGTCGTCAACGACGCCGAGCGGAACGCGCCCCCGTACTTCTCGGTCGCCGCGGCGGCCGTGGACCTCGAGGTCATCGCACCCGACGGCCGCCGCGCGACCACCATCGCGACCTCGGACTCGAGCCGGCGTCTTCCCGCCGCCGAGACGAACGTCGACTGCGGCGGCTACGGGCGCGAGAAGGAATCGGAGTCGGCGTGCACGGCGAGCATCATCGTGCACGAGCCGGCCATGGGCGCCTGGAAGGTGGTCGTCACGTCGAGCGACTCCACGCGCGGCGAGGCCGTGAGCGTCGGCTACGGCGGAAAGGGGTTCCGGCGCTCCGGTGGGTTCGCGGTGCGCGTCCTCGTCGACGCGCACCGGTCGGTGGAGTTCTCGATCGCCGTCGCCCCGGAAGGGGTCAGCCAAACGTCGAAGGTGACGGCTCCGCCGCGCTGAACGACCGCGAGATCCACCAGAACGCCGCCACGGCGATGGCGAGCATCACGAGCCCGCTGCCCGTGAACCCGAAGATGATCTTCCCGATGCCGAAGAGCGTCGAGTAGACCGCGACGATGCCGGCGATCCAGTTCGTCCACGCCAGCGCGCCGCCGGGGATCGCCTCGCGGCCGAAGCCGAGGCGGCCGGACACCGCCGCCCACCCCGGCCCGCCCGGGCGCACGCGCCGGTAGAACGCGTCGAGCGTCGCCTCGGGCTCGGGCTTCGTGAGGAAGGTGACGGCGAGCCACACGACGGTGCTGCAGGCGACCGTCACGAGCATGATCGTGGCCGTCGCGTTGGGGTCGTCCTTGGCGAACTGCGGTTTGATGAACGCGAAGCCCGCGACGCTAACCATAAAACTGGTTACCATCGCCGAGATCTCGCTCCACGCGTTGATCCGCCACCAGTACCAGCGCAGGATCAGCACCAGCCCCGTTCCCGCGCCGAGCGCGAGCAGCAGCTCCCACGCCTTCTCGACGCTCGAGAGCTGGCTCGTCACCACCACCGACGCGAGGAACAGCAACACCGTCGTGAGCCGCGACACGCCGACGTAGTGCTTCTCGCTCCCGTCGCGCTTCACGAACCGCTTGTAGAAGTCGTTCACCAGATACGACGCCCCCCAGTTCAGGTGCGTGCCGACGGTGCTCATGTACGCCGCCGCGAAGCCGGCGAGCATGAAGCCGCGCCACGGTGTCGGCAGCAGGTCGACGAACGCCTTCACGTACCCCGACTCCTTGTCCTGCAGGGTGGGGTAGAGGATCACCGTCGCGAGGCCGGTCACGATCCACGGCCACGGGCGCAGCGCGTAGTGCGCGATCTGGAAGAACAGCGTGGCGAGCACGCCGTCGCGTTCCGTCTTGGCGCTGAAGATCCGCTGCGCCACGTAGCCGCCGCCGCCGGGCTCCGCGCCGGGATACCACGCCGCCCACCACTGCACGCTCAGGTACACGGCGAGCGTCATCACGGGCATCCACGCATACGCGTGGAAGCCGGCCGCGTCCCAGCTCAACGGGAGCACCGAGAGCGCCGCCTTCTGGCTCCCGAAGTGCTCGGCGAGCTTCACCTTCATCACGTCGATGCCGCCGACGGCGCGCACCGCGTACACCGCCAGGATGATGACGGCGCTCATCTTGATCACGAACTGCACGAGGTCGGTCCAGAGCACGGCCCACATCCCCGCGGCGACCGAGTAGGCGAGGGTGATCACGAAGCAGATGCCCACGGCGACGACCTCGCCGCTCACCGTGAAGCCGGCGACGTGCACGTCGCGCAGGCCGAGCGAGATGGTGAGGATCTTGATCATCGCCCGCGTGACCCAGCCGAGGATGATGAGGTTGATGGGGATCGCGAGGTAGAGCGCGCGGAACCCGCGCAGGAACGCCGCCGGCCGGCCGCTGTAGCGCACCTCGGCGAGCTCGACGTCGGTCATCACCCGGGCGCGGCGCCAGAGCCGCGCGAAGAAGAAGACGGTGAGCATCCCGCTCATCACGAAGTTCCACCAGAGCCAGTTGCCGGCGACTCCCTTCGAGGCGACGAGCCCGGTGACGACGAGCGGCGTGTCCGCGGCGAACGTCGTCGCGACCATCGCCGCGCCGGCGAGCCACCACGGCACCTGCCGCCCCGAGAGGAAGTACTCGTCGAGGCTCTCGCCGCCCCGCTTCGTGAAGTAGAGTCCGATCCCCGCCGAGAGCAGGAAGTACGACGCGACGATCGCCCAGTCGACGACGGTGAGGGTCATTTCGAGGGGCCCGTGAGAAGGGGAGCGCCGGTGACGAGGTGCATCACGAGGTCGGCGACTTGCGTGCGGACGGCGGTGATGCGGGTGTTCGCGCGCGTCGGGTTCACTCGGTTCGTGAGCAGGAGCACGAACAGGTCGTGTCCAGGGTCCATCCAGAGCGAACCGCCGGTGAAGCCGGTGTGGCCGAACGCGGGGCGGGTCATCAGGTGCCCCGCGGAGTTGGTGCCGTTGGCCGTCTCCCAGAGGAAGGCGCGCGAGGAGAAGGTCGAGTCGACCACGGTCGTGAAGCGCTTCACCATGGCGCTCGAGGCGATGCGCGCCGCGCCGAGCCGGCCGCCGTTGAGCCACATCTGTGCGTAGCGCGTCATGTCGTGCGCGCTGCTGAACAGCCCCGCGTGCGGCGACACGCCGCCGAGCGCGAACGCGTTCTCGTCGTGCACTTCGCCCACGAGGTGGCGCTGGCGCCACGGGTCGATCTCCGTGGGGGCGATGCGGGGGCGCAGCGACGCGGGCGGGTTGTACTGCGTCTCGTCCATGTGCAGCGGGCCGAACACGTGCTGCTTCGCATAGGCGTCGATGCGCTGCCCGGTGATCGTGCGGAGGATCTCGCCGAGGAGGATGGCGTTGAGGTCGGAGTAGACCATGCGCACCCCCGGGAGCGTGTCGAGCGGCGTCGCGTACACGAGCGCCATGGCCGAGTCGGGGGTGCTCGCTTCCTTGTAGAGCGGGCGCCAGGCCGGCATGCCGGAGCTGTGCGTGAGCAGGTGGCGCACGAGCACGAGTTCCTTGTGCGTGCCCGTCCAGTTCGGGAGGTAGCGCTGCACGGGCGCGTCGGGGTCGAGCTTCCCCTGCTCGATGAGTTGCATGATCGAGGGCGCGAGCGCGGTGACCTTGGTGAGCTAGGCGAGGTCCCACAGCGTGTGCTCGTCGGGGCGCGGCGAGGGCGCCCAGTCGAGATGGCCGGCGCCGTACTGCGCGAGCACGCGGTCCTTGCGTCCGACGACGACGTAGGCGCCCGGGAAGGCGCTGTCGGCGACGGCGCGGTCGAGGAGCACGCGCAGCGAATCGGTGAGGCGCTTCGAGAGCGGGTCGGCGGCGGGCACGTCGTCTCCGGCGTCGTTCGTGGAACCGACGAACGGACGCGCGAGTCCGTCGCCGCGGGTGAAGAACCCGGGGAGCGAGATCGGCGCGTGGCCGGCGATCGGGGCGCGCCCGTCGATCGCCATCGCCGCGGCGCGCTCGAGCGCCGGCCCGCGGCCGTAGGTGACGAGGTAGCTCCCGACCTGCGGGAACTCGCGGATCACGTACGGGTTGCCATGCGCGGCGACGATCACCGGATGCGTCGTGGCGAGCGAGTCGATCCAGTGCGCGACGTGCGCGGCCACGGCGAACCGTCCCTCTCCCTCGATGGTGCGCACGTGGGTGCTGACGATCACGCGCTCCGCCGGGTGCACGAGCGAGTCGAGCGCGGCGCGCGTCCAACGGGGGGTGATGCGTACCAGCCGCGCGTGCGGCAGCCGCTCGCGCAGCGTGGCGGCGAACAACCGTCCGGATTCGTTGTCGCCTTCGGGCGCGTACGTCACGACGAGCGTCGGCGCGTCGTCGTGCAGCGGCACGAGCGCGCGTTCGTCGCGCAGCAGCGTGACCGCCTCGCTCGCGATCTTGTCGGCCATCGCGCGGTGCGGCGCCGCGCCCACCACCTCCCGCAGCGAGTCGAGCGGGACGATCGGCCGCTGCACGGCGCCCGTGCGGAGCTTGAGCTCGAGGATGCGGCGCACCGACGCGTCGATGCGCTCGCGCGGGATCTCCCCGCGCTCGACGGCGGCGACGACGGCGTCGATGGCGCGCCGCACGTCGGTCGGTTTGAGCAGCACGTCGGCGCCGGCGAGCACGGCGAGCACCGCGCTCCGCTCCACCGTGTAGCCCTTGCCCACCCCTTCCATCGAGAGGGCGTCGGTGATGGTGAGTCCGCGGAACCCCAGCGAGTCGCGCAGCAGCGCCGTGACGATCGCGGGCTCGAGCGTCGCCGGCACGGTGTCGTGCGAGACGGCCGGCAGCGCGATGTGCGCCGTCATCACGCCCGCGACGCCGGCCGCGATCGCGGCGCGGAAGGGCACGAGTTCCGTCGTCGCGAGACGCGCCCGGTCGCTGCGCACGATCGGCAGCGCGAGATGGGAGTCGGTGTCGGTGTCGCCGTGCCCGGGGAAATGCTTCGCCGTCGCCGCGACGCCCTCGTCCTGCAGTCCGCGGATGAACGCCGACGCGAGTCGGGCGACCTGTTCCGGATCCTCGCCGAACGAACGGGTGTTGATCACCGGGTTCGCCGGGTTGTTGTTGACGTCCACCACGGGCGCGTACGCCATGTGGATGCCGATGGCCCGCGCTTCGCGTCCCGTGATGCGTCCCGCGAGCTCCGCGTTGTCGCCGTGTCCGGTCGCGCCGATCGCCATCTCGCTGGGCAGGATCGTCGCCGCCCCCGCCGTCATCGCCGAGGAGCCGAACGTGCCCCCCTCGAGGCGCCCGAGTCCCGGCTCGACGTCCGACGACACGAGCAACGGCACTTTCGCGAGCCGCTGCAGGTCGTTCACCTTAGAGGCGACCTCGAACGGCGACCCGAGCGACATGTTGACGCCGCCGACGCCGTCCTCCACCACCCACCGCCGCGCTTCGACGAACGACGGGTCGGTGGTGCTGGTGTAGTCGCCGAGGAGCCAGACGGTGAGCATCTGTCCCACGCGCTCGCGCAGCGTGAGTCGATCCATCGTCTGGTCGATCCACTGTCGCGCCGCGTCGTTGAGCGGGGCGGCGAGCGAGGGGGCGAAGTCGGGTCCGGTCCGCGCCTCGGTGGCGCGCGCAGGGCGAGAGGGCAGGGTGGCCGCCGTGCGCGGCGGCGCGGGAGGCGCGGGAGGCGGCGCGACACGGCGCGCGGGCGTCAGGGAGCACGCGGCGCAGGTCAACGCGAGGAGAACGACGTGGCGACGGGGCATCATCAGGCGGCGTGGCGGTGGCTGTGGCATCGGCTCGTGTGCGTCGTGGCGGCGTCGGCCGCGTGCGCGCGACCGGGCGCCCGGACCGCGGGCGAGGGGGCGGTGGCGGAACGCGTGCGCCCCGGCATCAGCGTGCTGCTCGACGAGCGCATCGGTCTCGTCGCCCACAAGCGTGTGGCGTTGGTCAGACCCTCGCGCCCGCAAGGCGGGGGTGCAGCTGGTCGCGCTGTTCGCCCCCGAGCACGGCGTGCGCGGCACCGAGAACCATCCGTTCGTGCAGGGCGAAGTCGACGCGCGGAGCGGGTTGATCGTGCACTCCTTGTATCAGAACGGCACGGTGCCTCCGGCCGATTCGCTGCTCGCCGGCGTGGACGCGCTCGTGGTGGACCTGCAGGACAGCGGAACCCGGACCTGGACGTACGTCGGCGCGATGCTGTACTCGATGCGCGCCGCGGCGCGCCTCCACCTCCCGGTCCTCGTGCTCGACCGGCCCGATCCCATCACTGGCTCGCGCATCGAAGGTCCGATGCTCGACCGTGCCCTCGCCGACGCGAACGATCCGGCGCCGGGGCACCGCGGCAAGGCGCACGCATTATACGCCGTTCCGCTCAGGCACGGAATGACGATGGGCGAGATGGCGCTGATGTTCAATGACCGGCTCGCCCTCGGCGCCGACCTCACGGTGGTCCCCGCCAAGGGATGGCGGCGCGCCATGTGGTTCGACGAGACGCGCCTGAAGTGGGTGCGGCCGTCACCGAGCCTCCCCTCGCTGACGAGCGTGCTCGTGTACCCGGGGCTGGTGATGTTCGAGGCGACCAACGTCTCGGTGGGGCGCGGCACGGAGGAGCCTTTCCAGCGCGTCGGCGCGCCCTGGCTGCGGTCGCGGGCGGTGGTCGACCTTCTCGCCGACCGGCTGATCCCGGGCGTGCGGTTCGAGACGGAACGGTTCACGCCCCAGTCACCCGCCGATGACAAGTACGGCGGCGTCTCGATCCCCGGCGTCCGCGTCGTCGTCACCGACCGCGACCAGTTCAGTCCGTCGCGGGTGGGGGCGGCGCTCCTCTGGGCGATCGCGCGCACCTCGCGCGACTCGCTCACCTTCCGGCTGCCGCGGTTCGACGAGCTGTTCGGCTCGGCGCGCGCGCGCGAAGCGATCGTCCGGGGCGACGACCCCGATTCGGTGCTCGATCGCGAACTCCCCGCAGTCACGGCGTGGCGCGAATCGGTCCGTCGGTATTTCCTTTACCGGTGAACACGCATCCGCTGTTGCACGGGGTCATGCGCGGCGCTTAACTTGCGTTGGGTCCGCATCCCTCCGTGCGGCTACCTATTTTGCGCTGCCACAAGCGGTTAGGGAGTCCAAGGCACGCGCCGCTCTCGCCCCTTCGCTGGAATGCAGACAGTCTGGCAGGCGATAAAGGCGGGTTACCTGCGCCTGATCGAGCCGATCGCCGACGCGCTCGTGCGTCGGCGCGTGAGTCCGAACGTCATCACGACGATCGGCACCTGCTGCACGCTCGCCGCCGCCGCGATCTACGCCTCGGGACACATCAGCATCGCCGGCTGGGTGCTCGGGCTCACCGCGGTGTTCGACGTCCTCGACGGCACCGTGGCGCGGCGCACCGGGCGTGAGACGGCGTTCGGCGCGTTCTACGACTCCACGCTCGACCGCGTCGCCGACGGCGCGCTGCTCGGCGGACTCGCCCTCTTCTGGGCGTCCGACGGTCCGCGCCACAGCGTGGTGATGGTGGGCGTCTGCCTCGTGGCCATCATCGGCACCTTCCTGACCTCGTACACGCGAGCGCGCGCCGACGGTCTCGGCATCGACGCCAAGGTCGGCCTGATGCAGCGTCCCGAACGGATCGTGCTCCTCTCGGCCCCCCAAGCGTTCTTCGGCCTCGCGCTCGACGGCTGGGTCCTGATCGCGATCGTCTGGCTGCTCGCCGCCACGGCGTGGATCACCGCCGTGCAACGCATCCTGTTCGTACGGCGGGTGACGTCGGCGCCGCAGGCGCCGCCGCACACGCCGCTCCCCAACGCGGATGGCGGTGGCGCTCCCCAGCCGTTGCCGGCGTCCTCTCCTCGCTGAGGTTACCCGCTTCCATGCCGTCTCCCACTCCCATTCGCCCCGCCACCGGCCGGCTCGGCGTGCTGACCCCCGGCCTTGGCGCCGTCGCCACGACCTTCATGGCGGGCGTCGAGAGCATCCGCCGCGGGCATAGCCGCCCCATCGGTTCGCTCACGCAGATGGCGACGATCCGCCTCGGCAAGCGGACCGAGAAGCGCTCCCCGCTCATCAAGGAGTTCGTCCCGCTCGCGTCGCTCGACGACATCGTCTTCGGCGCCTGGGACCCGATCCCCGACGACGCGCTCACGGCGGCGCGCACCGCCGGCGTGCTCGACGAGCGCGACCTCGCGCGCGTCGCCGACTTCCTGTCGGCCATCCGGCCGATGCCGGCCGTGTTCGACAACCGGTACGTCACGCGGCTCAACGGCCCCAACGTCAAGAAGGGGAACACCAAGCGCATCCTGGCCGAGCAGCTGCGCCAGGACATCCGCGACTTCAAGGCGGCGAACAAGCTCGACCGCGTCGTCGTCGTGTGGTGCGCGAGCACCGAGACGTACATCGTCCCCGGCGAGGTGCATCAGACGCTCAAGGCGTTCGAGGCCGCGATGGAGTCGAACGACGACGCCGTCGCGCCGTCGATGCTCTACGCCTGGGCCGCGCTCATGGAGGACGCGCCGTTCTGCAATGGCGCGCCGAACCTCGCCGTCGACATCCCGGCGCTGCAGGAGCTCGCGCTGGCGCGCGGCGTGCCGATCTCGGGCAAGGACTTCAAGACCGGGCAGACCTGGCTGAAGACGGTCATCGCGCCAGGCATCAAGGCGCGCATGCTCGGCCTCGCCGGCTGGTACTCGACGAACATCCTCGGCAACCGCGACGGCGAGGTGCTCGACGATCCCGCGTCGTTCAAGACGAAGGAAGCGTCGAAGCTGTCGGTGCTGCACACCATCCTGCAGCCGGAGCTCTACCCCGAGCTCTACAAGGACTTCTCGCACGTCGTGCGCATCAACTACTACCCACCGCGCGGCGACAACAAGGAAGGGTGGGACAACATCGATATCGTCGGATGGATGAACTATCCGATGCAGATCAAGGTGAATTTCCTCTGCCGCGATTCGATCCTCGCCGCGCCGCTGGTGCTCGACCTGGCCCTCTTCAGCGACCTGGCGCAGCGCGCCGGCATGAAGGGGATTCAGGAATGGTTAAGCTTCTATTACAAGTCGCCGATGACCGCTGCGGGACTCCAGCCCGAGCATGATCTTTTCATCCAGCAGACGAAGCTGAAGAACACGCTTCGGCACCTGATGGGAGAGGAACAGATCACGCACCTCGGACTGGAGTACTATCCGTGAACCCACGTGCGCTCCTTGGATGGTCGCTGCTCGCCCTCGGCGGCGTGGCCGCGGCGGCCTGTGGCCCCGCCGACCCGCCCACCGACCAGCGGGGATGGACGGACGATTTCGAGATCCGCATCCACGCCGACGTCGTGCCGCCGCGCGCCGAGGAGCCGACCCACTATACCGTGACGGTCAAGGACAAGAAGACGCGCCAGCCCGTGGTGAACGGGCAGGGGCGCATCTTCGCCACGAATTCCGACCGCCACACCATCTGGGACGGCTTCACCTACGGTCCCGAGGTGGGAACCTACCATGCGACCCTGACGTTCCTCACCGCCGGCGAATGGGCGATGGGGGTGCAGTTCCGCGCCGACTCGACGAAGCCGCTGCAGCGCACGCTCGATTGGCGCCAGATGATCCGTGTGGGACTCGAACCAGGCGAACAAGAGACCAAACCGTGAAGCATTTCCATCGTTGCAGCGTGATGCCCGACGCCGTCCTCGCCGAGGCCGACGCCTTCTTCCCGACGATCGGCCTGCGGCAGACGCACGCCGCGCATCGCGCCCGCACCTTCGAGGGCGTCGTCGGCACCCCGGACGAGCCCCAGTCGCTCACGCTCACCGTGCGCATGGAGGGCGGGCACTACACGTTCGTCGAAGCGCACACGACGGCGCAGGGCGAGAGCCGACTCGACCGCAACGTGAAGAAGTTCTTCGTGCGGTTGCACCGCCTCACCGACGCGCGGCACGCGTCGGCCGCGGCGTACTGACGGCGTGACCGGCCCCGCCCGCCCCGGCGCCGGGGGCGGCGACGCTCCCGGCGTCTCCGGCTTCCGCCGCGTCGCCATCGGCTGCGTCACCGCCTGGCTCGGGATGTTCAGCGGCGCGATGATCCTGGTGCTGGTGTCCAAGATCTTCGCCTACGTCACGCATGCGCCGGCGTGTCCGGGCATTCCGTCGTGCGATTGGTACATTTATGCCATGGTCGGCGGCGCGATCGGCGCGCTGACCCTGCCGGTGCTGGTGCTGCGGGTGCTGGGCAAGCCGGCCAAGCGACCGAAAACCGAGTGAGGATATCGCGGTGGCACGCGTAGACGTCATCATGCCCCAGATGGGGGAGTCGATCGCCGAAGGGACGGTTTCCCGTTGGCTGAAGAAGGTCGGCGACGAAGTGAAGCGGGACGAGCCGATCTTCGAGATCTCGACCGACAAGGTGGACGCCGAGATCCCGGCGCCCACGGCGGGAGTGCTCGCGGAGATCATCGTGCACGAGGGGACGACCGTGTCGGTCAACGCCATCGTCGCCCGCATCGAGACGGAGAAGGGGGCATCCATCGCCGCCGCGCCGGCGCCCGCGCCGGCGGCGGTGTCAGCGGCGGCCGCCCCCGCCGCAGTGGCTGCGGTGGCTGCGCCAGCCCCGGCCGCGGCGACTCCTGCCGCACCGCGCGCGTCGGCGCCCGCCGCGCCGAACGGCAGCTTCGAAGAGCGCGTGCGCACCAAGAGTTCTCCGCTCGTGCGCCGCATCGCGGCGGAAAAGGGGATCGAGATCGCGGCGCTGACGGGCACCGGCATCGCCGGTCGCGTCACGAAGCGCGACCTCGTGAGCTTCCTCGAGAGCGGCGCGCCCGTGCCGGCGCTCCCGGCCGGGCTCCCCTCGGGTGCGATGGCCGTGCCGGCGATGGAAGCGCACGCGACACCGATGGCCACGGCATGGCCCGGCGACGTCGTCGAGCCGATGACCAAGCTCCGCCGCCTCACCTCCGACCACATGGCGCAGGCGCGCCGCGTCGCCGCGCACGTCACGACGTTCTTCGAGATGGACCTCACGCGCCTCGCGCGCGTGCGTGCCGCGATGCGCGGCGAGTTCGAGGCGCAGACGGGGCAGAAGCTCACCTACCTGCCGTTCATCATCCAGGCGACGGTCGCGACGCTCAAGCGGCATCCGATCATCAACGCCGCGGTCAACGCGAGCGACATCATCTACCGCAAACGCTACAACATCGGCATCGCCGTCGCGCTCGAGCCGACGGGGCTCATCGTGCCGGTCATCAAGCACGCCGAGGATCTCTCGCTGAGCGGGCTCGCGAAGGCGGCCAACGAGATGGCGTCGCGGGCGCGCTCGAAGAAGCTCGGCCCCGCCGACGCGCAGGACGCGACCTTCACGATCACCAACGCGGGTGTGTTCGGCTCGATCATCGGCACGCCGATCATCCCCGTCGGGACGACGGCGATCCTCTGCCTCGGCGCGATCGAGAAGCGGCCGAAGGTCGTCACCGGCGCCGACGGCGAGGACACGATCGCGATCCGTACGTGCGCCTATTTCTCGCTCTCGTTCGATCACCGCGTGGTGGACGGCGCCGACGCCGACCGGTTCATGGCCGACCTGAAGAAGACGCTCGAGACCGTTCCCGACCGCGGCTGGTAGGCCGCGGCCGGCACCGTTTCCCTCCGACACGATGCCCCGCGCCCTCTCCATCCAGCGATCGATCGTGCCCGCCGGCGAGCGCGACAAGTACCTCGAGCGGCTGAAGACGCGGCGTGCGCACTATGAGCGCGCCGGCTGCAAATTCTGGGTGTTCGAGGAGGCGGCGCTGACTGGCGCCTTCATCGAATTCACCGAGGCGTCCGACGCGGCCAAGCTGGCCGCCGCGCACGCCGCGTCCCCCGATCGCGTGCTCGACCCGGCGCGCATCTACACCGAAGTGGAGCTGAGCTGAATGCCGAACCGCACGATCGAGATCGAAGGGCAGCGCTGGAGCGTCTTCCCCTCCGGCTACGTCACCCAGAGCGATGGCGACGAGTTCGGCGTGCTCTTCGTGCGCGGCACGGGCGCGGAGCGCGTCGTGCGCGTCTCCCGCTACTCGCCGACCGGCACGCGCTCGCGCGAACGCGCGCTCGCCGAGATGAGCGATGCGGCGCTCCATGAGCTGTTCGCCTGCTCGCAGTCGAGCGCGATGTCGCCCGAGGCCGGCTACGCCTCGTGAATGAACCCACCGGCGCCGACGGCGCGTCGTACACGCGCACGGCACCGGCGGCGGCCGGCTCCGTCGACCTGCACGCCCACACCACCGCTTCGGACGGCGCGCGCTCGCCTCTCGAGACCGTGACGGCCGCGGCCGGCGCGGGACTGGCCGCCCTCGCGATCACCGACCACGACACCGTCGGCGGCGTCGCCGCCGCGATCGCGGCCGCGGCCGCGTTCGGTGTGCGCATCGTGCCGGGCATCGAGCTCAGCGTCTTCGACGGCGACCGCGAGGTACACCTGCTCGGCCTGCATCTCGACCGGCTCGAACTCATCGAGGACGCGCTCGCCGACATCCGGGATGCGCGCGTGGCGCGCGCCGTGACCATCGTCGGCAAGCTCAACGCGCTCGGCGTGCCGGTCACGGTCGAGGCCGTGCTCGCCGAGGCCGCGGGTGGCGCGGTCGGTCGTCCGCACGTCGCCCGCGCGATCATCGCCGGCGGGTGGGCACGCGACCAGCGCGACGCCTTCGACCGCTACCTCGGCGCGGGGCGGCCGGCGAACGTGGAGAAGCGCCGGCTCGAGCTCGCCGAGGGGATCCGCCTCGTGCACGAGGCCGGAGGCATCGCTGTCGTCGCGCATCCAGGGCCCGATGGCCGGCGCGAGTTCGTCGAGCCGGCCGTCGCCATGGGGCTCGACGGTCTCGAGGTGCGCCATCCGGGGCATTCGGCGGAGGACGTGCGGCGCATCGCGGCGCTCGTGCGCCACTTCGACCTCGTGCCGAGCGGCGGCTCCGACTGGCACGGGGCGGCCACCGGGCCGCGCGTGCTCGGCAGCCAACTCGTGCCGCCGGAGTGGCTCGCGTTGCAGGACGCACGCGTCGCCGCGCGACGCGCCGAGCGGGTCGCCAACGCGTGAGCGCGCTGGCCGGCCAGGTGGCGCTCGTCACCGGCGGTGGCCGGCGCGTCGGCCGCGCCATCGCGCTGGCCCTCGGTGAGGCCGGGGCGCGCGTGGCGGTGCACCACCACGGGAGCGCCGACGGCGCGCGGGAGACGGTCGCGGCGATCGCGGCGCTCGGCGGAGAGGGGGCGACGTTCGCCGCCGACCTGCGCGACGCGGCGGCGCCCGCGGCGCTCGTCGACGACGTCACGCGACGGTTCGGCCGCGTCGACCTGCTCGTGAACTCGGCCGCGTCGATGATGCGCACGCCGCTCTCGAGCGTGACGGCTGCGGAGTGGGACGAGGTGTTCGCGCTCAACCTGCGCGCGCCATTCTTCCTCTCGCTTGCCGCCGCGCGCGCGATGGGGCTCGCCGGCGGCGCCATCGTGAACATCAGCGACCACATGGGATTCGAGTCGTGGCCGCAATTCGTTCCGCATGGCGTCGCCAAGGCGGCGGTCGCCGACATGACCCGCGCGCTCGCCGCGGCGCTCGCGCCGCGTGTGCGCGTGAACGCCGTCGCGCCGGGCACGGTCCTCGCCCCTGAGGGGTGGCCCGCCGTCGAGCAGGCGAAGGCCGCGGCGGCGACGCCGCTCAAGCGGCTCGGCACGCCCGAGGACGTCGCGGGCGCGGTGCTGTATCTCGCCTCAGCACCCTACGTGACCGGCGAGACCATCTTCGTCGACGGTGGCCGGCACGGCGCTCGCTGACGTCGCGCCGCGGCGCGTGTACGGCACCGTCGTCGTGGTGGGAGGCGGGTGCTACGGCTCGTACTACGTCCGGCAGTTGCAGCGTGCCAGCGAGCGTGGGGCGGTGCGGATCGCGCGGCTGGTCGTGGTCGACCGGGACCCGCGCTGCGCGGTCGCGGTGCGGCGCGACGAGGCCGCGGGGCTGCGCCCGGAGCTCCGCGTCGCCGCATGGCATGACTTCTTCGACGGGTATCTCCGCGAGGCAGGTGAGGCCGACGCCATCGTCCCGTCCCCGCTCATGCCGCACCTCTTCCTCCACTGGATGGCGCGCCGCGCGCGGGAGCGGCAGCCGGGGCGGCAGATCGAGATCGTCGCGCCAGGGGCGGTCGAGGGGGTCCCCTGGCAGCGGGAGGGGGATGCGGCGAGGTACGTGAGCTTCGCCGAGTGGATGTGTCCGGTGAACTGCATCGAGCCGGCCCGCTGCCCGCACACGCGCGCCGAGCGCACGTGGAGCTTGCCCGTCGCGCTGCGTCGCGTGCCCCCTCGCGCCACCACGGGAGCGCCGGTTGGGCGCGGCCGCGAGTGGGATGCCGCCGCGCTCCTGCACTGCACGCACCGGGCGTATGGCGTGGGGATGATCGATGCCGCCGACGTGCTCGCCGCCGACGCCCTCGTGCGGGACGTGTCGGCGCACGGGGCGGTGCGGGTGCTCGTCGGCTCGGTGTCGCACTGCCACGGCGCCCTCGGGATCATCGCGCTCGGTTGACGCGTTCACTGGACGGCGGGGCGCGACGGACGCTGCCGGGGAGCGGCTGGCATCCGGCGCCCGGACCGCGCCTACACATCCGGCTCGCAAAGGGCGAAATTGCGGCATCACTCTACCGGAAATACGCGTGGCACGTTTCGAACACGACGTCGTGATCATCGGGGCCGGCCCGGCCGGTCTCTGCGCGGGGATGTACGCCGGGCGCTCCCTCCTCAAGGCGGTCGTCCTCGAGCAGGGGATGCCCGGGGGCGAGTTGCTCAACACCGAAGTGATCGAGGATTACATCGGGTTCGAGCACATCCTCGGCTACGAGCTCGCCGACAAGTTCGCGAACCACGCGACCAAGTTCGGCGCCGAAGTGAAGACCTACGTGCGCGTCGAGCGCATCGCGAAGGTGGCCGACGGCACCTTCGAGACGAGCGTGGAGGGAGGGGACGTGTACGCGTCGCCGGCGGTGATCGTCACGGCGGGCGGCACCCCCGTGAAGCTCGACGTGCCGGGGGAGGCCGAGTACGCCGGCAAGGGCGTCTCGTACTGCGCCATCTGCGACGGCGCGTTCTTCAAGGGACACACGATCGTCGTCGTCGGTGGTGGCGACGCCGCGGTCGAGGAAGCCGACTTCCTGACGCGGTACGCCGAGAAGGTCTATCTCGTGCACCGGCGCGACGACTTCCGCGCGTCGAAGATCGCCCAGCAGCGCGTGTTCGCGAACCCGAAGATCGAGATCATCCGCGACACGGTCGTCGATGAGATCGCGGGCGAGGCGGGACTCATGACCCACGCCAAGCTGCGCAACGTGAAGAACGGCGAGAAGCGCGACCTCCCGGCGACGGGGATCTTCATCTTCGTCGGTTTCCGGCCGAACACGGGGGTGATCGACGGGCACTTCCAGCACGACGCGGCCGGCTACATCCTCACCGACACCAACATGCAGACGTCGATCCCCGGCCTCTTCGCGGCCGGCGACGTGCGCGTGCAGCTCACGCGGCAAGTGACGACCGCGGTCGGCGACGCGACCACGGCGGCGATCGCCGTCGAGAAGTTCCTGACCGCCCGCCGCAACGGGCATCCCGCGCCGGAACCGGTGCCGACGCTCGTGCGCAGCCCGTGACCATGCGCGTCCGTGCCGCGACCGTCGGTCCGTTCCAGGAGAACGCCTATCTCGTGATGGACGAGACGACGCGTGACGCGGTGCTGATCGATCCGGGCGACGAGGGGGAGCGGCTGCTCGCCGAGGTGGAACGGGCCGGCGCGAACCTCCGGGCGGTGTGGATCACGCATGGGCACATCGACCACATCGGCGCCATCGCCGCGATCGTGCGGGCGTGGAAAGTGCCGGTGTTGCTGCATCCGCTCGACCGTCCGCTGTACGACCGCGGCGCGAGCCAGGCGGCGCACTTCGGCGTCCCGTTCGAGCAGCCACCGGCGCCGGACGGCGATCTCGGCGAAGGGGACGAGCTGGAGGTCGGCACGTTGCGCTTCCGCGTGATGCACGTTCCCGGGCACGCGCCGGGGCACGTCGCGTTCGTCGGCGAAGGCGCCGTGTTCGGCGGCGACTGTCTCTTTGCGGGCTCCATCGGCCGCACCGACCTGTCACTCTCGAGTCCCGCCGACCTCGAGCGGTCGTTGGAGCGGTTCGCGGCGTTGCCGGGTGACACGGTCGTCTACGCAGGGCACGGCCCGGCGACGACGGTCGCCGCCGAGCTCGAGGGGAACCCGTTCCTCAACGGCGTCGCCAGGATCCCGCGCCGATGACGCGCCGCTGGCCGCTCACCGCCGCCACGCTCGCCTGGGCGGCATGGCTCGGCGCCGCGTTGCTCACGGTCGCGGTGGTGGCCCCCGGCGCCTTCGCCGTGCTCCCGTCGCGATCCCTGGCGGGGACGATGGTCGGGCGCGTGCTGCCGGTCGTGTTCGCGTCGGGCATGCTCATCGGGGTGGCGGTCGCCGCGCTGCTGGGGGTCGGCCCGGGGCGGCGTGTCCCATCGATCACGGCGCTCTGTGCCGCGGCCGCCTGCGCGGTGTCGCATTTTCTGGTCGACCCGAAGATCGCCCAGCTGCGCGTGGAGATCGGGGGGCCGGTCGATGCCCTGCCGGCTGACGATGCCCGGCGCGTGGCTTTCGGGCTGTTGCACGGGTATAGCGTGGGTGGGCTGGGCGTGGCCATGTTGGCGGCGACCCTCTCGCTGGCATTCGTTCTTCACCTCGCGCGTCCTGCCGTCGCCGGCCGCGCCAACCCGAACTGATACTCCGATGCCTCGTCGTGCTCCGCTGCTCGTCGCCGTCCTCTCGCTCTCCCTCACCGCGTGCCTCAACACGGGCCCGCACACGGGAACGCCGGTCGGCATCATCCTGATGAACGCGCGCAGCACCGGTTCCGGATTCACGACATATCCGACGGCGAACTTCTACCGCGCGAACAACGTCACCTTGTCGTCGGCGGGCGCGGCGTCGGATTCCTGCCAGCTCGCGCCCTACGCCGCGGCGACGGGCGCGACCGACGCGATCGCCATCGGCGCCGGAACGGGGGTGGCGATCTCGGTCTCCGGACGGACCGATACGCTCCGCAAGACCTCCGCGAGCGACCTGACCTACCGTCTCTCGTCGGCGTCGGGACTCGCCTTCACCCCGGGCGATTCCGCCTTCTTCACGATCGCCGGCGACGTGGCGGGCTTCGTCGCCACCTCCGTGCACGCCAAGACCGCCGAGGCCTTCTCGGCGTCGGCGCTCGCGGTGCCGCCCGCGGGGCAGGATCTGCCGGTGACGTGGTCGCAGCCCAACGACGCGAATGGCGCGATGGTCGTCTCGCTCCGCTACAACGATCCCCTCGCCTCGGGGACGGGACTGAACGTGCAGATCTACTGCGACTTCCACGACAAAGGCACAGGGACGATCCCGGCCGCGCTCGTCGCCAAGTGGGCGGGGAGCAGCATGCGCGAGACCCTCATGCAGCGCCTGCGGACGATGATCTGGCAGGATCCCAACTCGTCGCAGTACGTGAACGTGGTCTCGACGTTCGAGATCCCGACCCCGCTCTCGCCCTGATGCCGGATCCGCGGCGGCCGGCGACGCGCGTCGAGCGGGATCCGCTCGGGGCGCACGACGTGCCCGCCGACGCGTTGTACGGCGTGCAGACGGCCCGGGCGGTCGAGAACTTCGCGATCAGCGGGCTCCGCCCGCTGCCGGCCTTCGTCGACGCCGTCGTGCGCATCAAGCGCGCGGCGGCGTTGACGCACAAGGCCACCGGCCGGCTCGAGCCACGCCTCGCCGACGCCATCGTGCGCGCGGCCGATGAAGTGCTCGGCGGCGCGCACCGAGCGCAGTTCGTCGTCGACGTCTATCAGGCGGGCGCCGGCACCTCGCACAACATGAACGTCAACGAGGTGCTCGCGAACCGCGCCAACGAACTGCTCGGCGCGGAACGCGGCGCCTATGCGCCCGTGCATCCGAACGATCACGTCAACATGGCGCAGTCCACGAACGACGTGATCCCCACGGCCATCCGCGTCGCGGCGCTCACCGAACTCGGTGGGTTCGCGCTCGCCGCGCACGGGCTCGCCTCCTCGTTCGCCGACAAGGGGGGCGCCTTCGACCATATCATCAAGGCGGGACGCACCCATCTGCAGGACGCGATGCCCATCCGTCTCGGGCAGGAGTTCGCGGCGTGGGGGCACACCGTCGCGCGCGCCCTCCGGCGGGTGCTCGACGCCGCCGAGTTCCTCCGCGACCTCGGCATCGGCGGCACGGCGGTCGGCACCGGCGTCAACGCCGAACCGTCGTATCCCGACCTGATGGTCGGGCAGCTGCGCGCCGACACGAAGCTCGTCCTGCGCGCCGGCAACGATCGCGTGCAGCTCATGCAGTCGATGGGCGACGTGGCCGCGTTCAGCGGCGCGCTGCGCGCCTTCGCGATCGACCTGTCGAAGGTCGCCTCCGACCTCCGCCTGCTGGCGAGCGGGCCGCGCACAGGCTTCGCCGAGATCGTCCTGCCGGCGGTGCAGCCCGGATCGAGCATCATGCCGGGGAAGGTGAACCCCTCGGTGCCCGAGATGGTGAACCAGGTGTGCTTCCAGGTGATGGGGAACGACGCCGCCGTCGCCGTCGCGAGCGAGCACGGGCAGCTCGAGCTCAACGTCATGATGCCGGTGATCGCCCACAACGTGCTCTTCTCGATGACCATCCTCGCCAACGCCATGCGCGCGCTCGACGACCGGTGCGTGCGCGGCATCGTGGCCGACGAGGCGATGTGCGCGCACTGGGTGGAGCGCTCCGCCGCCCTCGCCACGGCGCTCGCGCCGCAGATCGGCTACCAGCGTGCGGCCGAGCTGGCCAAGGAGTCGGTGCGCAGCGGCGAACTGATCCGCCACCTCGCCGCGCGCGAGGAGGTGCTGCCGCCGGCCGAGCTCGAGGCCGCGCTCGACCTGCGGCGGTTGACCGACATCGGCGTGCCCGGGCGCCCGGACGGCAGGTAACCGCAGCCGCCTTGTAGGACCGCCGTGGAGCCCATATTCTGAAGGATGCGCATCACGACGTGGGCCGAGTACGGTGTCATCTGCGCGCTGCACCTCGCGCGCCGGACCGACGAAGGGCCGGTCACCGGGCGCGAGATCGCCGCGCGCGAGAAGCTCCCCGCCGACTACGTGGAGCAGATCCTGCTGCGACTGCGCCGCGCGTCGATCGTCGCCAGTACGCGTGGCGCGAAGGGCGGCTACACGCTCGCCCGCCCGTCGTCGGAGATCACGCTGCGCGAGATCCTCAGTGCGGCCGAACTCCATACGTTCGACGTGCACTGCGACCACCACCCGATCGACGAAGTGCGCTGCTCGGCGAGCGGCGACTGCAGCGTGCGCCCGGTGTGGCAGATGCTGCAGCGCCGCATCGACCAGGTGCTCGAGGGCGTGCGCCTCAGCGACCTCCTGATGCCGGAGGTCGACGTGCGGCAGCGCGTGGGCCTGCCGGTCGTCAACGCCTGACCGTCGCGCGCCCCGCGTGTTGATCCCGCTCACCGCCGAATGGCGCGTCGATCGCGAGCGCAAGCGCCGCGCCGGCGCGTTCCTCGCCGCGCTGCGCCGCGAGCCCGACGACGCCGACGTGCGGTGGCTCGCCGATGCCGCCGCGCAGGGCGATGTCGACCACGCGCGCTGGGAGCTGCGCTACGCGCGCCTCGCGCTCGGCGTGCTCACCGCGCAGCGCGACGCCCTCGACGATCGCACCAGCTCCGACGTCGTCGCGGCACTCGCCGTGGCACTGCGGGACGATCCGGGCGTCGCCCCCGACTTGCGGGTCCTCGCCGAGAAGCAGTTCAACGACCGGCTCGGAGCGTACCGCGAGGCGTTGAACGCGCACGGTGGCTCCGTCGGGGCGGGCGAACGCCTGGGGCGCGTGCTGCTCGCTTTCGCCTCCGACGGTGCCCGCAGCGCGGGCACCCCGCTCGCGCGCGCCGTGGAACTGCTCTCGGGCTACGTCGCCGAGGCGAACCAGTCGCTGCGCGACGTGTACGGCGCGGCGCAGCTGCCCGAACACCTTCCCCCGTCGGAACTGGGCGCGATCAAGGGGTAGTTTGCGCCGGCGAGGCGGCGGGCGCACGCACCGCGCTGCCACCGGCACCGCGGGCAGGATCGTGTGCGTCGAGATCCCGGCACTCCATGCGGTAGCCGCCGCCGCGCCAGTTCACGTAGGTCATCACGAGCGCCGAGCACACGGTGTGCGCCGCCGGCGCGCGCAGCTGCAGGAACCAGTGGTTGTCGTCGGCCACCGACGTCTCCACCTGCAGCGAGGGGTCGCGCAGCGCTTCGACGGCGAGCTTGCTCGCCAGCGTCGCGGGATCCTCGTACACGCCGGTGCTCTGGAGGACCTTCTCCTCGTCGTCGTAGAGCGTGTTGAACCCGGCGCTGATGCGTTGCACGGCGAGGTTCGCGCGCACCGTCGCCGGCACCGACCGGGCGAGGCGCGGGGCCACGACGGCGCCGGCGACGCGCACGCCCACCCCCCAGAGCACGACCTCGAGATCGCGGCGCACCGTCGGGGTGAGCGCGCCGAGCCAGCGGGGCCAACGCCGGCGACCGCGCACCGGTCGTCGCCGGAGATCGTCGGCCAGCGCGTCCGCGCTCTCCGCGCGATGCGCGGCGGGCACGGCGACCGTCGGGAGCGGTGTCCGGCGCGGCACGGCCGGCGTGCCACTCATCGGCGTGCGCCTCGCGCGCGGATCCTGCACCCACGGCGGCGCGCTCGCGATCACCGTCTTCCCCCAGGTGGGGGCGGAGGAATCCTCGAACACCGGCGGGCGCACGGGCGTGCGCCGCAGGAACTCGGCGCGGTCGGCGTCCATCGCTGCCCCGGGGCCGGTCGGCCGCCCCGGCGGGTCCTTCCTCGCGTTCGGGTGCACCCGGGGAGTATCGGCGCGGGACGCGTCGACCTGAGTCCCTCGTGCAACGCACGACGCGCCGCCGGGCAGGGCCGGGCGGCGCGTCGTGAATGACCATGGACTTCTTCCAGTGCCGAAGGGGGGACTCGAACCCCCACGGGCTTGCACCCACTGGCTCCTGAAGCCAGCGCGTCTACCAGTTCCACCACTTCGGCGTGGACGAGCAAGATAACGCGTTGTGCGGCGATACCCAAGGGTGCACCGGATCGTCTGTTCTCGTGAGGTGGAGTCCCCGCTCCGCTAACTTTCGAGTCACCCGTTCCCGCTGCCGCCGTGCCCCCAAAGTCCGCCCCCCCCGCGAAGGATGCCGCCGAGGCGATCGAGTCGATCGCGCGCAACAAGCGCGCGCGTTTCGACTACGAGATCCTCGACACCTTCGAGGCCGGCGTGATGCTCACCGGCACCGAGGTCAAGTCGCTGCGCGCGGGGAAGGCGAACATCGTCGACGCCTACGGCATCGTGAAGGACGGCGAGGTGTGGCTGCTCAACGCGAACATCTCCCCGTACGACCAGGGGAACCGGTTCAACCACGAGGCCACCCGCACGCGCAAGCTCCTCCTGCACGGGCGCGAGATCAAGCGCCTCATCGGCGCCGTCGAACGGCAGGGGCTCACGCTGGTCGCGCTCGAGCTCTATTTCAAGCGCGGCCGCGCCAAGGTGCGCCTCGCGCTCGCGCGCGGCAAGAAGCTCCACGACAAGCGCGCCGACCTCAAGGAGAAGGACGACAAGCGAGAGATCGCGCGCGCGCTGAAGGTGCGCCGCTGATGGTGGGCGCCCTCCTGCTCGCGCTCGCGATCGCCGCGCCGCGCGACGATAGCGTGTCGGTGCGCGTCGGCACGCGCGACACGTCGATCGCCATCGTGGCGTCGGCCGCCGGCCCCGCGGTGAGCGCGACGGCCCTCTTCCCGCTCGTCGGCGTGCGCGTCGACGCGGCCGGGCCGGGCCGTTTCGTGCTCACCCGCGGCGACGTCACGGTCACCCTCGTCGACGGCGCACCCTGGGCCGCGACCCGCACGATGAGCTTCTCGCTCGCCGCGCCGCCGACGCTCCGCGCCGGCGCCCTGCTCGTCCCCATCGCGTCACTCGGCGTGCTCGTGTCGCGCTTGGGTGGCGACATCACCTGGGACGCCGAGCGGCGCGAACTCACCGAGCCGCGCGAGCGGGTGCCTGTGGCGGCGGCGGTCGCGCCGCGCGCGAGCGCACCGTCGCGCGCGGCCGCCGTTCCCGCGACGAGCGCGCTCCGCGCCTCCAACCATCGCGTCGTCGTCGACGCCGGGCATGGCGGCCCCGACAACGGGATGCACGGGCCCATCGGTGGCCGCATCACGCTCTACGAGAAGGACATCACGCTCGCCGTCTCGAAGCAGCTCGCCGCGGCGCTCCGCTCGCGCGGGCTCGACGTCGTGATGACCCGCACCACCGACACGCTCATCGCCCTCTCCGACCGCGGCCGCATCGCGAACCAGCGCAAGGGCGACCTGTTCATCTCCATCCACGTCAACGCGGCGAACCCGCACTGGAAGTCGCCCGGCGCCGCCCGCGGGTTCGAGACGTATTTTCTCTCGGAAGCCAAGACCGAGGACGAACGCCGCGTGGCCAAGATGGAGAACGAATCGGTACGCTTCGACGGCGACACCGACGTCGGCAAGGGCGATCCGCTCGACTTCCTGCTCACCGACATGCTGCAGAACGAGCACCTCCGTGAATCGAGCGACCTCGCCGCCGTCATCCAGCAACGGCTCGGCCGCATGCATCCGGGGCCCAGCCGCGGCGTGAAGCAGGCGGGGTTCCGCGTGCTCGTCACGTCGTTCATGCCGTCGGTGCTCGTCGAGATCGGGTTCGGCACCAATCCCGCCGAGGCCGCCTTCATCTCGAGCCCCGCGGGGCAGCGCGAGATCGCCGACGCGGTCGCCGACGCGGCGGTCGAGTACCTCTCGCACTACGAGCGGCGCACCGGCGCGTCCGCCACGGGCGGCCGGCAGTGAGCCCCGCCGCGACGCCGCTCGCCATGCGGGTCGCCGGCCTGTCGTTCCAGAACCCCGTGCTCCTCGCGGCCGGAACGGCCGCCTACGGGCGCGAGCTCGACGACGTGGTGTGCCTCGAGTCGCTCGGCGGACTCGTCACCAAGGCCGTGAGCCTCGAGCCGCGCCAGGGCGCGCCGGCGCCCCGCGTCGCCGATTTCGACGGCGGCATGATCAACGCCGTCGGCCTCGCGAACCCCGGCGTCGACGAGGTGAAGGCAGAGCACCTCCCGTGGCTCGCGCGGCACGTCGCGAACGCACGCGTGCTCGTGAACGTCGTCGGCCGCGTGGTGGAGGATTTCGGCGACGTCGTCGCCCGACTCGACGACTCCGCCGGCTTCGCCGCCTACGAACTGAACGTCAGCTGCCCCAACACGCGCGCCGGCGGGCTCGAGTTCGGCGCCGACACCGCCGCCCTCACGACGGTCGTCTCCCGCGCGCGCGCCGCGACCGCGCGCCCGCTCTTCGTGAAGCTCTCGCCCACGCTCGCCGACATCGGCGGCGCGGCGCGTGCGGCCGTCGACGCGGGCGCCGACGGCATCACGGTGATCAACACCATCCCCGGCCTCGTCATCGACCTCGCCACGCGCAAGCCGGCACTCGGTTTCGGCTCGGGCGGCGTGAGCGGCCCCGGGCTCCGACCGGTCGGCGTGCTCGCCACGTGGAAGGTGCGGCGCGCCGTCAGCGTGCCGGTCATCGGCGTGGGCGGCGTCTCGTCGGCCGAGGACGCGCTGCAGTATATTGTGGCGGGCGCGTCGCTCGTCGCCGTCGGCACCGCCGCGCTCGCGAACCCCAGAGTACCGGAGCGAATCGTGCGCGACCTCGGCCGCTGGTGCGACCGGCACAACGTGACCGCCCTCGCCGACCTCGTCGGCACGCTCGAATGGCCGGCGTGACCGCGCCGCGCACCGCTCCACTCCCCATCGTCGCCCTCGACGTCGGCTCGCTCGCCGACGCGCAGCGGCTCGTGCGGCAACTCGGACCCGCCACGACCTTCTACAAAGTGGGGTTGCAGCTCTTCTCCGCCGAGGGGCCACGCGCCGTCGAATGGCTCCACGGCGAGGGGAAGCGCGTCTTCCTCGATCTCAAGCTGCACGACATCCCGAACACCGTGCGCGGCGCCGCCGCGAGCGCGGGCGCGCTCGGCGTGTCGCTGCTCACCGTGCACGCGCTCGGTGGCGCGGCGATGTTGCGCGCCGCGGTCGAGGGGGCCGCCGGCCGCACGAACATCATGGCCGTGACCGTCCTGACGTCGATGGACGCCGCGACATTGGCACGGTCGATGGGCCACCCGACCGAGATCGCGGGCGAAGTGTTGCGGCTCGCGCAGGAAGCGTGCGACGCGCAGACGCATGGCATCGTGTGCGCCGGCACCGAGTGCGCGGCGGTGCGCGCGCGATTCGGTGACGCACTGCAGCCGCTCGTTCCCGGCCTCCGGCCGGCCGGCGGGGCCGCGCACGACCAGTCGCGCGTCGTGACCGCCGCGGAGGCGGCCCGGGCCGGCGCGGCATACGTGATCTTCGGACGCGCCGTGACCGCCGCCGCCGATCCGGTCGGCGCCTACGCGACGCTCGCGGCGGAGTTGCAACCAGCGGCGCAGGAGAAGTCGTGACCGCGTGAAGACGGGCCGGGCGGGCCGGGCGGGCCGGGCGGGCCGGGCGGGCCGGGGCCGGGCCGGGCG
>JACQBG010000021.1 GCA_016194585.1 Gemmatimonadota bacterium
CTCGCGCACACCGCCCGCACCGGACACCGGCCGCAGTGCTTCACCCGCGCCGTGCATACCAGCGCGCCGAGTTCCATCACCGCCTGGTTGTGCGTCCACGCGGCCTTGCCGGTGCGCGGGAGCACCGACTCGGCGATCTCCCACAGCGTCGTGAGGTCGCGCGCGCGCTTCGGGCTCAGCCGCGGCGCGAAGACGCGCGCCAGCACGCGGGCCACGTTCGTGTCGACGAGCGCCGCCCGCCGTTCGTACGCGAAACTCGCGACCGCGCCCGCCGTGTAGCGTCCTACCCCCGGCAGGGCGACGAGCTCGTCGGGGTGCGAGGGAAGGGTGCCCGCCGCGCCGTCGCGCGTCACATGGCGCGCGAGCTTGTGCAGGTTGCGGGCGCGGGCGTAGTACCCGAGTCCTTCCCACGCCTCGCGCACCTGCCGCGGCGGCGCGTCGGCGAGCTGCTGCAGCGACGGGAACCGCGTGAGGAACCGCTCGTAGAACCCGACGACGCGCGACACCTGCGTCTGCTGGAGCATCAGCTCCGACACGAGCACGCGATACGGGTCGCGCGTCTCGCGCCACGGGAGCTTGCGATGATTGCGGCGGAACCACGCGCGCAGGCGCGTGCTGAAGGCGCGCGCGGCGGCGGGGGTGGGCAGCGGTCGGCGGGTGCGGCGCGGCATCGCGCGAAAACTAACGCGCGTCGGCGCGCTCTACGCTGCCGCTACTTCGGCGACCAGGTCGGCGTGGCCGCGAACAGCCCGCCACCCACGATGATCTCCCGTGCGAGGATGAGCCCGAACACCACGCTGAGCGTCCCCGCGGCGAGCCGGATGCCGCGCTGCCATCCGAGCATGCGGTGGCCGGCGAACACGGCCGGTGCCGCGAGCATCCCCGTCACGAGCATCATCCCGGCGATCGTGCCCACGCCGAAGACGAACAGGTAGGCGAACGCCCACGTCGAGTTCGGGATGGCGGCGAGCACGAGGAGCGCCACCGAAGCCGACCCGGCGAGTCCGTGCACGATCCCCACCATCACCGGGCGCGCCGGATGGAAATGCGGGACCTGCTCGCGCGGTTGCCCGTCGTTGCCGCGGCGGAGATTCGCGAAGCCGAGCAGGATGAGCATCACGGCGACGAGGAACTCGAGGCCGAGTCCGAGCCGCGGCGGCATCACGATGCGGAAGGCGATGATCGCGCCACCGACGAGGAACACGGTGAGCGAGTGCCCGATCCCCCAGAGTCCGCCGATCCACGCGGCGCGGCGGAACGTGCGTTCGCGCGCCACGATGGCCGTCACGGCGACGACGTGGTCGGCGTCGGTGGCGTGCTTGAGCCCGAGCAGGAACCCGAGCAGGCCGGCGGAGAGGAAACTGATCATCGCTCGAAAGCTAACCGGCACGCCCGGTCCCACATCAGCGGATGCAGGAGCGGGGCGTCAGGCGAATGCCGACTAACGGGCTCCCTTCGCCGCGGCGACGCCGTATCGCTCGTCGAAGCCGGTGAAATAGCGGACGAGCATCCGTTGCAGTTCGCGGAGTATGGCTCCCTGCTGCTCGGCCGGCGCGAGGCGCGCGTCGTCGAGCACGTGCTGCACCACCGACACGGCGAGGCGGGCCACCGGCTCACGGTCGCGCTTCGGCATCGCCGGGTAGCGCCCGTGCAGGAAGCCGACGACCTGGCCGACGATCGCATCGCGCATCGCCTCGAGGTCGGCGAGTCCGCGCGGGTCGAGGCACACGGCGTCGTGCACGCTCTGGAACGCCGGATGCTGCTCGATCAGCGCCACCTGGTTCATCACGATGCGTTCGAACAGCACTTCGGGGGGGAGCGTGATCGACTCGGCGGGCATCGCGCGGGCGTTCATCTCCGCGGCGAGCGCCTGGAAGCGGCGCGCCAGCGCCTGCACGATGGCGTCCTTGCTCGGGAAGAAATGATAGAGCGAGCCCACCGACGAGCCCGCGCGCTCGGCGATCGCGTTGGTGGTCGCCGCGTCGATCCCGACCTCGGCGATGACCGCCTCGGCGGCGTCCAGGATCTCCTGGACGCGCCGCTGGCCGCGCGATTGCTGTGGCGCGCGCGGCGCCCGCGCGCTCGTGCCCTTGGGCGCGGTCGTGCCCCGCTCGGGCGCGGCGGCGCGAGCCGCGCCTTTCCTGCGCGGAGGACGGGATTCAGCCATGCGGAACCGTTTCGAAGTAGAGGGTGTGGTCTAGTATTGACAAATAGAACGTTTGCTCTACTTTCAACCTCAAAATAGAGCAAACATTCTAGAAACGCCAGCGCCGACCCGCCGATGTTCCCACGAAACGTAGCCACGCCGCGCCCACGTCCGTCAACGGCGGCACCCGCCGTCCGCCGGGCGCCGCTCCTCTTCCTCGCCGCCCTGGCCGGCGCGCGTGCCGTCGCGGCGCAGGGTACGCTCGACGGGTTCGTCGCCGACGCGCTCCGCGCCAGCCGCACGCAGCGGCAGGAGCAACTCGCCGTGGCGCGCGCCGACGCCCAGGTGAGCGAGGCGCGCGGCCGGTTCCTCCCGTCGGCCACCGTCAACGCCCGCTACAGCGACGTCAGCGGCCACGTCGTCGACATCGGCTCGCTCATCAACCCGGCGTTCGGCGCGCTCAATCAGTTGATGCACGCCAACAACTTCCCGACGAACCTCGACCTCCGGCTCCCGCTGCGGCAGGAGACCACGGTGCGCCTCGCGCAGCCGCTGTTCCAGCCGGCGGTCGTCGCCGCCTATCAGATCTCGACGAACCTCCGCGACGCCCAGAACGCCGAGCGCGGCGCGGCGACGCGGCAGCTCGCGCACGACCTGCGTGTGGCCTACCTCACGTCGCGCAAGGCGAAGCAGGCGGTCGCCATCTACGCCGCGTCGATGCCGCTCGCCGACGAGGCGGTGCGTCTTGCCGACCGCCTGGTGCAGAACGGCAAGGCTACCCCCGACGCGCTCTTCCGGGCCCGCGCCGCGCGCAGCGAGCTCGCGCAGCGCCAGAGCGATGCGCAGCGGCAACTGGTCGACGCCACGGAATACGTGAACCTGCTCGCCGAGCGCCCGCTCGACGCGCCGCTTCCCGAGTTCGACGATGCCGCGCTCGGCATCGACTCGCTCCCCGCGCTCGAGGACGCGCTCGCCCACGCGCGCGCGGCGCGCGAGGAGCGGCAGCAGCTCGCCTCGGCGACCGGTGCCGCTCGCGCGCAGCGCCGCCTCGCGCTCTCGAGCTTCCTCCCCGCCATCTCCGTGGCGCTCGACTACGGCTTCCAGGGGAACGAGTATCGCTTCGCGCGCGACGCCGATTTCACCACGACCTCGGTGGTGCTGAGCTGGAACCTCTTCAACGGCGCGCAGGACGCGGCGCGGGCGCACCAGGCCGGCTACGAGGCGGAGCGGCTGGCGTCGCAGGCGTCGGTGGTCGACCGGCAGATCGAGCTGCAGGTGCGCGCCGCGCATCAGGCGGCCGTCGTCGCCCGCGCGGCGATCGCCACGGCTGACGACCGCGTCGTGGCCGCGCGCCGCTCGTGGGAGCTCGTGCGCCGGCGCTACGAGGAGGGGATGGTGCCGCAGGTCGACCTGCTCGACGTGCGCGCCGCGCTCACCGCCGCCGAGTTGAACCGCCTCATCACCGCCTACGACTACTTCACCCGCCGCGTGGAGCTCGACCGCGCAGCGGCGCTCTATCCGAGGACGCTCCCGTGACGTCGAAGTATCCCCTCGCGTTCGCGCTCGCAGCGTGCGTCGCCGCGGCGTGCGCGCAGTCCGACGCGGCGCAGCCCGCCACGCCGCCCCAGCCGGTGTCGGTCGCCCGCGTCACGATGGCGCCGGCCGCGCCGGTCATCGTCGCCACAGGCACGCTGGGCGCCAAGGAGGAACTGCCGCTCGCGTTCAAGGTCGGCGGGGTCGTGCAGCGCGTGCGCGCCGAGGCGGGGCAGGGCGTGCGCGCGGGCGCGCTGCTCGCCGAGCTCTCGCAGACCGAGATCGGCGCCGAGGTGGAGAAGGCGCGGCTCGGGAAAGCGAAGGCCGAGCGCGATCTCGCGCGCGTGAAGTCGCTCTACCGCGACAGCGTCGCCACCCTCGAGCAGATGCAGGACGCGACGACCGCGTTCGACGTCGCGCAGCAGAACCTCCGGGTGGCCGAGTACAACAGGCAGTACGCGGTGGTACGCGCGCCCTCCGACGGCGTGGTGCTGCGGCGCCTCGTCGAGGCGGGGCAACTCGTCTCGCCGGGCGCGCCGGTGGTGCTCTTCCGCTCCGACCGGCGCGGCGTCGTGCTGCGGGCCGGGCTCCCCGACCGCGACGCCGTGCGCGTGCTGGTCGGCGACACGGCCGTCGTCGAGTTCGACGCGTACCCGGGCGAGCGCTTCACCGGCCGGGTATCGCAGGTCGCGGCCTCGGCGACATCGGGCACGGGTACCTATGAAGTGGAGATCGCGCTCGGCGACAAGGCCCGTCGTCTCGCCTCGGGACTCGTCGGGCGCGTCACGCTGGCGCCGCCGCGCGCCGGGCTGGTGCCGACCGTGCCCGTCGAAGCGGTGCTCGAGGCGCACGGCGACTCGGCGACCCTCTTCGAGTATGCCGCCGGTCCGGCGACGGCACGCCGCCGCCGCGTGCACATCGGCGCGCTCGAAGGAAGCCGTGTCGCCGTGCTCGGCGGGCTCGACACGGGTGCGACCGTCATCGTCGCCGGCGGGGCGTGGCTGCGCGACGGACAGAAGGTCACGGTGACGGGGCTGGGCACGCCGTGAGAGTCGCCGAGTTCTCGGTCAGGAACCGGCAATTCACGATCGTCGCCTTCATCGCCCTCATGGCGATGGGGGTCGACGCGGTGCTGACGATCCCGCGCACCGAGGACCCGTCGTTCCCGTTCCCGAACTACACGGTGGTCGCCGTGTATCCCGGCGCCGGCCCCACCGACATGGAGCAACTGGTCGTCGACCCCATCGAGAAGCGGCTGCGCGCGCTCGACGACGTGCGACGGGTGAAGACGTTCATCAACGACGGCGTCGGGGTGGTGAACATCGAGTTCGACTTCTCGGTGGATGCCGACAAGAAGTACGACGAGGTGGTGCGCGAGGTGAACGCGCTCCGCACGACCTTGCCCGCCGACCTGGCGCGCCTCGAGATCCAGCGGTTCGACCCCTCCGACGTGAACATCGTGCAGGTCGCGCTGATGTCGGACGGCGCGTCGTACGCGGACCTCGACGTGCAGGCGCGGGCGCTGCGCGACGAACTCGAGAAGGTCGACGGCGTGAAGCGCTCGCAGGTGTGGGGCTATCCGCGGCGCGAGGTGCGCGTCGCCATCGACCTCGGTCGGCTCGCCGCGCTCCGGCTGAGCCTCGGCCAGGTGCTGCAGGCGATCGGCAGCGAGAGCGCGAACATCCCCGGGGGGAGCGTCGACGCCGGCGGCCGCAAGTTAAACGTGAAGACGAGCGGCAGCTACCGCACCATCGACGAGGTGCGCCAGACGATCGTCGGCGGCAACGGCGCGGCCGTCGTGCGGCTCGCCGACATCGCCGACGTCGCGTGGAACTACGAGGAGCAGGCCGTGCTCGCGCGCTTCGACGGGAAGCGCGCCGTGTGGGTCACGGCGACGATGAAGGACAAGCAGAACATCCTCGCCGTGCGCGACGCCGTCTACGCGAAGCTCGCCGACTTCGAACGCCGCCTGCCGCGCGGGATGACGCTCGGGCGCGGCTTCGACCAGTCGGCGAACGTGCGGGCCCGCCTCACGCGGCTCGGCGAGGACTTCCTCATCGCCATCGGGCTGGTGCTCGTCACCCTCCTCCCGCTCGGGCTCCGCGCCTCGGGGATCGTGATGGTCTCGATCCCGCTCTCGCTGGCCATCGGCGTGACGGCGCTCAAGCTCACGGGCTTCAGCATCAACCAGATCTCGATCAGCGGGTTCGTCGTCGCGCTGGGGCTCCTCGTCGACGACTCGATCGTCGTCGTCGAGAACATCTCGCGCTTCCTGCGCGAGGGGTACAAGCGCGCCGAGGCGGCCATCGCCGCGACGCAGCAGATCTTCGTCGCCGTGCTCGGCACGACGGCGACGCTGATCTTCGCCTTCGTGCCGATCCTCATGCTCCCCGAGGGGTCGGGCGAGTTCATCCGCGGGTTGCCCGCCGCGGTGGTCTTCACGATCCTCGCCTCGCTGCTCGTGTCGGTCACCGTCGTGCCCTTCCTCGCGAGCTTCATCCTCCGCGAGCAGGACGACCCGCACGGCAACGTCGCGCTCCGCTGGCTCAACCGGGCGATCGAACTCTCGTACTCGCGGCTGCTGCACTTCGCGCTCGCGCGGCCGCGCGGCACGCTCGCCCTCGCCGTGCTGCTCTCCGTGGGATCGCTCGCGATGGTGCCCGTGATCGGCTTCTCCCTCTTCCCGGTGGCGGGCACGCCGCAGCTCCTCGTGAAGGTGCAGGGGCCGGGCGGGGCGTCGCTCGCCGCGACCGACTCGGCGGTGCGGTTCGCCGAGCGGACGCTGCTCGCGCGCCCCGGCGTGCGGCACGTCTACGCCAACGTCGGGCGCGGCAATCCCATCGTGTACTACAACGTCTTCTCCGCCAACGAGAACACCGCGTACGGCGAGCTGTTCGTGTTGCTCGACCGGTACGACCCGCGCCGCACGCCGGCGATGCTCGATTCGCTGCGCGCGACGTTCGACCGGTACCCCGGCGCGCGCATCGAGGTGAAGGAGTTCGAGAACGGGCCGCCGATCGACGCGCCGATCGCGCTGCGCGTGCACGGCCACGACCTCGACACGCTCCGCCTGCTCGCCGGGCAGCTCGAGCAGATCATCGAGCGCACGCCGGGCACGCGCACCGTCACCAACCCGCTGAGCGTCGACCGCACCGACCTCCGCCTCGCGGTCGACCGCGCCAAGGCGGGGCTCCTCGGCGTGCCGACCGTCGAGATCGACCGCACCGTGCGGCTCGGCATCGCCGGCCTCGCCGCCGGCCGGCTGCGCGACAGCGACGGGCAGGAGTACGACGTGACGGTGCGGCTGCCGCGCGGCGACCGGCAGACCGCCGACGCGCTCGACAAGACCTACGTGACCTCGGTGAGCGGCAACCTCGTGCCGCTCGGCCAGATCGCCCGGCTCACGTTCGAGAGTTCGCCCCCCGTCATCCAGCACTACGACGGCGACCGTTCGGTGACCGTGACGTCGCAGGTGCGCACCGGGTACAACACCGACCGCGTGACGACGGAGATCCTCGCGAAGCTCGCCGCGTGGAAGCTCCCGGCCGGCTACCGCTGGGTGGCGGCCGGCGAGGTGGAGAGCCGCAAGCGCAGCTTCGGCGGACTCGGCACGGCGATCCTCGTCGCGATCTTCGGCATCCTCGCCATCCTCGTGCTCGAGTTCAAGACGTTCCGCGGCATGCTCGTCGTGGCGAGCGTGATCCCGCTCGGCGTCGTCGGCGGGCTCGCCGCGCTGCTGGTGGGCGGGTACACGCTCTCCTTCACGGCGATGATCGGCTTCGTGGCGCTCGTCGGCATCGAGATCAAGAACTCGATCCTGCTGGTCGACTTCACCAACCAGCTGCGCCACCAGGGCCTCGCGCTCGACGACGCCATCGAGAAGGCGGGGAAGATCCGCTTCCTGCCTGTGGTGCTCACGACATGCACCGCGATCGGCGGCCTGCTGCCGCTGGCGATGCAGGGATCGGGGCTCTACTCGCCGATGGCGATGGTGATCATCGGCGGGCTGATCAGCTCGACGCTGCTCTCGCGACTCGTGACGCCGGTGATGTACAAGCTGCTGCCGCCGACGATGGCGGCGGAGTGAGCCGGGCGCCTACTCGATCGTGGGCACGCAGGCCGGGCTGTGCGGCGTCGCCGTCTTCCCGAGGTGCCACACGCCGGCGGCGTCACGATCGGCGAGGCCGGTCGAGCTGCGGCAGGTCGCGGGCTGGCCGCGCACCACGTCGTCGAAGAGGTCGAGCAGCGCCGCGCCCGACGTGCGCATCGCGTGGTGCACGTCGATCAGCTTCGTCGTCCACGACCCGCGGGCGCGCGTCGCGCGGGAGACGTCCACCACCTCGACCCCGGCGTCCCTGAGGAAGCGCGCCGTGCCGACCTGGCCGAGCCGCGGGGCGTGGTTCACGAGCCGGCTGAGGGCGAGCATCTTGTCGGCGCTGGAGGCGTAGACGACGCGGCGCGCGGCGAGCGGCGCGATCGCGGGCGCGACCGAGTCGCGGAACCAGATGGCGCCGATGTCGGCCGCGAAGAACGCGATGGCGCGAAGCGGCTGCGCCGCGAGCGCGTCGTGCTCCGGTCCCGGCGCGCTGAGCGCCTCGGCCACGAGCTGCGCCCCCATGCTGTGCCCGACCACTGTGAGCGCCCCCGGGCGCACGGCCTCGCGCACCACCATCACGGCCGCGCGGAACGCCGCCGCGCTGCGGGCCGCCGCCACCGAGTCGTCCCGGTAGGCGTGCGAGATGAGCATCTTCGGCGTCGGCCAGGTGGCGAGGGCGGTGTGGGCCGGCCAGGCGAAGAGGATGAACGGACCCGCATAGCCGGCTCGGTGGGCCGTCTCGGCGCTCTGCGCCACGCCGCGCGCGAACGACGTCGCATAGCCGTGCACGTAGAGCACGGCGCCGTCGCCTCGCGCCGCGGCCCGCGCGTCGGCGGCGGCGACGCGCTGCACGAACTCCTCGCGCGTGAGCCGCACCGAGTCGCCACGCTGCGCCCGTGAGCGGCCCAGCAGCCGCTCCGAGTCGGTCTCCCCGCGGCCTTCTAGGAAGCGCGTGACGACGTACCCGAACTCGAGCGAGTCGGTCGTCGTGCGCGTCATCCGCCCGGCGCGCCGCGCGCGGTTGGTGATGTACCACGTCGTGTCGGCGACGGTGTCCACGCGCGCCGCGTCGAACGCGGCCAGCGCCACGCGGGGCGTGGCGCTGGAGGGTCCGGCGAGGAGGAGCGCGAGGAGGAGGTGCACGAGGATCAGGTCCTTACGAGACGGTCTTCGTCTTCCGTTTCAGGAAATCCATGAGTATGAACTGCCCAAGGGTCATCGTATTGGTGAAATACGCCCGGCCCCGGGTGATGCTCGACACCATCTTGACGAATTCGATCAGGGCCCGTTCGCGGGCCAACATGAATGTATTCACCACGATCCCCGACCGGCGGCAGTCCGTAACCTCCCGGAGTGTGGCGTCCAGGACGTGCGCGTCGAGCCCCATCGAGTTCTTGTAGATCCGCCCGTCGCTCATCGTCAGCGCGCTCGGCTTGCCGTCGGTGATCATGACGATCTGCCGCATGTCCTTCTTCTGCGCGAGGAGCAGCCGCTTCGCGAGCTTGAGCCCCTCGGCGGTGTTCGTGTGATACGGCCCCACCTGCGCGCCCGCGAGCGCGGCGAGCGGGATCTCCTCGGCCGAGTCGTGGAAGAGCACGACCTTCAGAGTATCGGACGGGAATTGCGTGCGGATGAGGTGGGTGAGGGCCAGCGCCACCTTCTTCGCGGGCGTGAACCGGTCCTCGCCGTAGAGGATCATCGAGTGCGAGCAGTCGAGCATCAGCACCGTCGCGCAGCTCGAGCGGTACTCCGCCTGGCGCACCATCAGGTCCTGATAGTCGAGGTCGATCGGCACCTCGAGCGAGCCCGTGCGGAGGAGCGCGTTCTTGAGCGTCTCGTTGACGTCGAGGTTGAGCACGTCGCCGAACTCGTACGGCTTGCTCCACCCGTCCGACTCGATGCCGGTGGCGAGGTACGCCGTGTCGTGCTGGCCGAAGCTCGAGCGGCCGAAGCCGGAGAGGATGTTCCGGAGCGCCTTGTAGCCCAGGAAGTCGATCCCCTTGTCGGTGAGGTTGAACTGCACGTCCTTCGACGCGGCCTGGGCGAGGCCCCCCGGGCCCGTCACGGCCTGGTGTCCGGCCGGCATCTCCGGCGGCTGCTCGAGCTTCAGGAAGCCGTCGTTGATGAGCCGCTGCACGATGCCGTCGAGGAGCTCGGCGAGCTTCGCCTCCGAGAGTTCGTCGCCGTCGCCGCGCAGCGCGTCGAGCATCTCGGCGGAGAACTGTCCCCCCTCGATGAGCGCGTCGAGTATCGCCTGCCGGAGCGCGTCGAGCGACTTGTCGGCGTCGTCACCGGTCTCGCCCCAGAACGGGTGCTCCTGCTTGCCGCCGGCGAAGCCCGATTGGAGGAGGAAGTCGGCCAGGCGATCGAGCAGGTCCTGCAGGTCCACCTGATCGGCGGAGGCTGGGGAGAACTTCGTATAGGTGTGCGAACGCATGGGCGGCTCCGGGGGGCCTCGCAATCAAACGTCGCAGGGCCTACGGGGCAAACCCCGTGGGGCACCGGCGTGTTCCGGGGGCGGCGATATCGAGAGGTGGCGCGGGGCCCATCGCGCGCCTCATGCCCTTCCCACCCCGGGCGCGTCCCCGCGAGATTGCGGGAGATGACGACCGACGCGCGCTCCATCAACCCGTTCCGGATCCTCGGGGTCCACCGCAACTTCCGCCTCTTCTTCATCGGCCAGACGATCTCGCTCGTCGGCACGTGGATGCAGCAGGTCGCGACGGGGTGGCTCGCGCTCGAACTGTCGAACGACCCGTTCGTGGTGGGGCTCGTGAGCGCGGCGGGGACGATCCCGATCCTCATCCTCTCGCTCCCGGCCGGCGTCGTCGCCGACCGCAACGAGAAGCTCCGCGTCGTGAAGATCGCCCAGGCGCTGATGCTCATCGAGGCGTCGCTGCTCTGGTGGTTCACGGTCACGCACCGCCTGACCATCGACTGGCTCCTCGCGCTCTCGCTCCTCGGGGGGACGCTCGCCGCGTTCGAGATCCCGGCGCGGCAATCGCTCATGGTCGACCTCGTCGTGAAAGACGACCTCCAGGACGCGATCGCCCTCAACTCCGGCGGGTTCAACGCGGCGCGCATCATCGGCCCCTCGATCGCCGCGCTGGTGATCGCGCAGTTCGGGCTGGCGTGGTGCTTCGGCTTCAACGCGCTGAGCTACCTCGCCGTCCTCGCCGGGCTCGCGATGATCCGCCTCGCGCCGCGCGACGGGGCACCGGTCGTGCATCCCTCGCCGCTCGCCGGCATCCTCGAGGCGCTGCGCTACGTGCGCGGCGACCGGCTCATGTGGATCGTCATCCGCGTCGTCGCCGTCTTCTCGTTCTTCGGCATCCCGGTGCTCACGATGCTCCCGGTGATGGCGCGCGACCACCTGCACCTCGACGCCTCGGGCTACGGCGCCCTCATGATGTGCTTCGGCGCGGGCGCGCTGCTCGGCGCGCTGAGCGTCGCCGCGCAGGGGAGCCGACTGCCGCGAGGCCCCGTGCTCACCGTGTCGTCGCTGACCCTCGGCGTCTCGATCATCCTCTTCGCCCAGTCGGGTTCGGTGGTGTTCTCGGGGGCGATGATGTTCGTGTCGGGGCTCGCGATGGTGGTGAACAACGCCCTCATCAATGGCCTGCTGCAGTCGCGCGTGAGCGACGCGCTGCGCGGGCGGGTGATGGCGATCTACGTGATGCTCTACGTGGGGATGAACCCGCTCGGGTCCTTCACGGCGGGATGGGTGGCGAGCCGGGTGGGTGCGCCATGGGCCGTCGGCGGGTCGGCGGCGGTGATGCTCGCCTTCGCCGTGTGGGCGTTCCGCCGTTACCCGGAGCTACGCCACTCCTAGCCGAGCGTCTCGTCGGGACCGCGGCGCCGTCGCCCTTCCTCGCGCGCGCGCGAGTACTGTCCGAGGTCGTTGCGCGAGATCTTGCGTCGGGCGACGAGCGCCTCGAGCACGAGCTCGCAGGCCAGCGTGACCAGCGCGTCGTCGCTCGCGGGCGCGAGCCCCTCCTCGATCACCGCGGTGACGAGGCCCGGCACCGTCTCGAACGCCGCGCGCAGCGCCGCCGCGCCGGCGTCCTCGGCCACCTGCAGCGCCGAGCCGGCGTCGAACCACATCACGACCTCGTCGGTGTCGATCGCCGGGGCGTGGGCGCGCAACGTGGCGTCGGCGGCGCGACGGATGAGTTCGCGCGCGATCGCCGCGCCACCGACGAGCTCGCCCTCGTACTCGAGCTCGAGCTTGCCGGTGATGGCGGGGAGCGCCGCGTACGTGTCGGAGAGGCGCGGCACGATCTCGCCGTCGCGGAGGCGCACGGCGCGCCGCTCCGCGTTCGAGACGACGTTCTCGAGGGCCGAGATCGGGAGGCGCTGCGAGACACCGGAGCGGCGGTCGACGCGCTTGTCGGCGCGGGCCTCGAACGCCACGCGCTCGACGAGTTCCGCGAGGAGGGTCGGGACGCGCACGGCACGATCGGCGCGCTGCGTCCACGCCTCCTGCGCCGTGATCTGCATGCCGAGCTCGACCGTCTCCGGATAGTGGGTCACGATCTCGCTGCCGATGCGGTCCTTGAGCGGCGTGATGATCTTGCCGCGCGCCGTGTAGTCCTCGGGGTTCGCCGTGAAGCAGAGCACGACGTCGAGCGGCAGGCGCACGGGGTAGCCCTTGATCTGCACGTCCCCTTCCTGCATCACGTTGAACAGGCCCACCTGCACCTTGCCGGCGAGGTCGGGGAGTTCGTTGAGCGCGAACAGGCCGCGGTTGGCGCGGGGGAGCATGCCGTAGTGGATCGTGAGCTCGTCGGCGAGCAGGTGCCCGCCGCGGGCCGCCTTGATGGGGTCGAGGTCGCCGATCAGGTCGGCGATCGTGACGTCGGGAGTCGCGAGCTTCTCGACGTAGCGCTGGTCGCGGCCGACCCAGGCGATGGGCGTGTCGTCGCCCGCCTGCGTGAGGAGGTCGCGCGCCAACTTCGACACCGGCCGGAACGGGGAGTCGTTGATCTCGCTCCCGGCGACGATGGGCATCGTGTCGTCGAGCAGCGTCGTCAGCGCGCGGAGGATGCGCGACTTGGCCTGTCCGCGCAGCCCGAGCAGGATGAAATGGTGGCGCGAGAGCAGGGCGTTGACGATCTGGGGCACGACCGTCTCGTCGTAGCCGCGGACGCCGGGGAAGAGCGGACCCCCGTCGGCGAGCCGGGTGAGCAGGTTGGCCCGGATCTCGTCCTTCACGGACCGGTGCGCGCGGCGCGGCTCGCCGAACGGCGACTTCTTGAGGGCGCCGAGAGTCGTGGGAAGCGTAGGCATCGTAAGGGAATCTAACGCCGGTCGTGCCCGCTTCGTTCCGGAGTGGGAGGGCGCGGTGGGATTCCGTGCCGACGATGTCTTGGGGGGATCAGATCTGATCAACTACGATCAGTACTGATCCCCTCAGAAATTCGCCGGCGCCGTACTTCGGCGCGCGGACCGAAGTTCAGCAGAAGACCGACCGGGCGACCGCTCGCGCGCAGGTAGTTCACCAGTTGGGCGTGGTGCACCGGCGCGAGTCGCTCCACCGACTTGACCTCGACGATCACCGCACCGTCGACCAGGAGGTCGGCCCGATATTGTCCGATGTCGACCCCGTGGTAACTGAATTCGAACGGTACTTCCTGACTGACGCGCAGACGCAGCTCCTGAAGCCGCACCGCGAGCGCCCGCCGGTACACGGCCTCGAGGAACCCGTACCCGAGCTCGTTGTACACGTCGTAGAACGCGCCGATGATGGTGCGCGTGAGCGGCGCGTACGGAAAAGCGGGCGCCGGTGAGGCGCCCGCTTCTGGTCCGATCCCGTCAGTGATCATCCCGGCAATCCCGCCCCGCCTTTCGCGGGACGCGTCACCGGAATGCCGCGCGGCTCATCCCGCGGCCGCGCCGCCCTTGGCCCGCCAGCGGTCGAACGACACGCCGCCCGCGCCGAGGAGGAAGAGCGTCAGGCTCGCTCCGAGCAGCACCAACTCGAACTCGTAGCCGTACGGCGTGAAGAACCCGCCCTTCCAGCGCGCCACCGGGATCGCGACGCACATCTCGATCGCCAGCAGCAGCCCCGCCCAGCGGGTGAACGCGCCGAGCAGCACCGACACCGCCCCAGCCAGTTCGACGACGATGAGGATCGCCGCGAACATCGTCGGCAGGAAGAACCCGAGCTTCTGCAGCATGTCGGACACGCCGGAGAGCCCGAAGTCGAACAGCTTCTGCCAGCCGTGCATGAAGAAGACGGCTCCCACGACGAGCCGCAACGGCACCATCCCCCACTCCCTGGCCCAGCCTTTTTCGTCGAGCATGTGAGATCCCTCGGTTGTCGTCAGAAGGCGAACCAGACGTAGGTGTAGAGCGTGTTGTTGTCGGCGGCGTTGCGGCCGCCGAAACGCAGGTCGTAGCTCGTCGACGAGCCGTTGAACTTGTCGTAGCGCACGTACTGCAGGCCAAGCCGCGTGTTGATCCACGGATTGTACGAGAACTCGATGAGCTGCCCCGCCGTGTTCGGGCTCCCCGTGCTGCTGCCGGTGACGGCGTTCGGCGCGTACATGACGGCGTCGCTCGTGCCCGACGTGGCGAAGTACATCGCGCTCAGTCCGTACAGCGGCGTCGGCGCGTAGAACGCGCTCGCCCGCAGGGAGCGCAGCGTATTCGACGTGTTCGCCGCGGCCGGCGGCTGGAGGAGCAGCGCTCCCGCCAGCGACTGATGCTCGACCGTGTACGAGGCCCGGGCGACCCACGCGCCGGCGTCGCCGGCACTCTCGAGTTGGGCGTCCACCCCCACGTCGGAGTACGTGCTGTAGGCGCCCATGGCGCCGCGTGGCGAGAGGTCCGCCGAGAGTCCGTACGTCCCCACCATCGCCGTCACGGGGCCGTTCCGGTTCTGCAGGGCGATGCGCCAGTACGGTGCGATGCCGTGCGTGAGGTTCGTCTCCGTGGAGTCGACGACCGATCGCGGCCCCTGTGGGGCCGAGGTATACCCGCTCACCTCGGCGTACAGCACGTTGTCGTACAGCGCGTACGCGCCGACGCCCACCACCGCCTGCGCCAATCCGCCCTCGAGCAGCGTCGACGCGGCCGGTCGCGGCGCGAGCGCCGCCGACGTGAACGGATAGCCCCAGGCCGGGAGCGTGTTCCACACGTCCTGCACCGTCGGATTGTTGTGGAGCGTCAACCCGTAGATCACGTCGCGGTCGGCCAGCTTCGTGTGCGCCGTGAAGCGCACGTCGGTGTTGTCGATCGCGAGCTTGCCGGTCACGTCGGAATAGGTGAGCTGCGTGAGCGCACCGACGTTCGGCGTGATCGACCCGCCGAAGAACAAGCTGAGTTGCTGCGGGAACTCCGAACGCGTCGCGGCCGTCCCGGGCAGCGCCTTGGCGACGCTCGTCGCCGAGACGATCGCCATCGCCGAGAGCCCGGGGATGGGCGCCAGCGAGAGCGTCTGCCGCGTCGCGCTGTCGAGCATGTCGGTGATCTGCGGCAGCCCCGTGAGGGTGTAGCCGTTCAGCTTGAAGAGCCGCCCGAAGCGCGTGAGCTGCGGGAAGCCGCCGAGGTGGCACACGTTGCACGACAGTTTCATCTGTCGCGCGAAGGTCGGCGTCCGCGCCATCGCGGCGACGGTGGCGAAGGCACGCGCCGAGGCCGCGTCGACCGGCGGCGGAGCGGCCGCGGTCGGCACGGCGCGCGTGAGCGACATCGTGGTCGCCAGCACGAGTGCGACGTTCATGGTTTTGCTCTCCCGTGTCCCACCGACCAGATGTAGGACGCCACATTGACCGCGTCGGCCTTGGAGATGCCGCCGGGGAACGCCACCATCACGGTCGACGGAACGCCGTGCGTGATGACGCCGAAGATCGCCTTGAGGTCGCCGTTCTTGGCATCCTTCCACGCGTGGGCCTTCAGCGTCGGGGCCACCTGCGTCCCCTCGAGCTGCATGCCATGGCAAGCGAAACAGGTGCCCTTGCCGTGGAAGATCGCCCGGCCGGCGTCGATCATCGCGGGGGTGATCTTCGCGCTGTCAGGCTCCGTGGCCCCCTGCGCGGCGGCCGATGATGCCGCCGCGCAGAGAGCCAGGATCACGACTGCCAGCGCGGAGAGGCTGCGCTTGATTGAGGCGTGCACGGATCAGAACGCGAGCCAGAGGTACAGGTACAGGGTGTTGTTGTCGCTCGCCTTCCGTCCCCCGGTCGCGACGTCGTAGCTCGTCGTGCCGCCGTTGAACTTCTGGTACGCGACGTACTGCGCGCCGAACCGCACGTTCATCCACGCGTTGGCGTTCGCGTCGAGGATGAACCCCGAACTGTTCGGGCTGCCGGTCGCGCTCCCTGTCGTCGCTCCTTCGGCGTACAGGACGTTGTCCGACGACCCGTTCACGCCGAAGTAGCCCACCGTCAGCGTATGCGTGTTGCTCGGTACCCACGAGATGTTCGCCTTGTACGTCGAGAGCGTGTTCGTCAGGTTCTGCGCCGTCACCGGCGAGGCCGCGGCCGACGCGGTCAGCGTCTGGTCTTCATGGATGTAGGTCGCGCGGCCGATCAGCGTCCCCTCGCCGACCTTGTGCTCGATCTGCGCGTCGACGCCGACGTCCGTGTGCTTGTTCCACGCGCCGTTGATCCCCGTCGGATAGACGTTGGCCGCCATGCCGAATGCGCCGACCATCAGGTACGTCGACTCGAACTGGTGCTGCAGCGCGACGCGCCAGTACGGCATCACGCCCTTGGGCGTGTCGGTGGCCGACGAGTCGAGCGGGAGCGCCACACCCTGCTTCGCCGGAACGTACCCCGAGAGCTCGGCGTAGAGCGTGCCATCGAACATCGCGTACGCGCCGAGCCCGAGCACCTGCTGGCTGAACGCACCTTCGATCTTCGTCGACGCCATCGGCATCGGCGCGATCGCCGACGCCATGAACGGGACGTTCCACGCCGGCACCGTGTTCCACACGTCCTGCACGCTCGGGTTGTTGTTGAGCGTCATGCCGTAGATCACGTCGTGCGAGGCCCAGTTGCCGTGCCCGGCGTAGCGCAGGTCGGTGTTGTCGATGCCGAACGTACCGCTCCGGTCGCTGTACGTGACCTGGCTGAAGATGCCCATGCGCGGCGAGATCGCCGCGGCGCCGAACAGGCTGAGCTGTTGAGGGAACTCGGCCGTGACGCTCTGCGTGCCAGGCACCGCCGTGGCGACCGACGTGGCGCCGATCACCGCCATCATCGAGAGCGGCGCGATCGGCGAGAGCTGCAGCTCCTTGCGCGACGCGCTGTCCTTCTGGGCGATGATCGACTCGAGGCCGGTCATCGTGTAGCCGTTCAGCTTGAACAGGCGGCCGAACGAGTTGAGTTGCGGAAAGCCGGTGTGGCACGCCGAGCAGGCGAGGCGCGTCTGGCGCGAGAAGCTGGGCACGCGCGCGCGCGCGACCATGGCGGCGAGCGCTTCGCCGGTGACGCGACCCGACGCCGACACCGGGGCGGCGGTCGGGGCGTTCGGACTCGCGCCGGCGAGGGTCGCGGCGAGAAGCAGATTGACAAACATGCGCGAAAGTCTCCGGAGAACGGGGAGTGGCGCACCGGCATCGGCACGAGGGGATCTGGTCGGGGGCCGCGGGCGTCGTCCGATGCGTCTTCGGCCGGACTCCCGCGTTGCGCTCGTCGAGCACCATCACGGTGCGGGGGCGTGAGCGCTTGGTAACTGCCCGAATGGTAGCCGGGCCAAATCCCCCAGGAAGCAGGGTTACCGGTAAGCTTTTGTGCGGAAAAGACTGACAGCCTTTCCCTAGGCCCGGGCGCCCCCCGCCACCGCCACTTCGACCAGATTGTCGTAGAACACCGGCCCGTGTCCGAGGTCCGTCTCGAGCTGCGACGTGGTCGCGTTCGCGTTCGCGCCGTCCCCCGTGAGCTTGAGCCACCACACCGACGGCGCCCACACCACCGTCGGCCGCACCGCGTCCGTCACCCGCGCCACCCCGTGGAACTCCCCACGGTCGTTCCGCACCACGAGCGTGGCGCCGTCGACGATGCCTCGCGGCGCCGCGTCGTGCGGATGCACCATCACCTCCGGCTTCGCGTCGCGCCGCAGCGAATCGACGTTCACGAACGTCGAGTTCAGGAACTGGTGGCGCGGCGACGAGATGAGCGTCAGCGGGTACTTCGCCGCCAGCGCCGGCACGTTCTCGGGGAACTCGTGCGGCGGCGTGAACGCCGGCAGCGGGTCGAGCCCCATCCGCACCATCCGCTCCGAATAGAACTCGCACTTCCCGCTCGGCGTGAGGAACCCACCGTCGGCGAAGGGGAGGAACGGGCGCGGCACGTTGAGCCGCACCCAGCCGTGCTCCATGAGCGCGTCGAACGTGACCCCCTTCATCCGGTCGGCCGTCGTGTCGAGCGCCTGCCGGATGAGCGTGACGTCGTCGTCGCGGAAGCACGCGTCGTCGAGCCCCATCCGCTGCGCGAGCAGACGGAAGATCTCCGCGTTCGACTTCGCCTCGCCGAGCGGCGCGATCGCCGGCCGGTTGAGCGTCGCGTGGAGATGGCCGTACGCGAAGTGCACGTCCCAGTGCTCGAGCTGCGTCGTCGCCGGCAGCACCCAGTCGGCGTGATCGGCGGTGTCGGTCAGGAAGTGCTCGAGCACCACCGTGAACAGGTCGTCGCGCAAGAGGCCGCGCCGCACGTCGTTCGTGTCGGGGGCGACCGCCGCGGGGTTCGAGTTGTAGACGACGAGCGCCTTCACCGGCGGCCCGCCGACGCCGGCGTCGGGGAGCGTGAGCGCATGCCCGAGCCGGATCATGTTGATCGTGCGCACCGGCGGCGAGAGGTCGGGGCGCTGCAGCGCCTGCTTGTTGAACTGGAACGCCGCGCTCGTCGAGAGCTGCACGCCGCCACCGGCGCGGCGCCAGTGTCCCACCACCGCGGGGAGGCACGCGATGGTGCGCACCGCCATCCCGCCGCCGCCGTGCCGCTGCAATCCATAGTTGATGCGGATGAACGCCGCCTTCGCCGCGCCGTAGCGCCGCGCCAGCGAGACGATCGTGTCCTCCGACACGCCGGTGATCGCCGAGACGAGCGACGGCGGATATTCCGCGGCGCGCGCGCGCAGCTGGTCGGCGCCCAGCGTGTGACGCGCGATGTAATCGTCGTCCTGCAACCCCTCGGCGAAGAGCACGTGCATCATGCCGAGCGCGAGGGCCGCGTCGGTCCCCGGGCGGATGCCGATCCACTCGTCGCACTGCTCCGCGGTGCGCGTGCGCAGTGGGTCGATGGCGATGACCGTCGCGCCGTGGTCGCGTGCCTGGCGCACGAACGGCCAAAGATGCGGGTTCGACGTGAGCGTGTTCGTGCCCCACAGCAGCACGAGGTCGCTCTCCGGCACGCCCTCGGCGTCGGCGCCGATGTTCGCGCCGACCGTCATCTGCATCCCGACCGCGCCCGCCGTCGCGCAGATCGTGCGGTCGAGCTTCGAGGCGCCGATGCGATGGAAGAACCGCCGGTCCATCGACTCGCCCTGCACGTAGCCCATCGTTCCCGCGTACGAGTACGGGAGGATGCTCTGCGGGCCGTCGCTCGACGCGCGGATCGCGTTCAGCCGCTCGGCGATCGCGTCGAGCGCCTCGTCCCACGTCGCGCGCTCGAACGTGCCGCTCCCCTTGGGGCCGACGCGGCGCAACGGCGTCGTGAGCCGGTCACGATGATACGTGCGCTCGAGGTAGCGGTTCACTTTCGCGCAGAGGAATCCCTGCGTGAACGGATGGTCGGGATCGCCCTGGATGCGTGTGGCGCGGCCGCGTTCGACGGTGACGAGCGTCGCGCAGGTGTCTGGGCAGTCGTGCGGACAGGCACCGCGTACGACGTGCGGCGCGTCATCGTTCGAAATAACCGGCATGACGGACATCTCGCGCTCGGCTCCAGGGTGAGTGCCGCTCCGGAATCTAACAGCGGCGCGGCCGGGAATCGCTCCCGCCATTCGTAAGACTTTACGAGCCAATGAGTTATTTGGAGATCTCGACTGGTATTTCGTCCCGCGCGACCGTCGGCGCGCGTTTGGCTCCGGGGGCTCGCGTGCGCCACCCGCCTCGACAACCACGCGAACATCTTGTGCCCCTTGCACTTGACCGCTGTATCGCTCTTGACCACCCGTTGGGAAACCCGTATATTTGGGCGCTGTCCGAGGACTGCGTATAAGGCGCAGTCTCGACTGTGCCTACTAGCCAGATCCCCGTTTAGGAGACCCACCATGAAGCGTTTCGCTCTCGCTGCCGCCGTGCTCGCGCTTGCCGCGTGCGGTGAAAAGAAGGAAGAGGCGGCTCCGGCCGCTGCCGCCCCCGCCGCTGCCCCGGCCGCCGCGCCGATGGACTCGGCCAAGGCCGACACGGCCAAGAAGCCGGACACGACGAAGGCTGCGGCTCCGGCCGCTGCTGCGCCGGCCGCTGCCGCTCCCGCGAAGAAGCCGTAATCGCTTCGCCTCGGACAAGCACAAAGGGCGCGACCTTCGATGGTCGCGCCCTTCGTGCTTCCGCCCTCTCGTCGCGCTCAGGCGAAGGGCAGGGAGGTGACGCGCAACGGCGCGTCGCCGCCGTCCCACCGCGCCGTCAGCGCGCTGTCGTCGGGCACCTCGTGCCGCACCATCGCGATCGCGATCGCACCGAAGCGTGGTGACCACACCGACGAGCGCACGTCACCGACCTCGTCGCCCGCCGCCGTGACGAGCGTCGCGCCGCGCGGCGGCGGGACGTCGCAGCGCAGGCCCCGGAGGTGGCGGTTGACGTGGCCGCGGAAGTGCACGCGCGCCACCGTCTCCTGTCCCGTGTAGCACCCCTTCGTGTACGAGACGCCGTGCAGCGCGTCGAGGTTCGCTTCCTGGGCGAGCGTGTTCTCGTCCATGTCGATCCCCCAGAGCGGCCGGCCGGCCTCCACGCGCGCGATCTCCGCCACGGCCGTGCCGGCCGGTTCGGCGCCCTCGGCGACGAGCCGGTCCCAGAGCGCCGCCGCGCCCTCGACGGGAACGAAGAGGTCGAACCCCTCGCCGCCGAGATCGGGCACGCGCGAGACGAGCACGCGGTCGTGGTCGCCGGCGCGCAGGTGGTGGTACGGCGCGAGGAGCAGCAGGCGCGCCCGTTCGGCGCCCGTCGCGGCCGTCACGAGATTCGCCGAGTGCGGTCCGTAGACGCCGATGGTGCGGAGCACGCCGCTCACGTCGGCGAACCGCGCGCCGCGCGGATTCACGTACTTGCGCAGCATCGCCACGAAGCCGGCGGCCGCGCCCGGCGCGACGTCGACGAGGGAATCGTCCTCGCGCGCGAACACGCGCAGGTCGGCGATGACCTTTCCCTTGGCGGTGAGCGCGGCAGCGTACAGGCCCGTACCGTTGGTGAGCGACGCGACGTCGTTCGTCACGAGTCCGTTGAGCGTCTCGGCGGCCTTGGCGCCCGAGAAGAGCAGCCGGGTGCGCGCGCTGCGGTCGAGCACGGCCGCGCGTTCGCGCAGCGCGTCGTACTCGCGTGTGATGCCGGCGAACGCGGGCACGGCGTCGTGCCCCGGCGGGATCGGCGCGGTCATCGCGGCTCCACGGGCGCGAGGTGGGCGAGCAGGTCGGCGGCGCTCGCGCCCTCGAGCGTCGGGATCCACCGGTCGGCGCGGAAGGCGCCGCCGTCGAGCCCACCGACGGCGACCGGACGCAGCCCGGCCTGTCGCGCGGCGTCGATGGCGACGGCCGCGCCGGCGAGGGCGACGGCGCGGCGCTCGTTGCCGGATCGCTCGAGGCGCGCCGCCGCGAGCGTCCAGGGCGCGTCGGCCGGGGCGTCGTCGGGAAATTCGTCGGCGGTGATCACGAAGGAGAACGCGGCGTCGAGTGCGGCGAGTTCCAGCGTGAGCGCGACGTCGCGGCGCGGCGTCCAGGCGACGAGCGCCACCGCGGCCACCGCGGCCGCGTCGCGCGCGAACGCGGCGGCGCCGGGGCGCAGCAGCGTGGCACGCCGGAAGCGTCCGGCGAAGGCGCGGTCGGCGCGCGCCGCGGCGATCGCGACGGCGGTGTGATCGTCGTCGCTCGCCCCGGCCGCCGCGCGCGCCGCGCGCACCGCCATGTGGAACGTACGCCCTCCGCAGGCCGCGGCGAGCTGCGCGTCGTCGAGCGTGATGCCGTCGGCGGCGAGCGCGTCGCGGAGCGCGGCGTGGCGCGCGGGGGCGGTGTCGGCCAGCACGTCGTCGAAGGCGACGACGATCGACGGTCGGCGCGCGGCGGTCATGCCGACGGCCCGGTGCGCGCGTACGCCGCGTCGAGCAGCTCCACGGGGTGCCGCGCGACGGTGGTCGCGCCGGAGCGGATGAGTCCGGCGCCGATGTGCATCAGGCATCCCGGATTGCCCGAGGCGACGACCGCCGCGCCGGTGGCCGCGATGTGCGCGAGCTTGGGGGAGAGCACGCGCTGCGAGAGCCCGGGCTCGACGAGGCTGTAGAGCCCGGCGCTGCCGCAGCATTGGTCGGCGTCGGGGAGCGGCACGAGGTCGACGTCGCGGATGGCGCGCAGCGCGCGGAGCGGCGGATCGGCGACGCGCTGCGCGTGCAGCAGGTGGCAGGGCGCGTCGTACGTGACGCGCGGCGCGCCGTCGAGTGGGCCCGCGGCACGGGGCCCCGCCGCGGCGAGCAGTTCGCTCACGTCGCGCACGCGAGCAGAGAAGGCGCGGGCGCGGTCGCGCCATTGCGGGTCGTCGCGCAGGAGATGCCCGTACTCCTTCAGCATCGCGCCGCAGCCGGCGGAATTGACGGCGATCAGGTCCGCGCCGCTCCGCTCGAAGGCCGCGATGTTCGCGCGCGCGAGGGTGCGCGCCCGCGCGGCGTCGCCGGCGTGCACGTGCAGCGCGCCGCAGCACTGTTGGCCGGGGGCGCTCACGTGGCGATAGTCGTTGGCCTCGAGCACGCGTTCGGTGGCGCGGTTGGCCGCGGTGAAGAGTCCCTCCATCACGCAGCCGTCGAGCGTCGCGACGGTGCCGCGACGCCCGTCGCCGGCGGGCGCAGCCCTCGCGGCGCGTGACGCCGCGCGGCGCGTGGAGGCGAGCATCGCCATCGACGCGCCGATGCGTCCGGGCGCGCGGGCGAGCAGGGTGGCGACGCCCGTCGCGCGCAGGACCCGCGCGCCGAGCATCGCCGCGCGCGTGAGCAGCGGGCTGGCGAACACGACGAGCACGAGGCGCGCGACGACGGGGAGGGGATGCACGGTGGCGAGCCGTTCACGCGTGGCTTCGAGCAGATGCCCGTAGGGCACGCCGCTCGGGCACGCGCTCTCGCAGGCGCGGCAGCCCAGGCATTGGTCGAGGTGCCGGTTCGCGTCGTCGTCGCCGGGCGCGAGCGTGCCCTCGGCGATCGCCTTCATCAGCACGATGCGGCCGCGCGGCGAGTCGTTCTCGTCGTCGAGCGCGAGGTACGTGGGGCACGCCTGCAGGCAGAAGCCGCAATGCACGCACAGCTCGCTCCCCGGCAGGAGGTCGCGGGCGCTCATGCGGCCTCCCCGAACAGTCCGGGGTTTAGTATGCGGCGCGGATCGAACAGGGCCTTCACGCGTTGCTCGAGCGGGCGGTCGAGCGCGTGCGCGAGCGAATCGAGCGCGGGCGCGGCATGCAGCGCCCGCACGCGGGCCCAGATGGCGGGGTCGTGTGGCGACGCGTCGCCGACGGTGCGCAACGCGGCGAGGGACGCGGCGACGAACGCCCGGTTGCCGCCGAGGCGCACGAGCGCGCCGTCGTGCGCGAGGCCGGCGGCACGGGCGGCGGCGCCGTGCACGAGCTCGCAGCTCAGCGGCGCGTACGGTCCGCGCCGGAAGCCGTCGAGGCGCGCGCGCACGGCGTCGTCGTTCGGGTCGAGCGTGAGGCACCAGGTCTCGTCCACGGGCGGCCGGGCGCGGAGCCGCACGCTCAGCTCGGTGATCACCCCGAGCGTCCCCCACGATCCGACGAGCAGGCGCGTGAGGTCGAACCCGGCGACGTTCTTCACGACGCGCCCGCCGCCGCGGGCGACGTTCCCGGCGCCGTCGACGAACTCGAGGCCGAGGGCGAGGTCGCGTGGCGTGCCGAGCGCCGCCGCGCAGGGGCCGGTCGTCGCGGTCGCCATCGTCGCGCCGAGCGTCCCGTCGTCGCCGCCCCACGGGAGGAGCGGGCACCATTGGCCGTGCGCGGCCGTGGCGTCGTCGATCTCGACGATCGTCGTGCCGGCGCGCGCCGTGAGGGTGAGGTCGCCGGGGACGTACTCGACGATCCCGGCGATGCGCGAGATGTCGAGCGGCCGCGCGTCGGCGCGCACGGTGCGCGTGGCCTCGGGCCACGTGCCGCGCGCCACGATGCGCAACGGCGTCGCACCGCCGTGCGCCTCGGTGAGCAGCGCGGCGAGTTCGCTCGTCGAGGCGGGCTGGTACGTCATGGTTCGACGTCCGTCACGCCGGCCCATTCGCGGCAGTAGCGCGCCGGGACCACCTTCCCCGGGTTCGCGCGCCGTCGCGGATCGAACGCATCGCGCAGCCGGCACATCGCGTCGAGCGAGGCGGCGGGGAAGAGCCGGTCCATGTAGGCGAGCTTGTCGCGCCCCACGCCGTGCTCGCCGGTGATCGAGCCGCCCTCGGCGATGCACAGCTCCATCACCTCGCGCATCGCGGCGTGCACGCGGGCCGCCTCGTCGGCGTCGCTCGCGTCGTAGGGGATGTTCGGGTGCAGGTTGCCGTCGCCGGCGTGGAAGACGTTGCAGACGCGCACGCGGTGCCGCGCGCCGATCTCGGCGATGCGGGCGAGGATCGGGGCGAGCTTCGTGCGCGGCACGACGGCGTCCTGCACGACGAGGTCGGGGGCGATGCGTCCCATCGCGCCGAAGGCCTTCTTGCGTCCCTGCCAGAGGCGCGCGCGCTCGGCGGCGTCGCTCGCGGTGCGCACGTCGCGCGCACCGCTCGCGCGGCAGAGCCGGTCCACGGCGGCGACGTCGTCGGCGAGGCCGGCCGCGGCGCCGTCGAGCTCCACGAGCAGCACGGCGGCCGCGTCGACGGGGTACCCCGCCGCGTAGATCGACGCCTCGACGGCGCGGATCGTCGCGTCGTCCATCATCTCGCACGCCGCGGGGAGGATCCCCTCGGCGATGATCGCCGACACGGCGTGCGCCGCGGCGTCGAGCGAGCGGAAGTCGGCGAGCAACGTGACCACCGACTCGGGATTCGGCGTGAGGCGCACGGTGACGTCGAGGGCGACGCCGAAGCAGCCTTCGCTCCCCACGAACGCGCCGAGCAGGTCGTAGCCGGCGCGCCCGTCGCGCGGCGTCTCGAGCGCGACGATCTCGCCGTCGGGGAGGAGCACGGTCGCGGCGAGCACGTGGTTGAGCGTGACGCCGTACTTGAGGCAGTGCGGCCCGCCGGCGTTCTCGGCCACGTTGCCGCCGATGGTGCACGCCGTCTGGCTCGACGGATCGGGCGCGTAGTGCAGCCCGAACGGCGTCGCCGCCTTGGTGAGGGAGGCGTTGACCACGCCGGGCTCGACGAGGGCGGTGCGTGCGACGGGATCGACGGCGACGATGCGGCGCAGCCGCTGGAGCCCGAGGAGCACGACGTCGCCGGCGAGCGCGCCACCGCTCAAACCCGTGCCGGCGCCGCGCGGCACGAACGGCACCCCCGCGCGCCACAGCGCCGCGACGACGGCGACGACCTCGTCGCGCGTGCCGGGGAAGACGGCGAGCCGCGGGCGGGAATGGTAGCCGGGGAGGCCATCGTTCTCGTACGCGAGCAGCTCGGCCGGGCGCGACAGCACGTGGCGCTCGCCGACGATGGCGATCAGCTCCTCGCTCAGCATCTGCGAATAATAGGGGCGGGCGACGGTGGCGGGTGAGTGGGGAGCGAGCGCCGGGTTGCGGGTGGTGACCGGTCGGACGTTCCGCCAGAATCATCGCTCGCCCCCGGAGATCCGCTCCGGCGAATTCTCGGGGAGATCAGACCTGATCCAAGATGATCAGTTCTGATCCCCTCGGAATTTCGCCGGGTCCGGCCCGGGCCTGGCGAACGAAAAAGGGAGAGGGGATATCTCCCCTCTCCCTTCTCGCACGATTCAGTCAGGCGGTCAGGTGACGGCCCAGAACCCGGCCAGCGACCGCCCCTCGGGCGACTCGCGCAGCTTCTCGAACGCGCGCTCGCGGATCTGCCGGATACGCTCGCGCGTCACGCCCATCAGCGCGCCGATCTTCTCCAGTGTCATCGCCTCGGCGCCCTCGTCGAGCCCGTAGTAGAGATGCAGGATCTTGCGCTCGCGCGGCGTGAGGTAGTTGCGGAACACGCGCTCGATGCATTCGCGCATCAGCTTGAAGTCGGTCGTCTCCTCGATCGCCACGCCGTCGTCGCCGGCGAACCGCTCGCCGAGCGTGCACGCTTCGCGGTCGGAGCGGTCGACCGGCGCGTCGAGTGAGAGCTCGGCGGCCGACATCTGCTTGGAGTGACGCACCTGGTCGGGCGTCTCCTCGAGCAGCCGGCCGATCTCATGGTCGGTCGGGTCGCGCTTGAGGACCTGGGCGAGCACCGTCTCGGCGCGCGAGAGACGGATGAGCTGCGAGTTCTGGTTGAGCGGGATGCGCACGGAGCGCGTCTGCTCGGCGAGCGCCTTGAGCACCGCCTGGCGCACCCACCACACGGCGTAGGAGATGAACTTCACGCCCTGGTCGGGGTCGAACTTCCGCACCGCCTTGAGGAGCCCTTCGTTGCCGATGGCGACCAGCTCGGAGAGGTCGAGGCCGTGCCCCTGGTACTTCTTCACGTAGCTGATGACGAAGCGGAGGTTCGCCGTCACGAGTCGCTCGGCGGCGGCCTCGTCTCCCTTCTGCGCGAGTCGCGCGAGACGCCGCTCTTCCTTGACGTCGGTGATCAGCGGGAGCTTCTGGATGTCCTGCAGGTACTGGTCGAACGCGGTGGAGGGTGAAGAACGGAAGAATTTCCCTGGCCTCGACTCAGTCACATGCTGCATACACACTCCGGCTAGTGCGTTCGGAAGTGGGAAGACGCAGAGGACACTGCAGGTCCAGCGCGACGCGTTCCGACACGTGGGGACGGGCAGGATATGTAGAAGGACACGCGCCGGTCAACACCTGATTTGCACCCAAAAGGTGCAAGCGTGTCGAAAACGTCTTCGTAACACGTTGCAAACATTGGTGTTACGACCATATCACAAAGATGTCAGCACCGGATCTTCGGGCGCGAACACAATCCGGACAGCCCGCACTCGTCGTCAGCGCGATGCCGAAAGCGCGTCGAAGATCACGGCGTCAGCGAGCGGAACGGCGTAGCCGAGATCGGCCGCCGCCATGAGGCCGATGCGCACGGGGACGGCGTATTCGACGTGTCCGCCACGCGCCTTCTTGTCGGTGCGCGTCGCCGCGACGACGGCGCGCGCGTCGAGCGACGCGGGCACGCGAGTGGGAAGGCCCGCCGCCTCGCACATCGTCGCGATCGCGTCGGCGACGCCGGGCTCCGTGACGCCGGCGAGCGTGGCGGCGCGCGCCTCGACGACCATCCCGATGGCGACGCATTCGCCGTGGAGCAGCGTGTACTCCGAGAGCGCCTCGATGGCGTGGCCGATCGTGTGGCCGAAGTTGAGCACCTTGCGGAGGCCCGTCTCGCGCTCGTCGTTCGACACGACGCGCCACTTCGCCGCGACGTGGCGCTGCACGAGCGTGTCGAGTGTTCCGGGATCCGCTTCGCCGGACGCGATGACCGCGAGATGGCGCTCGAGCCATTCGAACTCGTCGCTCGCCGAGACCACGGCGTGCTTCACCGCTTCGGCGAGGCCGTTGCGCAGCTGCTCGCGCGGCAGGGTGGCGAGCGTCGCCGGGTCGGCGACGACGAGCGCGGGGTGGTGGAACGCGCCGACGAGGTTCTTCCCGGCGCGCGTGTCCACTCCGGTCTTGCCGCCGATGGACGCGTCGATCATCGCGAGCAGCGTCGTCGGCACCTGCACGAACGGGATGCCGCGCATGTAGGTCGCGGCGACGAACCCGGCGAGGTCGCCCACGACGCCGCCGCCGAGCGCGAGGATCGCGCTGTCGCGGCCGAAGCCGGCGTCGAGCAGCTCGTCGGTGAGTCGCGACCACTGCGTGCGCGTCTTGCTCGCTTCGCCGGCGGGGATCTTGAACCGCGGCACCGCGGCGTCACCGATGGCGGTGGCGAGTCGTGCCGCCCAGAGCGGCGCGACGGTGTCGTCACTGACGATGCACAGCCGGCGCGCGCCGAGGGCGTCGCGCACCAGCGGGCCGCACGCGTCGAGTTGGCCGGTGCCGGCGACGATGCGCGAGCCGTGCAGCTCGAACCGGGCGGGCCCGCTCACGGCGTGTCTACCAGAGCACTTCGGCCGCGCCGGCGCGCCGGTTGGCGACGCGGGCGAGCATGAACAGCAGGTCGGACAGCCGGTTCAGGTAGACGATCACGATCTGCGGCACGTCGTCGGTCTGCTGCATGCGGATGATCGCGCGCTCGGCGCGGCGGCAGACGGTGCGCGCGACGTGGAGCGCGGCGGCCTTCGTGGTGCCGCCCGGCAGGATGAAGGCCTTCAGCGGGGCGAGTTCGGCGTCGCAGTCGTCGATCGCCTGCTCGAGCTGGGCGATGCGCTGGTCGGAGATGCGCGCCTTCTCGAGCTGCTCCTTGTGCTTCTCGGGGTGCGGTGTCGCGAGGAGCGCGCCGATCGCGAACAGGTCGACCTGCACGGGGGCGAGGATCTCGTCGATGCGCGGCATGAGGTCGAGGCTGCGCGCCATGCCGAGGCAGGCGTTGAGCTCGTCGACGTCGCCGTACGCCTCCACGCGGGCGTGGTCCTTGGGCACGCGGCCGCCGCCGAAGAGCGCGGTGCGGCCGTCGTCGCCGGTCTTGGTGTAGATCTTGTTCGCCATGGCCGAAAGGTAACGCCGGCGGGAACGGATGGCGGGCGGCTAGCGTCCGAAGACGTTGTCGAGCAGTGCCGACACCGACTTGAGGTCGGCGCTCGACGCGGCCGCGCTGGGGCGCCGCGAGTCGCTCGGCGGACGGTAGCTGTCGGGGAAGTGGCGGGCGAGGTGCGCCTGCAGGCGCTCCGGCGCCCCCGGCATCTTCTGCTTGACGCACCATTCGTCGAGCGCGAGCCCGAACATCGCGGCGTTCGGGCGGATCATCGGGTCCTTGGCGATCGCGAGCGTGATGAGCCCCGTGATGGCGATGTCGAGCTCGGGGAGCAACGCGCGGATGTCGGGGGTCGGCATGATGGTGACCTCGTCCATCGCCGCCTCGGTCTCGACCTCGCGGAAGAGCTGTTCGAGCGCGAGCAGTTCGAAGAGCACGACGCCGGTCGAGAAGATGTCGGTGCGCCAGTCCACGCGCGCGCCGATGGTCTGCTCGGGGCTCATGTAGTGCTTCTTGCCGATCGTGAGCTGCGCCTCCTCGGCCGGGTCGTGCATCGACCGCGCCTTCGCGATGCCGAAGTCGCCGAGCTTCACCTGGCCGTCCCACGTGAGGAGGACGTTCCCGGGCGAGACATCGCGGTGCACGATGTGCAGCCGCTCGCCCGAGCTGTCGACGAAGTTGTGCGCGTAGTCGAGGGCGCGGCAGATGCGGCTGACGATGTAGGCGGCGAGGGGCGGGGGCACGGGCTCGCCGATGGCGCGGTGGTGGTCGATGAGCGCGCGCAGGGTGACGCCGCGCACGTATTCCATCGCCATGTAGAACTGCCCGCCGGCCTCGAAGAACTGGAAGATCTGGACGATGTTGCCGTGGATCAGGTTCGCCGAGAGCTTGGCCTCGTCGATGAACAGCTGGAGCCACGCCGGCTCCTTGGCGTAGCGCTCGTGGATGACCTTGAGCGCGACTCGCTTCGTGAAGCCGCGGTCGCCCACCTGCTCGGCTTCGTAGACGGTGGCCATCCCGCCCCGTGCGATGCGGCGCACGAGGCGGAACGAGCCGTCGTATCGGATCTCGCGGGTTTCGTCGGGCACGGTCGGTGCTACATCGCCTCGTCGGCTGACGGGCCGTACATGCCGGGCATCGGGATGTCGTTCAGCCGCAGGTAGATGGTGAATTGTCCACGATGATGGATGATGTGGCTGAACACGAAGCTACGCAGTGCGGCGACGCGCGGCACCTGCATGACTTGGTGACCGTTCCAGTTGAAGGTCCACGGGGTCATCATGCCGGCGTCGTCGAGCCCGGCGATGGCGGCGCGCGCCGAGGCGACGTGCCGGTCGAACGCCGCCAGGACGTCGGCCCGGGAGTGGCAGGCCTCCGCCCATCCGCCGGCGGCTTCGGCCGGGAAGTTCACCGACGTCGAGCCGGCGATCTGCGCCCCGAAGAGGGGCACCTTGGCCAGGTGCGTGCCGAGCGACAGGAACGTCTGCGACTTGGCGTGCGGCCGCCACTCCAGCCGGTCGTCGGGCAGCCGTTCCAGGCACTTCCGGGTGTTCGCCATCTCGTGATCGAACTCGGGGAGGAGGGCGTCCTTCATGGCCATGGGTCAGATTCTCCCTGCTCTAAGGTTGATTCAGCCTTTCTCGACGGCGAAGTTTCCACAATGACGCACGAACTGCAAGACATCACCATCCTCGGGGCGGGTCCCGCGGGGCTGTTCGCCCTGTTCTACGCCGGCATGCGCGGGGCCAAGGCGCAGGTCATCGACGCGCTCGGCGAGCCGGGCGGCCAGCTCACCGCCCTCTACCCCGAGAAATACATCTTCGACGTCGCGGGCTTCCCGAAGGTGCTCGCGAAGGACCTCGTGAAGGCGCTCGTCGAGCAGGCGGCGCAGTTCAAGGCGCCCATCCACTGCAGCCAGCGGGTGGTCGCGCTCGAGGAGGCGGACGGCCATTTCGTGCTGGTGACGGAGACCGACCGGTTCCCGACGCGGTCGGTGGTGATCGCCGCGGGCATCGGCGCGTTCGCGCCGCGCCGGCTGCCGCAGGCGTGCGCCGCGCCCTGGTACGAGCGGGGGATCTACGACCGGGTGAGCTCGCCGGAGGCGTTCGCCGGCAAGCACGTCGTGATCATCGGCGGCGGCGATTCGGCGTTCGACTGGGCGCACCAGCTGCGCGACCGCGCGGCGAGCGTCGCGCTCGTGCACCGGAGCGACCGGTTCCGCGCGCACGCGGCGACGGTGGCCGAGGTCGACGCGGCCGTGGCCGCCGGGCGGACGTCGATCCACACCTTCCACGAACTGCACGACATCGTGGCCGAGGGCGATCGCATCGTCGCGCTCGAGCTGAAGGACATCAAGGCGAAGACGACGAAGCGCATCCCGGCCGACGTGGTGCTGCCGATGCTCGGCTTCGTGAGCGACATCGGGCCGCTGGCGAGCTGGGGGCTCCAGCTCGAGAAGGACGAGATCGCCGTGAACTCGCAGATGGAGACGGGGCGCGCCGGCGTGTACGCGGCCGGCGACATCACCACGTACCCGGGGAAGCTCAAGCTCATCGCGACCGGGTTCGCCGAGGCGACGACGGCGGTGAACCAGGCGTTCCACTGGGTCTATCCCGAGAAGAAGGTGAATCCCGGGCATTCGTCGAACCTCGCCGTGTTCGGACAGAAGGACGATTGATGCCCGTGGCGCGCCGCCTCGCGCGGGGAGTGCTCGTGCTCGCGGGCTGCCTCGGCGGGGCGCGCCTTGGCGCGCAGGCGGCGAGTTGCACGACGGGCGGCCTCGAGGTCGCCCGTCTCTCGTTCGAGGGGAACGCGGCGTTTTCGAGCGGTGTGCTCGCCGACGGCATCGCGACGACGCCGTCGTCGTGGGCGCGCCGCACGTTCCGCTTCTTCGGCGAGCGGCGGTGCATCGATCGCTCGAAGCTCCCGCTCGACGTGCTGCGGCTGCTCGTCTGGTACCGCAACCACGGGTACCTCGCGGCGACGGTCGACACGGCGGTGACCGCCGCCGGCCGCGGCGCGGTGGACGTGCGCTTCTCGATCCGCGAAGGGCTCCCGGTGCTCGTCGACTCGCTCACCTTCGCGGGGCTCGACGCGGTGCCGGAGCGGGTGGCGCTGCTGCGCGGACTCGCCACCGTCGCCGGCCGCCCGTTCGACAAGTACGCGAACGAGGCCACGCGCGCGACGCTCACGCAGCGATTGCACAACGGCGGCTATCCCGACGCGGAGGTGTTCGTCGGCTACGACACGCACCGCTCGACCCGTCGCGCCGCGGTGACGTTCACGGCCGTGACGGGGCCGCGCGTGCGGCTCGGCGCGATCGTCACCGACGTCCGCGGATTGAACGGCGGCCCGGCGGCGATGGACAGCGCGATCGTGCGACGCACGTCGGGACTGCGTTCCGGCGATCTCTACGCGCAGGACGACCTCGAGCGCGCGAAGCGCGCGCTGTACCAGACGGAGGCGTTCGCGCAGGTGAGCGTGACCGCCGACTCGTCGGCCTCGCCCACCGACTCGACGGTGCGGCTCATGCTCTCGGCGACGGAGGGGTTCCGCCGCACGACGCGGCTCGGCCTCGGGTACGGCACGCTCGACTGCGTGCGGGCCTCCGCCGACTTCACGCAGAACGGCGTCCTCGGCGGCGCGGCGCGCCTCGACGTGCGGTCGCGCGTCTCGAAGATCGGCGTCGGCGCGCCGCTCACCGGGTTCGAGGCCGCCTGCCCGCAGGCGGCCGCGGACGTGTACAGCAAGGACCTCAACTACTCGGTGGGCGCGACGATCACGCAGCCCCCCGTGTTCCGCGAGTACGTGCCGTCGTTCACGATCTACAGCGAGCGCCGGTCGGAGTACAACGCCTACCTGCGCACGGCGCCGGTGGGCGGGAGCGTCGCGCTCACGCGACAGGGGAGCTCGGGGTCGCGATCGATCGGCTACTCGATGGAGTTCGGGCGCACGGAGGCGCAGCCGGCGCTGCTCTGCGCGGTGTTCAACGCCTGCGTCGAAGCCGACCGCGACGCGTTCGGCCGCCTGCAACGCCTCGGCGTGGTGAGCCTCTCGTGGTCGTTCGATGCCGCCGACAACCCCGCCAACCCGACGCGCGGCAGCGTGCTCCGGGTGGACCTGCGCACCGCGTCGTCGTGGACGGCCTCCGATCCCAACCTCCGCTTCACGAAGGTGCTGGTCGACGGCGCGAAGTACTGGTCGCTCGGCGGTGACGTCGTGCTCGCGGCGCGCGTGCGTCTCGGCGCGGTGGTGGGGCCGTCGCTCTCGTTCACTGGCGACGCCGGTTACGTGCCGCCGCAGGAACGGCTGTTCGCCGGCGGGCCGACGACGGTGCGTGGCTTCCGGCAGAACGAACTCGGACCGGTGGTCTACATCCCCGCGGCGTATGACACAGTGACCGCCGACGGGCGCCCGGCGCGTCTCGCGACGGCCGCCGACACCGTCTACTTCCACGCGCGCTCCGATTCCGCGAGCCAGCGCATCGTGCCGACGGGCGGCAACACGCTCGTCGTCGCGAATCTCGAGGCGCGCTTCCCGAGTCCCGTCTGGCGCGACGTGCTGCAGTTCGCCGCGTTCGCCGATGTGGGGCAGGTGTGGAACCGCGGCACGCCGGGCGCCGAACTCTCCTTCGGCGCGCTGCAGTGGACGCCGGGGATCGGCGTGCGCATGCGCACCCTCATCGGCTTCGTGCGGCTCGACTGGGCGTACGACCCGTACCAGCGGCCGAGTGGGCCGGCGTACTATGACGCGTCGGTGGCGTCGGGCGGCGCGCTGTTCTGCGTGAGTCCCGGGAACACGCTGCCGGTGACGCTCGATGGCGGCGTCGCCAAGCAGGCGAAGGGTGAGTGCCCGGCGTGGTTCCAGCCGCCGCGCCCCTCGACGTTCCTCGGGCGGACGAACCTGAGCTTCAGCATCGGGCAGGCGTTCTAGCCATGGTGCGCCGCCGCCTCGTCGTCCTCCTCAGCGCGCTCACGATGATCGCGATCTGCGTGGGCGTGCTGGCGGGGCTCGTCGCGGCGACGCAGAGCGAGGGCGGCCGCGACTGGATCCGCCGCCAGCTCACGCGCCAGCTCGGGCTGGGGATCCACGGCAAGCTCCACCTCGGCCGGATGTCCGGGTCGTTCCTCACCGACCTCCGCATCGACTCGCTGCAGATCACCGACCCCGACGACTCGGTGTTCGTGCGCACCGGTCCGATCCAGCTGACGTACGACCCCCGCGACCTCCTCGACGGGCGGTTCATCGTGCGCTCGGTGGAGGTGGACCGTCCGTTCGTCGTGATCCGTCGCGAGCTCGACGAGCGGTGGAACCACCAGAAGGTGTTCCCGCCGACGCGCGACGAGGGGCCGCCGCGCCGCGTGCGGCGTGGCGCCTTCGGCGCGATCGTCGCGCTGCACAACGTGCGCATCCGGGACGCCCACTTCGAGCTGACGCTGCCGTGGGAGCCCGACGACACGCTCTACGGCGCGCGCCGCGACAGCGCGATCGCCGAGAACCTGCGTGACCCGGTGCGCGAGATCCGGCGCGTCACGCTCAAGGGGAAGCAGGGATTCCAGCGCACCTGGCACTGGACCGACTGGAACCTCACGCTCAATCGCGCGCGCTTCCGCGACCCCGACAGCACGGGGCGCCAGTTCGACATCGCGCGGATGGACGTCGTCGAGCACGTGCCGCCGTTCCAGTTCCGCAACATGCGCGGCACCGTGCGCTGGCTCGGTGACTCCATCTGGGTCGACTTCAAGCGGTTCGAGCTCCCGCACTCGGTGGCCGCGGCGAAGGGGAAGCTCGACTGGGGTGACAACCATCCGATCCGCTGGGACATCCGCATCCACAGCGACTCGACGGGACTCGAGGACATCCACTGGATCCACTCCACGCTGCCCCGCCGCGGGGGCGGCTCGATGGACCTGCGGATCGTCAACGAGAAGTCCGATCTGCACGTGGTGGACTACGTCATCACCAACATGGACCTGCGCACCGGAGCGTCGCGGCTGCGCGGTGCGTGGACGTTCGGGGTGGGCGCGCCGGTGCTGCTCGTGAAGGACATCGACCTCCAGGCCGCGCCGGTCGACTTCACGCTCTTCGAGACACTGAACGGCGGGCCGTTCCCCCAACCGTGGCATGGCGCGTTCACCGGCACGGTGCGGGGGCGCGGCGGGCCGGTGACCCACCTGCTCGTCGACGACGCGCGCCTGACCTACACCGACGCGAACGTCCCCGGCGCGATCGCGCGCGGCACGGCGCGCGGCGAGATCGACATCCTCAACGTGAGCGAGACGAAATTCCACGGGCTGCGGCTCGACCTCGCGACGTTCGACCTCCGCACGGCGCAGTTCCTGAACGCGGACTTCCCGCGCCTCGCCGGAACGATCGCCGGGTCGGCGACGCTCGATTCGGTCTGGACCGACGTGCGCGTGCGCGACGCCGACCTCATCCACGTCGACGGCGACACGGCACAGGCGAGCCACTTCCGCGGAAAGGCGCGGGCGACCCTCGGCGGCGAACGCCTCTCCTTCGACGTCGACGGCACCGCGCTCCCGCTCTCGATGACGGCCATCGCGCGCTCGTATCCGCGCGTGCCGCTGCGCGGCGCCTACAGCGGCCCGTTCCACGTGAACGGCACGATCGCCGACATGACGATGACCGCCGACCTCGCCGGCGACGGGGGCCGCCTGCAGTTCGAGGGACAGGCGGACGCCGAGTCACCCGCCATGGGCGCGACCGTGCGTGGTGCGCTCGGTGAGTTCGATTTCCGCCGTGCGCTCGGGCGCGACGGCTTGCCGACGAGCCGATTCAACGGCCGCTTCGAACTGCGCCTCGAGGGCGACTCGCTCGCCAACGTCTTCGGCACGGCGCGCTTCTTCGCCGACCGCTCGACGGTCGACAGCTTGCGCGTGTACGCGGGGCAGGCGTCGCTCCGCTTCGGCGACGGCGTCGTGCGCGTGGACTCGCTGCGCATGGAGAGCACTGCGGGCCTCCTCACGGCCAACGGCACGCTCGGCATCGCCGCCGGGCGCAGCGGCACGCTGAACGTCGCCGCGGTCGTCGACTCGCTCGGCGGCCTGCGCCGTTACCTCGTCCCGTCGCGCGCGACCGATTCCGCCGACACCGACGCCGGCCAGGCCGCGGCGCGCGCGGCGAGCGACTCGCTCGGCGGCACGCTGCGCGCCAGCGGCACCCTCAGCGGCGAGATGGGGCACCTCACGCTGCAAGGTGTGGTCGAGGGCGCCTCGCTGCGCGTGGGGCGCACGACGGCCCGCGCCCTCGCCGGGAGCGTGCGGCTCGGCGGCATCCCCGATTCCGTCGCCGGCGTCGCGTCGTTGCGGCTCGACACGCTCCGCACCGAGAACCTCACCTTCACGCGCGTCGCCACCCGCGCCGACGTCTCGCCCGGCGGGCGGATGACGATCGTCGCCGCGGCGGTCACGCCCGACAGCACGCGCGCCCGCGCCGAGGCGATGGTGCACCGCCGCGGCGACACCACCGAGGTGCGGCTCGACAGTCTCGCGTTCCAGACCTCGGCCAACGCGTGGGCGCTCCGCCATCCGTCGGCGCTTCTCGTGGCGCACGGCGGCTTCCGCCTCGACTCGTTCGAGGTCGCCGGCGTCCGCGGTGGCCGCGTCAGCATGCGCGGCGCCGCGCCGACCGACTCGGCGATCGCGCTCGAGGTGCGCGCCGACTCGATGCCGCTCGCCGACCTCGGCGAACTGCTCCAGACCGAGGCGCCGCTCGGCGGACGCTTCTCCCTGCGTGGCGACGTGCGCGGCACCCGCGAGCACCCCGACCTCCGCTTCGACGCCACGCTCGGCAGCGCGGCGATCGCCGGGATGCGCCTCGACGCCGTGACGGCGAACGGCCGGTACGCCGACCGGCGCCTCACCACGTCGCTCGAGTACGCACGTCTCGGCATCCCCGCGCTGCACGCCGAGGCGTCACTCCCCATCGACCTCTCGCTGGCGCCGGCGGGGCCGAGGCTCCTCGACGAACCCCTCTCGGCGCGCCTGCGGACCGACAGCGCCGGGCTCGTGATCCTCGAGGCGTTCTCGCGCGCCGTCACCGGCGCCACCGGATCGCTCGCGCTCGACGTCGACGTCGCCGGCACGTGGAAACACCCGCGCGCCACGGGCGCGCTCCGCGTGCACGACGGCGCCCTCCGCTTCACCCCGCTCGGCGACGCGACGTTCGCCGCCGTCGACGCCGACATCGCCTTCCTCGGCGACAGCGTCGCGATCCGCGGGCTCTCCGCGCGCACCGGCGCCGAGCGCCTTGGCATCGCGAACCTCACGGGATGGATCGGTGTGCGCGACGTCGAGAATCCCGACTTCGACCTCTCGCTCGCCCTGCGGGGGTTCAACGCCATCGCGCGCCCGATCGACATCGCCGACCTCGACCTCACCGGCGACCTCCGGCTCGCCGGCACGCGGCACGGCGCCACGCTCACCGGCGGCCTCCTCGTCGACCGCGGCGTGATCCCCGTACCGGAACTCTACCAGAAGCAGGTCATCTCCCTCGACGACCCGGAGTTCCTGCACGTCGTCGACACGTCCGCGTTCGAGAACAAGCGGCTCTTCCCGCGCACGCCGAGCGGCCTCCTCAACAACCTCACGATGCGCAACGTGCAGGTGCAGATGGGGCGCGACGTGTGGCTCCGCTCGGCCGAGGCGAACATCAACCTCGGCGGCAAGGTGAACATCACGAGCACGCGCGTCGAGCGCGGCGCCAACGCCGACTTCGCACTCGATGGCTCGCTGCAGACGGTGCGCGGGACCTACCGCCTCAACCTCGGCATCGTGCAGCGGCCGTTCGACGTCGAGGGCGGCGAGGTGCGCTGGTTCGGCGACCCCGACTTCCGCAGCGCCACGCTCAGCATCAACGCGCTGCACACCGTGCGGCAGTTCAGCCAGCAGTCGGCGCGCCCGGACGTGCACGTGCGCGTGCACATCGGCGGCACGCTGCGCGCCCCGGTGGCCGACCTCTCGAGCCCCGACTCGCTGCGCGTCACCAACGCCGACCTCATCAGCTATCTCGTGACGGGAGGTCCCAGCTACGAGATCGGCGGCCGCGGCGGCGACTACACCTCCACCGCCGCCCGCGTGCTGCTCAGCTCGTCGTTCAGCGTGCTCGGGTCGAAGGCCACCGGCAATCTCTGCGACGACGCGCAGCTCAGCACCGCCGGCCTCGACGCCTACCAGGGGCGCATCCGCGACGTCGGGAGCAACATCCTCGCCGGCACGCGCTTCAACTGCGCGAAGCAGGTGAGCGACCGCGCCTTCGTGCGGCTCGATGCCGGCCTCTGCCAGGTGGGACAGCTCGTCGGCGGCAACTCCGGCGCGAGCGACCCGCTCACCTTCGCCGATGCGATCGGACTCAAGCTCGACTACCGGCTCACCAACGCGCTCACGTTGTCGGCCGGCATGGACCCGCCGACGAGCGCCGTGCTCTGCACGCGCGAGGCGAACGCGCGCGGCTTCGCCCCCACGCCACGGCAATACGGCTTCGACCTCTTCCGGCTCTGGCGATTCTGATCCGGTCGGCGCTGTTCATCGTCAATCCGGCATCGCGGCGCGGCCTCGCCTTCGAGCGGCCGGCCGCCGAGGCGCTGCGTGCCGCGGGCGTGCGCGTCGAGCTCGTGCGCACGGAGCGCCCCGGACACGCGGCCGAGCTCGTGCGCGATCTCGCACGGGCGCACGACGCGATCTTCGCGGCGGGCGGCGACGGCACCGCGATGGAGGCGGCAGGCGCTGCCGCTCTGGACGGCCCGCCGGTGGCGATCGTCCCCGCGGGCACGGGGAACCAATTGGCGCGCCACTTTGCGATCCCGCGACATCCGGCGCGGTCGGTGCGCTCGCTCCTCGGAGGCGTCGAGCGGCGCATCGACGTGGCGCGCCTCGCGGACGGCCGCCGATTCGCGCTCACCGCCGGGTTCGGGTTCGACGTGGCGATGGTCGCCGGCGCGAGCGGCGCGCTCAAGCGCCGACTCGGCGTCGGCGCGTACGTGCTGAGCGCGCTCCCCGCGCTGTTCCGGCACCGCCGGATCACCATCCGCGCCGTGGTCGACGGCGTGGTGTACGAGCGACAGGCCGCGCTCGCCATGATCGCGAACGTGCCGTCGCTCATGGACGGGCTCGTCGCCACCGGGCCGGACGTGCGCATGGACGACGGGCTGCTCGACCTGTGCGTGTTCGACGCCACGTCGGCCGCCGACGCGCTCGGCGTCGTCTGGCGATGCGCGCGCCGCGACTTCCGTCCGCATCCCGGGCTGCTCTGCGTGCGCGGACGCGACATCCAGCTCGCGGCAGTGCCCGACGCCGTGCCGCAAGCGGACGGCGATCTGCTTCCGGCGGGCGCGTTGCACGCCACGGTCGAGCCGGCGGGCGCCCGCTTCCTGGTGCCTGCGGCCGGTTGATTGATAACGACCACGCCGTATCGTAACTTGACACCATGCGGTCCCCTCGGGTGGGAGCGCACCCACTCATATGAGTAAACCGCGGTCTTCCGGCGCGACGCCGACCCCCCAGCTCGATCCCGGCCTGCGCGACCTGTTGCGCGACTTGCCGGAGTCGCAATCGGTCGCGCTCGAGGCGCTCATCGGCGAACGCGACCGGCTCGTCGCCCTCGCCGAGCGCCGGGCCGAGCGGCTGCAACGGCTGCACGAAGCGAGCGCCGGGCTCTCGCGGTCGCTCGATCGCGACGACGTCGAACGCGAGCTCGCGCGCCAGGTGGCGCGCATCATCCCGTGCGACGGTGTGATCGTGACGCGGGCCGGCGACGCGGGAACGCCCGGCGACGTGGTGTTGCACTGGAAGGACGGCGGTCCCGAGGACGCGACCGATGCGTCGCCGGCCTGCGCGGCCGTGGCCGAGGTCGCGCGCACCGGGCGGGCGAGCCGGGTGCAGGAGCCCGAGGAGCCGGCCGACTCGGCCCACGCGGTGCTCGCCGTGCCGCTCATGGCGGGCTACCGCCTTGCCGGTGTCCTCGCGGTGTACGGCGCGCCCGGCGCTTCGTTCGGCAGCGAGGAGGAGGAGCTGCTGCTCACGATCGGGGCGACGGCGGCGACGTCGCTCGTGAACGCCTCGCTGTTCGCCGAAGGGCTCCGCGAGAAGCGGCAGAGCGAGGCGCTGGCGGCGATGGCGAGCGCCGTCGGCAGCTCCCTCAAGCTGGCCGACGTGCTCCGGCTCGCGCTGCGCCATTCGGTCGCGATCCTTGGCGCGCGGGGAGGGGGCGTCGCGCTGCGCCGTGGCGATTACATGCACATCGTGGCGACGGAGGGGGGCGAGGCGGCGGCCATCGAAGGCCTCTACGTGCCGCTCGACCAGAGCCCCACGGTGCGGGCCGTGCTGGAGGGTCGCGCCTATCTCCGGAACGCGCCGGTCGAGACGCGCGTCGTGTACGATCCCACCGGGACGATCGACCGCATCGGGAAGATCATCGCCGCCCCGCTGCTCACTCCCGACGGCACGATCGGCATGCTCGTGGTGGCGAACCGTTCGGCCGACTTCACCGACGTCGACGCGCGCGTGCTCGAGCGGATCGCCTCGCAGCTCGCTCTCGCCGTGGTGAACGCGTGGCTCTACGAGGAGGCGAGCGAGGCGACGCGCGAGCTCAGCGCGGCGTTCGACGCGATCGCCGGCGGCCTCGCGGTGCTCGACGCCGAGGGCTTCGTCGTGCGCCACAACGCGCGGCTCGCGACGTTCGCCGGCCTCGGCGACGGCGGCTCGCTCGTCGGACGCGGGTTGTTCGAGGCGCTGCTGCACGAGGAACGCGAGATCACCGACGACGACCCGATCGGCATCGCGATCCGGCGGCAGACGGTGGGACGCGGCACGCTCCGCGCCGCGTGGAGCAGCCGCGTGTTCGACCTCGTGTCGTCGCCGCATCCCAACGGCGGCGCCGTCGTGACGGTGGACGACGTGACGGCCTTCCACGCGCTCGAGGAACGCCATCGCAACCTGCTCGAGGTCGCCGCCGACGCCATCTACACCCTCGACCGGCACGCGCGCTTCACGTCGGCCAACGAGGCCTGCGCCGCGCTCCTCGGCGTGCCGCGCGACCAGCTCATCGGGCGCAGCATCGTGCCGTCGATCGACCCGACGGAACTCGACGAGGTGGCGGCGCAGTGGAGCGGATCGCTCGCCGGCGCGCTGCGGCGGTACGAGTGCCACGTCGTGCGCCCCGACGGCACGCGGCGGCTCGTGTCGGTGTCGAACACGCCCATCCGGCGCGGCGACGACGTCACCTCCGTGCTCGGCGTGGCGCGCGACGTCACGGAGGAACGCGAGCAGGCCCGGGCGCTCGAACGCGCCGAACAGCGCTACGCGCGCCTCGTCGAGAGCGCCGAGGACGCCATCTGCACCGTCGACGAGGAGGGGAATTTCACGGCGGTCAACCGGGCGCTCGAGCGCGCGATGGGGCGTCCGCGCGAGACGCTCATCGGCACGCACTTCACCGACCTCCTCCTCCCCGAGGACCGCCCCGACAAGTGGCAGATGTTCGCCGCGTCGCTGGCCGGCCGGCGCGAGCGGCGCGAAGTGCGCTACCTCGCCGCCGACGGCACGGTGCGCGTGTCGAGCATGATCTCGGCGCCGATCTACGACGGTGGCCGCGTGTCGGGGGTGCTCGGCATCCTGCGCGACGTCACCGAGGAGCGGACGCTGCAGGAGCAGGTGGCGCGGCGCGAGAAGCTCGCCGCGCTGGGCGAGATGGTCGGCGGGGTCGCGCACGAGATGAACTCGCCGCTCACCGGCATCCTCGCCTTCGGGCAGCTGCTGCAGGGGATGCCGGGCGACAGCGACGACGCGCGGCGGGCCGTCGAGACGATCGTGAACGAGGCGAAGCGCGCGGCCCGCATCGTCGGCAAGCTCCTCACGTTCGCCCGGCAGAACCCTCCCGAACGGATGCCGACCGACCTCAACCAGGTGCTGCTCGACACCATCGAGCTGCGGCGCTATCCGCTCAAGATGCAGCAGATCCACCTGCAGACGGACCTCGACTCGTCGCTCCCCCTGACGTGGGCCGATCCCTTCCAGTTGCAGCAGGTGTTCATCAACCTGCTCTCCAACGCCGAACAGGCGCTGGCGACGCAGCCCGGGTCGCGGCTCGCGACCGTGCGCACGGCGCGCCGTGACGACACGCTCGCCGTCACGGTGAGCGACACGGGGCCCGGCATTGCGCCGGAGCACCTCCCGCACATTTTCAATCCATTCTACACCACGAAGCCGCGCGGGATCGGGACCGGCCTCGGGTTGTCCATCAGCTTCGGCATCGTGCGCGAGCACGGCGGAACGCTGCAGGTCTACTCCGAGCCGGGGAAGGGTGCCACCTTTGAGGTGCTCCTCCCGATCGTCGCGCCGCCCACACCAGGCAACCGCTAGCCGATGGCCAGCATCCTCATCATTGACGACGAAGTCGCGATCGCGACCGCCTTTGCGATGTTCTTCCGCCACGACGGCCACCACGTCGTCACGGAAGCGCACACGGGCGCGGAAGGGATCGAAGCGTACCACCGGTTGCGCCCGGACCTCGTGCTCCTCGACGTGCGTCTCCCCGACATGACGGGGTTCGACGTGCTCGCGAAGATCCGCGACGACAACCCGGTCGTGGTGATGGTCACCGCCTACGGCGACGTGCCGATGGCCGTCGACGCGCTGCACAAGGGCGCCGAGAACTTCCTCACCAAGCCGGTCGACCTGAGCCACCTGGCGGCCGCGGCCGAGCGCGCGCTCGAGAAGGCGTCCCTGCGGCGCATGAACCGCTACCTCAGCGACCGGCGCGGCGCGGGCTCGAACATCATCTTCGGGCCGTCGGCCGCGATGCGCGAACTCTCGGCGCAGATCGCGCTGCTCGCCGCGAGCGACCGCACGACGGCGCTCATCGTCGGCGAGAGCGGCGCCGGCAAGGGGCGCGTCGCCGAGCTCATCCACTCGCAGAGCCCGCGCGCCAACAAGCCGTTCGTGCAGGTGAACTGCGCCGCTCTCACCGCCGAGTCGCTCGAGTCGGAGCTGTTCGGCGTCGAAAGCGGCCCGGACGGCGCCGGCGGGCCCACCCGCAAGGGGCTCTTCGAGATCGCCGACGGCGGCACGCTCTTCCTCGACGAGATCGGCGACCTCGACCCGCACCTCCAGCCCAAGCTCGTGCGCGTGCTCGAGGGGAAGGGGTTCCGGCGCCACGGCGGCACGGCGGAGATCACGCCGAACGTCCGCGTCATCGCCGCGACGAGCAAGGATCTCGTGAACGAGGTGACGGCCGGGCGGTTCCGCGAGGACCTCTACTACCGGCTCTCCGTGATGCCAATCAGCCTGCCGCCGCTCCGCGCGCGGTCGCGCGAGGACCTCGTCGAACTCGCGGCCCACTTGCTCGACGAGCTCTCGCCGACGCTCCCCGGCGCCCCGAGCGTGCTCGCCGACGACGCTCTCGACGCCATCCTGCGCTACGCGTGGCCGGGCAACATCCGCGAGCTGCGCAACGTGCTCGAACGTGCGATGCTCATGGCCCGCGGCCAGGCGAAGATCGAGGTGGCGTCGCTGCCGCGCGAAGTCGCGGGCGCGAGCGGCGCCGACGTCGTGCACCACGTGCCTCGCTCGCTCGCCGACGTCGAGAAGGCGCATATCGACCGCACCCTCAAGGCGAACCAGCACAACCGCACCCACGCGGCGCGCGAACTCGGCATCTCGCGCGCCACACTCATCAAGAAGATCCGCGAGTACGACCTCACCGAGAGACCGCGCTAGCCCATGTCCACCACCGATCGCATGACGTGCCGCGCTTGCGGCAACGAGGAACGGGCGTCGGAAGGCTATCCGTGCGCGCGCTGCGGCGTGTTCATCTGCGTGATGTGCAACCTCAAGGGTGTCGTGCTCTGCGCGAAGTGCCAGGCGGCCGAGCCGCCGCCCACCACGGCGCCGCCGGCGTGACGAGCGCACCCGCGCTCGACGGCTTCGGACTCGCCGTCGGGCACGCCACCGACGAGCGCGGCGCCACGGGGTGCACCGTCGTGCGCGGCACGAACGGCCCGATGCGGGCCAGCGCGTTCGTGCTCGGACGGGCCACCGGCACGCGGGAGCTCGCGCTCCTCGCCCCCGACGCGATGGTCGACCGCGTCGACGCGATCCTGTTGAGCGGCGGCTCGGCCTACGGCCTCGACGCCGCCGCCGGCGTGATGCGGTGGATGGAGGAGCACGGTGCGGGGTTCGCGATCGCCGGCGGCGTCGTGCCGATCGTGCCGGCGGCGGTCGTCTTCGACCTCGCGCCGCTCGGCCGCTTCGACGCGCGCCCCACCCCCGACATGGCCTACGCGGCCTGCGCGTCGGCGGCGTCGTCGCACATCGCGGAGGGGAGCGTCGGCGCCGGCACGGGGTGCACCGTCGGGAAGGCGATGGGGCACGCGCACGCGATGAAGGGGGGCGTCGGCATCGCGGTCGCCGGCCCCGAGCGCGATGGAGGCGTGGCCGCCGCCGCGATCGCCGTCGTGAACGCGTTCGGCCACGTGCGCGCCGCCGACGGCTCGATCCTCGCCGGCCCGCGCCTCGGCGACGGCAGCTACGCCGACACCGAGCGATTGCTCATGCACGCGGATCCCTCGGAGATGGCCGGCGCGAACACGACGCTCGCCGTCGTCGCGCTCAACGTCGCGCTCTCGAAGGTGGAGCTGCACCAGGTCGCGCGCGCCGCGAGCGCCGCGCTCCACCGGCGGCTCGGCCCCGCCGGCACGAGCTTCGACGGCGACGTCATTTTCGCCGTGTCGCCGATGACCGGCGCGCGCGCGCCGCTCGTGCAGGCCGAAGCGTTCGCCACCGCGGCCCTCGAGCGCGCCATCGAGCGCGGCGTGCGGCTCGCGCGCGGTCGCGAGGGCGTTCCCGGGCTGGCCGACGCGGCGCGCTGACGGCGCGCCGCCCTGCCTCGCTAGCTGACCAGGCCGTTCATCGGCGCGACCGGCGCGCCGACGCGCACGTGCAGCGTCAGTTCGGCCCGTGGCTCGCCGTCGAGGTCGACGCGCAACGTGTGCGCGCCCGGTTCGTTGATCGGCAGGTCGATCGAGGCGATCACCGGGATGTCGATCTCGTGCGCTCCGGCCGGCGGCTGTCCCACCTCGAGTTCGCCGGCGCTCGACCAGATCTCCTCCCCGGCCGGACTCTCCCAGCAGAAGGCCAGCTGGTGCAAGCCGGCGTCGGTCACGTCGGCCTTGAGCCGCACCACGAGCGTCGCCCGCGGATGCACCGCCGGCAAGGCGTTGATCGAGAGGGCGTCGAATACGCCGAGGATGTTGAGCTTCCCTTCCTGGGACAGGTTCGCGGCGTCGGCGAAGAGAGCGAAGGAGACGTGCATCCGGCAAAGTTAGGAGCGGTGCGACCAAGGCGATAGGAACACGACCCGCACCCGCCGCGGGCGGCGTGAGCCCGCCACCACGGCCCGCGACGTGCCATCGGGCGACGGCGGCGGGTTAGTTTTCATGGATGACCCAGAGCCCGCCTGCCGGCTTCACGCGACGCGAGGTCCTCGTCACGGAGGCCCTCCTGCTCGTGACGGTGATGATCTGGGGGGTGAACTTCTCGGCCCTCAAGTACGGCACCCAGCATCTCGCGCCGCTCGCCTACAACGGCGTGCGCATGACGGTCGGCGCGATCGCGCTCCTCGCCGTGACGTTGCGGTCGAACGAGCGCCGCCCGTCGACCGGCGACATCGTGCGCCTGATGCTGCTCGGCGTGCTCGGCCACGGCCTGTATCAGGCGTTCTTCATCTACGGCATCGCGTCGACCCGCGCCGGCACGGCGTCGCTCGTCGTCTCGGCGAGCCCCGCGCTCATCGCGATCGTCGGGCGGGCGCTCGGCGTGGAGCGCGTCTCGGCGCGCGCCGTGATGGGCATCGCCCTCTCGATCGCCGGCATCGCCTTCGTCATCTTCGGGTCCGCCACCGCGCCCGGCGGAGAGTCGGGGGTGAAGGGCGACCTGCTCATCCTCTGCTCGGTGGTCTGCTGGGCGTTCTACACACACGGCCTCACGCCGCTGCTGAAGCGCGTGCATGGCGTCCAGATCGCCGCATGGACGCTGGTCGGCGGCACGATCCCCATCCTCGCGTTCGCCCTGCCGTCGATCGTGCGCACCGATTGGATGGGCGCCCCGGCGCTGGTCTTCGCCGCCATCGCCTACAGCGGATTCGGCGCGATGGCGATCGCCTACATCTTCTGGTACCGCGGCGTGCGCGTCATCGGACCGACGCGCTCGGCGATGTTCTCGAACCTGCAGCCGATCGTCGCCGTGCTCGTGTCGTGGCCGCTGCTCGGCGAGGTGCCCACGGCGTGGCAGGGGGTCGGCGCGGCGGGCGTGCTCGGCGGGCTGTTGCTCACGCGCGACCACTCCGCCGCGGAACCGGCGCACGGCGAATGAAGGTCGCGCTGTTCGACATCGACGGCACCATCCTCTGGTCGCACGGCGCGGGCCGGCGGTCGATGGAGCGCGCCCTGAAGGCCATCTTCGGCACCACCGGCCCGGGCGACTACCGCTACGACGGCAAGACCGACAAGCAGATCGTGCGCGAGACGATGCGCGCCGCCGGCTTCACCGACGCCGACGTCGACGCGCGCATGGACGCCGTGATCGACGCCTACGTCAGCGAACTCTCGCTCGAGCTCGCCGAGACCGGCCACCATTCGACGCTCCTCCCCGGGGTCGCGGAGATCCTCGACGCCGTGGACGCGCACGAGGATATCGTCCTCGGCCTCCTCACCGGGAACGTCGTGCACGGCGCGGAGCAGAAGCTGCGCTCCGTGGGCGTCGACTTCGCGCGATTCCAGGTGGGGGCGTTCGGCAGCGACCACGAGGTGCGGCACGAACTGCCCGGCATCGCGCGGGAACGGGCCCGCGCGCTCGTCGGGCGCGACGTCCCTGGCGACGCCTGCGTCGTCATCGGCGACACGCCCAACGACGTCGCCTGCGCCCGTCCGATCGGCGCGCGCACCATCGCCGTCGCGACTGGCTCCTACGGCGTCGACCATCTCGCCGCGTGCGGCCCCGACGCCGTGTTCCCCGACCTCTCGAACACCGCGGCCGTGCTCGCCGCGATCCTCGATGCGTGAAGTCGAGCTGAAGGCGCTCGTCCCCGACGCCGCGGCGCTGCAGGCGGCGCTGCATCGTGCCGGCGCCGAGCGCTCGTTCGCGGGGCACCTCACCGACCGTCGGTACGACACGCCCGGCAACGACTTGATCGCGAAGGACGTCGTGCTGCGCCTGCGTTCGTATTCCGACGCGACCGGCACGCGCGCTGCGCTCGACTGGAAGGGGCCTACCGGCTACGACGCCGGCTACAAAGTGCGCGAGGAACGCTCGACCGACGTCGACGACGGCGAGACGCTCGCCACGATCCTCGACGGGCTCGGGTACGTCGTCGTGCGCGAGATCGACCGCGACATCGCGCAGTACCGCCTGCACGGCGCCACGGTGCGCATCGAATGGTACCCGCGCATGGACGTGCTCGTGGAAGTGGAAGGCGAGCCCGCCGCCATCGAAGCGGCGATCGCCGCCACCGGACTCCCGCGCGAGAGCTTCACCGCTGAGCGGCTCCCCGATTTCGTCGCGCGCTACGAGGCGCGCACCGGGCAGCGGGCCGCGATCTGCCGTAGCGAGCTCGACGGCGACTACCGGTACAGCGCGACGAATGCCTGAGTCCGCGCCGCGGTTCGCGCTCCCCGAGTTCACGCGGTCGTTGCGCACCTTCGCCTCGCCCGAGGCGCTCGCCTCCGACGACCACGCGCGGCTCTTCGGCCCGCTCCTCGCGGCGCGCACGTCGGCGGAGCGCGTGCAGGGGGTCGACGCGCGCCTCGCCGCGTTCGACGCGACGCGCCTGCGCGGCGAGCTGCAGCGCGCGCTCGAGGAGATCGCCCGCGCCCGCGAGCCGCGCTCCGATCCCGACCGTCGCGCCCTTGCCGCCTCGCTCGACGACGCGGCGGCCGTCGCGCGCTCGGCACTCGACGCCGTCGCCGCGGCCGCCGCCGCCGTGCGCGCCGCGACCAGTGACGCCGCGCGCGCCGCCGCCTGGCCCGCGTGGACGAGCGCCGTGGGCGCGCTCTTCGAGGGGACCGATCGCATCCTGCGCGCCCTGCTCGACGGCCGTCCGCGTTCCGGCGGCGCGCCGCGCGCGCCCGTCGCCAACGTCGTCGCGCTCGCCGTGCTGGCCCTCGCGCTCGCCGCGCCGCTCGCCGCGCCGCTCGCCGCGCAGCGCGTGACGTTGCGCGTGAGCGCGGTGCGTCCGGAGTCGCTGCTCGCCCGCGGATTCGACGTCGTCGGCGCGGAGCGGGGAAGCGCGCTGATCGTCGCCGATGCGCGCGACCGCGCGCGACTCGCGCAGTTCGGATGGTCGGGCTCCGAGGTGCGGTCGCTCCGCGCCGCGGTCCTCCCCGGCGCGGCGACGATCCCCAAGCCCTACCGCGACTACGACGACTCGACCCGCGGCATCCGCGTGTGGATCGACTCCATCGCGCGCGCCAACCCCACGAAGGTCTCGGTCGACACGCTCGGGCTCTCGTACGAGAAGCGCCCCATGCTCGCCGTGAAGATCGGGCCGAAGGGCGACAGCCCGGCGCGGCCGAATGTGATGTTCGTCTCCACGTACCACGCGCGCGAATGGGCGGCCACCGAGATGGCGGAGCGGCTCATCACCTACCTCGTCACCACGTCGGACGCGCGCGTCGACTCGCTGCTCCAGACGCGCGACATCTGGATCGTCCCCGTCGCGAACCCCGACGGCTACGAGTACACCTTCACCGGCGACCGCCTCTGGCGGAAGACGCGCTCTCCGCAGGCCGGCGGTGCGGTCGGCGTCGACATGAACCGCAACCACCACGGCGACTGGGGACTCGACTCCATCGGATCGTCGACCGATCCGAACTCGGAGATCTACCGCGGGCCGTCGGCGGCGTCGGAGATCGAGACGCGCAACATCGAGGCGTTCCACGCCGCGCACCCGCCCGTCGTGGCGATGACCTACCACACGTATGCCGGCCTCATCATGTGGGCGCCGGGTGACATCTACGGCGCCGTCCCCGCCGACCTTCCCGCCTACCAGACGGTCGCCGGCACCAACGCGCACAGCGCCGTCATCGACCATCTCCCCGGCTCGACCCGCACCTTCTATTCGCCGTCGGAGTCGTGGACGCTCTACACCACCAACGGCGACTACTCCGACTACACCGCGCTCACCTTCGGCGCGATCTCGTTCACCGAGGAACTCTCGAGCGGCTACGGCATCCAGGGCTACTACGGCTTCGAGTTCCCCGCCGACACCGCGCAGCTGCGCCAGCTGTTCGACGACAATCTCCCGTTCGCCCTCGACCTCATCGAGAGCGCGCGCGACCCGTCGACGTACTTCAGCCCCACCACCGGCCATCGCCCGAGCGCGGTGCAACTGGAATCGATGTCCCCCGAAGTCCGCGTGACGGTCCCGGCCGCGCTCGCGACGAGCGCGACCCTCACCGCCGGCTCGCCGCTCAGCTTCCATCTCGACAGCACCGGCGGCGCGAAGTGGTTCCGGCGCCTCGTCGCGAGCGCCGGACCGCGCCCCACCCAGCTCCGTCTCACCCTCGGCGGCGCCTCGCAGAACTTCTCGGTGCTCGGCTACGGCGGCGCCGAAGCGACCGACACCGGGTGGACGCTCACCGGGTTCAAGCGCGACACGACGTCGTCGTGGGCCGGCAAGTTCTCGTGGCACATCGGCCTCAGCGCCGCCGCCAACGAGTTGCGCTCGCCGGTGTACGCGATACCCGCCGGCATCGACACCGTCACCGTCATGTTCTGGACGCACTACGACGGGAGCGGCTTCGATGAGATCCCCGACGGCCGCGTGCGCATCTCGACCGACGGCGGGCAGACGTACAACCCGCTCGCGCGCGTGCAGGGGTTCGCGCCCGCCTGGTATCCGGTGCGCGCGACCGTCGGCGGCGTCGCCGGCAAGAAGCTCGTCGTCAGCTTCGCGAGCGACCTGCTCTCGTGGTGGGTCGACGAGGTCGCCGTCGTCGCGCATGGCGCCGTGCAGGTCGCGCCCACGTCGGCGGCGCGCGCGCTGCAGCCGTCGGAGAACCCCGTGAAGCGCAGCGTCGTCTGGTTCCAGTGGCCCTGGGGCACCGACGTCGGCGACCTGCACGCGTACGACATGACGGGGCGGCTGCTCTGGAAGGCGACGGTGACCGACGGGGGCCCCGTGAAGTGGGATCTCGCCGCCGCCGGCCTCCCGAACGGCGTGTACGTGGTGATCGCGCGCAGCGGTGGCAAGACGCAGCGCCTCAAGCTCTTCGTGACGAGGGATGGCCGATGATCCTTGGGCTCGGCTTCGACCTGGTGGAGATCGAGCGCGTCGAGCGCCTCATCGCCGACAAGGGCGCGCGCGCCCTCGACCGGCTCTTCTCGACTGACGAAGTGGCGTACGCGATGGCCCGCGCCCGTCCGGCGATGCACCTCGCGGCGCGCCTCGCGGCCAAGGAGGCGGTGTTCAAGGCGCTCTCGGGGAGCGACGACGCACGCCTCATCGGATGGCGTGAGGCGGAGGTCGTGCCGCGCGACGGCCACGGCCCCATCCTGCGGTTGACGGGACGCGCCGAGGCGCGGGCCGCCGAGCTGGGGGTGCGTCGTGTACTGCTCACGCTCTCGCATACCGACACCACGGCCGGCGCCGTGGTGATCCTCTCGGCGCACGAGTAGCGAGCGGGCCGGCAAGCCGACTAGCTTACTAGTATATGTTCCTGAGAATCGTTCTCAATGGACTTTTCGCCGCCTCGGCGCTCCTGAACCGGGCCCCGGTCGAGGGGGCGCAGGAGCCGCCCGCCAAACGACTTTCGTCCATCGTCGGGGTGGCCGTCGAGGAGTACGCGAAGGGGATCGACGCGAACGGGCGCCTCATCTCGGCGACCGAACTCGAGGAGGCCGCCGGCTTCCTCCGTGACGCGAAAGAGGTCGCCCAGCGGCTGACCTCCCCCAACGCCGACGTGGTGCGCCTGCTGCTCGACTCGCTCGTCGCGTCCGCCGACCGGCATGCTAAGCCGGGGCAGCTCGCCGCGCTCGACAAGAAGCTCCGCACGGCGCTCGGCACCGACGGCGCCCTCGACCTGCCGGCGCGGGCCCCCGACCTCGCGCGCGGACGCACACTCTACGCGCAGCACTGCGTGCAGTGCCACGGCCCCACCGGCGCCGGCGACGGCCCGCAGGCGAAGACCACCACCACGCCGCCGCCGCCCATCGGCACGGCGGCGTTCATGCACGGCGTGACCCCCGCCTTCGCGTATCGCGTCGTCGCCGTCGGCATCCCGAACACGAACATGATCTCGTGGGCGCCGGCGCTCTCCGCCGACGACCGGTGGGCGGTCATCCAGTACGTGACGTCGCTCCGCGCCGACGATGCGGCGCGCGCGCGCGGTGCCGTGCTGCTCAAATCGCGATGCGCGACGTGCGGCAGCACGGGGCAGCCGGCGGCGGCCGACTTCCTCTGGCTCGCGGAGCGCAGCGACGACGACATCGCCGCGGCGATCGGCGCGGGAGATCCCGCGACCGGCATCCGCGACGGCGCGTCGCTCGCGAGCGACGACGTGCACGCCATCGTCGCGGCGCTCCGCGCGAACCCGGTGGTCGGCCAGGCGCCGGCCGGCGTCGCCTCCGCGGCGATCGACCCGCGCGACGCGGCGCGGCAGTCGCTGCGGCTGCTCGACGACGGGCTCGCGGCGGCGCGCGCCGGCCGCGCGTCGGACGGGGCTCGTCGCGACGATGGAGCGGCACTACGCCGACTTCAAGGGCGCGGTGAAGGCCGGCGACGTGCCCGCCGCGACCGCCGTGCGCGCGCTCATCGAGCAGAACATGCCGCGCGTCGTCGAGCTCTCGGTGCCGACCACCACGTGGTGGGGGGCGTTCGTCGAGTCGTTCATCATCATCGTGCGCGAGGGGTTCGAGGCGATCCTCGTCATCGGCGCGGTGGTCGCGTTCCTCATCAAGACGGGGAACCGCCGCCGGCTGCGCGACATCTGGATGGGCTCGCTCGCCGGGCTCGGCGCGAGCGCCGTGCTCGCCTTCGTGCTGCGCACCGTGCTGCGCGCCGTGCCGGCGAGCCAGGACGTGATCGAGGGGGCGACGCTCCTCGTCGCCGTCGTCGTGCTCTTCTCGGTGAGCTACTGGCTGCTCTCGAAGGTGGAGGGCGCCAAGTGGCAGCAGTTCATCCGCGAGAAGGTGAGCACGGCGCTCGAGGAAGGGGGCGGCTTCGCGCTCGCCTTCGTGGCCTTCCTCGCCGTGTTCCGCGAGGGAGCCGAGACGGCGCTCTTCTATCAGGCGCTCTTCTCGCGTTCGGGCGACGTCGTCGTGCCGGTCTCGATCGGACTCGTCGCCGGGTTCGCCTCGCTCTCGGTGATCTTCATCCTCTTCTACCGGTTCGGCGTGCGCATCCCGCTGCGGCCGTTCTTCGCGGTGACGAGCGGCCTGCTCTACTACATGGCCTTCGTGTTCGCGGGGAAGGGGATCAAGGAGCTGCAGGAAGGGAACGCCGTCTCGATGACGCTCATCCCGCAGTTCCCGACGGTCGACGCGCTCGGCGTGTATCCGACCGTCGAGACGCTGGTCGCGCAGGGGGTGCTCATCGCGCTCCTGCTCTTCGCGCTCTGGCGCACGCTGGCGCCGTCATGGCCGGCCGACGTGCCGGTCGAGACGGCGGCGGCCGGGGAGAGCGAGCCGATCCCGCCCGAGGTCGCGGCGCGCCTCGCCGAACTGCAGGCCACGGCGCGGCGGCTGCAGGAGCGCGTGGAGTCGCTCGAGGCCGCGACGCACGTCGACCCGGTGACCGGCAAGCGCGTCGACTGACGCGCCGCGGTCAGCGCGTGGCGGGCTCCGCCTCGGCGCGGCGCATCGCCATCCAGGCGGCGCCGCCCATCATGAACACGACCGCGATCATCTGCGCGAGCGTCAGCCCGCCGAAGAACCGGTCGTCCTTGGAGCGGAAGAACTCGGCGATGAAGCGCTCGCCGCCGGCGAGGATGCAGTAGAGCCCGAACAGCCACCCCTCGCGATGCTTGTGCGCGCGGTTGCGCCACAGGATGAAGAACATCACGAGGCCGAGCGACACTTCGAGCAGCTGCGTCGGGAAGACGGCGACGACGTCGGTCATCGGCCGGCCGGCGAGCGTCGAGTCGCGGAAGTTGCCGATGAGGTTGGCGACGGTGCTGGCCGGCGTGCCCTCCGGGAACTTCACGCCGAGCGCGCCATCCCACGGGCGGCCGTAGTCGTCGCCCACCGCCCAGCAGCCGGTGCGCCCCACGGCGTACGCGGCGGCGATGCCGATGCCGGCGACGTCGGAGATGCGCGCGAAGCCGAGCTTCTTGTACTGGATCACGCCGTACGTCGCGAGGATGCCGCCGACGAGCCCGCCCCAGAACACGAAGCCGCCGCGCGAGAAGAGCGTCTCGTGGAAGAGGATCGCGTAATAGATCTTGGCGCCGAGCAGCCCGCCGACCACGGCGCCGACGGTGACGTCGGCCATCCCCTCGGCCGCCGCGTCGTGTCCGCGCCGCGCGAGTTCGGTGGTGCACACCATCTGCGCGATGAGGAAGGAAAGGAGCATCGCGAGTCCGAAGCCCGTGATCGCCGGCAGAGGACCCACCTGCACGACGAACGGGTGCACCGTCACGGAGAGGAGCGCGTGGATTGGCATAGGGGGAATCTTAGGGGCGTGCCGCGCCCGGCGCGACGAGGCCGGGGATGGGGAGTGCGGCGTACGCGTTGAGGTCATACCCCGACCGCTCGCCGCGTTCCAGCCGGAACAGCCCGGCCCGGGCGATCATCGCGGCGTTGTCGGTGGCGAGCCGCGGGGAGGGCGCGTGCACGGCGGCGGCGCCCAGCGACTCCGCGGCCCGGCGCGCGATCTCGGCGGCGAGGGCACGATTGCACGCCACTCCGCCCCCGAGCACGATGCGGGTGCGGCCGAAGGCCTCGGCGGCGCGCACCGTCTTCGCCGCGAGCGTCTCGATGAGGGCGTCCTGGAATCCGCGCGCGATGTGCGGGGCGTCCGCGTCGCGCGCGCCACGCGCCTCGGCGTCACGCACGGCGTGGAGCACGGCGGTCTTGAGGCCGCTGAACGAGACGTCGTAATAGTCGTCGTCGCCGGGGCGCTGGCCGCCGTTGAGCATGGGGCGCGCGAAGCGCACGCGTCCCGGCGTGCCCTCGCGCGCGAGCGTCTCGATGTGGCGCCCGCCGGGGTAGGGGAGGCCGAGCAGCTTCGCGACCTTGTCGAACGCCTCGCCGGCGGCGTCGTCGCGCGTCGCGCCGAGGAGCCGGTACTCCCCCCACGCGGGGACGTCGAGCAGCATCGTGTGGCCGCCGCTCACGAGGAGCGCCGTGAACGGCGGCACCGCCGCGCGGTCGTCGAGCGCCGTCGCGAAGAGGTGCCCCTCGAGATGGTGCACGCCGAGCACGGGGAGCCCACGCGCGGCGGCGAGCGACTTGGCGAAGCTCACCCCCACGAGCAGCGCGCCGACGAGCCCCGGCGCGTGCGTCACGGCGACGGCGTCGATGTCCGCCCAGCCGCGCCCCGCCTGCTCGAGCGCGTGGCGCACCACGGGCGCGATGGCGGTGAGATGCGCGCGCGACGCGATCTCCGGCACGACGCCGCCGAAGATCGCATGCACGTCCTGCGAGAGGATGGTGAGCGACTCGAGCGCGGCGTCGTCGCCGGTGCCGCTCACGATCGCGGCCGACGTCTCGTCGCAGGAACTCTCGATGCCGAGGACGCGCATGCGCGGCGGGGGGCGGCGCGCCTTACGGCGCCGGCTCGGCGAGCAGCTGCCGGATGAGCGCCTGCTGCGGCTCGGCGGCCCAGTCGCTGGCGGCGAGCACGCGCTTGCGGATGACGCCGTCGCGGCCGATCACGAACGTCTCGGGGATCCCCGTCGTCTGGTACGCGGTCTCGATGTCGCCGGTCTGGTCGTAGAGGATCTCGAACGTGAGCCCGAACTGCTTCGAGAAGTCGCGGATCTGCTGTTCCATCCCCGCGTTGTCGACGCTCACGGCGACGATCTTCAGCCCCTTCGGGCCGAGCGATTCCTGCAGTTTCTGCATGCTCGGCATCTCGGCGCGGCACGGATTGCACCAGGTGGCCCACATGTTGAGGAGGACGACCTGCCCCTTGTAGTCGGCGAGCGTCTTCGTGCGCACCGGCTCGCCGGCGGCGACCGTCACCGCCTTGAACTCCGGCGCCTTCGTGCCGGCGTCGATGGCCTGCATCGAGTCGCCGAACGCGTACGTCGCGACGGTGATGACGACGGCGACGAGCGCAACGATGCCGCCGACGATGAGCCACTGCTTGCGGTCGTTCATACGGCCTCCGCGCACAGCGCGCGCAGCGCGGCGATCTCCGCGGCCGGATCCTTGGCCTGGAACACGGCGACGCCGGCGACGAACGTGTCGGCGCCGGCGCGCCAGCAGGCGTTGATCGTGTCGCGCGAGATGCCGCCGTCGACCTCGAGGGCGGCGCGGCTGCGCGTCGCGTCGAGGATGGCGCGGGCGCGGCGGATCTTGTCGACGCTCGCCGGGATGAACTTCTGGCCGCCGAAGCCCGGGTTCACGCTCATGATGAGCAGGAGGTCGAGGTCGGCCGCGACCTCGGCCACCGACTCGACGGGCGTGCCCGGGTTCATCACGGCGCCGGCGCTGCAGCCGAGTTCCTTGATGCGGCCGATCTGCCGGTTCAGGTGCGGCGCCGTCTCGACGTGGATGGTGAGCACGTTCGCCCCCGCCTTCACGAAGCTGTCGAAGTACTTCTCCGGCTCGACGGTCATGAGGTGCACGTCGATCGGCAGCCTGGTGAGGGCGCGGCAGGTCTCGATCAGTTTGGCGCCGAACGTGAGATTGGGCACGAACACGCCGTCCATCACGTCGAAGTGGAGCCAGTCGGCGCCTCCCGCCTCGATGGCGGCGAGTTCTTCGCGCAGCCGGCCGAGGTCGGCGGCGAGGAGCGACGGGGCGATGCGGACGGTGCGGGCGGGACTCATCGGTCGGATTTCCGGCGAAGGCGTGCGGCGAAGGCGCCGTCGGTGCCGTGGAGGTGTGGGAGTACGCGAAGCCGGCCGGCGTCGAGCACCGAGTCGGGCACGGCGCCGGCGGGAGGCGGCTCGAGGGTGAAGTCGGGGTGTTCGGCGAGGAAGGTCTCGACCTGCTCGTCGTTCTCCTCGGGTTCGAGCGAACAGGTGCTGTACACGAGCAGGCCGCCCGGCTTCACGACGCGGGCCGCCGAGCGGAAGATGGCGCGCTGTGCGGCCGGCAGCATGGCGAGGTCGCTCACCTGCAGACGCCACCGCGAGTCGGGATGGCGGCGGAAGGTGCCGGTACCGGTGCACGGCGCGTCGACGAGCACCGCGTCGACCGGGGCGAGCGCGGGGGTCCGCGCGTCGCTCACCAGCGCGTGCACGTTGGCGAGCTCGAGACGCGCGATCGTGCCGCGCAACCGCGCGAGGCGGGCGAACGATGCGTCGGCGGCGGCGACGACGCGCGCCGTGCGCGAGAGTTCCACCGACTTCCCGCCGGGCGCGGCGCAGAGGTCGGCGACGACCGACCCGGGGGCGAACGCCGCGTAGCGCGTGACGAGCGTCGCCGCCGGATCCTGCACGAAGAGGAGCCCCTGCGTGAACGCTCCGAGCTCGACGAGCGAGGCGCCGCTGATCGTCAGGCTGTCGCCGACGAGCGGCGCGTCGCCGACCGTCACGCCGGCGGCCTCGAGCATCGCTTCGAGCTGTTCGCGCACCACCTGCCAGGGGCGCACGACGAGCGGCGCCTCGTGGTTGTTCGCCTCGAGCAACGCGGCCGTCGCCTCGGCGCCCCACCGGGCCACCCAGCGCGCGACGAGCCAGCGCGGGTGCGAGTGCGTGGCGGCGAGCGCGTCGAGCGGGTCGGCGGGGAGCGCCGGCGGCGCCTCGTCGCGCTCGCGGTCGAGGCGCCGCAGCACCGCGTTCACGAGCTTGCTCGCGCCGAGTCCGTGACGCACCTTCGCCAGTTCGACGGTCTGCGCGATGGCCGCGTAGGCCGGCACGCTCGCCATCCACAGGAGTTGGTAGGCGCCGAGGCGCAGCAGGTCGATGAGGTCCGGGTCGAGCCGCGCGATGCCGCCGCGCACGCGCGCGCCGAGCAGGAGGTCGATCCAGCCGCGCCGGCGCAGCATGCCATAGACCAGCTCGTGGGTCCACCGGCGGTCGCGGGGGTCGAGGGTCGTGACCCGGCGATCGAACGCGACGTCGAGCAACGCCTGGCGGCGGACGTCGGCGAGGATGTCCGCCGCGGCGACTCGTGCGTCGGTGACCGGGGTGCGAACGGACGGCGAAGACACTGGCATGTATAAGGTTGCACGAAAGATAGCGGGCGGTGCCCTCCCGGGGCGACCCTGAAGGGGGGCATCCCCGCCACCCCGGGGCCTCCGGGTGTGACCCCCGCCACCGCTCGCACGTCCTTCACAACAGAATACTCGGCTCCGGGCCTGAAGCCCGGAGTCGGGTCGTACTGCGATTTGATGCTGTTCACGGTCATCGCCGATGAGGAATACCTGATGCAGCTGAACCGTCACGCCTCGAAGGGATTGTGGATCGCAGCGATCGCCGGCGCAGTCGCCGTCGTCGGCTGCATCGACCACTCGGTCACGGGGCCGAACCACCAGAACGCCGCCGGCCTCGCGGTGCGCCTGCTGTTGCAGGACGGCAACGGCCAGAGCGGTGCGGTGGGCGCTGCGCTCCCGACGCCGATCGCCATCAAGGTGCTCGACGCCAACGGACTCGGCGTGCCGGGCGCCACGGTCACGTTCAGCGTGCGCAAGGGGAACGGCACGCTGGGCTCGCCGACGGCGGTGTCCGACACGGCCGGCGTGGCGAGGACCACATGGAAGATGGGCAACACTCCAGGCGCCGGTTCGGTCACGGCGATCCTGAGTACGGCGCTCGTGCTCGACAGCGTCGTGGTCACGGCCACGGCGATCACGGGACCGGCGGCGATCGTCAACGTGACGGCGGGCGACTCGCAGAACGCCGGTACCGGCTCGCTGTTGCCGACCGCCATCGCGGTGCAGGTCACCGACATCCTGGGCAATCCGGTCGCCGGGGTCACCGTCAACTGGTCGCTGGCGGCTGCCAATCTCGGCGGCACCGTCTCGCCCGCGAGCTCGACCAGCGACGCCAACGGTAACGCGACCACGCAGTGGACGCTCGGCGCCTTCAGTGGCGTGCAGGTGCTCAACGTGCTGGTCGCCGGCGCGCCGACGCTCGCCGTCCATGCGAACGCGGCGAGTCCGAACGCGAATGCGACTTTCAAGATCGTCAGCGGCAACGGCCAGGTCGGACAGTCGGCCGGGCAGCTCCAGCAGCCGCTCGTCGTCTCCGTCGCCGATGCCAAGGGCGTGCCGATCTCCGGCGTGCAGGTCAACTGGGCGCAGGGCTCGGGGAACCTCGACGGGCACATCGCGCCGAACCCGGCCGTCACAGACGCCAACGGGCAGGCGAGCGTGCTGTGGACGCTCGGCGCCAACAACCGCGACTCGGTCGCCGTCGACAGTGTCACGGCCACGCTCTCGGGGAACCTCCCGGGAACGGGGACCCTCGTGTTCACGGCCTCGGCACGGCCCGCGCCGCGCGTGCGGTTCATCCGCGGCACGACGGCCGGACAGCCGGCTGGCTCGCAGGTCGACACCACCGGCGCCACGCTCGGTGACACGCTCATCATGCAGGTCTACGACCCGGCCACGGGTAACGGCGTGGCAGGTATCTCCGTCACCTGGACGCCGCAGGCGGGCGACGCGGTCGACGGAACGTCCGTGAACTCCGTCGTCACGACCGACAACTTCGGGTACGCCAAGAACATCTGGGTGCTCCGCTCGAACGCCGGCGTTCCGATCCCGCCGAACACGGTGGCGAAGCGCATGATCGCGTCCGCCGCGAACATCGGGCAGGTCGAGTACCGGGCACGCGTCTATCCGGGGCGCTGGTCGAACGTCTCGGTGGTCACGGCACCGGTCAATCTGCACGCGGACTCCTCGAACACCGTTGTCTTCAAGGTGACGGACTCGAACGGGTACGCGATCTCCGGCGCGACGATCGGAGTCGCCGTCACCGCGGGTACGGCGTCAGGCGGCGGGTTCACCGCGGCGGACGGCACCTTCTCCGTGGCGTGGAAGTTCGGCGCAGCAGCCGGGCCGCAGTCCATCTCGATCACGGTCACAACGTTCGCGACCGGTCCGTACACCGAGACCAGGGGACCGTCGACATACA
>JACQBG010000022.1 GCA_016194585.1 Gemmatimonadota bacterium
GACGACGGGCGCGGCGCGACCCCCGGCGCGCTCGCGCACACCATCACGCGCGAGGCGCGGCCGGCGCGCCCGCTCGCGCGCGTCGCCCCGCTCTTCGAACGGTGCCGCGCCCTGCTCGACACGTGGACGCTCACCGCCCCCGTGTGCGCCGTCGCCGTCGCGGTGAGCGCCACGGCACCGCTCGCCGCCGAACAAGGCGACCTGCTCGCCGCGTCGTGGCGCGACCCCGGCGCGGCCGACGCGGCGTTCGAGCGGCTGCGCTCCACGCTCGGCGCGGGAACGGTGGTGCGCCCCGTGGCGCGGGACGAACACCGGCCGGAGAAGGCCGGCGTGTGGACGGAACTGCACGACGACGAAGCAGGGCCGACGGAGCGGCACGCGGGCGCGTGCAGCGTGCAGGGGGTGGAACCGACGGCGCGGGACGCGGACGCGTGCAACGTGCAGGGGCAAGCCCCCGCATCGAACACGATGCTCGCCCTCGCGCGATTGCTCGAGCGCCCTGAGCGCGTCGACGTCGAGACGGCACGCGGGGTGCCGCGCGTCGTCCGGTGGCGCGCGCAACGCATCGCCATCGCCGACGCGCGCGGCCCCGAACGCGTGAGCGGCGACTGGTGGAAGGACCCCTACGCCCGCGACTACTGGCGGTGCGCGAGCGACGAGCTGGCGCGGGAATTCCTGCTCTACCGCGATGCCAGCGGGTGGTCGTTGCAGGGATGGTTCGACTGAGCGCACGACGCGGCGACGCCCGCTAAGATTGAGACGGCCGCACCCTCACCATCGACCACGACCACTCTCGACGGAGCACCCCGATGACCCGCGTGGACTACGCGCACACCGCGCCCGGCGCCTACTCGGCGATGATCGCACTCGAGCGATACGTGCGGCAGTCGGGCATCGAACACTCGCTGCTCGAGCTCGTCAAGGTGCGCGCCTCGCAGATCAACGGCTGCGCCTTCTGCCTCGACATGCACGCCAAGGACGCGCGCGCCGCCGGCGAGACCGAGCAGCGGCTCCACATGCTCGCCGCCTGGCGCGAGGCGCCCTGCTACACACCGCGCGAGCGCGTCGCCCTCGAATGGACCGAAGCGGTCACCACGCTCGGCCGCCATGGCGTCGAGCAGCCGCTGTTCGAGGCGGCGCAGGCGACGTTCGGCGACCGCGCGCTCGTCGACCTCACGATGGCCATCATCGCCATCAACGGATGGAACCGGCTCGCCATCGCCTTCCACTCCCCCGAGGCGGGAAGCTACGTCGTGCCGAAGGCGCCATCGGCGCACGACGGCTGAGGCGCTACACCTGCCCGATCGCGGCGCCCCGGGCTAGCCCAGCCGCTCCACCCACCCCACGACGTCGAATCCGGCGTCGAACGTGAGGATGCGCTCGACCCGCTGCCGCCGCATCACGGCGAGGTGCACGGCGTCGCGCGCCGAGAGCGGCGCGACCCCCATCATCAGGTCCTTCGCCTGTGCCACGTCGACGTGCTCCACCGGGAACACCGCGTCGACCACGCCGAGCAGCGCGTCGAACGCGGGCTGGATCGCGTCGAGCCGCCGGATGGCGTGATAGCGATGCAGGATCTCCTGCAGCACTTCCGCGTCGGTCACGAGGCGCTCGCCGCGCGTGATGCACGACTCCAGCAGCCGGCGCGCCGCCTCCTTGTTGGGATGCGGCGCGCCGACCAGGTACATCGGGATGTTCGAGTCGACGAAGATCACGGCGCGTCGCCGAGGTAGCCGCGCTCGATCTCGGCGAGCATGCCGCCGATGTCGGCGGTGGGATACCCGCCGCGCGCCGCCTCTCGCACGGCCGCCAGCTTCCGCTTCGGTTCCAGCACGGGCTCCTCCCGCCGGGCCGCGCGCAGTGCCTGGCGCACCCACTCGGCGACCGTCATGCGGTGCCGGCGCGCGATGCGCCGGATCTCCGCGAACTCGTCCTCCTCGAGGAGGACCTGCAAACGTTGACTCATGTCAATGAGTCTAATCGCCTTCTGCATATTAGTCTACCCCTGCTCGGGTCGATCCCGGGCCGTAGCCGGTGTGCCGGTACGTTGTCGCCGCGCGCCGTCGCGGCACCCATCATTATTCCGGCAGCGCGTACCAACCTCCCGCGACGGATGTCCCGATGACCGGCAAGCGAGCGCAACTCACGGGGGACCTCTGGGGCGGACTCGCGTCGATGCTCGTCGCGCTCCCCTCGGCGATCGCGTTCGGCGTCACCATCTACTCCCCGCTCGGCGGCAGCTACGCCGCGTACGGCGCGCTCGCCGGCATCCTCGGCGCGACGGCGCTCGGCCTCGTCGCGCCGGCGCTCGGCGGCACGAACCGCCTCATCACGACGCCGTCGGCGCCGGCGGCGGCCGTCCTCGCCGCGCTCGCCGCCGAGCTCGTCACCAAGGGGATCGCCCCCGACGCTGCGCTCCTCATGCTCACCGTGATCGGACTGCTCACGGGCGTGATGCAGCTCGCTTTCGGCGCGCTCAAGCTCGGCCAGCTCATCAAGTACATGCCGTATCCCGTGGTGAGCGGCTACCTGAGCGGCGTCGGCCTCACGATCATCGGCGCGCAGGTGCCCAAGCTGCTCGGCGCGCCGAAGGGCGCGTACTTCTGGGCGTCGCTCGCCGCGCCGTCGCACTGGCAGTGGCAGGCGATCGCGGTCGGAGGGGTCACGATCGCGGTGATGTCGCTCGCCGGGCGGTTCACCAAGGCGGTGCCGGCGGCGATCCTCGGACTCGCCGGGGGCGTCGCCACGTATTTCGCGCTCGCCGTCGCCGACCGCGGGCTGCTCGTCACGGCGGGCAACGCGCTCGTCATCGGCCCGCTCGGTTCGGCGGGGAGCGGCTTCCTCGGCGCGCTCGCCAGCCGCTGGACGTCGATCGGCCGACTCGGCGTGAGTGACTTCGTCGCGGTGCTCGTGCCGTCGGCGACGCTCGCGGTGCTGCTCTCCATCGACACGCTCAAGACCGGCGTCGTGCTCGACGCCATCACGCGATCGCGCCACGACTCCAACCGCGAGCTGATCGGACAGGGGTGCGGCAACCTCGCGTCGGCGGCGATCGGCGGCGTTCCCGGCTCGGGGCAGATGGGCGCGACGCTCGTGAACCTGTCGAGCGGCGGCCAGACGCGCTGGTCGAGTCTCGCCGAGGGGGCGCTCTCGCTGGTCGCCTTCCTCGTGCTCGGCCCGGTGATCGCGTGGGTGCCGGTCGCCGCGCTGGCGGGGATCCTCATCGTCGTCGGCGTGAAGATGATCGACCGTCAGAGCTTTCACTTCCTCGAGGCGCGCTCGACGGTGCTCGACTTCGCGGTGATCGTGGCGGTCGTCCTCACGGCACTCACGGTGAGCCTCATCGCCGCGTCGGGGGTGGGACTCTCGCTCGCCATCCTCCTCTTCATCCGCGCGCAGCTCGGCGCCACGGTGGTGCGGCACAAGGCGTACGGCAACGCACAGTTCTCCAAGCGCGTGCGCCTGCCGGCGGAGATGGCGATCCTGCACGAACGGGGCGGCCAGACGGTGATCTTCGAGTTGCAGGGGAGCCTCTTCTTCGGCACCGCCGACCAGCTCTACTCGGCGCTCGACCCCGAGCTCAAGCTGCGGAAGTACGTGATCCTCGACCTGCGCCGCGTGCAGAGCGTCGACGTGACGGCGGCCCACGTGCTCGAGCTCGTGCACGACGCGCTCGCCGAGAACGGCGGCGTCCTGATGCTGACGAAGGTCCCGCACGACCTCCCCACGGGGCAGGACGTGCGCGAGTTCTTCAGCGAGGTCGGACTCGTGAAGTCGCACGGCGCGGTGAAGCTGTTCGACGAGGTCGACGACGCGCTCGAGTGGGTGGAGGACCGCACGATCGACGAGGCGCGGCTCGCGCACGCCGAAGAGCGGCCGCTCGAGCTGCTCGAGATCGCGCTCTTCGCGGGGCGCAAGGCGGAGACGTTCGCGGCGCTCGACGCGAGGATGCAGCGGCGGCACTGCGCGGCGGGCGAGCGGATCTTCGGGCACGGCGACACGGGCGACGACCTCTTCCTCATCCGGCGCGGCCTGGTGCGCATCATGCTCCCCATCAGCGCCGCGGAGTCGCACCACGTGGGGACGTTCGGGCGCGGCGACTTCTTCGGCGAGATGGCGTTCCTCGACCGCGATGGCCGCAGCGCCGACGCCGTCGCGTTCACCGACGCCGACCTCTTCGTGCTCTCACGCGCCGACTTCGACCGGTTCGCCGAGGAGCACCGGGTGATGGCGCTGCAGTTGCTCGAGGGGCTCGCGCGTGGCCTGGCGATCCGGCTGCGCTACGCGAACACGGAGCTGCGGGCGCTCGAGACGTAGCGCCGCGCGGCGACGGAAGCCGCTCGTGCGGCGCTCACGCCGGCTGCCGTCAGCGCCCGAACGTGACGGTGCCCTTCGCCCCGCAGTGGAGGTCGACGCGCATCGACGACGCGTCGCCGTGCGCCACGCCGGCGCGCACACCGACGGCGCGCAGGAGCGCGCGCACCGCGTCGTCGTGCGTGTCGGTGACGGTCACCGCGCCGAGCGTGCACCCCGCGGGCGCCGAGCGCGACGGATGCGCGTCCATCGTCTTCCACTCGATGAAGAAGGGGAGCCGCTCGCTCGCCGGCGCGACGATGTTGAGCGTGCGCCAGGCGAGGCGCACGCCGTCGGGGCGAACGCGGGCGCCGTCGAGCGGCCCTTCGACGGTGAAGCCGGCGGCGCGCAGTGCCTTCGCCGTCGCCTCGATGTCGCTCGTGCGGATCGCCCACCCTTCGGGGGCGAGCGCGCTATACGCGGCGAGGGCGGCGTTGCCGGGCATGCTCCCCTGCGCCGGATCGGGGGCGAGGATCTCGACGTAGTGCAGGTCGCCGAACGAGGCGAGCGCGTTGCGCGTCCCCTTCCCCGGGTGCACGCCGCCGATCTGCGGCGTCACCCCCGTGCGCGACGCGAACTCGCGCATCCCGGCGTCGCGGTCGGCGGCGCCGAGGATCACGTGGTCGATCGCGTAGGTCGGGCCCGCCGCGTCGCCGACGATCGTGACGAACCGTTCGAAGCGCCACGTCGTGTCGGCGCCGCTTCCGGCGCGCACGAGGTCGGCGACGTAGTGGCCGCGATAGGTGCCCGTGGCGCCGCCGCGCGGTCCGCCCTCCTGCTCCCAGCTCCCCCACACGCGGAGCGCACCGTCGAGGCGCCGCACCGAGTCGGCGCGCACGGTCTCGCGCGTGACGACGTTCTTCCCGTCGAACGGCGCGAGGAGATCGTGGATGGCGCGCCGGCCGACCACCGGCATCGCGCCCGGCTGCACCATCGCGCCGTCGTCGGTGTATTGCGCGGCGAGCGAGTCGGCGTTGACGAGCGTGATGGCGTGGGCGAAGCGATCGAGCGTCGCTTCCGCGGTACGCCGGTCGGTGCACGCCGCATCGCAAGCGGGCGCGCGTGGCGCACTGGCGCAGGCGGCGGCGAGGACGAGGACAGCGATGGTTGGGCGCGTCATGGCCGATAACCTATCGACAAGTGATGCGACCCGAAAGGCGCGCGAACGCTACGGCGTGGGGAGCGAGAGCATCCGCTCGAGCTCTTCGACGACGGAGGGGTGGCCGAGGCGGAGCCGGAGCGCGATGTCGGTGACGGCGACGATGCCGATGAGACCGCGCGCGCCGTCGACGACGGGGATCCGCCGCACCTGGGCGCGCGTCATCTTCTCGACGACCGTGTCCACTTCACTGTCGGGGGTGACCCACTCGAGCTTCGCGTGCGTCATGTGATCGCGCACGCGGCACCCTTCGCCGTGCTTCTCGGCGAGGCAGCGGGCGACGATGTCGCGCGCCGTGATGATGCCGGCCAGCCGGCGGCTCTGGAGATCCTCGATGACCGGGAGCGCGCCGACGTGGCGGTCGCGCATCATCTCGGCCGCGAGCAGGATCGGATCGTCGGGAGTGACGACCGTCGGATGTGCGGTCATGATGTCGCGAGCGAGCATCGCACCCACCTCCTCGTGGCCGGCGGCACTGCCGCCGTTCGTTACCATGTGGGTTCTCCGGGCGGGTAGCCAGCCGGGAGTTTCGGGCGCATCGTAGGGGATTGCCTGAACCAGCCCACGTGCGGCGCCTGTCGCGGCAACCCTCGCGCGGACGCCAGCATTCGTTGGGTCCGGACGACCGTCGAACCGCGTCCCCGCACCTCATGGCCCCGAATTTCGCTTTCCTGCCGCCGCGTATCGCCGGCCTCGCCGGCATCGCGCTGAACGTCTCGTGGAGCTGGAACCGCGAGGCGCGCGCGCTGTTCCGGTCGATCGACGAGCAGCTCTGGGTGCGCTGCCGGCACGACCCGATCCAGTTGCTCCAGCGCACGAGCGTCGAGCGGCTCGCGCAGTGCGCGACCGATCCGTCGTTCATCGCGCGCTACGACGCCGTGGTGAGCTGGCAGACCGCGGAGCAGTCGACCGACGTGACGTGGTTCGCGCAGCATTATCCCGCGCTGCGCGAGGGACCGATCGCGTACTTCTGCGCGGAGTTCGGCGTCTACCACACCGTCCCCATCTACTCGGGGGGCCTCGGCGTGCTCGCCGGCGACCACTGCAAGACGGCGAGCGACCTCGGCGTGCCGCTCGTGGGCGTCGGTCTGCTGTATCGCGCCGGGTTCTTCGACCAGCGCATCCGCCCCGACGGGTGGCAGGAGGATTCGGAGGATCCGCTCGAGCTCGAGAACACGATGCTGGAGCCGGTGAGCGGCGTGAACGGGCAGCAGTGGCTCGCGTCGGTGCGCACCGACGGGCGCGACGTGTACATCCGCGTGTGGCGGCTGCGCGTGGGGCGCGTGACGATCTACCTGCTCGACTCGAAGCTCGACGAGAATCATCCGGACGACCGCGGGTTGCTCAGCCGGCTGTACGCCGGCGGGCCCGAGTTGCGGCTGAAACAGGAGTGGCTGCTCGGCGTCGGCGGCGTGCGGGTGCTGCGCGCCCTCGGCGTGGAGCCGAAGGCATGGCATGCGAACGAGGGGCACGCCGCATTCATGTTCATCGAGCGGCTGCGCACGCTGGTCGCGGCCGGGCGCACGTACGCCGACGCGATCGCGATGGTGCGCGCGACGAGTACGTTCACGACGCACACGCCGGTGCCCGCCGGGCACGACGTCTTCCCGGCGGAGCGCGTGGCGCAGGTCACCGGCCCGGTGTGGGACGAGATGGGGATCGACCGCGCGACGTTCATGGCGCTCGGCCACGAGCCGACGGCGCACAACGGTGCGTTCCACATGACCGTGGCGGCGATCCGGCTGAGCCGCCACGTGAACGCCGTCGCGCTGACGCACGAGGTCGTCACGCGGCGCATCTGGACGCGGCTCTGGCCGGAGCGGCCGCTCGACCAGGTCCCGATCGGGCACGTGACCAACGGCGTGCATCTCGCCACGTGGATGGCCAACAAGGTGATGAACCTGCTCGACCGCCACGTCGGCCCCGACTGGCCGCTGCGCGTCGACGACCCCTCGATGTGGGACCATCTGCTCGATCTCGACGACCGCGAACTGTGGCGCGTGCACGTGTCGCTCAAGAACACGCTGCTGCGCCACGTGCGCGAGCACGCGCGCTACGCGTACTCGCGGCGCACGCGCGAGGTGTCGGAGCTCGCCGGCACGGGGATCCTGCTCGACCCGTCGGCGCTCACGCTCGGCTTCGCGCGGCGGTTCGCGACGTACAAGCGCGCGAACCTCATGTTCCACGACGTCGAGCGGCTGTTGCGGCTCCTCACCGACACGTCGCGGCCGGTGCAGGTGGTGTTCGCGGGCAAGGCGCATCCGGCCGACGACCCCGGCAAGCGCGTGCTGCAGGAGATCTATCACGCCACGCGCGACACGCGCTTCGAGGGGCGCATCGCGTTCGTCGAGGACTACGACGTGCACCTCGCGCACGTGCTCGTGCAGGGAGTCGACTGCTGGCTCAATCTGCCGCGCGTGCCGATGGAGGCGTCGGGGACGAGCGGGATGAAGGCCGCGCTCAACGGCGTGCCGCAGATCAGCACGATCGACGGGTGGTGGGCCGAGGGGTACGACGGACAGAACGGCTGGGCCATCGCCACGCCGGCGACGGGCGACGACGGGCCCGACGCCGACCACGCGGTGGCGTCGCAATTCTACGACCTGCTGGAGCGCGAGGTCGTGCCGGCCTATTACGACCAGGACCGGAACGGCGTCTCGACGCGCTGGACGAAGGTGATGAAGCACGCCCTGCGCGTCGCCGGCAGGCAGTTCACCTCCCGGCGCATGCTGACGGAATACGTGAAGGATTATTACGTGCCCTCGATGGAGGGCGCGACGACGAGGGACGATCCACCCACTGCATAGCGCGCGGTGCGCGCCATGGTCGGGGGGAGGCAAGATGCTCACAGCATGCGATGGTGATGTGGTGGACGTCTCGGCCGAGGCAGGCGCGACGGGTCGTACCATCGTGCACTTCGCCGCCGAGTACTTCCCGTACGCGCGCACCGGCGGCCTCGCGGAAGCCGTCGCCGGTCTCGCGCAGACGCAGGCGCGCGCGGGAGAGCGCGTCGTCGTCTTCCTCCCGCTCTATCCCTCGGTGCGCGAGCACGCGCCCGACCTCGAACCGCTCGCGCCCCCACAGCAGATCGTGATCGGCGGCCGGGGCGAGGAGTTCCGCTTCTTCAGCGAGACGAAGGCGCGCGGCAATCCGACGGTCGTCTTCGTCGACGCGCCGGGTTATTTCGCCCGATCGGGACTCTACGGGCAGGACGGCGGCGACTATCAGGACAACCATCGCCGGTTCGCGCTCTACTGCCGCGCGGCGCTCGAAGGGGTTCGGCAACTGCTGCAGGGGCCGGTGCTGCTGCACGCGCACGACTGGCACGCGGCGCTCGTGCCCGCGTACCTGCGCACGAACGCCGAGCTCGACGCGGCGCTGGGACATCCGCCGGTGATGATGTCGGTGCACAACGCCGGCTACCAAGGCCACTTCCCGCCGTCGCTGCTGCCGGAGGTGGGCCTCCCCTCGCACCTCTGGTCGGTCGACCATTTCGAGTGGTACGGCCACGCGAACGTGCTCAAGGGCGGACTCAGCTTCAGCGACGCCGTGTTCACGGTGAGTCCGAGCCACGCGCGCGAGCTGTGCACGGTCGAAGGGGGCTTCGGGTTGCACGACACGTTCCGCCTGCTCGGGTCGCGTCTGCATGGGATCTGCAACGGCATCGACCACGGCGTGTGGGACCCGGCCGGGCACCCCTGGGTCGTCTCGCACTACGCGCGCGCGCATCTCGACGGGAAGACGTCGTGCAAGGACGCGCTTCAGCGCACGATGGGCCTCGCGCGGCGTCCCGACGTGCCGCTCTTCGCGATGGTCGCTCGGCTCGCACACCAGAAGGGGTTCGACATCGTGCTGCAGAGCGAGCGCATCCGGACGCTCGACGCGCAGTTCGTGTTCCTCGGCGAAGGGGAACCCGGCTATCAGGCGCGTCTCTCGGCGCTCGCGCGCGAGCGCCCCGACAGCATCGCCGTGGAGTTCGGGTTCACCGACCTGCTCGAACACCGCGTCATCTCGGGCGCCGACGCCGTACTGATGCCGTCGCTGTACGAGCCGTGCGGGCTGACGCAGATGCACGCGTTGCGCTACGGCGCACCGGTGATCGGGCGCGCGACGGGCGGGATCCAGGACACGATCGAGGACGGCGTGACCGGGTTCCTGTTCGACGAGTTCAGCGCGACGGCGCTCGACGCGGCGATCGACCGCGCCATGACGCTGTACGCCTCGCGGCGGTCGTGGCGCGCCATGGTGCGGCGCGGCATGGACTGCGACTTCGCGTGGGAGCGCGCCGAACGGTCGTATCGCGCCGCGTACGACACGGCGGAGGAGATGGCGCGCGCCGGCGTGTGAACTATCGGTCGGGTGGCGCGCGCGGGCCGGTGGTCCCTCACGCCTCCTGCGCGACGCCCTCGTCGCTGGCGCCGGATTCGAACATCGCGAGCATCGCGGCTTCGGCGTCGGCATCGCGCCGGGCCTGCCACTCGGCCAATCGCTTCGACATCACGCGCATCGCCTGCGACACGGTGAGGCAATAGACGTCGCGCGCGCACGTCGCCAGCTCCGTCTCCTCCAGCGCCGGATGCAGCAGGAGCAGCTCGTACACCGAGATCCCGCCGCGCGCGGCGAGCGACTCGATCGTGCCGCCGTACCGGCGCGCGAGCGTGTCGGCGTGAGGCGCGACCAGGTCCCGCGGGACGAAGCCGCCTTCACGCAACGGGAAGATCGTGGGGTCGAGGGTTCCGGGCATGCAGGGAGGCGTCGGCGGCGAGGGGGTGACCCCGTGCGGTGCCGGCCACGGGTCGTCCGCAGAGAGTATCGGCCGCTCGCGGCCCGCGGTGCAGTCGCGGCGCCCCGCCGCCGTCACTCTCCCCAGACGGCGAGCTCGTTCCCGTTGCAGTCCTTGAAGTGGAACCGGCGCCCGCCCGGGAAGGCGAAGATCTCCTTGGTGATCGTGCCGCCGCTGGCGACGACGCGGTCGCGCGTCACCTCGAGCTGCTCGGCCTTGAGCACGACGAGCGGCCCGACCGTGTCGGGCGTGGTCCAGAACCCGCCGGCGATACGGCCGTCGACGAAGCTCGTGTAGTCCGGACCGTAATCGGTGAACTCCCAGCCGAACGCCGCGGCATAGAACGCCTTGGTGGCCGGGATGTCGCGGGCGCCGAACTCGATATAGTCGATCGGGAGCTTGGGAGCGGTCATGCGGTCCTCGATGGCATGGGGGGAGCGACGCGAGCGAGGATCAGCGTTCGCCCGGCGGCGGTTTCGGCGCCGAGCGCTTGGCGGCGAACACGTCGGTCGCGTTGCCCCCCATGTCGATCGTGCCCTTCATCTCGTCGTCGCCGGCGAGCTTCGCCGTGACGGTCATGCCGAGCGGGCTGCCGCCGTAATCGATGGTATACCAGAAGGTGATGTCGTTCCCCTTCACCGTACCGGCGAGGGGCGAATCGCCGGCCGCCCGCTTGACGGTGCCGGCGAGCGAGTCGCCCTTCACCTGCAGGATGACCTTGAACGAGCGTGGACCGCCCGGCGTGTTGATCATCGCGTCCCACTCGCCGGCGGCGGACTGGGCGCGCGCCGAGGGGACGGCGGCGAAGGCGGCGAGGGCGAGGGCGATCAGGAAGCGGCGCATGGTGGAACCTCCGAGGCGGGGCTCGGGTGCGGTGTGGACCGGAAAGTAAGCCCCTCGGCGACCGCGAGGGAAAGCGCTCGCCGTGGCATGACCGGCGCGCTGGTGCGCCCTTGTAGTTTCGGTGTTTATTCGGTATCTGTCAAGCAGGCGTCCGGGCGCCCACGATCACCGAAGCACGCGCCGCACACGACGGCGCACCGTCACACCCATCGAGCGCCCCGATGTCGTACGCCGAGCTGCACTGCCATTCCACTTTCTCGATGCTCGACGGCGCCGCGCACCCGGAGCAGCTCGTCGCGCGCGCCGTGGAGCTCGGACTCGGCGCGCTCGCGCTCACCGATCACGACGACGTGGGGGGCGCGGTGCGGTTCGCGACGGCGTCGAAGGCGGCGGGGTTCGCGGGGATCATCGGCGTGGAGTTGACGCTCGAGATCGCGCTGCCCGGTGCGCGAGCGGGCGACGCGCATGGTGCGCGGTCGTCCTCGGCCGCGCTCGGTGCGCGGTCGTCCTCGGCCGCGCTCGGTGCGCGGTCGTCCTCGGCCGCGCACGGTGCGCGGTCGGGCGTGACCGAGCATTCCCTTCGCGATGCTCTCGGACCGCTGCGCGGTCCTGCGGCCGCATCGCGGCGGGAACGCTCGGCCCCGCCCTCCCCAGGCACGGGTGCGGCGGATGGCGTGCGCGCTCTGCGCACCGATGCCCGGGCGACGCCCCTGTTGCACGCCATGCCACGCGACACGTACGCGGGCGAGAACACGGGCGTGTCCCCGGCATCGGCCCGCCCGGAGGCAGCGCGGGAGGGGCACGAGTCCGTTTTCGAGAGGCGGCCGCAGGACCGCGCAGCGGTCCGAGAGCCTCGCGAAAACGGACTCGTGCCCCGACCAAGCGGGGGATCGCGACCAAGCGACAGCGCCCGACCAAGCGATGAAAGGACACTCACGCACTTGGTCCTCCTCGCCGAGGACCGCGAGGGATACGGCAACCTCTGCACGCTCGTGACGCGCGCGCGGCTCGACCATCCGCGCGGGCGCCCGCGCGTGGACCTCGACACGCTCGCGCGCCACGCCGGCGGACTGTTCGCGCTCACCGGCTGTCCGCGCGGCTGGGTGCCGCGCCTCGTCGCGCGCGGCCGCGCCGATGCGGCGTGCGACGCCGCCGCGTCGCTCATCGACATCTTCGAGCGCCGCATCGCCATCGAGTGCTGGGACCACGCGCTCCCCGAGGAGCGCGCCGTCACGCGCGAGCTCATCGCGCTCGCCCGCGCGCTCGACGTGCCGTGGGTCGTCACCAACGACGCGCACTACGCCGCGCCCACGGGGCGGCTCGCCCACGACGTGCTCGTGGCGCTCCGGCACGGCGCGACGCTCGACGAGATGGGGACGCGCCTGCGCCCCAACGGCGAGTGGTACCTCAAGGGGCCCGCGCAGATGGCGCGCCGCTGGCAGGGCTACGAATCGGGACTCGCGGCCACGCTCGCCATCGCCGAGCGGTGCGCGTTCCGGCTCGAGGACGTGAAGCCGTCGTTGCCCACCTTCCCGCTCCCGCCGGGGGTGAGCGACGACGCCTACCTCGCGCAGCTCGTGCAGCAGGGCGCCGACGAGCGGTGGGGATGGCGCCGCACGGCACGCCACGACGCGCAGATCGAGCACGAGCTCACGCTCATCGCCAAGCTCGGCCTCGCCGGCTACTTCCTCATCGTGTGGGATATCGTGCGCTTCGCGCGCCGCGAGGGGATCCTCTGCCAGGGGCGCGGCTCGGCGGCGAACAGCGCCGTGTGCTACGCGCTCGGCATCACGGCGGTGGACCCGATCAAGCTGGAATTGCTGTTCGAGTGCTTCCTCAGTGAAGAGCGCAAGGAGGCGCCCGACATCGACATCGACTTCGCGCACCGCGACCGCGAGCGCGTGCTGCAGTACGTGTACGAGCGCTACGGGCGCGAGCACGCGGCGATGGTGTGCGAGCACATCACGTGGCGCGGGCGGAGCGCGGTGCGCGACGCGGCGCGCGTGCTGGGGTTCTCGGTGCAGCAGGCGGAGGCGCTGGCGACGTTCAGCGACCGTTTCTCGGCGAAGTCGACAGCCGAGGCGCTCCGCGTGGATGGCGTCGCGGGCGACGCGGACGGCGACGTGGCCGACCCGTTCCGCCCGGAGCAGCAGGACGCGAAGGGGCCGGCGGGGTATTCGAAGGAGCTCGACGCGAAGCGGCTCGCGGAGAATGTCGGCATGGACATGATGACGGGCACGCACGCGGTGACGCGCATGCGGGCCGAGCGCGAGCAGGCGCGTCGCGAGTTCGGTGCCGGTGCTGCTGGTGCGCGGTCGGTCGGGGCAGATATTGCTCCCCGCGATGCTCTCGGACCGCTGCGCGGTCCTGCGGCCGCATCGCGGGGAGCAACATCTGCCCCTCTCTCCCCGGGCAATGGCGCGTCGGATGGTGTGCTCGCGTCGCGCACCGACGCCCGGGCCACGCCCGTGCTTCACTCCGCCGCGCCGGTCAGCGACGGGGCAGAGGACACGGGCGTGGCCCAGGCGTCGCCGCGCACGGATGCAACGCGGGAGGGAGCCGTGCCCGTTTTCGAGAGGCGGCCGCAGGACGCCGCAGGCGTCCGAGAGCCTCGCGAAAACGGGCACGGCTCCCGACCAAGCGGTGAGCACAGCGCGAACTCGCTACTGGAACGCGCGGGGCTCGACCCGCACGATCCACGCGTGCAGCGACTCGCCGACATCGTCGCCGGACTGCACCAGGCGCCGCGCCACCGCGGCATCCACGTCGGCGGGTTCGTGCTCACGAAGGAGCCGCTGCACACCGTCGTCCCCATCGAGCCCGCGGCGATGGACGAGCGCACCGTCATCCAGTGGGAGAAGGACGACCTCGACCCGGTCGGCCTCGTGAAGATCGACCTCCTCGGCCTCGGCATGCTCACCGTGCTGCAGGACTGCCTCAAGTACATCCGCGCGACGCGCGGCGTGACGCTCGACCTCGGGCAGCTCGACCATCGCGACCAGGCCGTGTACGACGATCTCTGCCGCGCCGACACGGTCGGCGTGTTCCAGGTGGAGAGCCGCGCGCAGATGAACACGCTGCCGCGCCTCAAGCCGCGCTGCTTCTACGACCTCGTCGTCGAGGTCGCGCTCATCAGGCCCGGCCCCATCCAGGGCGACATGGTGCATCCGTACCTGCGGCGGCGCGCCGGCGAGGAAGCGGTCACGTATCCGCATCCGTCGCTCGAACCGATCCTCAGGCGCACGATGGGGGTGCCGCTCTTCCAGGAGCAGGGGATGCAGGTCGCGATCGCCGCCGCGGGATTCACGCCGGGGGAGGCGGATGTGCTGCGCAAGGCGATGGGGCACAAGCGCAGTCGCGAGCGCATGGCCGACATCTGCGCGAAGATGATCGCCGGCATGCGCGCCAACGGCATCCCCGAGGACGTGGCGCTCAGGATCTACAACCAGATCAACGCCTTCGCCGACTACGGTTTTCCGGAGAGCCACGCGGCGAGCTTCGCGCTCATCGTGTATGGCAGCGCGTACCTGCGGCACTACTACGCGCCGGAGTATCTCTGCGCGATGCTCAACGCGCAGCCGATGGGATTCTACTCGGCGGGGACGCTCGTCGAGGATGCGAAGCGGCACGGCGTGCGCGTGCTGCCGGTGGACGCGACGCGCTCGGCGTGGGACCACACGCTCGAGTGCGCGGACGGCACGGTGATCGTGCCGCACGACGGGGTGATCGCGGTGCACGCTGGTGCTGGCGCTGGTGCAGCGTCCGACGCATTCGGTGCGCGGTCGGGCGTGACCGCGCATTCCCTTCGCGAGGCTCTCGGACCGCTGCGCGGTCCTGCGGCCGCTTCGCGGCGGGAACGCGCGGCCCCGCCCTCCCCAGGCACTGGTGCGTCGGACGGCACGCCCGCAGCACGCATCGATACTCGGGTCACACCCGCGCCACACAGCGTCGCGCACACAGATGCCCGGGCCACGCCCGTGCCGCACGCCACGTCGGTCACCGTGGGGGCGGAGAACACGGGCGTGGCCCAAGCATCCGTGCGGGCGGATGCAGCGCGGGAGGGGCCCGCGTCCGTTTTCGAGAGGCGGCCGCAGGACCGCGAAGCGGTCCGAGAGCCTCGCGAGAACGGGCGCGGGCCCCGACCAAGCGGCGGATCCCGACCAAGCGGTGAGCCCCGGCCAAGCGGCAAAGCGCCGGCCGTACGCCTCGGCTTTCGCAGCATCCGCGGCCTCGGCTCGCACGCCCGCCAGAAGATCGAGCGTGCGCTCGAGCGCGGCCCGTTCGCCGGGATCCACGATTTCGTGCAACGCACCGGACTCGACCAACGCGCGCTGCGCTTCGTCGCCGAGAGCGGCGCGCTCGACGCGTTCGTGCAGGACGAGCCGCACGCCCGGCGCCGGCGCGTCGCGCTCTGGCGCGTGCTCGAAGCCGTGCGCGGCACCGGCGGCCCGCTCGCGCTCTTCCCCGAGACCCCCGTGCCCGGCGGGCTGCCCCCGCTCTCCGCACCCGAACTCACCGAGGGCGACTACCGCCTCACCGGCCTTTCATTGAATGGGCACCCCATGCGCCACCTGCGGCCGCTCCTCGTGCCGAACGGCGTGCTCACGGCGCGCGACACCGCGCGCCAGCGCGACGGTACGCGGGTCGGCGTGGCGGGGCTCGTCATCTGCCGGCAGCGCCCGGGCACCGCGAAGGGATTCGTCTTCCTCACCCTCGAAGACGAGACGGGGATGCTCAACGTCGTCGTCACGCCGCAGCGGTTCGAGCGGCAGGCGCTGCTCATCACGCGCTCGCCGCTGCTGCTCGTGCGCGGCACGCTGCAGATCGAGCAGCGCGTCGTGAACCTGCGCGGCGAGGAGTTCATCGCCCTTGGCGCGACCGCGGGAGCGGCACACGCCAAGAGCCATGACTTTCATTGAACGACGGCGCCGCTACTTCGCGTGGGCCGCACCGGCGTGCACGGGTTCCTTGTGCTGGTGGCCGTCGTGCTCCTTGGTGGCCGCCGCGGAGGCCATGCCGTGGTGCTCCAGGTGCTCCTTCGCGGCCTGGTCGGCGTGGTGCGTCGCCTGCGACGCGTGCCCACACGCGCACTGGGCCTCGTGCGCCGCGGTCTTGTGATCGCCCGATCCGTACGCCTTCTCCGCGGCGCGGTGATGCTTCGTCGCGCTCTCGTGATGGTACGCGGCCTTGCCGTGATGCTCTGCGCACTTCTGCGACATGTCGACTCCTCGTCCTGCACTGAGGTGAGTGATGCATCCGCGGCGTGGGATCACGACCGCGGACGTGCCGTCATCTTCGCGTTCGACGACGCGTGCTCGAACTCGTTCCGACTCACCCCGCGCGACTCGACTGGCACGCGCCCGTCTTCCCCGGTGAGAACCGTCGAAAGCAGCCGCACCCGGCGACTACACGCACGATGGCGCGCAGACCACCCACCGTGCATCGACTGAACGAATGAAAGAAGGACTAGCCTCTGGGAGGGACATCGCGGAGCCGGGCCGCGCGCACGATGACGCGCGCCGTCGTGACGCGCACGCCATAGCTTTCGGTATTCCCCTCCACCGGACCGCCGCCGATGACTCCGCACGCCGAATGGGTGCTGCTCGCCAGCTGCGCCTCGGGCCTCGAAGCCGACCAGCTCCGCCTCGAACTCGAAGCCGAGGGGATCCCGGCGCTCGTGCGCGGCGCGCAGCCGGGGATCTTCGGCGCGGGATTCCAGGGCCCCTCGATGGGCGGGCTCGACGTGTACATCCCGTCCCCGGAGCTCGAACGGGCCCGCGCGCTGCTCGATCCGGGCGCGCCCTGACTTGCGCTCGCGTGGCCGGCGCGCCACGCTAAGGGTTCGCTCACGAGTTGACGGCCGGGGAGGGCCGATGGAGCCGATCGAAGAGACGCCGACCGGGAGTATCCCGCGCAAGCCGACCGACGCCGAGATCGACGTCTACGGCCTCTCGCACGTCGGGAAGGTCCGCAAGGAGAACCAGGACCACTTCCTGATCGCGTCGCTCGAGAAGCACCTCGCCGTGCGGCAGACGAACCTCCCCGACCTGTCGCTCCGCTCGCCCGACATGGACCGGCTGGCCTTCCTGATGATGGTCGCCGACGGCGTCGGCGGCGGCGCGGGGGGCGCGGAGGCGAGCCGGTTCACGCTCGACGCGATCACCGCGTACGTGACGCGCGGCATGCACGCGTACTACACGGCCGACCCGGCCGACGACGAGACGTTCTCGAAGGCGCTCGAGCGGGTCGCGCTGCGCGTGCACCAGAAGCTCCTCGCGCGCTCGAACGCCGACCCGGCGTTGCACGGCATGGCGACGACGCTCACCCTCTTCCTCGGCGTGTGGCCGCGCTGCTACCTGCTGCACGTCGGCGACAGCCGCTGCTATCTCTGGCGCGACGGCGTGCTGCAACAGCAGTCGCGCGACCAGACGATGGCCGAGGATCTCCTCGCCGCCGGCGTCATCAAGAAGGACGACCGCGCCCACAAGCAGTGGTCGCACGTGCTGTCGAGCGCCATCGGCGGGCCGCAGACGGCGCCCGTCGTCACGGGGATGCCGAACGACTGGGGATACGTGCACCTGCTCTGCAGCGACGGCCTCACCAAGCACGTCACCGACGAGCGCATCGCCGAGCGGCTCGCCGCGATGACGTCGTCGAAGCAGACGTGCGAGGCGCTCCTGCAGGACGCGCTCGACGGCGGCGGCACCGACAACATCACGGTGCTCATCGCGCGGACGAAGAAGGGTGGGATCTGACGGTCGGCGCGTGAGCGACGGGCGCCGTCGCATCGACGCATGACGTCGCCCACCGACTCGAGCGCCGCGTGCCCGCAGTGCGGAGCGCACCATGCCCGCGCGGGCGACTCGTGCGCCTCGCGCTTCGCCGAGCTGCTCGCCCTCGACCACTCCCGGCAGGCGCCGTGGGGTCCGCTGCACGGCTTGGCGTTCGCCGCCTACGCCCTGCAGCACCCCGCCGAGCACGCTGCCTCCCTCGAGCGGTGCTGGCTCATGGCGTACCGCGTGACCGTCGCGGGGGACGATCCGTCCCGGCTCGCGAGCGCGATGCGGCGCACGAGCGACGTGACGCTCGCGACCTTCGACGCGCCACCGTTGCCGCAGGGACCGGCTCCGACGCACTTCGCGATCACCATCGCCGACCTCGGCGAGTTCGCCGCGGAGGACTATCCGGTGCGATGCCGCTCGTGGGCCCGCGCGGCGGTCGATGCGTGGAGAACGCGGCGTTGAGCGACGGCGCCCCGGTGTTCTTCGAATCGCCCGCCGCGTTCCGCGCCTGGCTTCACGAGCACCACGCGCGCGCGACGGCGCTCATCGTCGGCTTCCACAAGAAGGCCACCGGCAAGCCGACCATGACGTGGCCCGAATCGGTCGATGAGGCGCTCTGCTACGGCTGGATCGACGGCATCCGGCGCTCGCACGACGCCACCAGCTACACGATCCGCTTCACGCCGCGCAAGGCGAAGAGCACCTGGAGCGCCATCAACATCCGGCGCGTGGGCGAACTGACGAGGCTTGGACTGATGACGCCGGCCGGCACGGCGGCGTTCGCGCGACGCGATCCGGAGCGCTCCGAGGTCTACAGTTTCGAGCGCCGGGCGAAGGCATTCGACGCCGACGCCGAACGCACGCTGCGCCGCAACGCGAAGGCGTGGGCGTTCTGGCACGCGCAACGGCCGTCGTATCGCCGGACGGCGGCGCACTGGGTGATGAGCGCCAAGCGCGACGCGACGCGCGCGTCACGCCTCAAGACGCTCGTCGCGTGCAGCGCGAAAGGACTCTGGGTGCCGCCGCTGCGTGCGGCGCAGCCGGCGAAGTCTCGTACGGCGAAGGTGCCGTCCGTCGGCGCGCGCGGGAGCGCTCGCACGCGCAAGCCACCGGCGTCCCGCGTTCGCCCACCCTCGTGACGGGATCCTGATGCGCGCGCGATCGGCGATCGCTCTCGCGTTCCTGGCCGTGGCGCTCGGCGCCTACGCGCTCGGTCGCGTACACCAGGAGCGACTCACGGCGGACAGCGCCAAGACGAGCTACGCGGAGAAGGCGGAGGATCTCATCGTCGCCGACATCTTCTGGGAGCTCGGCCTCGGCGAGGTGCGATACCTCGACATCGGCGCCGGCGATCCGGTCGACGCGTCGAACACCTACCTGTTCTATACCAGGGGAGCGCAGGGTGTCCTCGTCGAACCGAATCCGGTGTTCGGACCGCAGTACGCGGCGCTCCGGCCCAGGGACAAGGTGCTCGCCGTCGGCGTGGGAGTCACCGACCAACGCGAGGCGGACTATCACGTCGTCGAAGGCCACTGGGCGCTGAACACGTTCGACAAGGACGTGGCCGACGAACACGCGCGCGCGGGCATGAAGGTCTCCGTGGTCAAGATGCCCCTCGTCAACATCAACGAGATCATCGCGCGGAACTTCACGACACCGCCGAACTTCCTCTCGATCGACATCGAGGGACTCGACCTGGCGGTCCTCGAGAGCCTGGACTTCGACCGGTACCGGCCGGCCGTGATCTGCGTCGAGACGCTGGTCGTGGACACGCAGAGGACCGACCCGCGCATCGAGACGTTCCTGCGATCGAAGAACTACAGCCCGCGAGGTGGCAGCTTCGTCAATACCATCTTCGTGGCGAACGAACTGGTGAAGCGATGACGTCGACGGTGCATCAGCTCGAGTAGTACGCCGCGTTCTCGTCGATGTAGCCCTTCGTGAGGTCGCAGCCATACGCCGTCGCCGCGCCACGCCCGACGCCGAGCGCCACCTCGATCTCCACCGCCTCCACCTTGAGCGCCGCGCGCACGACGTCGTCGTCGAATGTGAGCCGGCTCCCCCCCTTCACCACGGCGTAGCCGTTGATCCATGCGTCGGTCGCCGACGGCACGATCGTCACGTCGGTGCACTTCCCCACCGCCATCAGGATGCGGCCGACGTTCGGATCGGCGCCATGCACCATCGTCTTGATGAGGGGCGAGTTCACGAGGCTCTTCGCGACGCGCTTCGCCTCCCCCTCGTCCTTCGCACCCCGCACGGACACGCGGAGCAGATGCTCGGCACCCTCGCCGTCGCGCGCGAGGATCTCGGTCATGCGGATGCAGCCGGCGGTGAGTACCGCCTGGAACGCCGCTTCGTCGACCGCGCCGGCCAGCCCGCTCGCGAGCAGCGCACAGGTGTCGCTCGTGCTCGTGTCGGTGTCGACCGAGAGCATGTTGAAGCTCACGTCGGCCGCCGCGCGCAGCATGCGGTCGAGCGCCGCCGCGTCGAAGGCGGCATCGGTGAAGATGTAGGCGAGCATCGTCGCCATGTTGGGCTCGATCATCCCGGAGCCCTTCGCCACCCACGTGATGGTCGCGCCGCCCACCGACGCGCTCAACGCCTTGGGGTGCGTGTCGGTGGTCATGATCCCCTCGGCGCCGACGCGCGGGTCGCTTTGGAGGTCGGCCGCCATCCCGACGATCCCCGTCTCGATCTTGTCGATCGGAAGCTGGACGCCGATCACGCCGGTCGAGCTGACGAGCACGGCGTCGGGGGTCGTCCCGAGTTCCTTCGCGGCGGCGGCGGCCATGCGGCGCGCGTTCGCGACGCCGGCGTCCCCAGTCGCGACGTTGCTCACCTTGCTGTTCGCGACGATGCCGCGCAGCCGGCCGCGCTTGATCGTCTCGCGGCCGAGGACGATCGGCGCGCCGGGGAACTGGTTGCGCGTGAAGATCGCGGCGGCGGCGCAGTCGACCTCGCTCGCGAAGAGCGTGAGATCGCGCGCCGCCGGCTTGAGGCCGACGTTCCGGCTGGCGCAGCGGAAACCGCGCGGGAAGACTGGCGTGTCGTGGAAGTTCACGGGAGTTCGGTGTGGCGGGAGGTGTAAGATACCCGCGCCGCAAGGCCGTCGCGAATGCGGTAGGTTATCGGGAGCGCCATGCGGCGCGTCGACCACCTGGATGGAGGCAAGCGCGTGGACCTGTCCATCGTCGGACTGAACTTCCTGTACGCCATCCTCGGCGTCGTCCTCATGTTCGTGAGCTACCGGGTGATCGACAAGCTCACCCCCGAGGTCGACTTCCCCGCCGAGCTCAAGAAGGGGAACGTCGCCGTCGCCATCTTCATCGCCGCGCTCTTTCTCGCCATCGCGATGATCATCGGCAGGGCGCTGAACTGACGCCGATGCGTCCGATCGGCTGGCTCTGGCTCGCCCTCGCCGCGCCACTCGCGGCGCAACACCCCTCGGGCGCCCCACCGTCCCCGCCGGCGGCACCGGGCCCCGCAGCCCTGCGCCGCGCACACCGCGACGAGTCTCGCTACGACGGCACCTTCCGCAAATACAGCAAGCGCTACTTCGGCGCGGCCTTCGACTGGCGCTTCTTCAAGGCCCAGGGGCTCGCCGAGAGCGGCCTCGACGCCACGGCGCGCAGCCGCGTCGGCGCGCGGGGCGTGATGCAACTCATGCCGAGCACGTTCCGCGACATCCAGTCGAAGCGGCCGGAGTTCTCGTCGATCGACGACCCCGAATGGAACATCGCCGCGGGGATCATGCACGACCGGTATCTCTGGAAGCTCTGGCTCACGCAGATCCCCGACGGCGACCGGCCCTCGTTCATGTTCGCGAGCTACAACGCCGGCGAAGGAACGATCGCCCGGGCGACGAACGTGGCGAGGGCGTCGGCACTCGACGGCGTGCGCTGGTCGAGCATCGAGCAGGTCGCGCCGAACGTCCCGCGCTGGCGCTACCGCGAGACGCTCGGCTACGTGCGCACCATCGCGCAGGACTACCAGCGACTCTCCGCGACCCGATAGCCGGACGGCTCCGATGAGCGAACCTCTCGACACCACGCCCTACGACGCCGCCTACGCCGCGGCGACCACCGACCCCGAAGCATTCTGGGGCGCTGCCGCCGAGTCGCTGCACTGGGACCGTCGGTGGGACCGCGTGCTCGACGACGCGGCCGCGCCGCTCTACCGGTGGTTCTCGGGTGGCGAACTGAACACGTGCTACAACGCGATCGACCACCACGTGCTGCATGGTCGCGCCGAGCAGGCGGCGGTCATCTACGACAGCCCCGTGACTGGGGTGAAGCAACGCATCAGCTACCGTGAACTGCGCGACGAGGTCGCCCGGTTCGCTGGTGTACTCCGCTCGCTCGGCGTCGCGAAGGGCGACCGGGTGGTGATCTACATGCCGATGACGCCGGAGACCCTCATCGGCATGTACGCGTGCGCCCGCATCGGCGCCGTGCATTCGGTGGTCTTCGGCGGGTTCGCACCGCACGAGCTCGCGGTGCGCATCGACGACGCCCAGCCGAAGGTGGTGCTCACGGCGAGTTGCGGCATCGAGGTGCAGCGGGTGGTGCCGTACAAGCCGCTGCTCGACCGTGCCCTCGAACTCGCGACGCACCAACCGTCGCACTGCGTCGTGCTGCAGCGCGACGTGCATCCGTGTGCGCTCACCCCCGGCCGCGACCTCGACTGGCGCGACAGTGCGGCCGCGGCGACGCCGGTGGCGTGTGTGCCGGTGAAGGCGACCGACCCGCTGTACATCCTGTACACGTCGGGGACGACCGGCGTGCCGAAGGGCGTGGTGCGGGACAACGGCGGGCACGCGGTCGCCCTCAAGTGGTCGATGAAGCACATCTACGGCGTCGAACCCGGAGAGGTGTTCTGGGCGGCCTCCGATTTCGGTTGGGCGGTCGGACACTCGTACATCGTCTACGCGCCGCTCCTCGCCGGCTGCACCACCGTCGTGCACGAAGGGAAGCCGGTCGGCACCCCCGACGCGGGCGAGTTCTGGCGCGTCATCGAGGAACACGACGTGCGCGTTCTGTTCACCGCGCCGACCGCATTCCGCGCCATCAAGCGCGAGGATCCCAAGGGCACCTTCTTCGGCCGATACGATACCTCTCGCTTCCGCGCGCTCTTCCTCGCGGGCGAGCGACTCGATCCCGACACCTACCATTGGGCGCGAGCGCTTCTCCAGAAGCCCGTGATCGACCACTGGTGGCAGACCGAGACGGGGTGGCCGGTGGCGTCGAACTGCCTCGGGCTCACGGCCTTCCCCGTGAAGCCTGGGTCGCCCACGAAGCCCGTACCAGGCTACGTCGTGCACATCCTCGACGACGACGGCAACGAGCTGCCGTCGAACAAGGAGGGCGCCGTCGCGATCCGCCTGCCGCTGCCGCCGGGCACGCTGCCGACACTCTGGCGCGACGACGCGCGCTACGTCGAGACCTATCTCTCGCGATACCCGGGCTACTACCTCACCGGCGACGGCGGCTACGTGGACGAGGACGGCTACCTCTTCATCATGGGGCGCGTCGACGACATCATCATCGTCGCCGGTCACAACCTCTCGACTGGCTCGATGGAGCAGGCCCTCGCCAGCCATCCCGACGTCGCCGAGTGTGCCGTGATCGGCGTGCGCGACGCGCTGAAGACCCAGCTGCCGATCGGACTCGTGGTGCTGAAGGCTGGGGTCACTCGCGACCACGCGACGATCGCCGACGAGCTGGTGCAGGTGGTGCGCGACCAGGTGGGACCGGTCGCGAACTTCCGGCAAGTCGCGGTCGTCACGCGACTGCCCAAGACGCGCTCGGGCAAGGTCCTCCGAAGGACGATGCGCGCCATCGCCGACGGCGACGCCTGGACGATGCCGCCGACGATCGACGATCCGGCGACCCTCGAGGAGATCGGCACGGCACTGCGGTCGCTGGGACTCGCGAAGGGGCCGGGATCGCCGATCGGCGGGTGAACCCGCGGGCCGTCAGTCACGTCACCGAGCGACGCGGGCCCTTCGCGCGTATTCTACAGACGCAGGCTTAGTCCCCCATCGCACGCACCTCGGAGATCGGATGTCCCGACCCCTCGCTTCCGCCGCCGCCCTCTCACTGTCGCTGGCACTCGCGCTCCCGCTCGCTGCCCAGAAGCCTGCCGCACCGAAGAGCGCCACCTCCGCGAAGGCCGCGCCGGCGACCCTCGCCAGCGTCGACCCCGCCCTCTTCAACGGGCTCCGCTATCGCATGATCGGCCCGGCGCGCGGCGGCCGCGTCACCGCGATCACGGGCGTGCCGAGCGAGCCGCGCACGTTCTACATGGGAAGCACAGGAGGCGGCATCTGGAAGACCACGGATGCCGGCGCCAATTGGGTGAACATCTCCGACGGCCAGCTCCCGGTGGGCTCGATGGGGGCCATCGAGGTCGCGCCGAGCGATTCGCGCATCGTGTTCGCCGGCACGGGCTCGAGCAAGATCCGCAGCAACGTCTCGATCGGCCGCGGGATGTACAAGTCCGTCGACGCCGGCAAGACGTGGCGCTTCTCCGGGCTGCGCGACGTCGGCCAGATCGCGACCATCCGCGTCGATCCGCGCAACGCCGACGTCGCCTTCGCCGCCACGCTGGGCAACCCGTTCATCGCCAACCCCGAGCGCGGCGTCTACAAGACCACCGACGGCGGGAAGAGCTGGAAGAACGTGCTCTTCGTCACCGACAGCACCGGCGCCGCCGACCTCGAGCTGCAGCCGGGGAATCCCGACGTCGTCTTCGCGTCGATGTGGCACGGCATGCGCCATCCGTGGACGATCGTCAGCGGCGCGCAGGGCGAGGGGGGCATCTATAAGAGTAGCGACGGTGGAAACTCGTGGACCAAGCTCGGTGGCGGACTCCCGACGGGCCTCTTCGGCCGCAGCAACGTCGCCATCTCGGCGGCGGCGCCGAACCGCATCTACGCGCTCATCGAGGCGAAACCGGGCGGCGGACTCTACCGCTCCGACGACGCCGGCGACTCGTGGACGTACGTGAACGGCGCGCAGACGCTGTGGACACGCCCCTTCTACTACACGACGCTCCAGGTCGACCCCAAGAACCCCGACGTCGTGTACGTCGGCAACGAGGGGTGGTTCAAGAGCACCGACGGCGGCAAGACGTTCAAGAGCGAGCGCGTGCCGCACGGCGACAACCACGACCTGTGGATCAATCCGAACGACCCGCGCATCATGCTCCAGTCGAACGACGGCGGCGCCAACGTGTCGCTCAACGGCGGACGCACATGGAGCACGCAGTACAACCAGCCGACGGGACAGTCGGAAGAGTGGCGCACCGGTCCGGGGTGCGAGACGGGGCCGATCCTTCCCAACGCCAAGAACCCGAACGTCGTCTACGGCTCGTGCAAGGGACAGTTCTCGCGCATGAACCTCGTGAGCGGCGACGAACAGCAGTACTGGGTGGGCGGCGAGTCGCTCTACGGCAACGGCGGCAACACGCTCATCTACCGCTTCCAGCGCGTGAGCCCGATGGCGCTCTCGCCATTCGACCCGAAGGTGATCTACTACGGCTCGCAGTACCTGCACCGCACGCGCGACGAGGGAGTCACGTGGCAGAAGATCTCCCCCGACCTCACGGCGTTCCCGCCGGGCGCGCCGCAGGAGCCGAGCGGCACGCCGATCACCCGCGACGCGACGGGCGAGGAGGTGTACAGCACGCTCTACGCCATCCGCGAATCGCCCGTGCAGAAGGGGCTCATCTGGACCGGCTCGAACGACGGCCTCGTGCAGGTCACGCGCGACGACGGCAAGTCGTGGACGAACGTGACGCCGAAGGGGCTCCCCCCCGGCGGCCGCGTGCAGAACATCGAGCCGAGCCCGCACCGTGCCGGCACCGCGTACGTCGCGATCTACCGCTTCCTGCTCGGCGACTTCGCGCCGTATCTCTACCGCACCGATGACTTCGGCAAGACGTGGACGCGGCTCACCGACGGTACGAACGGCATCGCCGCCGACGAACCGACGCGCGTCGTGCGCGAGGATCCGCTGCGGCCGAAGCTCCTCTACGCCGGCACGGAGTTCGGCATGCACGTGAGCTTCGACGACGGCGCGCACTGGCAGTCGCTGCAGCTCAACCTGCCGGCGACGCCGGTCACCGACATCGTCGTGCACGCGAAGGACCTCGTGCTCTCGACGCAGGGGCGCGCCTTCTGGATCCTCGACAACGTCACGCCGCTGCACCAGCTCACCGACAAGCTCGTGGCCGCCGAGGCGGTGCTGTACGCGCCGCGCACGGCGACGCGCATGAAGATCCGCCCGAGCGGCGGGATGGGGCGCGGCGTCGCCGCGCAGTACCCGGCCTCAGGCGCGCAGATCGACTACTACCTCGCGCAGGCGCCGGCCGGCGACATCACGCTGACGCTGCTCGACGCCGCGGGGAAGACGATCCGCACCTTCACCAGCGCGGGCGCGGGGGCGACCGCGCCCACCACCGCCGAAGCGGACGACGAGGAGAGCTTCCCGCGCCGCCCGTCGGCGCCGCCACGGCTCGACAAGCGCCCCGGCATGCACCGCTTCACCTGGGACCTGCGCTACCCCGGCCCGTGGCAGAGCGAGCGCGTTCCCGAAGGGGGCAACGGCCCGATGGCGGTGCCGGGCACGTATCAGGTGAAGCTCACCGTCGGCGCGTGGAGCGACACGAAGCGGTTCACGGTCGTCGAGGATCCGCGGGTCACGGCCGACGGCGTCACCCTCGCCGACCTGCAGGCGCAGTTCGCGCACAACATGAAGGTGCGCGACCTCGTGAGCGAATCGAACCACGCGGTGGCCCGCATCCGCGCGGCGCAGCAGCAGTATCGCAGCGACGCGGCGATGCTCGGCAAGGTGAACGCGATCGGCGCGAAGCTCATCACGCCGCCGGTGCGCTACAGCCAGCCGGAGCTCGCGACGCACGTCACCTATCTCTACTCGATGACCACCGGCGCCGACCAGAAGGTCGGGAACGACGCGAAGGAACGGCTCGTCGTGCTGCGCAAGCAGCTCGACGTCATCGCCCAGCAGATCAACTCGCTACTGGGGCCTCGTATGTGACCGCGGCCGGCAGTTCGGTCGGGCACGACTCGGAGAGGAGATAGTCGAGGACGTCGGTCGCGCGATAGCTCGCGCGGCCGGCGAGGAACCCCTGCATCGTCTGCAGTTCGTCACCGCTCGTCATCAGCGGCGGCTCGACGACATCGTCATCGCGACGCTGGCCGAGGCCGATCGTGGCGAGCAGGCCGTTGCAGAGGCACCGCTTGCCGGCCGTGCCTTCGACCGTGCCGCCCTTCTTCACGAACGTGTCGATCGGCTCCGCCGAGCAGCGGTAGTCGAGACGGCCATCCTCGCGCCGGTACGCCGAACGCAGGTAGCCCAGGTCGCAGTTCCGGATGCGCGTGTCGTCCTGCTGCACGAGCCCCTCGAGGCGCACGAGCTTGAACGGATAGCCCGTCGGCGACGCGATGGCGTCGGTGAAGACGACGGCCTTCCCCGCGTTCACGCCGGCGAGCACTTCCGCCTTGAGATGCGGCAGGATGCCCGAGTCGTCGGAGAACGCGAAGAGCGTCCCCACCTGGATCCCCTGCGCGCCGGCGGCGCGCGCCGCGGCGAGCCCACCCGGCGACGAGACACCGCCGGCGATCCAGAACGGCAGCCCGAGTTCGGCGAGCTTCGCGAGGTCCACCGAGTCGCGCTCGCCGTAGATCGGCTCGCCATACTCGTTGAGCTTCATCTCGCCGCGCGGCGGCGCGTTGTGGCCGCCCGCCGTCCACCCTTCGACGACGAAGCCGTCGACCTTGCCGTTCGCCTTGCGGGCGAGCGTCATGGCGAGGGAGTTCGCCGAGACGATGGCGAGGAACATCGGGCGCTTGAGCTGCGGCGGCGCGGCGAGGTGCTTGGCCGGATCGAACGTGATGAGGTGCGTCTCGCCGGGCAGCGCGCCCTCGACGTCGAGCTTGAGCGACGCGGCGCGCCCTTCAGCCATCGCGTCGAGCGCGCCCGGGATCTCGCGCGGGATCCCGGCCCCCATGAGCACATAGTCCACGCCGGCGAGCATCGCGCCATAGAGCGACGCGAGGTTCGGCATCTGCACCTTCGTGAGCAGGTTGATGCCCACGATGCCGTCGTGCCCTTCCTTGGCGAGCCAGACCTCGACGAAGTTGGAGGCCATCGTGATCTGCTCGCGCAGCGCGCTCACCGCCTGCCGGTACATCGGGAGCGCCTTGTAGGGCTCGCCCTCGGGCATGCCCGCGGGACGATGGAACCGCTTGAGGATCTCGGCCGCGACGTCGGGGAGCGGGAAGTGCTCCAGCGCGCGCCGGATGGAACCGCAGACATCGCCGTCCTGCAACCGTCGCACGAACACGTCGTCGATCGCGGTGCCCGACACGACGCCGAGCTGACCCGCCCGGGACACGGCGCGCGCCAATGTCCAGTTGGACACGGCGACACCCATCCCGCCCTGGATCACGAGTGGCAATGCGGCTGCAGTCACGAACGCTCCGGCGTCGGAATGAGAAGGGACGTGATAGAACCCCCAATTCGGACCGCCGGGTCCAAACAGGGTAACCTTGTAAGTTAGGTCGACCGGGCACCCGTGCGCAATTGGCACGCCCACTTTGCCCCGGTCCGTGGCAGGTGTACCATCCCTTACGCCGCGCGCGACGGTGCCGTTGCGCGCGCTCCGTCCCTTCGCGATTCCCGAGGCATTGATGTCATCGACGTTCCGCCGGACCGCCGCCCTCCTCTCGCTCGTCGTCGCCGCCGGCTGCAGCACCAGCGCCGACACGCCGGCCACCGCGCCCGACATCTCGACGGTCACATTCGCCTCGTCGCTCGGCATCGACCTCACGCAGTTCACGAAGACGGCCACGGGGCTCTACTACCGGGACGTGACCGTGGGCACGGGCGCCCAGGTGTCCTCCGGGCAGAACATCACCACGAACTACGTCGGCTGGCTCACGAACGGCACGCAGTTCGACGCGGGCACGCTGCCGTTCACGTTCGGCGTCGGCCAGGTGATCGCGGGGTGGGACCAGGGACTGGGCGGCATGAAGGTCGGCGGCACGCGCATGCTGATCATCCCGCCCGCGCTCGGCTATGGCGCGCAAGGCTCGGGCAAGATCCCCGGCAACGCCATCCTCGTGTTCCGGGTGAGCCTGCTCAGCATCCCCTGAGGGCACGCGCGCCGCGTCGTGCGATGACGACGCGGCGCGCGGTTCCGGCGCGCGTGGCGCGCCGTGTCACGGGGTCGCCGGTCAGCTGATCGGCGACCCCGTGAGGCTCTTCACCAGCCGGTACATGAACTCCGAGGCGTCGTAGAACGCCTTCTGCGGGATGTGCTCGTTCATCCCGTGCGCGTTGGTGGGGCCGTAGAACTGGCCGCTCACGCCGTAGGTCGGGATCCCCACCGTGCGCAGGAACCGTCCGTCGGTCGCGCCGGTACTCATCGTCGGGATCACCGGCAGCCCGGGCCACATCTCCTTCGTGTTCCGCTCGAGCTCCGTCATCAGGAGGCCGCTCGCCACCGACGGCGGGCTGTTCTCGGCGACGCCGCGGTGCTTGGTGACCTTCACCTTGTCGCCGGCGAGGCGCTGGAGCTGCGCCTGCACGCTGTCGGGATCCTCGTCGGGGAGGATACGGCAGTTCACGTAGGCGCGGGCGCGCTGCGGGAGCGCGTTGAGCGCGTGGCCGCCGTCGAGCATCGTCGCGACGCACGTCGTGCGCATCTGCGAGTTGTACTGCGCGTCGGTGGCGAGCACGGCGGCGGCCGCGGCGTCGTGCTCGTTCGCGGCGATGGCCTTCATCGCCGGTCCCATCGGCACGTCGGTGATCGGCGCCGAGCGTTCGAAGTAGGCGCGCGTGATGACGTTGAGGTGCACCGGGAAGTCGTACGCGCCGACGCGCGACAGCGCGGCCGCGAGCTCGTAGATGGCGTTCTCCTTCACCGGCACCGACGAGTGGCCGCCCGGGTTGGTGGCCTCGAACATGAAGTTCTGCACCTTCTTCTCGCTCGCCTGCACGTCGTGCGAGAGCTTCTTGCCGTTCTTCACCCGGCCCCCGCCCCCTTCGTTCAGCGCGTACTCGGCGTCGATGAGGTCACGGTGGTTCTTGATGAGCCAGTCGACGCCGTTGGCCGGGCCGCCCTCTTCGTCGGTGGTGAGGGCGACGATGATGTCGCGGTCGGGCACGAAGTGCTCGGCCTTGAGCCGCATGATGAGGGCGAGGTTGATGGCGCCGTCGTCCTTGTCGTCGGCGATGCCGCGGCCGTAGAACGTCGAGTCCTTCTCGACGAAGGTGTACGGCGGGAGGGTCCAGTCCTCCGGCTTCGCCTCGACGACGTCGATGTGCGAAAGGAGCAGGATCGGCTTCTTGCCGAGCTTCTTGCCACGGAGCCGGGCGATGAGGTTCCCCTTGCGCGGCGCGTTGCTGAGCACGGTGACGTCGGAATCGGCGAAACCGGCGGCCTTGAGGCGCGCCGCCATCGCCTCGGCGGCGGCGAGGGTGGAGCCGTTGCTCTCCTGGGTGTTGATCTCGATGAGCTGTTTGAGGAGGTCGTGGGCGACGGTGTTCCACTCTGTCCTGGCTTGCGCCAGGAGGGGGAGGGGGAGGGAAAGGGAGAGGGGGAGGGAGAGTGCGAGTGCGAGTCCGATTCGGCGCATGGGGGCGGGTGAGGGAGTGATCGAGAATCTCGCGCCGGCGGTGGGGCGCGGCAACCGCGGTGTGCGGTGCACCGTGATCCGTTCACGGTGCACCGAACACGAGCCACGGTACGCGGTGCACCGTGCACCGTGCACCCGCCGGTACGGGTCTTGCGCTCGCACGATACCGCCCGTAATGTACTTTATCACATAAAGCGCGAGACGCCCGTGCCCGACATCCCATCGCTCTTCCGCCGCTGGCTCCCCTTCGCCTTCCTCGGCGTGACGGTGCCGCTGCTCGTCTACGTCGCCGTGCAGCAGTCGCAGCGCAACGACGCCAACGACCCGCAGCTCCAGATCGCCGAGGACCTGGCGCGCGCGCTCGAGCGGGGTGTGAGCGCGGCGCAGGCGGTTCCCGCCGGGGCCGTGGACGTCGCCGAGAGTCTGGCGCCGTTCGCCGTGGTGTACGACGCGCGAGGCACCCCGGTCGCCGGCAACGGGACGTTGCGCGGCCGGCTCCCCGCCCCGCCCGACGGCGTGTTCTCGTTCGTGCGCGAACACGGCGAGGAGCGCGTCACTTGGATGCCCGAGCGGACGGTCCGGCTCGCCGCCGTCGTCCGGCGCACCACCGCGAACGGCGGGGGCTTCGTGCTCGCCGCCCGGTCGCTGCGCGAGGTCGAGCAGCGCGAGCACTACACGATGGTCGTGTGCGCGGGGATGATCGTCGTGCTCACGCTCGGCTCGCTGGCGCTGCTCGCGATGGGCGACGCCGTGCTCGGCATGCCGGGGTGACGCGCGGCGAGGGCGGCCGCCGCGTCGGCTGGACGCCGCGAGCCGCCGCGCGCGACGGCCGCTAGCGCTTCTTCGCGAGGATGGTGCCGCGGCAGGTCGCGGCGCCGCAGTGGCACGGGAAGCGCCGCTTCGCCGCGGGCGAGTGCCGTTCCTCGAGCACGTACGCGTAGTCGTAGGCGAGTTCCTCGCCCGGCGCGATGTCGTGGATGGTCTCGATCCAGATGCGCCCGTCGTCGATCACCGCGTCGCAGTTCGGCGCGCACGAGTGGTTGATGAACCGCGCCTCGTTGCCGTCGACCGCCGCGTCGATGACGACGTCGTCGTCGATCGCGAACAGGAACGTGTGATGCCGTTCGCCTTCCGCGTCGGGATAGCGCGCCTCGGCCTGCGCGGGGGTGAGCCGCTCCCCCGCGTACTCGATGAGGCGCACCCCCGCGGGGATGGGGCGCGTGGCGAACGCGCCGGACCCCTGGATGGGCGATTCGCGGATCTCGAATGGGAGCACGGACGAAAAATACGCGCCCCGCACGAGGTGCGGGGCGCGTCGCCGGCGCCGAGGCGCCGGACGGGACGTGCGATCGCTACTTCTTCTTGACCGCGTCGCGGAGGATCGGCGTCTGGCCGTCGAAGCCGAACTTCGCGTTGGCCCCCTTCTCGAGCGCGGCGATGATCTCCTTGGTGGAGGTCAGCGGCGCCGTCACGGAGACCGGACGCTCGAGCAGGTCCTTGTCGCGCACGTCGATCACGTAGTCGTACCAGCGACGCACTTCGGAGACGATCTCCTTCACCGGCGTGTTGGTGAACGTGAGGCTGTCGGCGACCCACGCGAACGCATCGGTCACCGCCTCGGGCTTCGGCGTGAAGATCGTGCCGTCCTTGGTGACCCCCGCGGCCTCACCGGCGTTGAGCGTCCGCTCGTTCTTCCCGTCCTTCACGAGCACGCTCCCCTTGGTCACCTTCACGAGCACGGTGTCGTCGTGCGTGTACGAGCGCACGGCGAAATCGGCCGAGTTGAGCTTCAACTGCACGTCCTTCACGCGGGCCTCGAAGGGACGCTTGTTCGCCGGCACGGAGAAGGACGCCGTGCCATCGACCCCCGCGGCGCGGAACTTCTCGGACGCGTTCTTCGGGTAGGTGAGCTTCGTCTCGGAGCCGACGCTCACCAGGCTCGAGTCCTCGAGCGTCGTCTTGGCGCGCCGGCCGGGAGGCACCACCATGGTGACCGCGTCCTGGTTGTTCAGCGCGGTGTGCACCGCCGCGTCGGCGCCCATCTTGTCGAGCAGCGGGAACATCGCGCCGACGATCGCGACGAGGATGACGCCGGCGAGGACGGGCCCCTTCCACGAACGCCGCTTGCCGACCGTCGCGAGATGCGACGCGGCGCCGTGGCGCGCCTGCTCGACCTTCAGGTGGTCGAGCGCGGCCGTGTCGACCGCCGGCTTGTGGAGGAAGTCGTAGACGTGCTTCCACGCCTCGTCGACGGTGACCGCCGCATGCGAGTGCTTGACCTGCCCCGAACCGCTCTGGAAGGCCGCGCGACGCTCGAGCGAGCCGCGGCGGCGCTTCTCGCGCAGCACCGAGGCATGCACCTGCGCATGGATGAACGCCTCGAGCTTCTCCGGCGTGTCGAAGGTCGCGCGCTGCTCCCACACGGAGAGCATCACGTCCTCGGCGAGCCGCGGCACCGAGCCCTCGTCGCCCAACTCGGCCGCCGTCTCCTTCAGGATGGCGTCATAGTCGGCGCGGAAGATCTTCTCGAGCGCGCTCTCTTCTCCGTTGCGAAGTGCGGTGAGGGTAGCGCCGCCAACGGCGGGGAGCGAAACAGGCATCACAGCCTCCTGGAGGACAACCAACGTTCGGGTTCACGGGCGCCTTAGGTTGTAGGCTTTCCCCCTGTCCGCAGTAGCAGGGAAACCCCACCACCGGTGCGAGGGGGAAGCTGACACGCGATCGCATCATTAACCTGCAGCGTCCCGGCCATTGGTGCTAGGTTGAGGCATGCCAGAGACTTCCGAACGTCGCGTGCTCGTCCTGGGCGCCACCGGGGTCGTCGGACGGGAGATCGTGCGCCAACTGCTCACCGATCCCGGAGTCACGCAGGTGACGACCTGGCTCCGCCGCCCGCCAGCATCCCCCCCGGCTTCACCGAAGCTGCGTTCCCTGGTCGTCGATCTCGACCACCTCGACGACGGGACCCCATTCGACGCCGACCAGCTCTTCTGCGCCGTCGGGACGACCATCGGGAGGGCCGGCTCGCAGGCGGCGTTCCGCGCCGTCGACTTCGAGCTGCCGCTCCGCGTGGCACGGTTCGCCCGCGCGCGCGGCGCCCGGCACCTCCTGCTCGTGAGCGCGCTCGGCGCGAACGCCGCGTCGCGCGTGTTCTACAACCGCGTGAAGGGGGAGCTCGAGGACGCCGTCGCCGCGCTCGGGTTCCGCTCGTGCACCGTGGCGCGCCCTTCGCTGCTGCTCGGCGATCGCGAGGAGTTCCGCTTCGGCGAACTGGTGGCGAAGCGGTTCGCCTTTCTCGCGCCACCGTCGATGCGCGGCGTCTATCCGAGCCAGGTCGCCGCGGCGCTCGTGCGCGCGGCGCGCGACGACGCGCCCGGCCACCGCGTGATCGAGAACGCCGAGCTCCGCGCGTTCCCCCGATGACCGCGGAGGCCGCGCACGGCGCTCCCGGGGATGGCTCGTCGACGTCCCCGTTCGCCTCGCTGGCGGAGCGATGCGTGTCGGGAGTCGTCGACCTCGTGGCGATCGCCCTCCTCGAATGGCCCGTCAGCCGCGCGTCGCGCGACGGAGGTTTCGCGTCGCAACTGCTCGTGCAGCTACTCCCGGCGCTCTATCTGATCCTGGCGTACACGCGCTTCGGCGGTGGACGGACGCTGGGGAAGTGGATGCTCGGCCTGCGCGTCGTCGACGCGGCGGGGGCGCCGCTCTCGTTCGTGGCTTCGGCGAAGCGATGGGCGGTGCTGCTGGGCATCGCCTGGCCGCTCTGGTGGCTGCGCCCGTCGGGCCCGGACCTCACCATGCCGCCGCCGTTGGTCGGCTGGGGGGTGCTGTCCATGGTGCTGGGCGTGGTGCTGGTCGACAGCTGGCTCCTCATCGCGAACGTCCCGGCGCGGCGATCGCTGCACGACCTCGCGGCGGGATCCTACGTCGTCCGGCGAGGTGCCCATCCTCCGTTCCCCGCGGGCGCGCCCACCGCGGCGCAGTGGCGGCTGAGCGCGCTCCTCGTGGCGCTCGGTGCGCTCGCCAGCGCGCCCCTATGGCGTTCGACTTCATCGGTCGCGCCGCGCGCCGTCGAACTCGCGCGCGTGACCGGCGTGCTCGGCCGCGCACGCCAGGTGCCGCAGCTCGTCGCCTGGCCGACGTACCGTGCCAGCGGCGCCGACACGGCGTGGCGCGTCACGCTCTACGCGGCATTCGCGCGGTCGCGTCCGCCGCAACCGGCCGCCGACGACACCGTGCACGCGCTCGCCTGTGCTGTCGCGAAGTACGCACCGCGCGCCGCGGCGCATGCGGAGATCGTCGCCGTCACGCGGTTCGCCGGCGACGCCATGCCGAGCGGTCTGCGATTCAACGCCGAGGACCTCACGCCGTCGGCGTGCGCGGCGCCATGAGCACGCGGTCCCTCGAGGCGTCGATGCGCCAGCTGCCGAGCGGCTGGCGCACCCGGTTCGCGCCGGCACCGACGGGATTCCTCCACCTCGGCCACGCGGTGAACGCGCTCCACGTGTGGGGCATCGCGCGCGCGTTCGGCGGACGCGTGTTGCTGCGCGTCGAGGACCACGACCGCGTGCGGTCGCGCGAGGAGTACGAGCGAGCGCTGTTCGAAGATCTCGCGTGGCTCGGCTTCGTGCCCGACGAATTGGCGCCGCCGCAGCGCGAGCGCGGCGCGGCGTACGAGGGCGCGCTCGCGGCCCTCGAGACGGCGGGGCTGGCGTACGCGTGCGCCTGTTCGCGGCGCGACATCGCCGAGGTGGCGGGCGACGTATTCAACGAGGAGTCGCGCTATCCCGGCACCTGCCGCACGCGCGCTCTCGACGGGGTCGCGCATCCGGCGCGGCGCGTGCGAATGGAGCCCGGCATCGAGACGTTCGAGGATCTCCGGCTCGGCGCGCAGTCGCAGGACCCTGACGCGCAGTGCGGCGACCTGCTCGCGCGGGACCGGCTCGGCCGATGGACGTATCAGTTCGCGGTCGCGGTGGACGATCGCGACCAACGGATCGACCTCGTGATCCGCGGCGAGGACCTGCTCTCGTCGACGGGCCGCCAGTTGCGACTCGCCCGGCTCATCGGGCGGGAGTCGCCACCGCGCTTCCTGCACCATGCGCTCGTGCGCCGCCCCGGCGGCGAGAAGTTGAGCAAGTCGGCGGGCGACAGCGGCATCCGCGAGTTGCGCGCCGCCGGGCATGCGCCGGCGGAGGTGATCGGGATGGCGGCGCACGCGGCGGGACTCATTCCTGACGTGCGTCCCATGCCGGCCGGCGACGTGCCGCGTCTGTTCGACGGCTGAGCCGGTGCGTGGACAGGCCGGGGGTGCGCTGCCATCTTAGGACGTCCTTCCCCCCACTGCACGCCGAGGACCCGATGCACCGAACCACGCGCCGTCTGCGCACCGCGATGATGCTCGCGGCGCTCGCCACGTTCACCGCCGGACGCGCCGAAGGGCGGCAGGCGCCAAAGCACACCACCCCGCTCGCGCTCGTCGGAGGCACGCTGATCGATGGCGACGGCGGTCCGCCCGTGGCGAACAGCGTCGTGCTCATCGCGGAGGGCCGCATCACCGCGGTGGGGCGCGCCGGGCAGCTCGCGGTGCCGGCCGGCGCGGCGGTCGTGAACACGGCGGGGATGACGGTGCTCCCCGGACTGTTCGAGTCGCACGCGCACCTGATGCTCGTCGGCCACGGCAATTACGCGCACTGGGACAAGGCGTATCCGACGCGACTGCAGCGGGACGTCATCCCCGCGGCCGCGCGGCAGTCGCTCATGCACGGCATCACGAGCGTGCGCGACCTGGGCGGACCGCTCGAGCCGTTGATGGACGCCAAGCACCGCATCGATCGCGGCGAGCTGGTCGGCGCGACGATCTACACCTCCGGCCCCTTCCTGCAGCACGCGCCCTACCCCGGCACGGAGGCGTTCCGCTGGGGGGTGAACGGCGAAGCCGATGCGCGGGCGAAGGTCGACAAGCTCGCCGACGCGGGGGTGAGTGTCATCAAGCTCATCGACCAGGACGAGATGACGCTGGACGAAGTGCGCGCCGTCGTCGACGAAGCGCACAAGCGCAAGCTGCCGGTGGTCGCCCACGCGCACCGTCCCGACGAGATCCGGCGAGGCCTCGCCGCCGGCGTCGACGACTTCGAGCACACCGGACTCGCCACGGCGCCGCAGTACCCGGCCGACATCATCGACGGGATCCGCGCGCGCACGGCGCAGGGGAACCGGCCGCCGCTCTACTGGACGCCGACGATCGACGTCCTCACGAACTACACGACGCGCCGCGACGATCCGGGCTACGTGAACGACCCGGTGTGGTACGAGTGGCTCCCCGCCGACATCGCCGCCGACGTGAAGCAGTCGCTGCAGCGGCTCGACACGCTCACCTACTACCGCTTCGTGCCCGACCGGCACCCGACGCTGGCGACGAAGTTCCGTCAGTTGCGCGAGAGCGGCGTGCGCATGCTCATCGGCACCGACGCCGGGGTGCCCGCGAACTTCCACGGATACGCGACGGCGGAGGAGATGATCACGTGGGTGCGCACGTACGGGATGGACCCGATGGAGACGATCCGCGCGGCGACCTTCTGGCCCGCGCTGTCGCTGAACGTGCTCGACCAGGTCGGGACGGTCGACGTGGGCAAGGCGGCCGACGTCATCGCGGTGCGCGGCGACGTGCTGCACGACATCACGGCGCTGCGGCGCGTCGCGGTGGTGGTGAAGGGCGGCGTGCGCGTGAAGTGACGCGCGCCGCGCCGGGGTCAGGCGCGGTAGCGCACCCCGGCGCGGCGAAGCCGCTCGATCGCCGCGCCAAGCCGCGCCTCGTCGGCGACGAGCGACGTGCGGAAATAGCCCTCGCCGCCCGGACCGAACGCGTTCCCGGGCGCGACCACGAGCCCCGCCACGTCGATGAGGTGCTGCGTCCACTCCTGCGAGGTGAACCCCGCGGGCACGCGCGCCCAGACGAACATCGTCCCCTTCGGCGCGTCGAGCTCCCAGCCGAGCGAGCGCAGTCCCGCGACGAGCACGTCGCGCCGGGCCTGATAGGTGCGGGCCACGTCGCGCGTGAATTCCTCCGACCGCTCGAACGCCGTCGCGGCGCCGAGTTGCACGGGGACCGGCGTGCCGTATCCCATGTTGTTGCGCACCGCGTAGAGCGCCTCGATGACGTCGGCGTTGCCGGCGACGAATCCGACGCGCGACCCGGCCATGTTGAAGCTCTTCGAGCAGGAGTGCACCTCGACGGCGACCTCCCTCGCGCCGGCGATCTCGAGCACGCTCGGCGCGACGAACCCGTCGAAGGTGATCTCGCTGTAGGCGAGATCGCTCACGAGC
>JACQBG010000023.1 GCA_016194585.1 Gemmatimonadota bacterium
CGCTCGACGGCGCCACGTCGGCGAGCGCCGTGCCGTCGATGCGGATGCACCCCGCCGTCGGCTGGTACAGCCCGGCCAGCAGGTCGAGCAGCGTCGTCTTCCCCGCCCCCGACGGGCCGACGATCGCGACGTGCTCTCCCGGCCGGATGTGAAAACGCACGCCGCGCAGCACCTCGCGCGCGCCATAGCTGAAGTGGACGTCGTCGAACACCACGTCGCCCCGTGACGCGGCGAGTGCCGGCAATCCTTCGCGTCCCGCCGCCGGCTCGCGCAACAGTCCTTCGGCGCGGCGCAATGAGCCCATGTGCTGCTGGAGCGTGGTCCAGAGCGCCGCGAGGTTCTCGACCGGCATGAACAGCGTGTCGAGATACCCGATGAACATCACCACCGCGCCCGGCGTCAGCTCGTGCTGGAGCGCCTTGTAGCCGCCCAGCGCGAGCACGAGCGCCTTCATCGTGACCACGACGAGCTGCTGCACCACGTAGTAGCGGTTGTACAGCCGCCCGCGCCGGAGGAACGACTCGTAGCCGTCCGCCATCCGCCGCTCGAGCGCGCGCACCTCGTGGTCGCGCGCGCCGTGCACGTTCACCGTCTTGATGCCGCCGATCGTCTCCTGGATGCGCGAGGCCACCTCCTCCCAATTCGAGTAGAGCGTGTCGGCGTCCTTGTCGACGGCGCGCGTCATCTGCCACGACACGAGCGCGTAGAGCGGCACGGCGATCGCGGTGATCAGCGCCAGTTGCCGGTCGGCGACGGTCATGATGACGAGGATCGCCACCAGCTTGAAGGCGTCGGGCCAGAGGTCCTTCGCGGCCGCCGTGACGAGCGGCGCCACCTGCTCCTCCTGGTTCACCTGTTTCGCGATCTGCCCCGAGGCGCGGCGCGTGAAGAACGCGAGCGGCAGTCGCAACACGTGGTCGTAGGCGCGCAGGATGTAGCGCTGCTCGATGATCGCGCCGAGCCGCTGCGCGCGGTTGTCGCCGGCCACGGCGCTCCACTCGGCAATCAGCCGCACCACCACCATCAGCGCGGCGCCGGCGATGACCGTGGCGAGCACCTCGGGGATCGTCCGCGCGCTGAGGTCACCCCCCACATTGAGCGGCATCAGGAGGATGCGCTCGAGCGACGCGACGACGTGGATCAGCGTCTGTCCGGCGTTGTCGAGGAGGCGGCTCGGGAGCTGGAGCGGCTCGTCGGCCACGAACGTGCCGGCGATGTCGTCGACGATGGTCGAGTAGATCCACGGCTCGACGAGCGCGGCCATCGTGCCGAGCGACACCAGCGCGCCGATCCGGACGAGCTCCCACCGGCGTCCGCGCGTGAGCGGGGCCAGGCTGCGGAGGATGTCGCGCACGGCTCAGCGTTGGGTCCGGGAGGAGCGTGCGGTCGGCGGCGTCATGCGGAGAGTGTAACGGACAGTGCGCGCCGCTCGCAATTCTCGGCGCCACGAGCCCTTTCGCCGCCCTTCCGGGCCCGGGCGCCGCGGTCGATCGGAACGGAAAACCCCGGGGATCTCATCGTGAGGTCCCCGGGGTCCTTGGCTCGAGCGCCGTCCCGATCTCCGTCAAGTCACCTCACGGCACCACCGCCGGGCTCTTGTCCATCAGCGCGAGCGCGAAGTACGTGTAGCCGAATGCCAAAGCGTGCGCCGGCTGCTCGGCGTTCGCCCCCGCGCCGTGCCACACCCAGTTGGCGTTCTCCGCCTTCGCGACCGCGTCGAGATCGAGCACCGTCGTCCACGCGGGCGACGCCAAGCGGTAACTCTCGGGCGTGGTCTTGCGCCAGATCCCGCGCACGTGCGCGGAATCCTGCCAGAAGTTGTACGACTCGCCTGCCATGAACGAGGCGTATGGGATGCGGTCCTTCGCCTGCGCCATCGCCTGCGCCGACCTGTAGATGCCGGCGAAGCGCGGGTCCTTCTCGAGGACGCCGGCCGACTTGGCGTTCTCCGCCTTGACTTACGTCATGGCGCGCGCACCCGTGACATCCTCCAACCAGCGGTACGGATCGGCGACGGTGTCGAGCCGGGTGGCCTGCGCGCCCGACTCGCCCGCGAGGGCGGCGGAACAGACGACGAACAAGGCGAATCGACGCATGGTGGGTTCGTGTGTGGGAGAGCGTGGAGCGACGACCCGCGATCCACGGGCACGGCCCGCCGATGGCACGGCACGATGACAAAGTATGACGAGGGAATGTGGTCAGCCATCATCATCGCCATCGCGACCGCGCGACCAAACTGACGGTGCGGCCGCGCGACACCCCGCGCTCAGTCTCCTCGACGAACGCGCGACACGGGCCGCCAGCCATCAGCCTGCCTCGCGAAGATGCCCGCCCCCGCGGGATCGATCCGGTGCAGGAACAGCCATTCGTGCTCGATGAGCGTGCGCACCGTCGCGTGCTTCGCGATCACGCCGTCGATCGCCTCCGCCGGCGCCTCGATGTACACGCTGAGCCGCAGCGGCTCGTGCATCCACGACGTCCCGTCGTGCACCGACTGCAGGGCGAGCCCGATCCGCAGGTCGCCCGCGGCGCCCTCCATCACGCCAAGCCGCCCGCCGACCACGTTGTGCAGCGTCTTGTTGCCGCTGCCGTAGCGCGCGTTGTCGACCGTCGACGCGTGGTACTGCATGTTGATCCAGTGCGTGACCACCATCGGCGCGGTCATGATCAGCTCGAGCACCGCGAACCCCGCGTCCTCCTGCCAGCGATACTCGTGCAGGAACGCGCGCCCCCCGAGATCGATCGCGCGGCTGCGCGAGCGCGGTGCCACGATGAACGCGGCATTCCCCACTAGCCCCCACTCGGGGCGCACCTGCGACCAGTCGGCGCCGCGACGGTGGATGGCACCGTCGAGCGCGTCGTCCGGCGCATCTCCGAGTCCGAGCGCGACCGCGCGCTCGCGTCGTGCGTGGCGCCCGGCCCGCGCGAGCTGCTCGCGCAACATGCGGAACGCCCGCGCATGCGATGCGGGCACCCACTCGGCGTCGTACAACGTGACGTCGTCCGTCGTCGTGTCATGCAGCCCTGCCACGAAATGCGTCCCCGCCACGTGGATGTTCCGCTCGGCGAGCCCGGCGCGCACCTCCGCGGCGTTGAGGAGCGAAGCGAGCGCGCGGGCGTTCACCTCCCCCGTCTGGCCACCGCAGGCACCGCAGTGCAGCCCCGCGGCCTGCGGGTTGTTGGTGGTGGACGCCCCATGCCCGATGAACGCGACGATCGGCGCGAAGCCGCTCGTGAGACTCATCGCGCCGAGGATCTGGGCGGCGAGTTCCACGCGAGCCGACAGGTCGAGCGCCATGTCGTCAGTCACGCGGCCCGCGAGTTCGACGCGCAGTCCCGTGCCGGCGGCGTCCGCGCGCAGCGTGTCGCCGCCCGCGACGCCGAGCGCGAAGGCGTCGCGCACGAGCGCTGCAGCCCGGCCGAGGCCCGTGGTCTCGACGAACGAGAACGCGGAACCCGCCGTTCCCGCAAGGTCCTTCCACGCGCGCGCTTCGACGAGCGCGTCGCGCGAGCGCTCCGCGACCGCCGTGCGCGCCGCGCCGGCATCCGACGCCACGAGCGCAGGCGCGAGCAGGCCGGGAAGTTGCGGGCGCAACGGACCGTTGAGCGGCCGGTAGGCGATGGGGAGCCCGAAGAACCCGGCGAACCCGAGCGTCTGCACGCCCGGATCGACACGCTCGAAGGCACGACGAAAGACCTCCGAGCGCACGTCGATGCAGAACACCGCCTGCACCGTCGGCGGCTCCGGCGTCGCGCGCGCGTCGGTGTGCGTCGTCACCGCGAGCGCCCCGGCGATCGTCTCCTGATACGCCAGCTCGCGCGCCCGATGGATCAGCCAGTCGTCGCGCCGCGCCTCGCGAGCGGGCGGCACCGCGTCCGCCCACTGTGCCCGCGCCGCGCGCCAGCGCGTGGGCGTCGCCGTCGGATCGCCGCTCCGGTGGAGCACGAGCTCCCATGCGAGGCGCACGGCGAGCAGGTGCACGATCTGGTCGTCGTCCCCCTCCGCGAGGCGCGCCTCCCACCGGCGGAACGCGCACGCCGCGGCCCAGCCGTTCACCGACAGCAGGAGCGCCGTGAAGTAGTGGTGCATGGCCCGAGGCGCGATCTCCAGCTCTTCCACGGCCAGCCCCACGAGCGCGAGCGGTTCGCTTGGCAGCAGCGCGACGGCCGCGCCGAAGCCGCGCCTGCCCATGAGCAGGCGAGGACCGTGGTCGTGCATGGCGAGCTCGCGCCATAGCGGATAGAGCCCGGCGCCACGCGCCGGCAGCCAACGCGCCTGCCACTCGTCGAAACACGCCGCGCACGTCTGACTGATGTGCCGCACCACGTACTCGCCCCACGCCGGTTCATGACTGAGGTCGCGGCCTTCGTCCGCCACGTCGGTCATGAGCGGCAGCCGGCGCACCTCCACCTCGCCGCGCGCGAGCGAGGCGACCAGGTCGGCGACGCGACGGCGCGACCCGGCGAAGGCGAGCGCCTCGTGCAGATGGCGTTCGTCGAAATGCCCAGCCGTCCACTGCGCGCGATACCAGGCCCGCGGCATCAGCAGCGTGGTCCCCTGCAGCGCCTCCAACTCGGCGGCGGCCGTCTCGATCGGCCGGTCCCTGAAACCCCAGTAGGGATTCACGGCGATGAGGCGGTCGAGCGGCCACGCCGGCGCGATGCGATCGCACGCCGCCGCGATCGCGTGCGCGAGTTCCGCCGAGGGCACCGTATCCTCGAGCACGTCGTGCGTCGTCGTCATACGGCCCGCCCGAGCGCGGAGAGCGCCGGCGCGCGGTTCGAGGCACCGGCCGCGACGGCGGCCACCGCCGCACGGGGTGGCCAGATCTTGAACGTGAGCCGGGTCATCATCTCGTCGAGATAGAAGCCCGCGAAGCACGCGGGATAGAGCGTGCGCGCGAGACGTCCCGTGGGGCGCGTGGCGATCGCCACCTGCAATGCATAGAGCAGGACGAACGCGACGGCGACGAATCCGATGCGCAGGAGTTCCGACGACGACGCGCCGGGCGCCGCGGGCATCAGGCGTCCCACGAGCGCGTGCCATCCCGCGTAGAGTGCGGCGAGCGTTATCGCACCGCCGCCGAGCCGGAGCGCCCGCGCCGCGCCGCCCTCCGCGGCGCGCCGCAGCAGCGGCGCGAGCGCGAGCGCGACGATCGGCGCCATCGCGAGGAGCGCTGGATCGCTCCGAACGCCGATGCCGAACGCGAGCCCGAGAGTCGCCACGACGGCGAAGCCGCCGGCGGCGGCCAGTGCCCAGCGAACCGGCGAGTCGCTCGCCGCCGCGGGCGTCATGCGACGCAGCGACTGCTCTTCGACGGCGCGCCCCGACGAGAGGAACGCGTGCGCCTTGTACAGCGAGTGCGCCACGAGGTGGAGCAACGCGAGACCGTACGCGCCGAGCCCGCACTCGAGCAGCATGAATCCCATCTGCGCGCAGGTCGACCACGCGAGCGCGACCTTGATGCTGACGCGCGTCGTCATCACCAGGGCCGCCAGCAGCGCCGTCACGGTGCCGACCATCACGAGGAGCCACTGCGCCCCGTCGAGGAGCACCATCAGGCCCGAGAGGCGGATCAGGACGAAGCCGCCGATGTTCACGATCCCCGCGTGCAGCAGGGCCGACACGGGCGTCGGCGCCTCCATCACCTGGATGAGCCAGCCGTGGAACGGCAGCTGCGCGGCGCGCACCACCACCCCCGCCGCGAGCAGCAGACCTGCCAGCTTCACGCTGCCCGGGATCACGGCGGCCGCCGTCGCCCAGGCATCGATCGCGTCGATCTCGAGTGTGCCCGTCGCCCGCCAGAGCAGCGCGATGGCCGCGAAGATCGCCACGTCGGCGACGCGCCCGAAGAGGAACTTCTTGTGCGCCGCGATGAGCGCCTGCGGCCGCGTGTCGTAGAACGTCAGGAGCTGATGCAGCGCGACGCTGGACGCGAGCCAGGCGACGGCGAGGACCAGCAGGTCGTTGGTCACCACGAGCAGCGACGCCGCCGCCATCGTCGCGAGCAACCAGCGCACGTAGCGCGCCTGCCCCGCCTCGCCGTCGAGGTAGCGCCGCGAGAAGCGGAGGATCAGCGCCGCGATCGAGGTGACGAGACAGAGCATCACGACCGTGGTGACGTCGAGGCGGGTGCTGAGGTGGAGGCCGCCCGCGGCGCCGCTCGCCAGATGCCCGACCGCCGGGCCGTGCGCCGCCAGCATCACCGCGGCACCGAGCGCGACCACGGGGGGCACGCTCGCCACGCGGAGCGCGAGCCGCCAGCGCCGTCGCAGGCTCCCGCCCACGAGACGGTCGGGGACGAGCGCCGCGAGCGCGTAGAGCAGCGGGGCGAGGAGCAGAACGGCGGGCGACACCATCAGGCGCAGTCTCCGGGTTGCGGGGAATACATCCGAACCTAGGAGTTGGCGTATGTTCTGTAAAATACATATTATATCATCTATCGTTCTTTTTTATGGAACCTTATGACACGCGAATCGCTCCGCCTCAACTACCATCACCTCCATTACTTCTGGGCCGTCGCGAAGGAGGGGAATCTCACGCGCGCGGCGCGCCGATTGCGCATCGCGCAGTCGGCGCTCTCCACGCAGATCCGCCGGCTCGAGGCGCAACTGGGCCAGCCGCTCTTCACGCGGCAGGGGCGCACGCTCGTGCTCACCGAGGCCGGCCGCATCGCGCTCGGCTACGCCGACACCATCATGGGCGCCGGCGACGAACTCGTGGCGACGCTGCGCGGCGGACGGCGCCAGGAACGGCAGGTGCTGCGCGTCGGCGCGGTCGCGACGCTCTCGCGGAACTTCCAGCGCGGCTTCCTCGCGCCGCTGGTCGGCGAGGATGGCGTGGAACTCGTGCTCCACTCCGGCTCCCTCGGCGAGCTGCTCCCGCGGCTGGGCGCGCACACACTCGACCTCGTGCTCTCGAACCGGCGCGTGCAGGAGGACGCCCAGAACGCCTGGCGCTGCCGCCTGATCGCACGACAGCGCGTGAGCCTCGTCGGTCCGCGGCGGAAGGGGCGGCCGTTCCGCTTCCCCGACGATCTCGCGAACGTGCCGCTCGTGCTGCCGAGTCGCGACAGCGAGATCCGCACGGCGTTCGACGTGATCTGCGAGCAGTACGGCCTGCGCGTGAACATCGCCGCCGAGGTCGACGACATGGCGATGCTCCGGCTGCTCGCCCGCGACAGCGCGGCGGTGGCGCTCGTGCCGGCGGTGGTCGTCGTGGACGAACTCCGCGCGGGCACACTCGAGGAGTACGCGACCGTGCCACACCTGCACGAAGAGTTCTACGCCATCAGCGTGCGGCGGCAGTTCCAGCATCCGTTGCTGAAGCCGCTGCTCGAACGGGCGGCGGGCAAGGTGCTGGCAGTGGCGGAGTGACGACGACCGAGCGATGGGAGCGGCCCGGCAGCGACGGACGTCGCACGGCTTCTCCTTGGTACGGTCCGGTCATCGCGCACCGCGGTCGGGACCGGTAACTTAATGCCGCCCGCCACCACCGGAGCGCACCCTGCGGAAGCTCGCCCCGACCGTCGCGACCCTGCTCACCCTCGGCTGTGGCCGTTCTCTCTACGCTCCCCCACCGGCCACGCGCACGGTCACCGTCGCGGACACCCTCAACGGTGAGGTCGTCGCCGACCCGTACCGGTGGCTGGAGGATCAGAAAAGCGCGGAGGTGAGCGCCTGGGCACAAGCGCAGACGGCGTACGCCGACCGCATCGTCGGCAACTCGGCGCGGCGACAGGCGGTGGCCGCGCGACTCGCGGCGCTCAGCACGCCCACCGCCAGCTCGCCGCGGAAGGCCGGCACGTGGGGTACTTCACGCTGCGTCGGGAGGGCGACGAGGTCGCCTCCATCTGGCGGAGGCCGGCGCCGAAAGAGCCCACGGTCATCGACCCCAAGGGCACGTACGAGCTGGTGCTCGACCCGCGCATCATCCGCGCGGACGGCACGACGAGCGTGAGCATCGACGGCTTCTCCACCGACGGGACGCGCATGCTCTACTCGGTCCGCGACGGAGGACCCGACGAGGTCACGGTGAAGGTGCGTGACCTCGCGAAGCGTGCGGACTTGCCCGACTCCCTGCCGTGGGCGCTGTACGCGAGTGTCGAGTTCGACAAGAACGCGACGGGCATCTACTACGTGCATCGTTCGCGCCAGACCGGGCCGCGTTTCACGTACCATCGCCTCGGCACCGACGTGGCGAAGGACACGGTGCTCTTCGGCGACGGGCTGAAGCCGACCGCCTTCCTCTCCGTGGCGACGGTGAAGGACGGCGCGCTGCGCATCTACACGGTCGGGCACGGGTGGGCGCGCAACGATGTCTACGTGCAGGACGTCGCGAAGGGCGGCGCACCGGCCGTCATCGCCAAGGACGTCGCCGCGCACTTCGCGCCGCAGTTCGTGTCCGGACGCATCCTGATGCGGACCGATCTCGATGCGCCCAAGGGGCGCATCGTGTCCGTGGATCCGTCGCACCCCGAACAGGCGCAGTGGAAGACCATCATCCCCGAAGGCGAGGACGTCATCGACGCGTTCTCCGAGATCGACGGCAAGCTGTACGTGACCTACATCCACGACGTCGCGCACCGCGTGCGGGCGTTCGCCACGGACGGCACGGCCGCCGGCGAAATCGCCGTGCCGCCGTTCTCGTCCGTCACGCTGCGCGGCGCCGGCAAGGGCAAGGCGCTGCTGACGGTGACGAGCTTCAAGCAGCCGCCGGTCACGTACCGCGTGGACCTGGCGACCGGCGAGCGCACCATCTACGAGAAGAGCGACGTGCCGTTCGACAGCGCTTCGGTCGTGGTCGAACAGGTCTGGTATCCCACGAAGGACGGCATGCGGGCGCCGATGTACGTGATGCACAAGCCCGGGCTGCGGCGGACGGGTGATCACCCTACGCTCCTCACGGGCTACGGCGGCTTCGCCCTCAGCCTGCTGCCGCGCTTCGACGCGCTGTCCGCCGTGTGGGTCGAACAGGGCGGCGTCGCCGTGCAGGCGACGCTCCGCGGCGGCAACGAGTACGGGGAGACGTGGCACAAGGACGGCATGCTGCTCAACAAGCAGCACGTGTTCGACGACTTCCAGAGCGCGATGCAGGCGCTGTCGGACAGCGGCTTCACGAAGCCGGCGCGACTGGCCATCCGCGGCACGAGCAACGGCGGCCTGCTCATGGGAAGCGCCATCACGCAGCGGCCGGATCTGTTCCGCGCGGCGTTCGTCGGGCGCCCCGACCTCGACATCCTGCGCTTCCCGTGGTTCCCCACCGCCAACAACGCCCCGGCCCTGCTCGAATACGGCGATGCCTCCAAGCCGGATGAATACGCGGCGATCCGCAAATTCTCGCCGTACCAGAACGTGACGAAGGGGACGAAGTACCCGGCCGTGATGCTGATGCAGGGGCAGTGCGACACGCGCGTGCCCCCGTGGGCGGCGCGGAAGTTCACCGCGGCGATGCAGGCGGCCACGACCTCGGGGCTTCCGGTGATCCTGTTCTATGACATGCGCTCAGGGCACGCGGGAGGCACGACCGCCAGCGGCAACATCGCCACGAATTCCCGGCAGCTCGACTTCCTCCTGCGGATGGTCGGCGACTCGGCGCGCTGACGCGCGACTGGGACGGCGGCGGCGCGGCGCGGCAGCAGCCGCGGCGTGGCGACTACGCGACGCACGCCTCAGCCGATCGAGCCGCCGAGGATGGTGATCACGAGCAGGAGCATTCCCAGCGCCGGGAGTGACTTCCGCACTGGATCGCGGATCTTCATGTGCATCGCGAGCGCACCGAGCATCAGCATGCCGATGAGCGCAGCGGCCGGGACGACGACGATCGGGAACCAGAGTCCCGCGATCAGGGCGATCGAGGCGGCGATCTTCAGCGTGCCGATCAGGTAGGCGAACCACGTCGGCAGCCCGTACGCCGCGAACTCTTCGAGCATCGTCTGGGCGGCGCCTCCGCGATACGCGGTGCGGCGGCCGAAGCGCAGTACCCACACGTTCAGGAGACCAAGGGCCGCGCTGACCTGACATATGGCTATGATGGTATGCATACCGCTCCGGCAAGGCATCCGTGAAACTGCGCGTGAAGCCACCTCCATTATAGCACAACGATGATCCGGCAATGGACGACGACGGTACCGATCGGCATCTCCGCGATCGCGTTCGCCTGGTACGGCATGACGCTGCTCGCGTCGCGGATGATGGCGCCGGACTTCGAGCGCTACGGACTGCCGCGCCTGCGCGCACTCACCGGCGTGCTGCAACTGGCGGGAAGCGTCGGGCTGGTCATCGGCAGCTCGTACCGCCCGCTGCTCCTCGCGTCCGCCGCGGCATTGGCGCTCATGATGGCCGTCGCGATCGCGGTGCGCGCCCGGTGCGGCGATGCGACCGCGACGATGGTCCCGGCGGCCGCGTTGTGCGCGCTCAATCTCTATATCGTCGCGACAGGCTGGTGACCAAGGGGGGGCACGGCGCCACCGTGGCGGGCGCCGGCGGTACGGAGACACCAGAGGCGCGGCAACGAAGTCGTCGCCGCGCCTCTCCCCTACGGACAGGGTGGGATTCGAACCCACGGTACGCTTTCACGTACACACACTTTCCAGGCGTGCGCCTTAAACCACTCGGCCACCTGTCCTTCCCACAAAAGACACGACGCGCGAGCCGTAGCCCGGCTGCACGCGTCGTTCACTCCACTGCACGGACAGGGTGAGATTCGAACTCACGGTACCGTTGCCG
>JACQBG010000004.1 GCA_016194585.1 Gemmatimonadota bacterium
GGGCGCCACCGCCGGCCGCGCGCACGCGGCGGCGAGCAGCGCGGCGCACATCGTGCGACGGCGCGGCGCGGTCACGCGAGGCGCTCCGCGCGGACGAGGTCGTCGGGGGTGTTCACGTTGAAGAAGATCGTCGCTGGATCGCCGAATGGCGACGGGTCGAGCTCGAGGAGCCGCACGGCGCGCTGCCAGCCGCCGGCGTGGAACCGTCCCTCGTCGATGGCGCGCGTGACCGGATCGAGACAGGACGCGGCATACCACGCGCAGAGCGGCTCGAACCCCGATCGTGCCGCGCTGCGCGGCACCGCCGCACCGGCGTCCTCGAACTCCCCCGCATCGCGGAGCGCGTCGAGGAGCGCCGTGGAGGTGAACGGCGCGTCCCACGCGACCACCATCAGGTCGGTGCCGGCGTGGTGGAGCGCGGCGTGGAGGCCGGAGAGCGCGCCGGCCCCGGGACGCACGTCCGCGACCGCGCGGACGCCGGCGAGCCACGCGTCCGCACTCGCGTCGTTCGACACCACGAGCAACTCGTCGGCGGCATCGGCGAGCGCCGACGCGACGCGGTCGATGATCCGCCGCCCACCCACCGTCGCGAGTCCCTTGGGCGTGCCGCCCATCCGCGTCGCACGCCCCCCGGCCAGGATCGCTCCGGTGCAGCGGCGCCGCGCGGTCATTCCCGCCAAGTCGCGCTGAGCGTGGGGCTCTCCGCCACGGTCACGGCGGAGACGGTCGCCGCGGCGCCGATCGCGGCCTGCACGCGCTCCGCGATGTGCCGCGCGATGTTCTCGCACGTCGGGATGTCGCGCCCGTCGGCGAATTCGGCGACGTCGGTGCTGAGGTTCCGGTGGTCGAAGCGCGCGACCACCTCGTGCTCGAGCGCGCGGTCGAGCACGCGCAGGTCGAGGATCATCCCCGTCGTCGCGTCGATCGGTCCGCGTATCGTGATGTCGCACGTGTACGTGTGGCCGTGGTACGCCGGTCGCGCGCACAGGCCGAACACCGCCTCGTTCTTCGCGTCGTCCCACTCGGGACGGCGGTAGCGGTGCGCGGCCGCGAACGTCACCCGGCGCGTGAGCGAGGCGGTGGGCATCAGGCGTGCCGGCTCACTTGAAGACGCGCCACGTCCAGCCGAGGGTGACGGTCTTGTTCACGGTCCAGGGCGAGAGGCTGCCGGTCGGATAGACGGCCTGCGGGTCGGCGTCGGTGGAGCGGTAGTTCTGAGGGTACTTCAGCTGCCAGAACGCGAGGGCAAGATCGGCGCGCAGCTCGGAGTTCTTGCTCGTGATCCAGCGCACCCCCATCCCCGTGTTGAGGCTGAGAGCGGGCTTCACCGCGAAGCCGGACACGTCGCCCTGGCTGTCGCCCGCATCGAACATCATGCCGAGGCCGAAGTTCACGAGCGGCTGCACGTGATGCCAACTGCGCGCTCCCGTGAGCGCGATCGTGAGGCCCGCGTTGACGTCGGTGAGCACAGAACTCTGCGTGCCGACGAGCCGCGACGCGGGATGCTTCAGGTAGTCGATGACGTTGCGCACGACGCTCCCGCTCAGGGCCTGTACCGAGAAGTACGCGGGGCCGCCGAGATACAGGTCGTAGCGCAGCCCGAAAGCGGGGGAGGTGCCGTTCGGCCCGACGTTCACGGGATCGTGGCCGAACGACCAGATCCCGGCGACGAGCCCGAAGCGCTGGCCGTCCTCGAGGTCGCGGAACGGCGACTGGTCGGGGAGCGCGCCCACCTGCGCGGGCGGGGTACTCCCCTGCGCGGCGAGCGGCGAGGTGGCGAAGCAGAGCGCGAACAGGATGGTGCGGGGGCGGAACGTCATCACGCGGGGACTCCCATGAGGCGCAGGTCGCGCCCGGTCATTTCGGGTGGCTGCTCGACGCCGAGCATGCCGAGGACGGTGGGTCCGACGTCGCACAGGGCGCCGCCGGATCGAAGCGCGGCCGGCGCGCCATCCTCGACGAGCAGGAACGGCACCGGATTGGTCGTGTGCGCGGTGTGTGGTCCGCCGGTGGCGGGGTCGATCATCATCTCGCAGTTGCCGTGGTCGGCCGTGATGAGCAGCCGCGTGCCGGTGCGTTCCGCGCTCGCGATCACGCGCGCGAGACATGCGTCGACCACTTCGCAGGCGCGGATCGTGGCGGCGAGGTTCCCGCTGTGTCCGACCATGTCGCCGTTCGCGTAGTTCACGAGCGTGAACTCGTGCGAGCCCTTCTCGATGTGGTCGCAGAGCACGTCGGTGATACCCGGCGCGCTCATCTCCGGCATCAGGTCGTACGTGGCCACCGTCTGGCTCGGCACGAGGATGCGCTCCTCGCCCTGGTAGGGGACCTCGACGCCGCCGTTGAAGAAGTACGTCACGTGCGGGTATTTCTCGGTCTCGGCCGTGCGCAGCGTCGTCATGCCGGCGTCGCAGAGCACCTCGGCGACGATCTTCGCCATCGAGAACGGCGCGAAGGCGACGGGGAAGGGGAAGGTCGCGTCGTACTGCGTCATCGTCGCGAGGTGCACGGCCGGCCGGTGCGACACGTCGAAGCCGTCGAAGCCGGGCATCGCGATGGCGCGCACGATCTGCCGCATGCGGTCGGAGCGGAAGTTCCACGTGATCACCGCGTCGCCGTCGCGCATCGGGGCGACGGCGGCCCCGCCGTTCACGACGACCGCCGGCTTGATGAACTCGTCCGTCTCGCCGCGCCCGTACGCTTCGCGGATGAACGCGACCGGGTCCGTGCAACTCGGTCCGGTGCCGTCGACGGCGGCGCGGTAGCACAACTCGATGCGGGGCCAGCGGTGGTCGCGGTCCATGCCGTAGTAGCGGCCGCCGACGCTCCCGATGACGGCGCGCCCCGCCGTCGCCGCGACGAGTTGCTCCATGAAGCCGAGCGCGGAGGTCGGGAGCGTGTCGCGGCCGTCGAGCAGCGCGTGGATGGCGATGCGCGGCACCCCTTCACGCTCGGCGAGCGCGACGAGCGCGAGCAGGTGCGACTGATGCGCGTGCACCCCGCCGTCGCCGATGAGGCCGAGCAGGTGCAGCGTGCCACCGTGGGTCTTGGCGTGCGCGCAGGCGGCGCGGAAGGTCTCGTTGCGGTAGAAGTCGCCGTGCTTGATCGACTCCCCGATGCGCACGAGGTCCTGCATCACGACCCGCCCGGCGCCGAGGTTGAGGTGGCCGACCTCGCTGTTCCCCATCTGCCCCTCGGGGAGGCCGACGGCGAGTCCCGACGCGTCGAGGAGGGTGTGCGGAGCGCGCGCCACGAGGGCGTCCCACGTCGGCACGTTCGCCAAGGCGATCGCGTTCCCCTCGCGCTCGCGCCGGTAGCCCCAGCCGTCGAGCACGACGAGCACCACCGGACTGCGCTTCCCGAGCGCACGCGCCATCGTAGCCCGCCAGAGTGTCGAAGAGTAAGTTTCCATGGCGCGCCCGACGGCCGCGCACGCGATGCGTGTGCGGGGGGCGCAACAGGCGAAATCTACCTCCCGTTCCGCCCCCCTACCAGCGATGCGCTTCTTCCGTTCCACATTCGTGTTGGCGGTGGCCCTCGCCGGCTCGTCGGCGTGGGCGCAGGCACCCATCACCGCATCGACGTCCGGGCGAGGCACGCCGGGCGGGTCGGTCGTCGCCACCCTGCTCCCGGGGGCCAGGGTGGTCACCGTCGAGAAGCGGGACGGCGCCGTGTTCGTGATCCTCGAAGGGTGGATCGACGAGAAGCGACTGGGCGGCGCGCGTGACTCGTTCCCCGAATCCGTCGGCGGCAAGCTCGCCATGCGCGTGCACACGACGGCCTCGAAGAACGGCAAGATCATCGCCGAACTGCATGCCGGATCGGGCGTGACCGTGATCGGGCGCAGCCAGGGGTGGGCGAAGGTGCGCCGCGGCTTGTGGGTGTCGGCCAAGGCGGTCGGCGATCCGTCGGCCGACGAGCCATCGAGCAAGGAATCCGCGAAGGCCCAGGCGCCCGCCAAGGCGCCGAAGCCGGCGTCGCCGGCGTCGAAGGTGACGAAGGCGTCGCCGCCGGTGGCGAAGTCCGCTGCCGTCGCTTCGCCGCCGGCGACGAAGTCCGCCGCCGTCGCTTCGCCTCCGCCGACGCCCGCCGCGGCCACGCCGGCACCCGCCGATGCGCCGGCGCCCACCCCGATGCCGCCGGGTGCGCTGCGCACGGCACGCGGCACGTCGCTGCAGACGTCGCCGACCGGCACCGCCACGGCGACGCTCGCCAGCGGGACGGTCGTCGAGCCGATCGTGCGCGACCGGGGGTGGGTGAAAGTGCGCGTCGAAGGGTGGGTGAACGAGCGCGACCTCGCGCCGACCGACAGCACGTTCAGCGCACAGCTCACCGCGGCCGATCTTCGCGCCGATCCGGAGGGCACCAAGGGGAAGGTCGTGCGCTGGGAGGTGCAACTCCTCGCGCTGCAGTACGCCGACGTGTTGCGCCGGGACCTCGCGCCCGACGAGCCGTATTTCCTCGCGCGCGGTCCGGGCACGGAGAGCGCGTTGCTCTACCTCGCGGTGCCGCCGTCGATGCTGAAGGACGCGAAGCTGCTCGCGCCGCTCACGACGGTGATCGTCACCGCCCGCGTGCGCACGGGGCACAGCGATCCGGGTGGCGCGCCGATCCTCGACCTCCGGTCGATCGCGAAGCGTTGATGCCCGAGCGGTTCCGCGCCCTCGCGCGCCGCTTCCCGACGACGACGCGCGTCGTCTGGGCGCTCGCGGTGGCCGTGGCGGTGGCCGACGTCGTGCTGCTCGCGCGCCGCGCCGCCTTCGCCTCCGAGACGACGCGCCTGCGCGCCGCGATGACGGCGAGCGAACGCGATCGCGTCGACGCCGCGCTCGTCGCCGATTCGAACCGTCTGGCGGTGATCGTCGAGCTCGCCCGTCGCGACGCGCGCGGCGACGAACGCCTCCACCTCGCGGTCGCCCTCGACAGCGGCCGCATGCACCTCGAGCAGCAGGGCGCCGTGCTCCGCACGATGCCCGTCGACGTCGGGCCCGACCTGTGGGTGCACCACACGGCCAGCGACTCCGTGCTCCTCACCGCGCCGCGCGGCGCGCGCACCATCGAACGCATCCTCGGCGACAGCGCGCTCGCGCTGAGCGGCGGCGCCATGCTCTACGCGCGCGCCGCCGGCGACAGTGCGCGGGCGATGCCCGGGAGCGTGCGCGTGGCGGCGAACGAACTTCGGGTGCTGCTGCCGAGCCTGCAGGTCGGACAGCGCGTGTACTTCTACTGACCGTGCCGACGCGTCCCGCCCCCTCTTCCGACGGTGCGCCGACCGCGCGCGACCAGTCGTCGTTCTTCGCCGTCGGCGGATGGGCGGCCTGGGTGACCATGCTGGTGCTTCCCGTGCTGGGCGCCGCCACCGTGTGGCTCGCCCGCGACCTCGCCGCGACCCGGTTCCGCCTCGACGTGACGCGGCTCGGCTACGAGAACGACCGCGGGATGCTCGACGAGATGCGGCGGCAGGCCGCGGCCACGGGCGACTCACTCCACCGCGTGCGCGCCGCGTCCACCGCCGAGGTGGCCGAGGGCAAGGCGCCCTACCTCGTGGTGAGCATCGCCGACAACCGGCTCTGGTACAAGCTCGGCGAGGAAGTGCTCTTCTCGACGCGCGTCGCGACCGGCACGGGGAAGAACCTCGAGCAGTCGGCCGGCGGCAAGCAGTGGAAGTTCGACACGCCGCGCGGCCGCCTGACCGTCGTGCGCAAGGACGTCGATCCCGAATGGGTGCCCCCCGACTGGCATTACATCGAGGCGGCGGCCAAGAAGGGGCTCAAGCCCTATCACCTCGTCAAAGGGAAGACGCTTCCGGCCGGCGGTGGCGCCGTCGTGGCGGTGAGCGGCGAGAACGTCGTGACGCGCTATCCGGATGGGCGCGAAGTGCCGTTCGAGGTGCGCGAGGGGAAGGAGATCCGGGTCGGCTCGCTGCTCGTGATCCCGCCCTACGAGACGAATCAGCGGCGCTACGTCGGAACGCTCGGGAGCAACCGCCTCTACCTCGGCGACGGCTACGGCATCCACGGCACCGACGCCCCCACCTCGATCGGGCGGGCCGCGAGCCACGGGTGCGTGCGACTGCGCAACGAGGACGCCGAGCTGCTCTATCGTATCGTTCCCCTCGGTACCCCCGTGTACATCTATTGAGCCGGTGCGGGGTATCATTCGGGATGCACGAGCTCGATCCGCAGCGCCGTGACCGATGGAACCCCTTCCTCCTCGTGGTGGTCGGGGTCGTCGCGTGCATCGTGATCGCGGTGCTGGCCACGCATCCGCCCGACCTGCTCCTCGGGTCGACGCTGACCGCGATCGACGACGCGGGCGCGACGCGGTTGAAGGCGCTTCCCTCGGCGTTCGGCGAGAGCGGGGAAGTCCGCCTGCAACTGCGGATGCCGGGCGAGCCGTTCGAGTTCCCGATCGAGATGCGGAGCGAGACCGACACGCTGCATTACCGCTGGCTGCGGGCGACCGATTCGCTCCCCATCTCTCCGGTGCGCGTGATGACGCTCGGCAGCACCGTCACCGCTCCCGACCAGGCGGGCTTCTACCGGCTCGAGGTGTTCGCCACCGACCGGCGCGCCATCGTCGACTCGGTGGTCGTCGGCGTGCTGCTCCCGTTCTCGGCGAAACATGGCGTCGCGGTGAACGGCTACCGCATCGGCGACTACCGCTGGGAGCGCGAGCACGGCGACGCGACGCCACCGCCGCCGGGCTTCATCGAGGTCACGCCGGAGACGGCGGAGCTGGCCGTCTCGACGCACTTCCGCATCGGCGACTTCATCACGCACGACGGGCAGGAGACGTGGCCGCGCTACGTGGCGCTCGACCCGCGCATCCTCGACAAGGTCGAGCTCGTGCTGCGCTATCTCGGATCGCGCGACCACGACATGAGCATCAACGTGAATTCCGGCTTCCGCACGCCGCTGCACAACCGCCGCGTGCCGCGCGCGGCGAGCGACAGCCGTCACCAGTACGGCGACGCGGCCGACCTCGCCATCGACGTGGACGAGGATGGCCGGGTGACGTATCTGGACGTCCTGGCCGTGGCGCGTGCCGTGGAGTGGGTGGAGCGGGACCATCCCGACCTCGCGGGCGGCCTGGGGCTCTACGGTAACCGTGGGACCGCTCCGTACGTACATATAGACGTTCGCGGCCAATCCAAGCGCTGGCGCGGTTGACGACCACCCGGGACGGTATCGATGCACGACATGATGAAGGAGCGGATCCTCCGGCGGCTCGAGCCGCTCTCCGACGAGCGGGCCTACCAGATCCTCGACTACATCGAGTTCCTCGAGTCGAAGTACGCCGAGCATCGCCCGGCGCCGCCGAGCGTCTTCCAGCGGTTCGCCGAAGGGGTGGAGGACACGATGCGCGCCGGCAAGCTGTCGGCGTCGACGGTGGCCGAGACGATGGGGCTGCTGAACAAGGCGATGGGGGTGCTGAACGGGGTCGCGGCGGCGGGGAAGTCGGTGGCCGGAGAGGTCATCGGCGCTGCGCAGGACGCTACGAAGGCAGGGACGAGGAAGGAGTGAGTGGGAGGGCAAGTCGCCAGGGGGCGAGGTCGAGTGGGCGTGGGAGCATAGTGGGAGTGGGACGCCTCGCACTCGCACTCGCACTCCCACTCCCACTCCCACTGTAGAGGGAGTTCGGCCCACTCGCACTCGGCTCCCACTCGCACTCGACCTCGCCCCCTGGCGCCTTGCCCTCCCACTGCCTCCCACTCCCACTCCCGCCCTGGAGACGATTATATTTAGCTATGGAACCCTCGACGATCCCGAAGAACCCCGCCCCGGCCAGCGCCGGCCGCGGGGTTTCGCGCATCCGGGAGGACGCGGCGCTCACGTTCGACGACGTGCTGCTCGCTCCCCGCCATTCGCTCACGCACCCCAAGGACGTGAGCACCGTCACCCGATTCACCCGCGGGCTCACGCTCAACGTGCCCCTCGTGTCGGCGGCGATGGACACCGTCACCGAGAGCGAGATGGCGATCGCGATGGCGCGCGCCGGCGGCATCGGCGTGCTCCACAAGAACATGTCGATCGACCGGCAGGCCGCCGAGGTCGACCGCGTGAAGCGTTCCGAGAGCGGGATGATCCTCAAGCCGTACACGCTCCCGGAGAGCGCGACGCTGCGCGAGGCGAGTTCGCTGATGGCGAAGTTCCGCATCAGCGGCGTGCCCATCGTGAACGGCGACGACAAGCTCGTCGGCATCATCACCAACCGCGACCTGCAGTTCGAGCGCAGCCTCGACCGCCCGGTCGGCGAGGCGATGACGCGTGAAGGGCTGATCACGGCGCCCGAGGGGACGACGCTCGAGCAGGCCGAGCGGCTGATGGGCAAGCACCGCATCGAGAAGCTCCCGGTGATCGACACGCAGGGGCGCCTCATCGGGCTGATCACGGTGAAGGACATCCTCAAGCGGCTGCAGTATCCGCAGGCGGCGAAGGACAAGCATGGCCGGCTGCTGGTGGCGGCGGCGATCGGCGCCGCGGGGAACTTCCTCGACCGTGCGAAGGCGCTCGTCGACGCGGGGGTCGATGCCCTCGTCGTCGACACGGCGCACGGCCACAGCCAGGGGGTGCTCGACGCGACGGCGAAGGTGCGCGAGGCCTTCCCGCACGTGCAGCTCATCTCGGGCAACATCGCCACGCGCGAAGCCGCGGCGGCGCTCGTCGCGCGCGGTGTGGACGGCGTCAAGGTGGGCGTCGGCCCGGGCTCGATCTGCACGACCCGCGTCGTCACGGGCGTCGGCGTGCCGCAACTCACCGCGGTCATGGACGCCATCGAGGGCGCCGGCGACGTGCCGGTGATCGCCGACGGCGGCATCAAGTACTCGGGTGACATCGTGAAGGCGCTCGCCGCCGGCGCGCACTCGGTGCAGATGGGCTCGATGCTCGCCGGCACCGAGGAGAGCCCGGGCGAGTCGCTCCTGCTCGAGGGACGCCGCTTCAAGATGATCCGCGGCATGGGCTCGCTCTCGGCGATGCAGGACGGCAGCGCCGACCGCTACTTCCAGGAAGGGGAGATGAGCGCGCGCAAGTTCGTCCCCGAGGGGATCGAGGGGCGCGTGCCCTACAAGGGCCCGGTGAGCGACGTGTTGTACCAGATGATCGGCGGGCTGCGCAGCGGGATGGGCTACGTCGGCTGCGCGACGATCGACGCGCTGCGCACCGAGGCGACGTTCGTGAAGATCACGTCGGCCGGGCTGCGCGAATCGCATCCGCACGACGTCACGATCACGCGCGAAGCGCCGAACTACTCGGTGTAACGGCGAGGGAGCGTCGCACGGGGCGGTGCCTGCGAGCGCGGGCGCCGCCCCGTTCAGCATCCCGCCCCGTCGCGGCGTACAGACCGTGGACGCGCGGCCGCGTCCGGCGGCCCGGGCGTCATTGACATCGACCCCGACAACACCGCAGTTTCTTGCGCGGAAGGTTCGGCCCAAACGGCGGGGCGGTGCACGACGCAGAGCCCCGCCGCTCTCAATTGGAGAATCCGCATGTCGTTGTGGACAAAGAAGCCGTTGGGCATCCTGATGCAGGAGGCGGGGGAGGAGGGCGAGCACACGCTCAAGCGGAGCCTGAGCGCGCTCAACCTGACCCTGCTCGGCATCGGCGCCATCATCGGCGCCGGCATCTTCGTGCTCACCGGCCAGGCCGCGGCGCAGTACGCCGGCCCGGCCATCGTCCTCTCGTTCGTGATCGCCGGCTTCGGCTGCCTGTTCGCCGGTCTGTGCTACGCCGAGTTCGCGTCGATGATCCCGATCGCCGGCTCCGCGTATACGTACGGCTACGCGACGCTCGGCGAATTGCTCGCCTGGATCATCGGCTGGGACCTCATCCTCGAGTACCTCTTCGCCGCGTCGACCGTCTCCGTCGGCTGGAGCGGGTACTTCGTCGAGCTGATGAAGGAGATCGGCTTCGCGATCCCGGAGAAGTTCGCCGGCGCGCCGCTCAAGTGGGTCGAGGCGCACCGCGCCTTCGAGGCGACGGCGTCCGTCGTCAACCTCCCCGCGATGGTGCTGATCGCGCTGCTGACCGGGCTGCTCGTCGTCGGCATCCGCGAATCGGCGCGCTTCAACAACATCGCCGTGTTCATCAAGCTGGCGATCGTCCTGCTCGTGATCGGCTTCGGGTTCATGTACGTGAACACGGCCAACTGGCATCCGTTCATCCCCGAGAACACCGGCACCTTCGGCCACTACGGCTGGACCGGCGTCGTGCGCGGTTCGGCGGTGGTGTTCTTCGCCTACATCGGGTTCGACGCGGTGAGTACCGCCGCGCAGGAGGCCAAGAACCCGCAGCGCGACCTGCCGATCGGCATCCTCGCGTCGCTCGCCATCTGCACCGTGCTGTACATCCTGATGGCGCTCGTCATGACCGGCCTCGTGCCGTTCATGAAGCTCGACGTGCCGCACCCGGTGTTCGTCGCCATCGACGCGGCCGGCCCGGCGCTCAAGTGGCTCACCTACTTCATCAACATCGGCGCCATCGCCGGCCTCTCCTCGGTCGTGCTCGTGATGCTCATGGGCCAGCCGCGCATCTTCTTCGCGATGGCGCGCGACGGGCTGCTCCCGCCCGTGTTCGGCAAGGTGCACCCGAAGTTCCAGACGCCGTGGCTCGCGACGATCATCACGGGCGGCTTCGCGATGATCTTCGGCGGCCTCTTCCCGATCGACATCCTCGGCGAGCTCGTCTCCATCGGCACGCTGCTGGCGTTCGTCATCGTCTGCGCGGGCGTGCTCGTGCTGCGCTACCGCAGTCCCGAGCTGCACCGTCCCTTCAAGACGCCGATGGTGCCGCTCGTGCCGATCCTCGGCATCGGCGTCTGCGGATTCATGATGTCGTTCCTGCCCAGCACCACCTGGCTGCGCCTCATCATCTGGATGGCGATCGGCCTCGCGATCTACTTCTTCTACGGCCGGCATCACTCGCGGCTCGGACGCGCCGAAGCCTGATCGGCGACGTGCCCCCAGTGCGAGCAGTATCTTTCGAGCGGCGCCCGGATCCTTCCGGGCGCCGCTCGACGCATTCCCGCGCTTCGCGACGACGCACGCCATGACGCCATCGAACACCCCCGACCCGATCCTCGTCCCCGAACACCGGCGGACGGACATCCAGCGGCTCGCCGCGCAGCTCGCCGCCGGGCAGCGCGTCGCCCTCTCCACGCACATCAACGCCGACGGTGACGGCTGCGGCTCGGAGGCCGCGCTCGCCGCCCTGCTCGGCCAGATGGGGATCGCCGCCCACATCGTGAACCCCACGCCGTGGCCGCAGATGTTCCAGTACCTGCTCGACGACGGCTTCGCCGAACGGAGCGCCGAGGGGGCGCTCGCGCTCCGCGGCATCGACCGCCTGATCGTGCTCGACATCAGCGACGTGCGCCGCCTCGGCGCGCTCGCCGACGCCGTGCGCGCGCTCCCCGTGCCCGCGCTCGTCATCGACCACCACCTGCCCGGCGAGGAGCCGCCCGGCACGGTGCACGTCTCCGACACCGCCGCCTGCGCCACCGGCGAACTCGTCTTCGACGTCGCCGAGACGCTCGGCCTGCAGATCACGCCGGCCATCGCCACGGCCCTCTACACGGCGATCCTCACCGACACCGGCGGCTTCCGCTTCAGCAACACCTCCCCGCGCTGCCACGCCATCGCCGCGCGGCTCCTCGCCGCGGGCGTCGATCCCGAGGCGATGTACAAGCGCATCTACGCCTCGGTGCCGCGCGGGCGCCTGCAGCTGCTGCGCGACGCGCTCGATTCGCTCGACGTCGACGCCGACAACGGCATCGCCTGGGTCACGATCGCCGCGGGCGCGCTCGAGCGGTACGACGTGACCGGCGAGGACCTCGACGGCATCGCCGAATATCCGCGCTCGATCGCCGGCGTGCGCCTCGCGCTGCTCTTCCGCGACCTCGGCCACGCGCGCGTGAAGATCTCGTTCCGCTCCGTGCGCGGCGTCGACTGCAACGCCCTCGCGAAGCGGTTCGGCGGCGGGGGGCACGCCCGGGCCTCGGGCGCGATGGTCGCGGGGAGCGTCGAGAGCGTGCGCGACCAGGTGATCGCCGCCGCCCGGGAGATGCTCGCGTAGCCCGGCGTCGTTTCGGGGCCTCGCCCTGCTAGATTCCCTGCATGACCGACACTCTCACCGCGCGCATCGACGGCGCGCTGCAGCACATCGTGAATCCGCGCACCGGCCAGGACGTGGTCTCCTCCGGCCAGGCACGTGACGTCGCCACGACCACCGACGGCAAGGTGCGTCTCACGCTCCTCCTCGCCGCAAACGACGATGCCACCCTCGCCCGCGCCGTCCGCCAGGCCGTCGAACGCGTCGACGGCGTGACCGACGTGCGCGTCGACGTGAAGGACGCCGGCGAGCCCGCGGCTCCGCCGGCGCCGCCTGCCGCGAACGCCGGCGCGCCTCCGAAGCGCTCCGCGCTCCCGGTGATGGATGCCGCGCCGCAGGCGGCGCGCCCCTCCGCCCCGACCCCCGTGCTCTATCCGAACCTCGGCCGCATCATCGCCGTGAGCTCCGGCAAGGGCGGGGTCGGCAAGAGCACGACGACGGTGAACCTCGCCGTCGCGCTCGCGCAGATGGGGAAGAAGGTGGGACTCATGGACGCCGACATCTACGGCCCCAACATCCCGCGCATGATGGGCGTCGACGCGCCACCCCCCGTCGACGGCGAGAAGATCATCCCGCTCGAGGCCCACGGCGTGAAGCTCATGTCGCTCGGCTTCCTCATCGAGCGCGACCAGCCCGCCATCTGGCGCGGCCCGATCGTGATGAAGATCATCACGCAGTTCCTCCGCGACGTCGCGTGGGGGAAGCTCGACTACTTCCTCGTCGACATGCCGCCCGGCACCGGCGACGCCCAGCTCTCGCTCGTGCAGGCCACGCAGGTCTCGGGCGCCATCATCGTCACGACGCCGCAGGAAGTCGCCGTGGGCGACGCGCTGCGCGGCGCGAAGATGTTCCAGCGCGTCGGCGTCCCCGTGCTCGGCGTCGTCGAGAACATGAGCTACTTCGAGAGCCCCGAGACCGGCAAGCCGATGGCGATCTTCGGCACCGGCGGCGGCAAGCGTCTCGCCGACGAACTCGAGGTGCCCCTCCTCGGCGAGGTGCCGCTCTATCCCCCGGTGCTCGAGGGGGGCGACAGTGGCGTGCCGATCGTCGTCGCAGCGCCGGAGACGACCGCGGCGCGCAAGTTCGTCGAGATCGCGAAGCGGCTCGACGCGTAGAGGAACCGACGCGGGGCGCGCCGCGCCCCGCCGCGCGAGGGCGGGGTATACTCCAGCATGGCCGCGCCGACGATCACCCTGCTCACCGACTTCGGCACCGCCGACGGCTACGTCGCGGAGTTGAAGGGGGTGCTCGTCTCGCTCGCGCCGGAGGCACGTCTCGTCGACGCGACGCACGAGATCCCGCCGCAGGACGTCGAATCCGCCCGCCTCACCCTCGCCCGCTACTGGCGGCGCTTCCCTGCGGGGACGGTGCACCTCGCCGTCGTCGACCCCGGCGTGGGGTCGGCGCGCGCCGCGCTCGCCGTCGAGAGCGACGGCCGATTCCTCGTCGGCCCGGACAACGGGCTGCTCTCACCGGCGCTGCTCATCCCGGGCGTCCGCGTCGTGCAGTTGCCGATGCCCTCGTCGGCGTCGCGCACGTTCCATGGGCGCGACGTGTTCGCGCCCGCGGCGGCCGCGCTCGCCACGGGGAGTTCCCTCGCCGAGCTGGGTTCCCCCTTCGACGGTCCCGTCGTGCGGCGCACGGCGCCCGTTCGGCAGCGCCCCGACGGCTCCGCGGAGGGCGAGGTGCTCGCCGTCGACCGGTTCGGGAACGCGATCACCAACCTCATCGCCCGCTCCGGCACCTACGAAGTCGGCGGCCGGTACGTGCGTCTCGTGCGCGCGTACGCCGACGCCACCGATGGCGAGCCGGTCGCCCTCGCCGGCTCGAGCGGGTTGGTGGAGATCGCCGTGCGCGACGGGAACGCCGCCGCACGGCTGGCGCTCACGCGGGGGATGCCGGTGGTGCACCACCCCGCCTGACGAGCGGCGGGGCGGGGGGCATCACTCCGCGGTGCGCCGGAGCGAGAACCCGCCGACGAACGCGCGAAGCCGCACGCGGACGTGGCGCGTCGCCTTCTCGTAGCCGACGCTGTACCAGCCGTCGCCGCGCTTCGTGAGTCCGGAGTCCGACAGGTCGCCGAGGAAGGTCTTCGCGTCGACGAACACGCCGACGTCAGGCGACGCACGCACCGTCAGGTCGCCGAGCGCCACGCTCGCCGAGATGTCGACGTCGTTCGCCAGGGGACCGGTGAAGTCGAGATCGATCGAACCGACGCCGACGTTCGCGGTCACGCGATCCGCCCCGGCGTTGGCGCCGTGCACCAGCTTGAGCTGCGCCGCGCCGGCCTCGAGCGTCATCGCGCGCATCGCCGCGAGGTTCGGCGCGTCGAAGCGCACCGTCACGTCGGCCGCCCCGGTCTTCACCGAGAGGTCGGTGAGGCGGAGTCCGCCCAACTGCGCCTGGGCCTCGACGGCCCCCACTTCGAGCGTGAGGTCCATCGGCACGCGCGACGAGAGCGTCGCCGCCATCTCGCCCGCATCCTGCTCCCCGCGGTGCCAGCTCATGTGATGCGAGCGGACGCCGAGCGAGAGGGCGTGGGCGGCGCTGTCGAAACGGCTCAGCGGGTCGCTGCGATCGGCGTCGTAGCGCAGGTGCAGGGTGTAGAGCGCGCCGGCGTCGGCGGGGCGGACGTCGAGCTTGCCGGCCGCATATTCGAGGTTCACCCGGAGCGGCGTCGTGTCGCGCAACTGGCGCGTCGCGTCGAGCGTGCGCCACCGCTGCGCCGCCGCGGGGAGCGCCGTGACGGCGAGCGACGCGGCGAGGAGCAGCGCGCGCTTCACTTGCGCACCGGCGTGCTGTAGGACGCGCCTGGCCGGCGCGCCGCGACCACTCCCGCGACCGGCGTCGGCGTCTGCCAGCTCGCCGCGTTCATCGCCTTCGCGGCGGCCGGCGCCACGCGGCGGCGCACGCCGCCGCGCGAGACGAGCGCCGCGCCCAGTCCGGCCGTCGCCGCGACCCACGTGATCGCTACGGCGATCGTGCGCATGATGAGATGCGCCATCGGCGACCACGCCAACGACGCCGCGAGGAACCAGGGGGCCATCAGCACGATCACCCCGACGACGAGCGCGCGCAGCGACGCCGCTCGCCGCTCGCGATCGCTCGCGCCCACGGGGCTGCCCGTCGAGCGGCCGATGATGCGGGCGACGGCGAGGAAGCCCAGCGTGAGGAGCCCCGCCACGACGATCGCGTACACGACGATCGCGAATGGGATCAGCAGGATGCCGAGGATGGTGAGCGCGAGCGCCGTGCAGAGCACCGTCACCACGGGGACGATGGCGAGCTGGCCGGCCAGCCCCACGGCGAGGGCGCGGCCCACCCCCTGCTCGAGCGCGTCGGTCACCGCGTCGAGATTGCTCGACGCCACCACCAGCACGCCGATGCCGACGATGAGGAGCACCGCGAGCCACGCGCCGGCGAAGGTGAGCGAGCGCGCCACCCGTCCCGCCGTCGGCGTGGCGGCGTCGCCGGCGGCGGTGCGCGCCAGGTCGCCATCGAGCGCGCGGACGTCGCCCCCCACCGTGCCTCCCTCGAGGCGCACCTTGCCGACGAGCGCGATCGCGTTGCCGCGCACCACGCCGCCCTCGGCGACGACGACGTCGCCATGCCACGAGACCGCGTCGCCGTCGACGATGCCGTGGACGACGAGGTCGCCGTTCGCCACCGCCACCGGACCGGCCACCGAACTCCCCTTGGTGATGTCGCGGTTGCCGATCGTGAACCGGTCGGCGTCGGGGATCGAGGCCACGTCACCCGACGCGCGCAGCGCGTCGAGCGCCTTGGCGAGAGCGGCGCGCGTGGCGTCGTCCTGGGCGCGCAGCGGCGCGAACGGAAGCGCCGTGAGCGCGGCGGCCACGCAGGCAAGGCGTGCGGCACGCGCGAAGAGAGTGCGCATGGGCGTCACTCCCGCGCGCGGCGCGAGGCCGAGGCGAGCGAACGCAGTCCCAGCGTCGCGCCGCCGATGCCCGCGAGCAGCACCATGCCGCCCATCGCGAGCCCCGTCATCCCGCCTGAACGGAGCACCTCGAGCGCGGACTGGCCGAACGCCTGGTCGATGAGCGCGCCGATTCCGCCGAGGAGCGCGGCGCGGGCGCGATCGGCGCCCTGATGGAAGAGGTAGAACGCGACGTCGGCGCGCACGGCGAGCCACATCACGCTCGCCGACATCGCGGTGGCGGCGGTGAGCGCCGTGGCGCCCATCACCACCCGCATCGGCCGCGACTTCGGGACGAGCCGCGTCGCGGCGTCGAGGAGCGCGACGTGCCACGGCTCGACGATCTGCACCTGCGCGAGCACCGCGTCGGTGAACTTCGCCGAGGGGGCGAAGTGCGGGAGCCGATCGAGGGCGTCGACGACCAGCCGCGCGTCGTCGAGCTTGGCGGCGCACTCGGCGCAGCCCTCGACGTGCGCGCGCAGCGGCGCAACGCCGAAACCGACCTCGCCGTCGAGCAGCAGGTCGATCTCGTTCGGAAGCAGGTGGCGATGTTGCATGGGTTCTCCTGAGCAGACTACGGGAGGGTGGGGGACCCGGTTTCAGACAGCTTTGCCGATAGGTCGTTGTGGTGCCGATACATCGGACGTTCAGGGGGAGGGGGAGGGAAAGGGGGAGGGGGAGGGTGCCTCCGCGCGTTTCGTAACCCTGTTACCGGTTTCTGTTCGGGTCACTCGCGGAGGTGCTCCAGGGCGTCGCGTAACTGATGGCGGGCGCGGTGGATGTAGGTCTTCACCGTCCCCAGGGGGAGGTCGAGCGTCGCGGCGATCTCCTCGTAGCTGCGCCCCTCGACGTGCCGCAGGAGGATGCAGGAGCGGTATTCGGGGCGGAGCTGCGCGATCGCGCGCTCGATGGCCGAGCCGAGTTCCTTCGCTTCCATGCGGTCGAGGGGGGACTCGTCCTGCGAGCTGACGTCGAACGACGTGGCCTCGACGTCGGCGGCCGTCTGGGCGTGCGGGGAGCCGTCCATAGAGACCGTGTCGAGCTGGCGTCGCCGGAGGAAGTCGATGGCGACGTTGTTCGCGATCTTGAACAGCCAGCTCGAGAACTTGAACTCGGGCCGGTACTTGTCCAGGTGGTTGAGGACCTTGATGAAGGCGTCCTGCGCGAGGTCCTCGGTCGTCGCGGTGTCGCGCACCATCCGGAAGATGAGCGAGAACACCGGTCGCTCATAGCGGCGCACGAGTTCGCGGAACGCGTCTTCCCGGCCACGCTGGGCCAGGGCGACGACATCGGCGTCTGGGAGGTTCGAAAGGTCGAGGAGTGCGCTCACGCTAGGGGGAAACTTGCCCGTGCTCTCGCTACCGGGCAACTTTCAAGGCTCATGACCTCGACCCATCCCGAAGCGAGAGAGGCGCGGGCCGCCGCGGCCGGCGCTCCGGTGAAGCGCAGCTACGTGCAGCGCATCTTCTCCGAGATCGCGCCGCGCTACGACCTGCTGAACCACCTGCTCAGCGTGGGGATCGACAAGGCGTGGCGCCGCGCGGCGATCGCGCGGCTCGGCTGGGAGCGGCATCCGACGGGCTGGTACCTCGACCTCTGCGCGGGCACGCTCGACGTCGGGGCGGCGCTGGCCCGACGGCGCGGATTCAAGGGGCACGTCGTGGCCGCCGATTTCGCCGAGCCCATGCTGCGCGCCGGCGCCGGCAAGGCGTCGCGCGACGTGCTCGCGCCGGTCGTCGCCGACGCGCTCGCGCTCCCCGTCGCCACCGACAGCTGCGACGGCGCGATCGTCGCGTTCGGATTCCGCAACGTCGCCGACCTCGACGCCGGGTTCGCCGAGGTGCTGCGCCTCCTCGCTCCGGGGGCGCGGTTCGTCATCCTCGACCTCTCCACGCCACGTTCCGTGGTCGTGCGCACCCTGTACCAACTCTACTTCCATCACGTGCTGCCGCTCATCGGCGGCATCGTGAGCGGGCATCGCACGGCGTACAGGTACCTGCCGGAGTCGGTCGCCAACTTCCCCGAGACCGGCGCCCTCGCCGCCCGCATGAGCGCCGCCGGGTTCGTGAACGTCGAGTACCGCACCCTCTCCTTCGGGATCGCGGCGATGCACGTGGGGGAGAAGGGCACCGCGACCGCGGGTTGACCGTTCATAGTTGACGGTCGACCGTTGACCGTCGACGGCGAAGCTCGTGACTGGGCACCGCCGCGCATCACCTGGCTTCACACGCGAATCTCCGTGACTCTCGACACCCTCTCCGACTTCCTCTCCGCCATCGACGCCATCGGCGAGCTCCAGCGCATCCGCGAGCCCGTGAAGGTGGACCTCGAGATCTGCGAGATCACCGACCGCGTGAGCAAGATGCCGGGGGGCGGGAAGGCGCTCCTCTTCGAGCAACCGGTGCTCCCCGACGGGTCGGTCTCGTCCATCCCGGTCGCCATCAACCTCTTCGGCTCCATGAAGCGCATGGCGCTCGCGCTCGGCGTCGCGGACCTGAACGAGCATGGCGAGCGCATCACCAAGCTGCTCGACCTCAAGGTGCCCGAGGGGATCCTCGGCAAGCTGTCGCTGCTGCCTCGGCTGCTCGAGGTGGCGAAGTTCCCGCCGCGCGTGAAGGGCGGAACGCCCGCCTGCCAGGAGGTCGTGTGGCGCGGCGACGAGATCGACCTGCGCAAGCTCCCGATCCTCACCACGTGGCCGCAGGATGGCGGGCCGTACATCACGCTGCCGATGGTGATCAGCAAGGATCCCAAGCGCGGCATCCGCAACGTCGGCATGTACCGGGTGCAGCTGCTCGGCAAGGACGCCGTGGCGATGCACTGGCAGCGCCACAAGGTGGGCGCGGCGCATTGGCGCGAGATGGCCGAGCGCGGCGAGAAGATGCCGGTGTGCATCGCCATCGGGGGCGACCCGGCGTCGATGTACTCGGCGAGCGCGCCGCTCCCGCCGACGGTCGACGAGTTCATCTTCGCGGGGTTCCTGCGCAAGGCGCCGGTGCACCTCGCGAAGGCGCTCACCTGCGACCTCGAGGTGCCGGCCGACGCGGAGTTCGTGATCGAGGGGTACATCGATCCATCGGAGCCGCTCGTGGTGGAAGGGCCGTTCGGCGACCATACGGGCTATTACTCCGAGGCCGACCTGTATCCGAAGGTGCACGTCACGGCCGTCACGATGCGCCGCGACCCGGTGTACGCGACGACGATCGTCGGGCGCCCGCCGATGGAGGACTACTACCTCGGCCACGCGACGGAGCGGATCTTCCTCCCGCTGCTGAAGCTCACGTTGCCCGAGGTGGTCGACTACCACATGCCGGCCGAGGGGTTGTTCCACAACCTCGTGTTCGTGTCGATCAAGAAGGAATTCCCCGGGCAGGCGTACAAGGTGATGAACGCGATGTGGGGGCAGGGACTAATGTCGCTGGCGAAGGTGCTCGTCGTGGTCGACCACTGGGTGGACGTGCAGGACGCGGCGAACGCGTGGTGGGTGGCGCTCAACAACATCGATCCGGAGCGCGACGTGCGCTTCACGATGGGGCCGGTGGACGTGCTCGACCACGCGAGCCGCGCCTTCACCTACGGCAGCAAGATGGGGATCGACGGCACGAAGAAGTTCCCGGAGGAGGGATTCGCGCGGAACTGGCCGGAGGTGATCCAGATGGACGCGGCGACGCGGGCACGCGTCGACGAGATCTGGCCGAGGCTCGGATTGTGAGGGGCGCCGAGGGGGCGGGAGGCGGGCGCGTGAGGGGTGAGGCGGCCTGCATGCGGGGGTGGGCGTGAGCGTCGCGCCGGCCGCGCCGCGCGAGGGGCAGACGTTCCACGGGGCGTCGCGCCTCGTGCGCTACGTCAACTTCGTGAAGCTGCCGCACACGGTGTTCGCGCTCCCGTTCGCCCTCGTGGGGGTGGTGCTCGCGTCGTATCGCGCGCCGGTGACGCTCCGGCAGCTGGGCTGGGTGGTGCTCGCGTTCACGGCGGCGCGGTTCGCGGCGATGGGGTTCAATCGCATCGCCGACCGGCAGCTCGACGCGCGCAACCCGCGCACGGCGATGCGGGAGATCCCGAGTGGCGCGATGGGCGTGGGCGAGGCGTGGGCGCTCGTGCTGGGCGCCGTCGCGATCTTCGGTTGGTCGTCGTGGTCGCTGAACCTGCTCTGCCTCGCGCTCGCGCCGGTCGCGCTCGGGTGGGTGTTCTTCTACAGCTTCACCAAGCGGTTCACGCGCTGGTCGCACCTCGTGCTCGGCCTCGGCATGGGGATCGCGCCGGTGGGCGGGTATCTCGCCATCACCGGGCAGTGGAGCGACCCGTGGTGGCTGCTCCTCGCGCTCGCCGCGGCGGTGATGACGTGGGGCGCCGGGTTCGACGTGCTGTACGCGCTGCAGGACGTGGCCTTCGACCGCGAGCACGGCCTCTTCTCGGTGCCGGCGGTCGTCGGCGAGCGAGCGGCGGTGCGCATCGCGCGCGGGCTGCACGTCGCGACGGTCGTGCTGCTCGCAGCGGCGGGCGCCGGCGCGGGGCGGGGATGGGCCTTCGGCGCCGGTGTCGTGGCGGTCGGTGGGTTGCTCGTGTACGAGCATTCGCTGGTGCACGCGGAAGACCAGTCGCGCCTCGATGCCGCCTTCTTCATGATGAACGGCGTGATCAGCATCGTCTTCTTCGGTTTCGTGCTGGCGGAGCGGCTCGCCGCGTGAGCGACGCGCCGATCGTCTTCGCTCTCACCGGCGCGAGCGGGGCGCCGTACGGCGTGCGGCTGCTCGAGCAACTCGTGGCCGCGGGGCGGCGCGTCTCGCTCATCGTCTCGTCGCACGGCCTCCGCCTGCTGCGCACCGAGACCGACCTCGGCGACGTGGCGGGGCTGCGCGCGCACGTCGGCGCGGCGAGGTGGGACGCCCTGGTGACGGTGTACGACGACGCCGACCGCGGGGCGGCGCCGGCGTCGGGGTCGGCGAAGAGCGCCGGGATGGTCGTCTGCCCCTGTTCGATGGGGACGCTCGCGTCCATCGCCGCCGGCACGTCGCGGTCGCTCGTCGAGCGCGCGGCCGACGTCGCGCTCAAGGAGCGGCGTCCACTCGTGCTCGTGCCGCGCGAGACGCCGCTCAGCGCGATCCACCTCGAGAACATGCTGCGGCTCACGCGCGCGGGCGCGGTGGTGATGCCGGCGGCGCCGGGGTTCTACAACCGGCCGACGCGCATCGACGAGCTCGTCGACTTCGTCGTCGCGCGCGTGCTCGACCAGCTCGGCGTGGAGAACACGCTGGCGATCCGCTGGGGCGACCGGAAGGAGCCGACGTGACGGCGGTGCCGGGCGCGAACGCCGGAACGCGCGCTCCGCACCCTTGGCTCTTCGCGGTGCTGTACTTCCCGATGGGGCTCATGATCGGGTACCCGTCGGTCGCCCTCGGTTATCTCGCGAGCCGCGCCGGGCTCGCGGTGTCGACGAGCGCGGCCATCGTCGGGATGGCGTTCTTCGCCCACGCCTTCAAGTTCGTGTGGGCGCCGCTCGGCGACTCGACGCTCTCGCGCAAGCGGTGGTACCTCATCGCCGCCACGGCGATGACGGGCGGGCTGTTCACGCTCACGGTCACCCCGCTCGGTGCGTCGTCGGTGCCGCTGCTCTCGGTCGTCGTGCTCGGCTCGAACGTGGCGGCGAGTTTCCTCGCCTTCGCCACCGAAGGGCTGATGGCGCACAACACCACCGTCCGCTCGCGCGGGCGCGCGGCCGGATGGTTCCAGAGCGGGAACCAGTTCGGACAGACGGCGGGAGGCGGTCTCGGACTCTGGTTCGTGAAGCACCTGCCGGCCACGTGGATGGCTGGGCTCGCGCTCGCCGCCGTCATCGGTCTCTGCGCGCTCGCGCTGACGCGGCTCGAGGAGCCGCCGCGCGCATGGAGCGGCGAGTCGGTGGGCGGGCGCCTGCGCGAGGCGCTGCGCGCGCTCGTCCGGCTGCTCCGGTCGCGCGACGGCCGCATCGCCCTGCTGCTCGCCGCGCTCCCGATCGGCACCGGCGCGGCGCAGTTCCTCTTCGGGGCGCTCGGCCCGGAGTTCCACGCGAGCGCCGATACGGTGAGCTTCGTGCTCGGCGCCGGCGGCGGCGTGGCGATCGTGCTCGGCTGCTTCGCCGGTGGCTGGCTCGCCGACCGCATCGTCGCCACGCGCGCCTACGCGCTCGCCTGCGCCGTGTCGGCTCTTGCGGCGGCGTTCATGATGGTGGCGCCACGCGATTCGTTCGGCTATGCCGCGTCCACGCTCTTCTACACCTTCGCGCTCGGCCTGTGCGTGGCTTCGCTCACCGGCATGGTGCTCGCGCTCATCGGCGAGCACGCCGCGGCGACCAAGATCAACGTCTTCTTCGCGTTCAACACGCTCGGCGGTCTCGGCATGATCCGCTTCGACGGCGCGATGCACGACCGGTTCGCGACGAGCGGCATGCTGGCCGCCGAGGCACTCGCGGGGTTCGCCTGCCTCGCGTGCTTCGTGCTCCTTGCCGGGAGGGTCTCAGGTGCTGATCGGTCTGATTAGCGACACCCACGGGCTGCTGCGCCCCGAGGTGCACGACGCGTTCGCCGGCGTCGAGCTGATCCTGCATGCGGGGGACGTGTGCAGCGATACGATCCTCGACGAGCTGATGCTGATCGCCCCCGTGCAGGCCGTGTATGGCAACTGCGACGACCCGTGGATGCCCGGGCTCACGCAGAAGCTCGAGATGGAGTTCGGCGGCCTGCGCGTGCACGTGAGCCACGGACACGAGCTCGGACGTCCGAAGCCCGCGCAGCTCGCGGCGGCGTACGACGCCGACGTGATCGTCTACGGACACACGCACGTCGCCGCCATCGAGCGCGTCGGAACGAAACTGGTGGTGAATCCCGGCGCCGCGGGTCCGAAGCGGTTCGCCCTGCCGGCCACCGTCGCCCGGCTCACCATCACCGGCGGGCGTGCCGAGGCCGAACTGGTGACGTTGGGCTGAGCGTCAGGCCGAGCCGGTGCGCGCCGCGGCCGCCGAGAATCGGAGCGTGGGCCGCGGCAACAGCGCCGGCCGCACGGTCGTCGCGCGTTCCTCGGGGATGAACAGCGTCGCGAGCGTGCGTCCCGAGCGGCGCGCACGGAACCCCGGCTGGATGCCGCCGCACCAGTAGAGCGGCTCGTACCCGCGTGCCGCCGCCCAGCGGGCCGCGTCGGTGTGTGACTGGCCGTGCGTGGAGAGCCAGTACTCGTCCAGTTCGGCGAGCACGAGCGGCCGGAACTTCGCGATCGTGCGTTCGGCGCCGGCGAGCACGCGCAACTCCGCTCCCTCGACGTCGAGCTTGAGGAAGTCGAGGCGCTCGAGCGCGTGCGCGCGGATCCACGAGTCGAGCCGCACCTCGGGTACGCGCAAGTCGCCTTCGCAGACGGCGAGGAGTGCGGCCGTGCCCGTGCTCGCCCCGGTCGAGACGCGCTTGAGCCAGAGCCACGCCGACTGGTCGCGGTCGCCGAGCGCGATCGGCTCGACGTCGACGACGCTGTTCCACGCGTTGCGCGCGAGCGCGGCCTTGAGGCGCGACACGTTCTCCGGCACCGGCTCGAAGGCGACGACGCGGCCGCCGCCCCGCATGACGTGGCGGGCCAGCGGGATCGTCCAGGCCCCGACGTTCGCGCCCGCGTCGAAGAGCACGCCGCGAGGATCGACCACGCCGAGCAGCCGGTCGCGCAGCGCGTCGTCGTACGTGCCCAGCCAGAAGGCGCGCGCTTCGCTCTCGTCGCGCAGGTCCCACTCGAGGAGCGAGCCGTCGCGCATGCGCACGGTGCGGAGGTTCATGGCATCGCTGGCGCCGCGCTTGAGGAGCCGGTGGATGACCAGCGCGACGCGCCCCTTGCCGGGGAACCCGGGGAGCCATCGGAATGCGCCGGCGGTGGCGTCGAGGAGCGTCGGCACGCGGCGCGTCACCCGTCGCCGGATCGTTGCCGTCGCGCCGTACCGCTGCCGAGCGCGCGCTCGGCGGCGGTCCGCGCCCCCACGACGCGCTCCGAGGGCAGCGCCTGGTCGGGGGCCGCGGCGGAGACGAACGTCATCACCGCACCGTCGACGGCGGCGACGTGATAGTCCTGGCCGCGCAGCATGCGCACGGCATCGCGCGTGCGCGAAAGGCCCGCCGCCTCGTAGCGATGGTGGAACGACACGACGATCTGCGATGGCCGGACGCCGCTCGCGATCATGTTGTCGATGACGTCGTATTCCGCCCCCTCGATGTCGAGCTTGAGCACGTCGATCGGCCGCCCTTCGTGGCCGAGCTGCTTCATCATGGCGGGGATGGTCCGCACGTCGACGCGGCTCCCCCGGCGCGACACGCCCGATTCCCTCGCGCGCGGATAGCGCGTCGCGTCGACGGTCGGATAGAGGGTCGTCGATCCCGACGTCCCCCAGAGCCCGACCGGCACGTAGTAGAAGCCGGCGAGTGCGCCGACGCGGCCGACCCGCTCCTGCGAGCCCGGGGTCGGATCGAACACGTACACGGCCAGGTCGAACCGCTGCACGAGCTCGAGTTCGAACGAGAGGTCGTCGCTCAGGCCGGCACAGTAGGCGATGCCGTTCCGGCGCACTCTCGTCGGCGCGATGCGCGATCCGCCGCGCGTGGTGCCCACGCGCTGCGTGCGCACGGCACCGCGCCCTCGCTGCGGGATGCCGCGATGCTGCCATTCGAAGCGCAGCGCCTGCCACAGGCGGCGGAGGGAGTCGGAGACGCGGCCGGTCGCCGACCGCACCGTCTCCTGCGCGGGAAACACCAGTGGGTCGACTCGTTCGTTCGAGGGCGGCTCGGTGAGATTCATGCGCGTATGCTCGCGCGCGCGCGTCACTCTACCGTCAGGGTGCTCCGCCGCCGCCGGGTAGACGCATGATCGACGGCAGGCGCGCTCGACGCGCGCCCGGTGGGGAGTCTGCCTGTCTTGATTCCGTCGCCGGCAGCGCGAGAGCGAACCGAGCAATGCGTGATCGCGTTACGTCACGCCGACTTGTCGAGGGCGAAAGCGGACGGTCCCTCGGCCCGCGCGAGCTCGTCGGGGAACTTCCGGAACCAGCTCGACAGGAGCAGCAACTCGTCGATCTCGTGCGCAGGCACCGTGAGCGCCGCCTTCTCCCGCGGCGCGAAGATCTCCGCGGCACGAGCGGCGAGCGCTCGCTCGCCGGCGGCGTCCTTCGGCGCGGGGAGCTCGGCGCGGACCCGTCCGCGGCGGATGATGTAGGCGCGGTCGTCGTCGCCCCAGCCGGCCACCCGGTAGACGAAGGAGAGCGACTCCACGGCGAAGCGCAGCCGCGCGAACTGGTCCTGCAGCGACTCGAGCCGCAGGATCTTGTCGCGCAGGCTCGCGGCGCGTTCGAAATCGAGTGCATCGCTGCTCGCTTCCATGGCCGAGCGCAGCAGTGCCACGGGCGCATCGTCGGCGCCGTCGAGGAACTGCCGCGCCACGTCGAACCGCGACCGGTACTCGGCGACGGTCGTGGCGGCGACGCACGGCCCGAGACAGCGGCCGATCTCGTGACGGATGCACCCCGGCGTGCGGGGGGGCGCGACGGGGAACTCAACCTGGTCGGCGAAGTGCATCCGCTGGTCGGCGCGGCAGTCGCGGAGGCCGAGCGCGTCATTGAGCTCGCGCAGCGCGTCCTCGAGCTGGTGTGCGCCGTGGAACGGCCCGAAGTAGGTGCCGTGATCGTCGTTCCCCGCGCCGCGCACCACCTGGAACTTCGGGGCCGGGCCGCGCGTGATGCGGATGAACGCGTAGTGCCGCGCGTCGCGCTTCATCATGACGTTCAGCCGCGGCCGCCACCGCTTGATGAGCCGCAGTTCCTCGAGCAGCGCCGCGAACTCGCTCGGCTGGTAGTCCCAGGCGATCTCGCCGGCCTCGCGCACGATGCGGGCCCCCTTCTCGGCCGGGTACTCGGCGCGGAAATAGCTCATGAGGCGCGTGCGGAGCTTCTTCGCCTTGCCGACGTACACGATCTCGCCGTCGGGCGAGATCATGCGGTACACGCCTGGGCGATCGAGGGCGCCGGCGCGCACCACCTCGCGCATCTGTTGCACGCGCGCTTCGACCTCCGGCGTCGCGGGCCTCCGCTTGCGGCGCCGGCTCATCGCTGGCACGACGGGCAATACACCGTCGCCCGTCCCTCGAGTGCGTGGTGGCCGCGCAGCGTCGCGCCGCAGCGCAGGCAGGGCGCTCCGGCGCGCCCGTACACGGCGAGCCGGCGGACGAAGCCGCCGCGCTCGCCGAACGCGTCGCGATAGTCGCGGAAGCTCGTCCCGCGCAGCGCGATCGACTCGGCGAGCACGTCCCGCAGGGCGCCGAGGAGGCGGCCGCACTCGGCGCGCGTCACGCTCCGCCCGCGGCGCGCGGGACGGATGCCGGCGCGCCAGAGGGCTTCGTTCGCGTAGATGTTGCCGATGCCGGCGAGCCGACGCTGTTCCATCAGGAGGGTCTTCACCGCGCGCGAGGAGGCCCGAACAATACCCGAAAATCGCTCGGGGGTGAGGGCTGGGTCAAGCGGTTCCGGACCGAGGGCGGCGTTCCACGCCGCGAATCGGGCCGGCGCCATGAGAGCGACGGTGCCCAGTCGCCGCACGTCACGGTACCGCAGGCGGCGGCCGTCGACGAGGTCGAAGGCGAGGCAGGTGTAGTCAGCGGAGGGTTCGCCGGGTGCTCCTTCGGCGTGTTCGGCCGGCCGGCCGCCGGGTTCGATGAGCAGCGCTCCCGTGAAACGCGGCGTCACGACGAGTCGGTCGCCGGAATCGAGGTCGAGGACCACGGACTTGGCGCGCCGCCACACCGCGTCGATGCGGGCGCCCCGGGTGGCGGTCTCGAAGCGCCGTGCGGTCACATCGCGGAGGACGTCAGCGCGCGCGACGCTCGTGCGCGCGACGACGGCGCCGCGCACGGCCCCGTCGAGGTCGCGCGCGATGGTCTCGGTCTCAGGGAGTTCGGGCACCGCGCGCGAGCTCGCGCCATCCGATGTCGCGCCGCAGCTGCCGGCCCTCGAACGACACGCGGGCGGCGTGGGCGACGCTGCGGCGTTGTGCCTCGCCAAGCGTCTCGGCCACGGCCGTCACGGCGAACACGCGCCCGCCCGCGGTCACGAGCGCGCCGGATGCGTCGCGCCTCGTTCCGGCATGGAACACGGTCACCCCCTCCTCGTCGGGCGGCAGGGCGATCACGTCCCCCGATCGCACGGCGCCCGGATAGCCGCCCGCCGCGACGACGGTCGTCACCGCGGCGCCCTTCCACTCGAGCGGCGCGGCGCCGGCGAGCGAGTCGCCGTTGGCGACGGCGCGCATGGGTTCGAGCAGGCTCGACGCCATCAGCGGCAGCAGTGCCTCGGTCTCCGGATCGCCGAACCGGCAGTTGAACTCGACGACCTTCGGCCCTTCACGCGTGAGCATCAGCCCGGCGTAAAGGAGTCCGGTGAACGGGCATCCCGCCTCTCGCAACGCGCTCAGGGTCGGGAGGAACACGCGGTCGACGGCGAGGTCGGCGACCTGCGGCGTCGCGATCGAGACGGGCGCGTACGCGCCCATGCCGCCGGTGTTCGGGCCGGCGTCTCCTTCGCCGACGCGCTTGTGGTCCTGCGCGGCGATCATCGGCAGCACGTGCGTGCCGTCGGTGAGCGCGAACACGGAGATCTCCTCGCCCTGCATGAACTCCTCGACGAGCACTTCGTGCCCGGCGTCGCCGAATGCGTTCCCCTCGAGCATCATCGAGATGGCCTCGTCGGCCTCGGCGAGCGTCGTCGCGACGATGACGCCCTTGCCAGCGGCGAGCCCGGAGGCCTTCACGACGACGGGCGCGCCGAGCCGGTGCGCCTCCGCCTTCGCGGCGGTGGCGTCGCTGAAGGTGCGCGCGCTCGCTGTGGGGATGCCGGCGGCGAGCATGAGCTCCTTGGCGAACCGCTTCGACGTCTCGATGCGCGCCGCGGCGCGCGACGGGCCGAACACGGCGAGCCCGTGCTCCCGGAAGTGGTCGACGAGTCCCGCTTCGAGGGGCGCCTCGGGGCCGACGAGCGTGAACGCCACGCCCTCGCCGCGCGCGAGCGCGGCCAGCCCGGCGACGTCGGTCGCCTTCATTTCCACGCAGCGGCCGAGTGCGGCGATCCCCGGATTCCCGGGGGCGGCGACGATCTCGACGCGCGGGTCGTCGCGGCGGAGCTTCCACGCGAGCGCGTGTTCGCGCCCGCCTCCGCCGACGACGAGCACCTTCACCGGCGGCCGCCCTTGAAGGCGTCGTCGAACGCGTCCTTCGCCCGGCCGAGCACGTCGCCGAGCTTGCCGACGGCGGCCTTGGCCTGGTCGCCGTAATACTGCGCGGCCTCGTTCATGTCGCGGCCGACGTCGGCGGCCGACGGGGGCGCGTCGCTGCGGCGCAGGTACTCGCCGGCCAGCGCCTTGTCGTACGCGCCCGCGTCGATCCAGCGCTGCAGCTCGCCGGCGCGCACGGTGTGGAAGGGGTGGTCGCGGAACACGGCGTTGATGATCTGCCACACCTTGTCGACCACGTCGCCCTGCGTCTCGTACTCCTTCGCCTGCGCGATGAACGCGTCGAGGTCGATCGCGTCGCCGTGGTCGGGGCCGCCGGCGAGCTTGAGGAAGGTCATCATCACGGCGCGCGGGTCCTGCACGGCCATGAGCGCACCGCGGTCGGAGCTCAGTTCGCTCTTCCGGTACCACTCGAAGAGCGCCATCTGGATGGGGAAGAGCACCGCGGCGGCGACGAACGGGAGCGACGAGAGTCCCACCGTCATGATGATGAGGGCGACGGTGCGGTACAGCACGTGCCCGCTGATGATGTGAGCCACTTCGTGGGCGAGGATGGCGCGCTGCTCGTCCTCGTTCAGGTGCTCGATCGTCGCCGAGTTGACGATGATGAACGGCTTGTCGAAGCCGATCGCGGCCGCGTTGATGGTGGGCGACTGCGTCACGTAGAGCTGCGGCCGCTCCGCCCAATCGAAGGTGGCGAGCACCTCGGTGAGGAGGCGGTCGAGTTGCGGCCGTTGGGTCGGGCCGACGCGCACGGCGTTGGCGAGGAAGAGCTGGCGGAGGCCGCGCTCGCCGAAGAAGGCGGCGATCTTGCGGATGACGTCGTCGAACGCGGGGATGGCGCGCAGCGCGTTGAGCGCGGCGCGGTCGGCCGGGTGCTCCCACGTCTGCGGGGCGATGTCAGTGAGGATCTTGCGTTCGGGCATTGCGACTCCTGGCGGAGAATGACGGACCGGTGGCGGACGACTGCCGTCCCCTACGGGAAGGCGTGCCGGAAAGTGCCAGTCAGAGCCCGGCGAACGCCTGGTCGAGGTCTTCCAGGAGGTCGTCGACGTCCTCGATGCCGCACGAGAGGCGGACGAGTCCCTCCGTCACCCCGAGCTGCGCCCGGCGCGCCGGCTCCACCGAGGCGTGGGTCATCGACGCGGGGTGGGAGATGAGCGACTCCACCCCGCCGAGCGACTCGGCGAGCGAGAAGACGCGCACCCGCTTGAGCATCGTGTTCGCCCGCTCCTTCGTGTCCATCTCCACCGAGATCATCCCGCCGAAGCCGCTCATCTGCCGCTTCGCCAGCTCGTGCTGGGGATGCGACGGGAGCCCGGGGTAGAACACCCGCTGTTCGCCGACCCGCTTGGCCAGCCACTCGGCGATGCGGCGGCCGTTCGCGTCGGCCTGATGCACGCGGAGCGCGAGGGTCTTCGTGCCGCGCAGGGCGAGCCACGAGTCCATCGGCCCAGGCACGGCGCCGGCCGAGTTGGCGATGAACTGGATGCGGGCCGCGAGGTCGTCGTCGTTCAGCACGCAGATGCCGCCGATCATGTCGCTGTGGCCGTTCAGGTACTTCGTCGTCGAGTGGAACACGATGTCGGCGCCGAGAGCGAGCGGGCGCTGCAGCACCGGCGAGGCGAACGTGTTGTCGACGATCATCAGCAGGCCGTGCTTCCTGGCGATGGCCGACGCGGCCTTGAGGTCGGTGAGCCGCATGAGCGGGTTCGTCGGCGTCTCGAGCAGCAGCGCGACGGTGTTCGGCCGCACCGCGTCGGCGATGCGCTGCGGGTCGCGCGTGTCGACGTAGCTGAACGTGAGCCCGAAGTTGACGAGGATCTTGTCCATCAGGCGGTAGGTGCCGCCGTAGACGTTCTCGCCGACGACGAGATGGTCGCCCGACTTGAACAGCTTCATCAGCGAGTCGGTGCACCCCATGCCGCTGGAGAACGCGAAGCCGTGCTTCCCGTCCTCGAGCGCGGCGACGTTCCGCTCGAGCGCCTCGCGGGTGGGGTTCTTGCCGCGGGCGTACTCGTATCCCTGGTTGTCGCCGAGGCCGCGCTGCACGTAGGTCGACGTCTGCACGATCGGCGGCATGATGGCGCCGGTCGTCGGGTCGGGGCGCTGGCCGGCGTGGATGGTGCGGGTCGCGAAGCGGTACTTGAAGTCGTCGTCGAAAGCGCGCGTCACGGGTCTCTTCGCCTGAAGGGTAGGGGGGAAATCTAGCCGCTCGACGCGGCGATGGGACGTCTCGCGCCGGCCGCCGCACCCGACTCACCGCTTACGCACCATCGACTCGCGGCACGACGGCGATCGTCGTCGGCTGCTTGTACGCCGAGAGCCGCCGCTCGCACCACGCGCGCACCTCCGCCTCGCTCACCGTGCCCGTCACCTCCACGGCGACGTCGTGCTCGCGCGTCGGCTCGGGAATGGCGTACGCGCGGACCGTGCTCACCCCCGGCAGCTCCCCGATCGCGCGTTCGACCTCGCGCGGGTAGACGTTGAACCCGTTGCGCGTGAACATCGGCTTGAGGAGCCCGAGGAACGCGATCGTGCCGTCGGCGTGGCGCGCGCCGCGGTCGCCGCTTCCCAGCCAGCCGTCGCGCACCTGCAGGCCGTGCTCACCGCCCCGCACGTAGCCGCGGAACACGGTCTCGCCGCGGACGCAGATCTGCCCCGGCGTGCCATCGGGGAGCTCGGCGTTCGACTGCGGATCGCGCACGGTCACCTCGCACCCCGGGAACGGCGTCCCGAGCGTGCCACGCCGATTCGGGGAACCCACGCGATTGAACAGCGCGACCGGCGCACACTCCGTGAGGCCATAACCCTGCCGCAGCTCGACGCCAGTCAGCTCGTGCCACGAATCCTGCAGCGCGACCGGAAGTGCCGCGCCTCCGCAGATGCAGAGCCGGAGCGCGTCGCTGCCGAGCTTTCCGCCCCGCCGCGCGATCGCCGCGGCCAGGCCGGCGAACACGGCCGGCACGCCGACCAGATACGTGATGCCCTGTTCGCGCAGCAGGTCGACGGCGGCCAGCGGATTGAAGCGCGGCATCGTCGTCACACGCGCGCCGACGAACAGCGGCCCCATCGCGGTGGTCGTGAGGCCGAACAAGTGCGAAAACGGGAGCACGGCGAGGCAGTGATCCTGCGGCGTGAGTTGCGCCGCCTCGACGGTCTGGCGCGCATTCGCGACGAGGTTCCGGTGCGTGAGGATCGCGCCGAGCGGGGTGCCGGCCATGGCCGAGGTGTAGACGACCGCGCATTCCTCGTCGCGCCCCGGTTCGTCGGTGTCGACGGCGAGGTCGAGTCCGAAGTGCGACCCGAGGTCGACCTCCGAAGTCCCATCGGGCGTCACCACGCGCGCCGTGCGTGGCGCGTCATCGAGCAACACGTGCGGCGTGCCCGCGGGGAGGCGCCCGGCGAGCGCCGACACCGTGAACACCGCGCCCACGCCGGCATCCGCCAGCTGGAACGCGATCTCCGCGGGCGCCGCGAGCGGGTTCACCAGCACGGCGCCGCGTCCGTCGCTCGCGGCGAGCGCCGTGAGGAACTGCGGGCCGCTGGGGAGCAGGAGCGCGGTGCGCCGCCCGGCGAGGGCGCGCACGAGCGGCGCCGAGCGCTGCAGCAGCGTGAAGCCCGCCGCGACGAGCCGCGGCGCGTCGAGACCGTCGATGGAGCCGCCACCGGCGGCCGCGGCGAGAGGGAGCAGTGTCATGCGTCGCGAGAGGGTGGTCGCGAGGCAAGCTACCCGCGGCGACCGGCGGCGCCAACGGCGGCGGCGCAACCGCCGGGAGGGTGGCCGGCGAGCCGAACGCTGCCTCGCCTGTCCGTGCCCGACGCCCAACGGTAACTTTCAACCAATGACCGATCCTCGATTGATGATCTCGGTGTCCGGCATCCGCGGCCGCGTGGGGCACGGACTCTCGCCCGAAGTGGTCGCCCGCTACGCCGCCGCGTTCGGCGCGTGGGCCGTCGCCCAGGGGGGCAAGCGGAACGTCGTGCTCGGCCGCGACAGCCGCGTCTCCGGCCCGCTCTTCCACTCGATCGCCCGCGCCGCGCTGGAATCGGTCGGCGCCGACGTGATCGACGTCGGCCTCTCGACCACGCCCACCATCCAGATGGCGGTGGAGCACCACCACGCGGCGGGCGGGCTCGGGATCACGGCGAGCCACAATCCGATCGAGTGGAACGCCCTCAAGTTCATCGGCCCCTCGGGGCTCTTCCTCTCGGCGAGCGAAGGCGCGCAGATGCGCGCCCTCATCGACAGCGGCATCCCGTACGCCGAGTGGGACCGGCTCGGCAAGACGCACTTCGACGGCGACGCGATCGCGCGCCACCTGCAGGCCATCCTGCGGCTGCCGTTCATCAACGTCGAGGCGATCCGCGCCCGCGGGTTCCGTGTGGCCTACGACGCCTGCCGCGGCGCCGGCGGCGCGGCGATCCCGCACCTCCTCGAACTGCTCGGCTGCGAGGTGCACGAGATCAACATCGAGGCCGACGGCCGCTTCCCGCGCCCGCCCGAGCCGATCGCCGAGAACCTCGGCGATCTCGAGCGGCTCGTGAAGGAGACCGGGGCGCAGGTCGGCTTCGCCACCGACCCGGATGTCGATCGTCTCGCGATCGTGTCGGACGCGGGGCAGGCGATCGGCGAGGACTACACGCTCGCGCTGGCGTGCCGTGTCGTGCTGCGACATCGAAAAGGACACGTCGTCACCAACCTGTCGACCTCGCGGGTGGTGGACGATGCCGCGGCCGACTTCGGCCAGCGGGTCATCCGCGCTCCCGTCGGCGAGGTGAACGTGGCGATGCGCATGCGGGACGAGCACGCCGTCGTCGGCGGGGAAGGGAATGGCGGGGTGATCCTCCCCGAGCTGCATCTGGGGCGCGACGCGCCGCTCGGCGTGGCACTCATATTGCAACTGCTGCTCGAAGATCCACGTTCGATCTCGCAGATCGTGGCCGCATCACCGCGCTACGCCATCCTCAAGGACAAGCTGGACCGTCCCGCCGCCCCGCTCGACGCGGTGTACGCCGCGCTGCGCGCTGCGTTCCCCGACGCCGAGGTCGACACGCAGGACGGGCTACGGCTCGGCTGGCCGGATCGTTGGTTGCACGTCCGGCCGTCGGGCACGGAGCCGATCGTGCGCGTCATCGCCGAGGCGCCGACGCACGCCGAGACGGCGCAGTTGGTGGAACGCGGTCGCGCGCTGCTCGCGAAGCTGAAGTAACCCTCTCCAGCCCCCCAGATCCCATGTGTGGCATCATCGGCTACATCGGTCCGAACGACGCGACGCCCTATCTCATCGAAGGGCTCAAGCGCATGGAATACCGCGGTTACGATTCCGCGGGCGTCGCCGTGTTCGACGGCGAGGCCATCGAGACGCGCCGCGCCGCGGGCAAGATCGCGAAGCTCGAAGCAGCGCTCGCCATCGACCCCGCCGACGGTTTCGTGGGCATCGGGCACACGCGGTGGGCGACGCACGGGCCGCCGACGGAGCGCAACGCGCATCCGCACCTCTCGGCCGACGGCACGATCGCGGTGGTGCACAACGGCATCATCGAGAACTCGGGCACGCTCAAGGCGGCGCTGCAGGAGCTGGGCTACGAGTTCCGCAGCGACACCGACACGGAAGTCCTCGCGCACCTCATCCAGGAGCTGTTCGAGGGCTCGCTCGAGGAGGCGGTGATCAACGCGCTGCGCAAGGTGGAAGGGACGTACGGCATGGCGGTCGTCTCGAGCCGCGATCCCGGCAAGATCGTGGCCGCGCGCAAGGGCAGCCCGCTGCTGATCGGCATCGGCGAGGGAGAGAACTTCCTCGCCTCCGACCCGTCGGCGATCCTCGCCCACACGCGGCAGGTCGTGTACCTGAACGACGGCGACGTGGCGGTGATCGAGCGCGACCGGTACAAGGTGCTCGACGTCGACGCGATGCCGCAGCCGCGCGACGTCGACCGCATCAGCTGGGACCTCGCGGCGATCGAGCGCGGCGGGTTCGCGCACTTCATGCTCAAGGAGATCTTCGAGCAGCCGACGACGGTCGAGAACGCGATGCGCGGCCGCCTCATCCTCGAGGACGGCACCGCGAAGCTGGGCGGCATCAACCTCTCGCACGAACAGCTGCTCAACATCGACAACGTCATCATCACCGCCTGCGGCACGAGCTGGCACTCGGCGCTCATCGGCGAGATGATGATCGAGGAGCTGGCGCGCATCCCGGTCGAGGTGGAGTACGCGTCGGAGTTCCGCTACAAGAACCCCATCGTGACCGAACGCACGCTGTGCATCGTCATCTCGCAGTCGGGGGAGACGGCCGATACGCTGGCCGCGATGCGCGAGGCGAAGCGCCGCGGCGCCCGCACGCTCGGCTTCGTGAACGTGGTCGGCTCGACGATCGCCCGCGAGGACGACGGCGGCGTGTACCTGCACGCCGGTCCCGAGATCGGCGTCGCCAGCACGAAGGCGTTCACCAGCCAGGTCGTCGCGCTCGCGCTCTTCACGCTGAAGCTCGCCCGCAAGCGGGAGCTCTCGGTGACGCGCGGCCGCGAGATCGCGCAGGCGCTGCACGAGTTGCCGGCCAAGGTCCAACAGGTGCTCGACACCGCGGCGAAGATCGAGGAGATCGCCGAGGAGTTCAAGCGCGCGTCGAACTTCCTGTACCTCGGACGCGGCTACAACTTCCCGGGCGCGCTCGAAGGCGCGCTCAAGCTCAAGGAGATCTCGTACATCCACGCGGAGGGCTACCCCGCGGCCGAGATGAAGCACGGCCCGATCGCCCTCATCGACGAGATGATGCCCGTGGTGTTCATCGCGCCCCACGACGCGGTGTTCGACAAGGTCGTGTCGAACATCCACGAGGTGAAGGCGCGCAAGGGGAAGACCATCGTCATCACGTCGCGCGACGAGCCGGCGCTCAAGGGACTCGTCGACTACGAGATCCGCATCCCCGAGACGGTCGACATGCTCATGCCGATCCTCGCCGCCGTGCCGCTGCAACTGCTCGCCTACTACATCGCCGTGAAGCGCGGGTCGAACGTCGACCAGCCGCGCAACCTCGCGAAGAGCGTCACCGTCGAGTGACGAGAACGGGGCGGCGGCGCCATGCGCCGCCGCCCCGTTCCACCTGCATGCGCCGAACGGCTACGGCTGCCGCGCCACGCGCACCGGACGCGACGACACGTTCGTGACGCTCGTGACGCCGAGCTGGCCGCGCGCGTTGTCGCCCCAACAGTACGCGCCGGCGGTCGCGATGCCGCAGCTGTGGTACCAGCCCGCCGAGAGCGCGGTGAACGTCAGGCCGCCAAGCACCGCGACCGGCACCGAACTCGACGCGCCGATGTCTCCCGCCCCCAGCTCGCCGAACACGTTGTCGCCCCAGCAGTACGTCTGACCGTCGGTGGCGACGCCGCAGGTGAACCAGCCGCCGGCGGCCAGACTGGTGAACGTGTGCCCGCCGACGACCTTCGCCGGCGACGAGCGCGACGTGTAATCGGCCGTGCCGAGTTGCCCGTAGCTGTTCTCGCCCCAGCACCAGGCGCTGCCGTCCGCGGCGAGGGCGCACGTGTGGTTGTGCGTCGCGCTGATGGCCGTGAAGGTGAGCGACCCCGCGACCACCTGCGGCGTCGCGCTCGGGGTCGTCGTGCCGGTGCCGAGCTGCCCGGCGGCGTTGTCGCCCCAGCACCAGGCGGCGCCCGTCTTGGAGAGCGCACAGCTGTGCGCGAAGCCGGTGGCCACGCTCGCGGCGGTCGAGATCGCGCTCACCGCCGCCGGTGCCGTGTAGGCCGAGGGGAGGGACTGCGCGATCTGCCCGAGGGCGTTGCTCCCCCAGCAGAAGAGCTGTCCCGCGCTCGCCCCCGACGCGATGCCGCAGCTCTGCGCGTACCCCGCGTCGAGCGACCCGAATGTCCTGGCGCCGCTCACCGCCGTCGGCGTCGCGCGGTGCGTCTGCGTGGCGTCGCCGATGGCTCCGTCGGCGTTGTCTCCCCAGCACCACGCCGCGCCGCCCGCCGCCAGCGCGCAGGCGTGCGACCACCCCGCCGTCACCGCCGTGAACGCGCCGCCGACGGCGATCTGCTGCGGCGTGAACGTGTCGGCGCCGGTACCGGTGCCGAGCTGGTCGGCGTCGTTCGCGCCCCAGCAGTAGACCGCGCCGCCGGTGGAGACGCCGCACGAATAGCGGTCGCCCGCGCTGACCGACGCGAACGTCACCGGCGGCGGCGGCGGCGTGACGGTGATCACCGCGGTGCCGCTCGACGTGCCGCGCGTGGCGGTGATCGACGCCGTGCCTGCCTTGAGCGCGCTCACCACGCCGTCGCCCGAGACCGTGGCGACCGCGCCGTTGCTGCTCGTCCACACCGCGACGCCGCTCGCGAGCCGGTTGCCGAGCGCGTCGGTGGCCATCAGCTGCAGCGTCGAGCCGGCGGTGACCGTCGCCGTCGCCGGAGTGACCGTCACGCCAGGCGTCGAGGGGGGCGGCGACGAGACCACGGAGATCACGCCGATGCCGTTCTTCGTCCCGGCGATCGCGCTGACCGACGTCGTGCCGAGCGCGATCCCCGTGACGAGTCCCGTGGTCGAGACCGAGGCGATGGTGGTGCTGCTCGACTGCCACGACACGGTGCGCGCCGTGGTGACGTTCCCCGCCGTGTCACGCACCGTCGCCGAGAGCTGCACCGCGCCACCGACGAGCATGAACGCCGTGTCGGGGCTCACCTTCACGCTGCCGACCTGCACGGGGATGTTGATGTCGGCGCTCGCCGTCTTCCCCTCGCTCGTGGCGGTGATCGACGCCGAACCCGTGGCGATGGCGGTCACGAGGCCGCTCGCCGACACGGTCGCCTTCGTCGAGTCGCTCGTCGTCCACGTGACCGTGCGTCCCGTGAGCACCGTGCCGGCCGAGTCCTTCTCGACGTCGGTCAGCTGCTGCGTGCCGTGCACCTCGACGACGGCCGTGGTCGGCGTCACCGTGATGGACGCGACGGGCGCCACCTTCGGCGCGGTGTTGCTGCTCTTCTCGTGACACCCGGCGAGCGCGGCGGCGATGGCCACGACCAGGGCCGTGCGCGCGGCGCGATGGGTGCGCGTGGAGTGCGATGCGGTGGGATCGTTCGGAGTCGGCACGTCGGGAACGGAAACGGTGGGATGGACCGGGAGCGACCCCGTCAATACCTCTCGCGGCAGGCGAGGTTCCCCGGCATCGGGGCGTATCGTCGAGGGCGAACGCCGCGCGGTGCGCGGTGGCGAAATATAGCGCTAGGGGGTGCCCTTGAGTCGCGCCAGCGCGGCGCGCGCGCCCTCGGCCTCGCGGGTGCCGGGATGCTGGTCGATGAGGCGCCGCAGCTCCACCAGCGCGCGCCCCTCGTCGCGGAGCGCGCCGAGGTACAGGTCGATGATCTTCTGCGACGCGTACCGGTGGTGCTCCGGCGCGATCCCCTCGATGTCGCGCGCCAGACGGAAACGGTCGAGCGCCATCGCCGGCTCGTGCAGGGTGCGCAGGTAGAGCTCCCCGGCGCGCAGCAGCGGCCACGGGTTCCGCGGCTGCGACACGGCCACCGCCTCCCATGCCGCGACCGCGCCGCGGTGGTCCCCCTTCGCCTCGAGCGCGTCGATGTGGGAGAAGGTCTGCGTGTAGAAGCCCGCCGCGGTGGGGGCGTACACCTGCGCGGCCGCCGCTCCCGATGCGCCGAGTATCGTCGCCCCCATCGTCCGGCCCGCGACGAACCCGATCACCATCGCCACCGGGATCGTCCAGAGCCGGCCGCCGAACCCGGGGAAGCCGGCGCCGACGGCGACGCTGGAGAAGATCAGCATCACGCCGGCGCCCCACATCCCGTGGAGGTTGCCGCCGTGGGTGAAGTCGATGACGCGCTCGGTCTTCATGCGGCGGTTATCTTAGCTCCCATGCGAGTGCTCATCCAGCGCGTGTCGCGCGCCGAAGTGCGGGTCGACGGCCGCGTCACCGGCCGCATCGGCACCGGTCTCCTCCTCCTCGTCGGCTTCACGCATGCCGACACCGACGCGCAGTCGGAGTGGATGGCCGACAAGATCGCCGGGCTGCGCCTGTTCGGCGACGCGGAGGGGAAGATGAATCTCGCCCTCGCCGACGTCGGCGGCGCCGTGCTCGTGGTGAGCCAGTTCACCCTGTACGGCGACGCGGCGAAAGGGCGCCGGCCGAGCTTCATCGAGGCCGCGCGACCCGAGCAGGCGGTGCCGCTCTACGAGCGGTTCGTGGCGCTCCTCCGCGAGCGGGCGCTCCCCGTCGAAACGGGCGAGTTCGGCGCGATGATGGACGTCGAGCTCGTCAACGACGGCCCGGTCACCCTCTGGCTCGAACGATGACCCCGCGCATCATCCTCGCCTCGCAGTCCCCCCGGCGCCGCGAGCTCCTCGCGCTCATCGGCATCCCGCACGAGGTGCGTCCCGCCGACATCGACGAGACGCCGCTGCCGGACGAGCTCCCCGTGCCGCACGCCGAGCGGCTGGCGCGGGCGAAGGCGCACGCGCTGGCCGAGCACGAGTCGGGCGCCGTCGTCATCGCGGCCGACACCATCGTCGTGATCGACGGCGACATCCTCGGCAAGCCGCGCGACGAAGGGGACGCGCGCTCGATGCTCGCGCGGCTGAGCGGGCGGATGCACACGGTGTACACGGCCATCGCCGTGGCGCGCGGCCACCAGACGGAGTCGGCCGTGGAGGCGGTGGAGGTGACGTTCCGCCATCTCTCGGCCGCGGAGATCGCCGATTACGTGGCGACGGGCGAGCCGATGGACAAGGCGGGGGCGTACGGCATCCAGGGGTTCGGCGCGACGATCGTCGAGCGCGTCGATGGCGACTATTTCAGCGTGATGGGACTCGGACTGCGCCGGCTCGTGGAACTGCTCGGGCGCGTCGGGCTCACCTACCACTTCGGCCGGCCGATCACCGGCTGACGGGCCGCGGCGGCGCGCGCGCCGACCGGCGCGCTACGCCGGCATGAGCTTGTCGAGCCGCTTCGGCTCGCGCACGAGATCGGCGAGCGTGAGGCCGTCGAGCACGTGGAGGAACGCCGAGAGCGCCTTGTCGAGGGCGCCGGCGAGCAGGCACGCCGGCGCGATGGGGCACTGGTTGGTCTCGGGGTCGAAGCACTCGACGAGACACAGGTTGTCCTCGGTCTCGCGCACGACATCGCCGATGCGGATGTCGGCCGCGCTGCGGGCGAGGCGCACGCCCCCCGAGCGACCGCGCTGGGTGTCGACGTAGCCGAGGGAGGCGAGGCGTCCGACGACCTTGGCGAGGTGGTCTTCGGACATCCCCATGCGGCGTGCGATCTCCGCTGAAGTAACCGCACGGTCAGTGTGCACTGCGAGGTACGTGAGGCAGCGCAGCGCGTTGTCGGTATGGCGGGTGAGTCGCATGGTGTCCCCAGTATAACCGATTATTCCGCATGTAATGTACGGATTTTCCCGACAAGGATTCAGGGAGCGTCCGACTCTTCAAAGTGGTAGGTAATCTGCAACATATAGGCGTTCCTCTCGCGCTCCCGCGCGACCTCACCGTCCACCTGGTCCGACCAACTGCCCGCTCGAGGTTCCACCATGGCCCACACGTTCCGCTCACGCTCGCTGCTCGGCGCCGCCGTCGTGCTCTCCACGATCGCGATCGGGTACGCGTGCACCGCGCACCAGGGTGGTGCGCCGAGTCTCACCGCGTCCGACGCCGCGCAGAAGGTGTACGTCGCGCCCGGCGCCAAGGACGAGTTCTACGCCTTCTTCTCCGGCGGCTTCAACGGACAGGTCGGCGTCTACGGCCTCCCCTCGGGGCGCCGCTTCAAGACCATCCCCGTCTTCTCCCAGTATCCCGAGAACGGCTACGGCTACACCGAGGAGACCAAGCAGATGCTGAACACGTCGTACGGCTTCGTGCCGTGGGACGACTCGCACCACACCGCGCTCTCGCAGACGAACGGCGAGGACGACGGCCGCTGGCTCTTCATCAACGCCAACAACACGCCGCGCATCGCGCGCATCGACCTCACGCGCATGGAGACCGAGGAGATCATCGAGATCCCCAACGCGGCCGGGAACCATGGCTCCCCGTTCATCACGGAGAACACCGAGTACGCGGTCGCCTCGACGCGCTTCTCCGTGCCGGTGCCCAATCGCGACGTGCCGATCAGCGAATTCAAGAAGTACTTCAAGGGACAGATCTCGTTCATCAAGGCCGACGAGCCGGGGAAGATGGCCGTCGCCTTCCAGCTCGCGATGCCGGGCTTCGACTACGACCTCGCCCGCGCCGGCAAGGGGCCGAGCCATGACTGGATGTTCCTGAGCTCGTATAACACCGAACAGGCGAACTCGCTGCTCGAGGTGAACGCCTCGCAGAACGACAAGGACTTCGTCGCCGCCGTGAACTGGAAGACGGTCGAGGCGTGCGCGAAGGCCGGCAAGGGGAAGAGCGCGCCGGTCGAGTACGTGCACAACACCATCGACCCGTTCACGCGCACGGCGAAGAGCGAGAAGCTGACCTCGGTGCTCACCGTCGACCCGAAGGACTGCGCGGGCGCCGTGTACTTCATGCCCACGCCGAAGTCGCCGCATGGCGCCGACGTCGATCCGACGGGTGAGTACATCGTCGCCGGCGGCAAGCTCGCGACGGTGATCCCGGTGCACTCGTTCTCGAAGATGCTCAAGGCCATCGAAGGGAAGCAGTTCGAGGGCGAGCTCGACGGCATCCCCGTGCTCAAGTACGAGGCGACGCTCGCCGGCGAAGTGAAGAACCCGGGCCTCGGCCCCTTGCACACGGAGTTCGACGGCAAGGGCTACGCCTACACCTCGTTCTTCATCAGCTCCGAGATCGTGAAGTGGAAGCTCGGCACCTGGGAGGTCGTCGACCGCGTGCCGACGTACTACTCGGTCGGCCACCTGATGATCCCCGGCGGCGGCACGCGCAAGCCGAACGCCAAGTACGTCGTCGCGATGAACAAGATCACCAAGGACCGCTACCTGCCGACCGGCCCGGAGCTCACGCAGAGCGCCCAGCTGTACGACAACACCGGGCCGAAGATGAAGCTGATCCTCGACTTCCCCACCGAGGGCGAGCCGCACTACGCCAACGCGATCGAAGCCAGCAAGATCATCGACAAGCAGGTGAAGTTCTTCAAGCTCGCCGAGAACAAGAACCCGATGGCCGTGCGCGCCGAGAAGGAGACCGGGGTGAGCCGCGAGGGGAAGAAGGTGCACGTCCGCATGACGGCCATCCGCTCGCACTTCGCGCCCGACAACATCGAGGGCGTGATGGTCGGCGACACGGTGCTCTTCCACGTCACGAACCTCGAGCAGGACTGGGACGTGCCGCACGGGTTCGCGATCATGGGCAACCAGAACGGCGAGCTGCTCGTCATGCCGGGCGAGACGCGCACGCTGAAGTGGGTACCGCCGCACGCGGGCGTGTATCCGATGTACTGCACGGACTTCTGCTCGGCGCTCCACCAGGAGATGCAGGGCTACGTGCGGGTGTCGGCGCCCGGGAGCAACGTGGCCCTCACGGGCACGCTGTCGAAGGGACCGTCGGCGGCGCCGAAGGCGGCGAGCGCCGACGCCAAGCAGGGCGACGCGAAGAAGCAGTGAAGCCGCTCGGCCGGCGCGCGGGATGTGCCCGCGCGCCGGTCCGGCGATCCGACCGGAGTGATCCCGTGACCCGCACCGTCCGTTGGCTCATCGTCGTGGCCTCGCTGCTGATGTCGGCGGCGTACGTCCTCCCGTTGTGGCGCATCTCGCTCATCGCGCCGCAATACCCCGAGGGGTTGGGGATGCGCATCCGCATCAACGACGTCACGGGGGTGAAGGAGAACGACCTCGAGAGCATCAACGGGCTCAACCACTACATCGGGATGAAGCGCATCGAGCCCGACGCGATCCCGGAGCTCAAGGTGATGCCGCTGATCCTCGGCGCGCTCATCGCCGCGGGGCTCGGCGTGGCCGCGCTCGGGCGTCGCGTACCGTTCGTCGCGTGGGCGGCGACGCTCGTCGCGGCGTGCGTCGGCGGGCTCTACGACTACTGGAAGTGGGGCTACGACTACGGCCATAACCTGTCCGAGGACGCGATCATCAAGATCCCGGGCATGAGCTACCAGCCGCCGCTCATCGGGCCCAAGCAGCTGCTCAACTTCACGGCCACCTCGTGGCCGGACTCGGGTGGTGTCGCGCTCGTCGTGGCCGGGCTGCTCGTCGCGGTGGCACTCGTGCTCGCGTTCCGGCGCCCGCGGCACCTCGCCGGCGGGGCGCCCCCGCTCGCCACCAGCTGATCCCACGACACCTCCTGTCCCCCCTCTGATCCGATGCGACTCCCTGTCCCCCCAGTCCGCACCATCCTCGCCGCCGCGTGGCTCGTCGCCGCGTGCGCCTCGCCGGGCCCGGAGCCCGTGCGGCTGAACGAGGATCCGTGCGACTTCTGCCGCATGACGATCTCCGACAGCCGCTTCGGCGGCGAAGCGGTGACGCGCGCCGGCCGCGTGTACAAGTTCGACTCCATCGAGTGCCTCGTCGGCTGGTCGCGCACCGTCAAGGCGGACGCGGTGCGCGCGCTGTACGTCATCGACACGCAGCACCCGGGCACGTTCGTTCGCGCCGACAGCGCCGGCTTCCTCAAGGACGGCTTTATGAAGAGCCCGATGGGGAAGGGGCTGGTCGCCTTTCCGTCGCCGCGGGCCGCCGAGGAGCAGCGCGCCATGCTCGGCGGGCGCGTGATGTCGTGGGCCGAGGTGCTGGTCGACACGGCGCCGGCCGCGCCGATGGAGATGCGATGAGCCGCCTGCTCCGCGCGCTCCTGCTCGCGACGCTCGTCGCGCCGCCGTTGGCGGCGTCCGACCTCGTCGTCGACGCCGGCGGGAGGTACCGCACGATCACCGCCGCCCTCGCCGCGGCGCGCCCGGGCGACCGCGTCATCGTGAACGCGGGCACCTACCGCGAACCGACGATCGTCATCGGCACGCCGCGCGTGACCCTCGAGGGGCGCGGCTGGCCGCTGCTCGATGGCCAGGGGGCGCGCGCCGTGCTCATCGTCGCGGCCGACGACGTGACGGTGCGCGGACTCGTCGTGGCGAACACCGGCGTCTCCAACCTCGACGACCGCGCCGGCATCCGCGTGCGCGACGCCCGCCGCTGCCTCATCGAGCACAACCGGGTGCGCGACAACCTCTTCGGCATCTACCTGCAGCGCGCGGCCGACTGCGTGGTGCGCGGCAACGAGGTGGTGGCGCACGGCGTCTCGCAGAACACGAGCGGCAACGGCATCCACCTCTGGTACTCGCCGGGCGCGCGCATCGAGGACAATCACGTGAGCGGGCAGCGCGACGGCATCTACTTCGAGTTCTCCTCCGGTGGGGTCACGACCGGCAACGTGAGCGAGCACAGCCAGCGCTACGGCCTGCACTTCATGTTCTCCGACTCGTGCCGCTACGAGCGCAACGTGTTCCGCGAGAACAACTCCGGCGTGGCCGTCATGTACAGCCGGGGCGTCGTCATCTCGCACAACCGCTTCGAGCACTCCTGGGGGAGCGCCGCCTACGGCCTGCTCCTCAAGGAGATCCTCGGCGGCGAGATCCGCGGCAACGTCTTCACCGGCAACTCCACGGGGATCTATCTCGAGGGGTCGTCCCATCTCGCCGTCGCCGACAACGACTTCCTGCAGAACGGCTGGGCGGCGAAGGTGCTCGCCAACGCCGAGGACGATCACTTCACCGGCAACCGGTTCGCCGGCAACGCCTTCGACGTGAGCACCAACTCGCGCGCCGCGAGCTCGACCTTCGACGGCAACTGGTGGGACGCGTACCGCGGCTACGACCTCGACCGCGACGGCGTGGGCGACGTGCCGTTCCATCCGGTGCGGCTGTTCGCGCTCATCGTCGAGCAGCACGCGCCGGCGCTCGTGCTGCTGCGCAGCCCGATGGTCGCGATTCTCGACGCGGCGGAGCGCGTGTTCCCTGTGCTCACCCCGGAGGCGCTGGTCGATCGCCGTCCGCTCATGAGGCCCCCGCGATGATCACCGCGACTTCTATACGCAAACGGTTCGGCACGCTCGACGTGCTGCACGACGTGAGTCTCGACGTGCGTTCCGGCGCCGTGACGGCGCTCGTCGGTCCGAACGGATCGGGCAAGACCACCCTCATCAAGATCGTGCTCGGACTCGCCCGCGCCGACGCCGGGGCGTTCTCGGTGAACGGCGCCGTGGCCGACGCGGCAGGCCGGTACCGCCGGCACATCGGCTACATGCCGCAGGCAGCGCGCTTCCCCGAGAATCTCCGCGTGCGCGACGTGCTCGATCTGGTGCGGGCGCTGCGTCCCGGCGAGCCGCGCGACGAGGAGCTCGTCACCGCGTTCTCCCTCGCGGCGGAGATGGACAAGCTCGTCGGCACGCTGTCGGGCGGCACCCGGCAGAAGGTCAACGCCGCCGTGGCGTTCCTCTTCCGCCCGTCGCTGCTCATCCTCGACGAGCCGACCGCCGGACTCGACCCCATCGCCGCCGGCATCCTCAAGGACAAGATCCGCCAGGTGCGCGCCGAAGGGCGGTCGGTGCTCATCACGTCGCACATCCTCACCGAGCTCGAGGAACTGGCCGACGACGTCGCGTTCCTCTGCGACGGTCACCTGCGATTCGCGGGTACGGTAGCGGCGCTCCTCGAGCGCACGCGCGAGCGGCGGCTCGAGGCCGCCATCGCCGCGCTGATGCGCAGCGAGCGGTCGCGCGCCGCGGCGATGCCGTCCCCAGAACCGCCCGCGTGGCTGCCTGCCGAGGTGGAACGCTCATGAACATCGTCTCGCTCGTCCTTCAGGCCGGTCTGCGCGACCTGGCGCGCAACCGCTGGGTGGCCGCCTACGCGCTCGGCTTCCTCGTCATCACGGAAGGGCTGTTCTGGTTCGGCGGCACTGGGCCGCAGGTCGCGCTCAGCCTGCTCAACGTCGTGCTGATCGTCGTGCCGCTCGTCGCGCTCGTGTTCGGCACCATCCACGTGTACGCGTCGCGCGAGTTCGTCGAGCTGCTGCTGGCGCAGCCGGTGCCGCGCGGCCAGCTGTTCATCGGCCAGTTCCTCGGACTCGCCCTGCCGCTGTCCGGCGCATTCGCCGTCGGTGCGGGGATCCCGTTCGCCTGGCACGCCGGCGCGGGCCCCGGCGGCGGCGCGCTCCTCGCGTTGCTCGTGGCGGGCGTCGCGCTGTCGGTCTCGTTCGCGGCGATCGCCACGTGGATCGCGCTGCGCACCGACGACCGTCTCAAGGGGGTCGGGCTCGCCCTCGCGGTGTGGCTCGCCACGACGGTCGTCTACGACGGCTTCGTGCTCGGCGCCGCGGCGGCGTTCGGCGATTACCCGCTCGAGCGCCCCTTGCTCGCACTGATGGCGGGGAACCCGGTCGACCTCGCCCGCGTGCTCGTCCTCACGCAACTCGACGTCTCGGCCCTGATGGGCTACACCGGCGCGCTCTTCGAGCGCACCTTCGGCACCGGTATCGGCACGGGTGTGGCGGTCGCCACGCTCGCGCTCTGGTGCGCCGCGCCACTCGCGCTCGCCGCACGGCGATTCCAGCGGCGCGATTTCTGACGCTCCCCCCCTCAATCGACTCCAGGAGACCATCGCTCATGCGCACCATCCGTCACTCCGCCGTCCTCGGCGCCCTTCTTCTCGCCGCCGCCTGCGGCGGCGGCGAACCGAAGGAAGCGGCGAAACCCGAGCAGGCGGCACAGCCCGCGGCCACCGGCGCCGTCATCGAGGTCATCGCGACCACCGACGACAAGGGGAACTACTTCGAGCCGAAGGAGATCACCGCCAAGCCCGGCGACGTGCTCCGCTTCAAGCTCGTCACGGGCGTGCACAACGTCGACTTCCTCCCCGATTCGAACCCCGGCAAGACCGGGCTGCCACCCGCCTCGGCGTTCCTGCAGCTCCCCGGGCAGACCATCGACATCCCGCTCACGTTCGGCGAGGGCGATTTCTACTTCCAGTGCGACCCGCATGCGCTGCTCGGCATGAAGGGGAAGGTGCACGTCAAGAAGTAGCGCGAGGGAACCGCTGGCAGCTGCCGCTTCACGTCGCGGGTCCGGGGGGACACCGGGCGTGCGGGTCGGTCAGCTGCCAGTGGCCTTCGGGGACGCGTCGCGGTAGGCGGTCCGCCACCGTTCGACCTTGTCGAGCACGTCGCGCACCTGGATGCGCGGCATGCGTCCCGGCCGGTTCTCCATCGAGATCGGGTAGTCCTCGCCCGGATCGCCGTATGCGTCGATCATCAGGTCGCCGAACTTCCGGTACGGCCCGACGCGCTTGGGATTCGAATAGCCGATGAGCGACACGACGGGGCGATCGAGCGCCACGCCGATGTGGAGCGGGCCCGTGTCGGGCGAGAGCACGAGCGCCGCTGCGTCGAAGATCGCCACGAGCCCGCGCAGGCCGCCGTTGCCGAGCGCGCTGAACGGTTTCACGGCCGCGCGTTCGAGGATCACCCGCTCCGCGTGCAGCTCGCGCGGCGAGCGCGAACCGACGAGCACCGGCTGCAGCCCGAAGTCGTGCCAGAGCGCGTCGCATACCTCGGACCACCGCTCGGGCGCCCAGTCCTTTTCCGGTTTGCTCGTCGCCACGACGAGGGGGGCGATCGGCCGGTCGAAGCGCGAGACGAACTCGCGCTGCCAGGCGCGCTCGGCGTCGCTCCACGGACCGAGTCCCCACGTCACCGGCTCCCGCGGCGCGCCCAGCCAGTCGGTGAACTCGAAGTACTGGTCCTGCACGTGCTGCATCGCGTGGGGCGGGATGCGGTGCGTCGTGAAGAGCCAGTTGAAGTCGCGGGCCCGCGCGCGGTCGAAGCCGAGCTTCACGGGCGCGCGGGTGAACGCGGTGATGATGCCGGCCTTGAAGTAGACCTGCAGGTTCACGACGAGGTCGAACCGCCGGCTGGCGAGCGTGCGCCGGATGTCGAGGAATCCGCGCGCGCCCGCGCTCCGCTCGAAGAGGATGATGTCGTCGACGAGCGGATGCCCGCGCACCAGCGACGCCGGCCCCGGTTGCAGCACCCACGTCACATGCATCGCCGGGTGCGTCCTCTTGAGCGCGTGCAGCACGGGGAGCACGTGCACCGCGTCGCCGACGGCGCTCATCATGACGATGCACACCCGGTCCATCGCGACGCGGCTCACGGGGCCCCTCGGGCGCCGACGGTGAGCGCGAGCGGTTCGAGGAACGTCTGCTCGTCGAAGTCGAGTCCGCGCTTGGCACGCCACTTCCGCGCCGAGCGCACGAGGCGCACCAGGTTGCGGTACGCGGCGTCGGTGCTGTCGGCCTCGCGGAACCGGATGCGGTCGACGTCGAGCACGTACGCCACGGGCGCGTCGCCCGCTGCGATGAAGACGTTCTTCAGGTTCAGGTCGGGGTGCACCGCGCCGGCGTGGCGCAGTTGGCGCAGGAGCGTGGCGACGGCGCGCACGATCGCCTGCCGTGCCGCCGGATCGGGCGTCGCCGCCCAGGCGTCGGGCAGGTCGGCGCCGTCGAGCGCGCGCGTGACGACGTCGGCGCGGGCGAACGGCCCGAACGCCGGATACACCGCCCAGGCGAGCACTTGCGGCGTCGGCACGCCGGCGGCGAGCAGCCGTGCGGACGCCGCGAGCTCGCCCGGTGCGCGCGTCGGTGCGAGGAAGAGGTCGCCGGTGAGCGGGGCGAGGAACCCGCCGTGTCGCGAATGGCGCACCACGATCGGCGTGCCGTCGTCGAGCGTCACGCGCCACGCCGTCTCGCGCCCCTGGAGCGGGCGCTTCTCGGGGCGCGCGGCGGCCCATCCGTGCAGGGTCCGCGCCGTCGACAGCGCCGCGCCGAGCTCCGCGGCGACGGACGTGTGCGCCACCGCTCGTGTGCCGCGCGTCGCGACCTGCGTGTAGCCCGACGGGACGACGAGCCTCACCGCGCCACTTTGTAGACCGGCACGGGCTGGCTCTTCCCCTTGAGCTCCATCGGCTCGAGCGGCTGCAGCCGCGGCGGCGTCTTGAGGGCCGTGCGGAACTCCTCGCTCACGAGGATCTCCCCCTTGCCGGCCTTCGAGCAGAGCCGGCTCGCGACGTTCACCACGTCGCCGATCACCGTGTACTCGAGGCGCCGCTCGCTCCCGATGTTCCCGGCGAACGCCTCCCCGTAGTTCAGCCCGATGCCGATCTGCAGGGTGGGGCGCCCCTCCGCCGACCAGCGCTCGTTCAGGTGGTCGAGCGCTTCCATCATGTCCGTCGCCGCCTCCATCGCGCGGTCGACGTCGTCGCTCTCCCCCAAGGGCGCGCCCCACTGCGCCATCACCGCGTCGCCGA
>JACQBG010000024.1 GCA_016194585.1 Gemmatimonadota bacterium
CGCCGTCGGGGCCGCGCACGATGCAGGGGTCGCGCATGAGCGCGGCGCGGGTGTCCCACTCCTGCCAACCGCTGCCGGCGCCCTGCACGGCCGGGGTGACGACGGAGCGGCCGCCGTTCAGCGGGAGCCAGGTGACGCCGTCCTTGCTCCACGCGAGGTGCAGGCCGTCGTCGCCGTTGCGGACGAAGTACGAGAAGAGGAACGCCGGCGGTTCGGCGGGCGCGGCGGCCGGCCGCGGCGGTGCGCATGCCACCGCGCCGGCGACGGCCATCCAGAGGACGATCCGGGCACGCATCGTCTAGCTCCCCGCCCGCTCCCGCGCCTTGCGGATCACGGCGGCCATCGTGTCACGGTGCGCGGTGAAGGTGTCGTCGACGATGTTCAGCGTCGGGATCGCGTTCGGGTTGAGGTTCAGCGTCTCGTTGTCGAAGCGGCCGAAGCCCGCTTCGTGCACGCCGGTGCTCCCGCGCCCGGGCGCGGGGAGGCTGAGGTGCTGGAAGAAGTGGGCGTGCCGCTGCACATGCGCCCGGGCATACGCGCCGCCTCCCCCGGCATGGAACAGCGGGATGAATTCGAGCAGCGCGTCGTAGTGCATCTCGCCGCAGCAGAGCACCTGCGGATGCTTCGCCCGCAGCTCCCCCACCATCGTGCGCAGCCCTTCGTGCATGTCGCCGCGCGTGTCGTTGATGTGGCCGCCGGCGATGTCGAGGAAGTAGGCATCCACGCCGTACGTGCGGATCATCGCGTCGATGCGCCCGGCGAGGTGGTCGCGCCAGCTCTTCACGCCGACGTTCATGTAGCCCAGCCATCCTTCCTGGTGGCGGTCGTTGTCCCAGTCGACCCAGTCGAGCGGGACTTCGTTGCCGTCGACCTTGTGCGTGAGCGCGTCGGCGATGCGCGCCCAGCCGGGGAGCTTCCGGTTGGCGCTGTTGAGCCCGAACATCGGCATGATCCTGAAGCCCATCGCCTGCCCTTCGGTCACGAGCGTCCGGAAGCCGGCGTCGCCGCCCATCCGCTCGCTGACGTCGTATCTCGGGTAGTCCCAGTAGTAGCGGCCGTCCCACGCCGAGATGAAAGCAAGTACTTGCTTGCCAGGGATCTGCGTGTTCACCCAGCGCAGCGTGTCGAGCATCTTCGCGTAATCGTTGAAGATGTAGCCCGTGTAGTGCTGCCCGTGGAGCGTGAGGGCGAGCGCCGTCTGGTGCAGCCACGCCGGGGCGTCGGCGCGGGTCGCGAAGTCGGGCATCGCGTGCGCCGTGCGCACGAACTCGTAGTGCGGCGCCACCGCCGCCTCGGGGGTCGCGGCGCGCGTGAGCCGCCACGCGGGCACCTGTACCGTCTTCAGGTCGAGCCACCCCTCCACCTCGTGGATCAGCTCCACGCGGTAGCCCGACTCGCCGGGCTGGAGATAGATCCGCTTGGTGCGCACCTTGGGGTCGCGCGACGACAGCGACACGCAGTGGCCGTCCGCCCCCTGCACCATCGCGAGCGGCGTCGTGAGTCCCCACGCCGTGTTGCCGCCGAAGAGGTCGCCGCCGCTGAAGGGGTAGCCGAGCAGCACTTCGTTGTCGTGCAGGTCGGCGAAGTCGCCGCCGGCGAAGGAGAGCTGGCCGCGCGGCACGTCGCGCACGACGAACGCCACGCTCTTGATCGGCTGCTCCATCTCGACGGTGGCGTCCCACTCGACGCCGTCGCTGAGGTGGCGCAGCAGGGCGACCAGCCGGCCGGTCGCGCGCTCCTGCCCACCCGCCCACGTGAAGCCCGTGCACTCGATGCGCATCCCGCCGTCGGCGGTGGCGGTCGCCGTCATCTTCGCCGGGTCGAGCGCGTAGGCGTTCTCGCGGGTGAACACGCGGAAGCCGAACCGGTGTCCCGCGAACGCGACCGACGGCTCGGGGAAGTCGAAGCTGAATTTGTTGAACGCGCGCCCGCGCGGCGGCACGTACACGTCGCTGTTGCAGGTGAGCGGGAGGATGTCGGCGGCGGTGCCATCGGCGTGGTGCGCCGCCGTTCCGGCGCCACGCGCGGCGGCACGGCCGGAGGCCGGCAGCGCGGCGCCGGCGCCGGCGGCGCCGACGATCGTCAGCCAGTCACGGCGGGAAAACGAGTCGGACACGTACTCCTCGATGGGTTCGGACGCGTCGAATCTCGTGCCGTGACGAGCGATGCGCCAGAACGGAAGGAACGGCGATTCCACCGCGGAGGACGCAGAGGACGCAGAGGAGGACGATAGCATGAGGCGGGAACACGCCGGTGGAGCGCCTCCCTCGGCGTCCGCCACGCCCTCTACCTCCCTCTGCGTCCGCTGCGTCCTCTGCGGTAGATATGTAGTTTCCCAGCACACGCGCCAATCTTCCTCCTCCCCACTCTTCGGCGCTCGCCATGGCTCCGCACCGCCGCCTCCTCGCCCTCGCGCTCCTCGCCTCCGCCTGCGGTGGTGCATGGCGCCCCGACGATTCCATCGCCGCGGCGCGCACCTTCGACGTCCGCATCCTGCGCGACACGTTCGGCGTGCCGCACGTGCGCGGCCACACCGACGCCGACGTCGCGTTCGGCGTCGCGTATGCGCAGGCCGAGGACGACTGGCCGACGCTCGAGCAGGTGTTCGCCGGCACGCGGGCGCGGGCCGCGGCGCTGGTCGGCAAGGACGGCGCCGGCGTCGACTACGTGATGCACCTCCTCCGCGTCCGCGAGGACATCGCCGCGAAGGCGCGCACCGACATCGACTCGGCCACGTGGAAGCTCGTCGACGGCTACGCCGCCGGCATCAACTACTACGCCGCCCGGCATCCGGCGGAGGTCTCGGGCGTCGTGCGCGCCCTCCTGCCGATGACAGGGGCCGATGTCGTCGCGGGCTTCGTCCTCAAGTCGCCCTTCTTCTTCGGCTTCGACGCGGTACTGAACGCGCTCGTCAACAACACGCCCATCCCGCACGCGTACGAGGAGAAGGGGTCGAACGGGTTCGCCGTCGCCCCACGACGCTCGGGCGACGGCGTGACGCGGCTGCTCAGCAACTCGCACCAGCCGTGGACGGGCGCCGTCGCCTGGTACGAACTCTCCGTGCACAGCGACGAGGGGCTCGACTTCGCCGGCGCCAACTTCCCGGGCGCGCCGCTTCCGCTCCTCGGGCACAACGCGACCCTTGGCTGGACCAACACCGTCAACAAGCCCGACCTCGTGGACGTGTACCGCCTGCGGATCAATCCGGGGGACAAGGATCAATACTGGTTCGACGGCGCGTGGCACGACCTCGAACGCGAGCGCGTCTGGTTGCACGTGAAGTTCGGCCCCATCACCGTGCCCGTGCCGCGCATGGTGTACCGCTCGGTGCACGGCCCGGTCATCCGGAACGACTCCGGCACTTTCGCGCTGCGCTACGCCGGCATGGACGACGTGCGCCCGGTGATGCAGTACTACCGCATCACCAAGGCACGCAGCTACGACGAGTGGCGCGCGGCGATGAAGCTGCAGGCCATCCCGGCGACGAACTTCATCTACGCCGACTCGACGGGGCGCATCGCGTACGTGTACAACGCGGAGTTCCCGCGCCGCCGGCCGGGCTACGACTGGCGCGGGATCCTCCCGGGCGACACGTCCGCGACCCTCTGGAACGGCTACGTCCCCTTCGACTCCATCCCGCAGTACGTGAGCCCCAAGTCGGGCTACCTGTTCAACTCGAACAACACGCCGTTCGTGGCGACCTCGCCGTCCGACGCGCTCAAGCCGGCGGACTTCCCCGACTGGATGGGGATCGAGCGCGGCATGACCAACCGCGCGCAGCGCGACGTGGAGCTGCTCGACTCGGCGCGCGTGATCTCGCGCGACGTGCTGCTCGCCACGAAGTTCGACGTGTCGTACAGCCGGCGGTCGTGGGTGGGACGTTGGCTCGACGCCGTCGCCAGGGTGGACCCGCGCGGCGACGCACGGCTGGCCGACGGGCAGCGGCTGCTCGCGACGTGGAACCTGACGATGAGCGACAGCCAGCCGGCGAGCGTGCTCGGCGCGATGACCATCGGGCCGGCGTCGCGCGCCATCAACTTCGGCGGCGACTTCCCCGACGCACGCGAGACGCTGAAGAGCGCCGTCGACTGGCTGATGGCGACGCACCAACGGCTCGATCCCCCGATGCACGACGTGATCGTCGACGAGCACGGCGCGACGATCGATCCGGTCGTCGGCGCACCCGACCTGCTGCGCGCCGTGTACTTCACGCGCGACGCGCACGGCCACCTCGCGGGGAATGCCGGCGACTCGTTCATCATGCTCGTCGAGTGGGGGCGCGACGGCGTGGTGCACTCCCAGAGCATCCACCAGTTCGGAGCGGCGACGTCGCGCCCCGGATCGAAGCACTACGCCGACCAGATCCCGCTCTTCGTCGCGCGCCGGTGGAAATCCGTGCCCTTCACGGAGGCAGAGCAGCGCTCGATGCTCGAACGCGAGTATCGCGTGGGGCGCTGAGTGGCGCTCCGCCCCTGGGGGGCCTTCGGGCCGAGGCGCCTGGGGGCGGGGCGTGGTAGATTGCCGCTCAACAGCGCCGGAGGATGCCGATGTGCGTCGACCGTGATGAGAGGCAGCCGGGAGATCGCCGCGACTCGATCGATCGACGCTCGCTGTTGCGCGCCGCCGCGGCCTCGGTCGCGCTGAGCGCACTCGGCCCGTCGTGGCTCGCCGCGGCGAGCAGCGCGAGGTCACTCGAGGCCGACGACCGCTACCTCGACGCCGCGCGCAAGGCGGAGCGCTGGATCGCGCGCGCCGCGATCCGCGACGAGCGCGGGATCACCTGGCCCGCCGACCCGCTCGATCCCAAGACGGTGCAGAACAACCTGTACTCCGGCAGTCCGGGCGTGCTCCTGTTCTATCTCGAGCTGCATCGTGCCACGGGGGACGCGGCGCTCCTCGAGACGGCGCGCGGTGCGGCCGACTACCTCATCGCCACGCTGCCGAATCGCGGCGCCCCGCTCCGCGACGAAGACGCCGGCCTCTACACCGGCATCGCCGGCGTCGCCTACGCGCTCGCGCTCACCGCCGACGCGACGCGCGACGCGAAGTACGAACGCGCCGTGCGCCACATCGGCACGCTGCTGCGCGAAGGACTGGTAGCGAAGGGCGCCGGCGCGGCGTGGAACGACTCGAACGACATCATCTCGGGGTCGAGCGGCGTGTTGCTGGCCCTGCTCTGGCTCGAGGGGCGCGACCCGGCGTGGCGCGATTGGCGCGACGCCGAGCCGCGCGTCGTGCGCGCGCTCGTCGATGCCGGCACGGCCGAGCACGGGGGACTCAAGTGGGGCGCCGGGCCGGCGCTGCCGCGGCGCTATCCGAACTTCTCGCACGGCACAGCGGGCGTCGGCTACGCCCTCGCGACGTTCGCCGAGCGCGACCCGCGGAGCGAGGTGTCCAAGGACGCGCTCGCGGCGGCGCTCGCCGGTGCGACCTATCTCGACGCCATCGCCACGGACATGCCGGACGGCGGCCGGAAGATCTTCCACGACGAGCCGGGGGGCGAACAGCTCTACTATCTGAGCTGGTGCCATGGACCGGCCGGCACGTCGCGGTTCTATCAGCGACTGGCGTAGGCGACGCGCGACCGGAAGTGGGCGGGCTACGTTCCGCGATTCGCTCAGGGGATCATCGGCAGCGGCGTGCCCGAAGTGCATCCCGACCGCTCCGGTTACTGGAACAACATCTCGCAGTGCTGTGGCAACTGTGGCGTCGCCGAGTTCTTCCTCGCGCTGCATGCCGCGCATGGCGATCCCGAACGTCTCGCGTTCGCGCGCCGCGTGATGGACGACGCGCTCGGCCGCGCGACCGTGGACGGTGACGGGCTCAAGTGGACGCAGGCGGAGAACCGGGTGAGTCCGCTCGACGTGGTCGCGCAGACGGGACTCATGCAGGGAGCGGCGGGCGTCGGCCTGGCGCTGCTGCACCTCGACGGCGCCATCCGTGGGCGGGCGCCCCTCGTCGCCCTGCCCGACGCGATCTCGTACGCCTGACGCCGCACGCCGCCGGGACGCACCGTAGATTTTCATCGGAGCAGTTGCCCGTCCCTTCCAATCTGCCGCATGGCCAGCGACGCCGCTTCCACCGTCCCGACCGCCCCGCCTGACGCGGCACAGATCGCGCCGGCGGAGAGCACGCTGCACGGGCACGTCGAGGCGAATCCCACCGGACGCCGGCTCGGGGTGCTCGCGCTGACGGCGCTCGGCGTCGTGTACGGGGACATCGGCACGAGTCCGCTCTACGCGTTCCGCGAGTGCTTCAAGCCCGAGTACGGCATCTCGCCGACGCCGCGGCACGTCTACGGCGTGCTCTCGTTGATCGTGTGGGCGCTCACGATGGTCGTGAGCGTGAAGTACATCGTGTACGTGATGCGGGCCGACAACCGGGGCGAAGGCGGGATCCTCGCGATGCTGGCGCTGATCGTGAACCAGAACACGACGCGTCACCGTCGCCGGCTGATCCTCATCGCGCTCGGGCTGTTCGGGGCGGCGCTCCTCTATGGCGACGGCGTGATCACCCCCGCGATCACGGTGCTGGGGGCGATGGAAGGGCTCGAGGTGGTCACGCCGCGCTTCGCGACGCTCGTCATCCCGCTCACGCTCGCCGTGCTCGTGGGGCTGTTCCTGATGCAGCGCCTCGGCACGGCGCGCATCGGCGCGGCGTTCGGTCCGCTCATGCTCGTCTGGTTCGGCGCGATCGCGCTGCTCGGCGGCACCGAGATCGTCCGCGCGCCCGGGATCCTCACGGCGGTGAACCCGTGGCACGCCGTGCGCTTCTTCCTCGAAGAGCGCACGGCCGCGTTCATCCTGCTCGGCGCGGTGGTGCTCGCGGTGACGGGCGCCGAGGCGCTGTACGCCGACATGGGGCACTTCGGCAAGCGCCCCATCCGCCTCGCCTGGTTCTGGTTCGTGTTCCCCTGCCTCCTGCTGAACTATTTCGGACAAGGCGCGCTCGTGCTGCGCGATGCGACGGCGGTCGCGAACCCGTTCTACCTGCTCGCGCCGCGCGCCATGCCGTACCCGATGATCGTCATCGCGACGATCGCGGCGATCATCGCGAGCCAGGCGCTCATCTCGGGCGCGTTCTCGCTCACGCAGCAATGCGTGCAGCTCGGGTACAGCCCGCGGGTCACGATCATCCACACCTCGGCGCGCGAGGCGGGGCAGATCTACATCCCCGAAGTGAGCCACGCGCTGCTCGTGAGTTGCCTGCTCGTGGTGCTCTTCTTCAAGACGTCGAGCGCGCTCGGCGCGGCGTACGGCATCGCCGTCACCGGCACGATGGCGATCACGACGCTCCTCTTCGTGGTCGTCGCCGCGCGCCGGTGGCAGTGGCCGCGCTGGAAGGTGTTCGGGCTGGCCGGCGTCTTCCTCGCGATCGACCTGCTCTTCCTCGGCTCCAACGCGCTGAAACTCGGGAACGGCGGCTGGGTGCCGCTCGTGGTCGCCATCTCGCTCTTCCTGATGATGACCACCTGGAAGCGCGGTCGCGAGATCCTGCGCGAGCGCCTGAAGGACATCGCGATGCCGCTCGACGAGTTCCTCGCCACGCTGAGCACGAGTTCGATCCCACGCGTGCCGGGGACGGCGGTGTTCATGACGTCGGAGCCGAAAGGCGCGCCGGTGGTGCTCCTGCACCACCTCAAGCACAACAAGGTGCTGCACCAGCGGGTGATCCTCATGTCGATCCAGACCGAGGACGTCCCCGAGGTCGCCGCCGCGTCGCGCGTGTCGGTGGAGCGGCTGCCGCATGACTTCGTGCGCGTCATCGCGCGCTACGGATTCATGGAGTCGCCGAACGTGAAGGACATCCTGCAGCAGCTCGCCCGAGCGGGCATCCGCACGCGAGCGCTCGACACGAGTTACTACCTGGGCCGCGAGCAGCTCATCCCGCTCCCCGGCCCGTGGAAGGAAGGCGGCATGACCATGAACATCTGGCGCAAACGACTGTTCGCCGTCATGTCCAAGAACGCGCGCTCGGCCGCCGAATTCTTCCGGCTTCCGCCGAACCGCGTCGTCGAACTGGGCACGCAGATCGAGTTCTGAACGGAGCGCACGGCATGACACCGCTCACCAGCGAATTCGAAGCCGTCGCGCGCCTCGCGATCGCCGCGCTCGTGGGGATCGGCGTGGGGCTCGAACGCGAATGGTCCGGGCACGCCGCCGGGCCGCACGCCCGTTTCGCCGGTCTCCGCACGTTCCTGCTGCTCGGCCTGCTCGGCGGCATCGCCGGGTTGCTCATCGCCATCGACGCGCCGACCGCCGGCGCCGTGCTCGCCGGCGCCGCGATGACGTTCGGCGTCGTCGCGTACGCGATGGCCGTGCGGCAACCCGACGCCGACCTCGACGGCACGACGGAGGCGGCGGCGCTCGCCGTCGTCGCCATCGGCACGCTGGCCGGGGTCGGCTACCTCGGTCTCGCCGCGGGGATCGGGTCGCTCGTCGTGTTGGCCTTGAGCGAGAAGACGCGACTGCACTGGCTTGTGCAGAAGGTCGGCGAGACCGAATTGCGCGCTGCGCTGCAATTCTCCGTGCTCGCGCTCGTCGTTCTGCCGCTCCTCCCCGAAGGACCGATCCTCTCGCCGCTCGACGTGCGTCCCCGCGCGCTCTGGACGATCGTGCTCGTCTTCTCGGGGATCAACTTCGCCGGCTTCCTGGCGCGCCGCGCCGTGGGCGCGGAGCGCGGCTATCCGGTCGTCGGGATGGTCGGCGGGATCATCTCGTCGACGCTGGTCACGTTCGATTTCTCGCGCCGGAGCCGCCACAACCCCGCCCACAGCGCGGCGCTCGCGACCGGCGTGATCGGCGCGTGCACCGTGCTCGTGCCTCGCGTGCTCACTCTGAGCCTGGTGCTCGACCCCGCGGTGGCGAGGGCGCTCGCGCCCATGCTCGCGCTGCCGCTGGCCGCCGGCGCGGCGCTCGTCGCGCTCGGCCTCCGCGCGTCGTCGGACGGAGCGCCCGCGCCGTCCACGAAGCCGGAGAACCCGCTACATCTGCTCGCGGCGATCCGGCTCGCCGTGCTGTTCCAGCTGTCCATCAGCATCCTCGCGGCCGTGCGCGGCGCGTGGGGCAGCGCGGGGCTCTACACGACGAGCGTGCTGCTCGGCCTCACCGACGTCGACGCGCTCACCGCGGCGATGAGCCAGCCCGCCGCCGGTCTCGCCGCCATCGACGCGGCCCGTGCGATCGCGCTTGGCATCCTCGCCAATACCGCCGTCAAGTTGGCGGTGGCGCTCGTGCTCGGTGCGCCGGCGTTCCGGCGGCGCGCCGGCGTCGGGCTGGCCGCGCTCGGAGCGGCCGGCTCGCTGGGCCTCTGGCTCGCCTAGCTCTCTCTCGCGCCTCGCATCATTATTGCTGCGCCCCACGCCGTGCCGTCCGGCGGCGTCGCCCCCGCCCTCCCGCTCCCCGGAGAATCGATCCCGATGATCGCCCAGCGCGACCACCGCACCTCATCCCGCGTCCGCGTGACGGCGAGCGCCCTGCTGCTCGCGCTCATCGCCGTGCCCGCCGCGGCCCGCGCCCAAGCGAAGACAACGACGACGCGCGACAGTGCCACGTCGGTGCGCCGGGAGCCGAAGCCGGTGCGGACGTTCCCGCCCGAACTGCCGACCAAGTGGACGCCGCCCCCCGGGCGCCAGATCGAGCACGAGATCGCCGGCTTCGCCAAGGTCCTCTGCTCGGCGCTCTTCATCACCGGGCGCACGCTCAAGGACGCGGCGGCCGAGGACGGCTTCTTCATCTCGCCCCTCGCGAGCCGCCGCTTCGCCACCGACACGATCGTCGACCGCGCGCGGCAGTCCGTCACCATCCGCATGCAGGACGGCACGGCGCGCACGGCGCGACGCTTCGGCGATCAAGGGTGCGTGACGCTCCCCAAGGGCGACGATTCGGTGCACTTCACGCCGCACCGGGTCGTGAGCGCGCTCCCCGACGGCGCGAGCGTGCCGTGGCCGATGGGCGATCGCGTGGACGCCGCTCCACTCCCGCCGGAGATCGACGGCGCGGCGCTGGCCGCCGCCACCGACGCGGCGTTCGCCCCCGACTCCGCACTCACGGCCGCGTGGGTGGTGCTCTACAAGGGGCGCATCATCGCCGAGCGGTACCGCGCCGGCGTGGACCGGAACACGCGACTCCCCGGATGGTCGATGGGGAAGAGCGTGAGCGCGACCGTGCTCGCCCGGCTCATCCAGGAGAAGTACGTCGCGCTCTGGGACCGCGCGCCGATCCCCGAGTGGCAGACGCCGGGTGACGGGCGCCGCGACATCCGCGTGGGCGACATCGTCCGCATGTCGAGCGGACTCCGCTTCCTCTCGTCGTTCGATCCGAACTACGACCCGAAGATGGGATACCCGGACCACCTCTACGTGTACACGGGCGCCATCGATGGCTTCAAGTACGCGGCGACGCGGCCGCAGGAGTGGCCGCCCAACACGGTGGGGCTCTACCGCAACGGCGATCCCCTGCTCGTCAACTACATCATCCGCCGCCTCGTCGAAGGCCGCGGCGAGGACTACTTCTCGAGCTGGCAGCACCACCTGTTCGACAAGATCGGCGTGCGGCGGATGACGATGGAGACGGACCCCTGGGGCAACTTCCTCCTGATGGGGCTCGACTTCGCGCCGGCGCGCGACTTCGCGCGCATCGCGCAGCTCTACCTGCAGGATGGGATGTGGAACGGCGAGCGGCTGCTCCCCGAGGGATGGCGTGACTTCACGCGCACGCCGGCGCCGGCCTGGCCAGGCAAGGAGTACGGCGGGATGTGGTGGCTCAACCGCAACCACGAGTTCCCGGTACCGGAGGACGCGTTCGAGATGCAGGGGGTCGGCGGTCAGACGACGCTGGTGATCCCCACGCACGATCTCGTCGTCGTGCGCATGGGTCATTACAAGGGCGGATCGGTGAGCGACCGTTCGCTCGCCAACGCGCTGCGCCTTCTCATGAAGGCCATCCCGCAGGTGCGTCCGGCGTGGCAGCCGCCCGAGCGCTCGAGATGAACTCGACGGCCGCTCCAGAACAGCACTCGGCGCGCGAGGCGTCGCTCGCCCTCGCGCTGGCCTGCGCGTCGGGCTTCGCCTTCTCCGCGAACTACACGAACCATGCGCCGCTCGTCCCCATGCTGCAGGCGCAATTCACCTTCTCCAAGACGCTCGCGGGGTTGCTCACCTCGGGCATCTTCCTCACGCACGCGCTCATGCAGGTGCCGGGGGGCCACCTCGCCGACCGCTTCGGGGGCCGGCGCGTGCTGCTCGCCGCGCTCGCGCTCGTCGCCGTGGGCAACGCCGGACTCGCGCTCTCGACGAGCTACGCCCAGCTCCTCGCCTGGAAGATCGTCGTCGGCTTCGGCACGGGCACGTCGTTCGTGGCCAGTGCGCGCTACCTCACGGCCTCGACGCCCCCCGCGCGGCTCGCGCGGGCGCAGGGGATGTACGGCGCCTCCATCCTCGCGGGGTCGGGCTTCGTGATCTTCGCGATCCCGCGCATCGCCGCGGTGGTGGGATGGGAGGGTGCGTTCTGGTCCACCGTCACGGTCGCCGTGCTGGCGTTCACGGCCTGGCTCGCCTTCGCGCCGGCGCAACGGTCGGTGGTCCACCCGCCGAGCCACCTGCTCGAGATGCTCACGCACGGCCAGCTCTGGCTGCTCGGCCTCGTGCAGATGGCCTCGTTCGGGCTGGTGATCGTCGTCGGCGCGTGGGTGACGCTGCTGCTGACGACGAACCTCGCCCTCTCCCCGAAGACCGCCGGCGCGCTCGGCTCGCTCGTGCTGCTACTCGGCATCGCCTCGCGTCCGCTCGGCGGCCACCTGGTCGGGCGCATCGGCGTGCGACAGCTGCTCACCGTGAGCCTCCTCCTCAACGCCGCCGCCTGTTTCGCGATGGCCACCGCGCCGCGGTTGTTCGTCGTCGCGATCGGCGCGATCCTCGTGCTCGGCGTCGGGTGCGGGCTGCCGTACGCCGCGCTCTTCACTCGCGCTGCGGCGCTCTTTCCCGGCCGGGCCGGCGCGGCGATGGGACTCGTGAACATGCTCGGGATCGTGATGATCCTCGTCGGCGCCCCGCTCGTCGGCCGCCTCGCCGACGTCACGCAGACCTACACGTCGAGCTTCGTGGCGCTGGGGGCGTTCTCGCTCCTCATCCTGTTGACGTCACAGCTCATCGACCACGACGCGCGGGCGTGAACTCACCCCTCCCACTTCGGCAACAGGTGTTTCTGCACCTTGCCGAGCGCGGTACGTGGCAGCGCGTCGACCCGCACGAAGGCGCGCGGTGACTTGAACGACGCGAGCTGCGACGCGAGCGCGGCGCGCAGCCGCGCCTCGTCGACCGGCCCGTCGGTGACGAGGTAGGCCACCGGCACCTCCCCTCGCGCCGCGTCGGCGACGCCCACCACCGACGCCTCCCGCACTCCCGGCTGCTCGAGCAGCAGCTCCTCGATCTCGCGCGGGTAGATGTTGAACCCGCCCGAGATGATCAGGTCGCTCCGCCGGCCGTGCAGCGTCACGTAGCCGTCCGCGGCACGCACGCCGATGTCGCCGGTACGGAACCAGCCGTCGACGAACGCCGCCGCAGTCGCGTCGGGACGCTTCCAGTAGCCCGCGCACACGTTCGGCCCGCGCACCCACAACTCGCCCAGCGCGTCGTCAGTCAGGTCGGCGCCCTGCTCGTCGCGCACGCGCAGCTGCACGTGCGGCAGCGCGGGACCCACGCTCCCGGCGCGGCGCTCTCCCGCGTACGGGTTGCTGCAGTTCATGAGCGTCTCGGTCATGCCGTATCGCTCGAGGATCACATGTCCGAACGCCGCGTGGAACGTCTCGAGCACCTGCGCCGGTAACGGCGCCGAGCCGCTCACGAACAGGCGCGTGTGCTGGCCGATGCGGCGCGCCGTGTCCCCGTCGCACTCGAGCAGGCGATGGTAGATCGTCGGCACGCCGAAGAAGAGCGTCGGCTGGTAGGCGTCGAACTCCCCGACGATCGTCGCGCGGTCGAACCGCTCGCGCAGCCGCATATGGCATCCGGAGGCGAGCCACGCATGCACCCCGTTGCCGAGGCCGTGCACATGGAAGAGCGGGAGCACGGCGAGATAGCGGTCGGTGGCCGTGATGCGCCACTCGCGCACCAGCGCCTCGGCGTTCGAGGTGAAGTTGCCGTGCGTGAGGATCGCGCCCTTCGCGAGTCCCGTCGTGCCGGAGGTGTACACGAGCGCGGCCGGCGTGGCCTCGCTCAAGCCGTCCACCGTCGCCGCCCGCGGCGCCGCGTCGGCTTCGGTGTCGAGCGCGTCCACCATCCAGCAGGTGGTCCCCGCCGGGAACTCCGCCGCCTGTTCTGCGGTCGTCACCACCGCCTTCGGCTCTGCGTCGCCGAGGATGTGGCGGATCTCCCGGTCGCGGTAGAGCACGTTGATCGGCACGACGATCACGCCGAGCTTCGCGCACGCCAGCCACAGGTCGACGATCTCGAGCCGGTTCGCGAGGTAGAATGCGAGCCGGTCGCCCGCCACGAGTCCGCGCGCCGCGAGCACGTGCGCGAGGCGGTCGCTGCGTGCGTCGATCTCGCCGAAGGTGAACTGGTGCGACTCACCCCGGTGGTCGCACTCGAGCGCCACCGCCGTCGCGCGGTCACGCAGCGACGCGGCGGCGAGCGTCGGGATCGACGTCACGGGAGTCCCCGCGTCGACCGCGCGACCGCCGGAACGGCGACCCTCCGAGCGCGCCGTGACTTCCTCATCCGTTCTTCCCGTGCGTCCTCGGCTTGGTGGCCGGTTTGCTCTTGTGGAACGTGCGTCCGGCGCCGAACGCCTTCCCCGCGGTCCGCAGCGGCGAGAGCAGCACCGACGCCACCCCGGCCGGCGTCGTGCCGATGCCGGCCGAGAAGGCCCAGCTCGGCGCGCCGTTGGTGAGCCCCGACGAGCCGTTCAGCGAGAGCGACATGTCGCCGCGCAGCGGGATGCTCAGCCCGAGCCCGAGGCTCTGCGCCGACTCGTAGCCGTCCGGCACGCTGCCGACGTCACCCGACCACGTCGTGCTCGCCGAGACTTTCCCAAGGTTTACCGTGCCGCCGAGCCCGATCGACGTCGGCGACGAGAACCCGAGGCCCGTGGCGAAGGAATTGTTGAGGGCGTGGGAGGCGTCGAAGCTCAGCGAGACCTGGTCGCTGGGTGACACGCTCACGTCGAGGTTGAGGCCGTAGCCCGCGCTCGAGCTCCCCACCCCCGTCGAATCGCCCATCGGCAGCGCGAAACCGACTCCCGCCGAGACCGACGGTGACCAGGGTCCGGCGATGTTGTGCGACACGCCGATCGACACCGGCAGCGCCGTCAATCCGTTCGCCGTGCGCCCCTTGATCGTCCGTCCGGAGATGACCGTATCGGCGGCCGTCGCCGACGCGTACGTCGGGTTCACCGACACGTCGATCCAGCCCCAGAGGTGCGCCGAGACTCCGGCGCTCACCGCACGCTCCTGCGCATTGCCGGGAAAGCGCAGAAGGCCGGCGCCGACGCCGGCGCCCCACGTTACGCTGGGGGTCGACGAGCTGTCGTTGTTGGCCGTCGCGGGCGAACTCGACGCCGCCGGCTTCGTGGGATCGCCCTGGGCGCCGAGCGGCGCGACGCACAGGACGAAGGCGGCCAGGACAAGGAGCGGTCGCATCGGGGGGACTCCGGAGGGTGGACCATGGAGTATACCACGGTCGCCGAGCCTCGGAGAGCCGCGGGGGCGTGAAGATTCGCCCACCGTGACGTAGCTTCCATCCCATGCACGTCCTTCTCGTGGAAGACGATCGGCAACTCCGGCAGTCCATCGCCCGCGGACTGAAGGAGGCCGCGTACGAGGTCGACCAGGCCTCGACCGGCACGCAGGCCCTGGCCCTTGCGACGTCGCACGACTACGACGCGATCGTGCTCGACATCCTGCTCCCCGGCAAGAGCGGCATCGCCGTGTGCGAGGCCGTGCGCGAGCGCGGCGATCACGTGCCGATCCTCATGCTGACGGCGCTCGACGGCGTCGAGCAGCGCATCGCCGGGCTCGACGCGGGCGCCGACGACTATCTCACCAAGCCGTTCGACTTCGGCGAGCTGCTGGCACGGCTCCGCGCCCTCACCCGGCGCCACGGCGAGGGCGCGCCGCAGCTGACGATCGGCGACCTCGTGATCGACGTGCCGCGACAGCTCGTACGCCGCGGCGAGCGCGCCATCGACCTCACGGCGCGGGAGTTCGCGTTCCTGCTCTACATGGCGCGCCACGCGGGACGCGTCGTGAGCCGCGCCGAACTCATGACGAACGTCTGGGGCGAGTCGCACAACACCTTCTCGAACATCCTCGACGTCTACGCGGGGCGCCTCCGCCGCAAGATCGACGAGGACGAGCCGGTCGCGCTGTTCACCACGCGGCGAGGCAGCGGCTTCGTGCTCGAGGCGCCCCCCGCGGCGAAGCTCCCCGCCCGCGCCGGGCGGAAGGGCGCGGCGCGGCGCAAGGAGTAGCGCGTGCCCCGCTGGCCCACGTCGCTGCGGGCGCGACTCACGCTCTGGTACACGCTCCTCCTCGGCCTCCCCCTCGCCGTCTTCGCCGTCGCCTGCTACGTGGTGTTCGCCCAGACGCTGCAGGCCCGCACCGATCGCTTCATCGGCGACGCGCTCACCGCGTTCGCGCGTGAACTCGCCGCCGAGCGCCGCGCCGCCAGCTCGGCGACGGCCGCCATGCGCACCACCGTCGACGAGGTGCGGTTCCGCGACCTGCACATCGCCATCCTCGACTCGGCCGGCGGCGTCGTCGCGATGTCGTCGCCGAGCGACGCCGACGTCCCCGACCCGCACCCCACCGCCGACGTCAGCCGGCGCATCGTCGACTCGCTCCGCGCGCGCGACCTCGCGACCACCCTCGCCCTCACCGTCTCGGGAGGCGACGTCGCGTATCGGGTGCTGTCGCGCCCTCTCGTCGACGGCGGCGCGCGCTACCGCCTCAGCGGCGCCTACGCGCTCGGCGACATCGAGGCCATGCTCGCCCGCATCCGGGCGATGTTCCTCGTCGCCATCCCCCTGCTCCTCCTCTCCGCCGCCGGGGGCGGCTACCTCCTCGCCAAGCGCAGCCTCGCCCCCGTGGCGTCGATGACCGCGCGCGCCGCGGAGATCAGCGCCACGACGCTCCACGAACGACTTCCCGTCGGCGGCGGCGACGAGCTCGTCGCCCTCGCGCGCGTCGTCAACGACCTGCTCGACCGCCTCGACCACGCGTTCGCGCAGCAACGGCGGTTCGTCGCCGACGCCTCGCATGAACTGCGGACGCCCACGGCGATCCTCCGCACCGAGGCCGACGTCACCCTCTCGCGCGAGCACCGCACCGAAGCCGATTACCGCGCCTCAGTGGAGGTCATGCAGGACGCGGCCCGCCGCCTCACCCGCATCGTCGACGACCTCTTCCTCCTCGCCCGCGCCGACGCCGGCCACCTCGTGGCGCGCCGCGAGCTCGTCTACCTCGATGAGATCGTCGACGACGCCAGTCGCGCCGTGCGCTCCGTCGCCGAGCAGCGCGGGGTGCGCGTCGCCGCGCGCGAGGCGCTCGAGGCGCCGCTGCACGGTGACGCCGACCTCCTCGGCCGCCTCTTCCTCAACCTCCTCGACAACGCCATCAAGTATTCGCCCGACGGCGGCACGGTGACGGTGGACCTGACGCGCGACGACGGCCGTTACGTGGTCGCCGTCGCCGACGAGGGAACGGGCATCCCCGCCGACGCGCAGGAACGCGTCTTCGAGCGGTTCTTCCGCGTCGACACGGCGCGTTCGCGCAGCGAGAACAGCGCCACCAGAGGGGCCGGACTCGGCCTCGCCATCGCGCGGCGCATCGCCGAGATGCACGGCGGCCGGCTCGACCTCGCGGAGTCGCGGCCCGGGCGGACCGTCTTCCGCGTGTCGCTGCCGGCCGTCGTGAGTAGCCCCGCCTGAGCGCTCAGTACTTCAGGGCGATCCCCGCGCGCACCGTGCGCGCCGGCATCCGGTAGTACTGCGCGTCGCCGAACTCGCTCTCCGACACCACGTCGCGCGCGTCCCCCAGGTTCTTGCCGTCGATGCGCAGCTCCCACCGCGCCGTGCGGTAGCCGACGCCCGCGTCGAACGTCGAGAACCCGGCGAGCGGCGCGGTGTTGCGCATGTTCATGAACCGGTCGCCGGTGTAGTTGACGCTCGCCGTCGCCGTGAACCCCTCATCCGGAGCGTACGACACGCCGGCCGACGCCAGCGACCTCGCCGACATCTCCACCCGCTTCCCCGCCAGCTGCGTCGGCACGCCGTCGAACGCTTGTACGAAATCCACGAACTTGGCGTCGTGCGCGCTGTACGTGGCGCGCACGAACATGGCGTTCGCCAGCCGCAGGTCGGCGCCGAGCTCGAATCCCGTGAACCGCGTATGCCCCGTGTTCTGCAGCGCCGGCTGCCCGTTCACGACCGTCGACGTCACGAGGTTCTCGAAGTCCATGTGGAACATGCTCGCCTCGAAGTCGAGCATCCCGTCCATCAGCCGCGCCTTCACCCCGCCCTCGTAGCTGCGCGACGTCTCGGGCTTGAGCACGCCGGCGCCGTCCTCGCCGAGGCCGAAGTCGAACGCCGCCGGCTTGAACGTGTCGCGCGCGTCGGCGAACAGCTTCACGTGGTCGGGCCCGCGCTCCCACGCCGTGAACAGCGCGCCGAGGCTGCCGCTCAGCCGCGTGTTCGTGACCGTCTCGTCGGCATCCCGCTTCTCGAGCGTCTGATTGAGTCGCACGCCGGCGCTCAGCGTGACGCGCGCGACGGGGCGCCACTCGGTCGACCCGTACGCGCCCAGGAAGAGACGCTGGTCGAGCACGCCCAGCGGATCGCTCGGCGGCAGGCTCAGGAGCGAGGTCGTCGCGCCGCTCAGCGGCGCCGTGTACGTGAACGTCGCGCCGTCGGCGTTGCCGTTGGCCCACAGCGCGTCGGCGCCGGCCATCCACCGCACGCCGCCCTTCGCCGGCCAGATGAGGTGCGTGTCGAAGTACCCGTCGCTGATCGCGATCTTCTCGCGGAACCCCGACGCGTTGTTCGCGCTGTTCGAGAGGTCGGTGAGGAAGCCACGGAGGATGCGCGTCGACGTGTAGGTATACGAGGCCGAAGTCCCCCACGTCGCGCCGCCGAGGCCGGGCCGCTCGAATCCCGCCGCGAGCGCGAACCGGTCGTCGTTCAGGTAGGCGCCCGCCGGGTTGTGGTTCGCGTCGAGCGGCACCGCCGCCGACAGCGTCGCCCCGTCGCGCGGGTGCGGGCTCGCCGGATCCTGGCGCAGCACGTTGGCGTCGAACGTGATCCACGACTTGCGGTCGGCGCCGATGTCGGCGGCCCGCCAGAGCGCGTGACCGCGCGTGAAGGCCGTGCGCGCGTCGGCGAACCCCTGCTTGTCGTAATCCAGGCTGAGCCGCGACTTCCAGTCGCCGGAGAGCGGCACCCCGACGTCGGCCGCCGCGCTCCCCGAGCCGAACGTCCCGCCGCTCGCCGAGACGTACTTCGACTCTTCGGCGGCGGCCTTGTGCACCACGTGGATCACGCCGACGAACGAGGTCGCGCCGTAGGTGACGGGCGCCGGGCCGCGCAGGATCTCGATGCGCTCGATGTCGCGCAGGCTGAGGCTCGCGATCGCCGGATTGAACGCGCCGCCGAACGGGATGCCGTCGACGACGAGCAGGAAGGCGTCGAACTCGCGCAGCCCCCAGAACTCCGGCACGGCGCCCGCCGGCCCCTGATCGCCCCCGGGGGAGATGCTGATCCCCGTCGCGAGGGCGAGCGCGTCGCGGAGCGACGCGACACCGCGGGCGCGCAGGTCGGCGCCGCTGATGACCTCGATCGAGGCCGGCACGTCGTGCGGCGCCTCGGGGAGCCGCGTCGCGACGACTTCGACCGCCGGGATCGCGGTGGCGGGCTTCGGCGGCGGCGCGCCCTGGGCGCCGGCGCCCACCGCGAGGGAGATCGAGGCCGCTGAAAATGCGGCGGCGAGCGCGAGACGGCTGACGGGCATGTGGGGTCCTCGGCGTCGAGGGGTGCGGTGCCGCAGGCCTTGCGGCGGTCAATTTCGTTCATGACAAATTCATCACAACGGAAACTGACTGCCGAACGCTTGCGCGGCAAGCGTGAGACGCACCGTCCTGCCGGAGGCCGCTACCCCGCCATCGCCTCGCACAACGCCGCCGAGAGCGTCGGCGCCGTCACTCGCGCGTCACTCGCCGGCGAACCGTCGTCGCGCACGGGTGTCACCGGCGTTGGAACTCCGGCGAGCCGAGCGCGAGTCCCACGAGATCGCGCAGCGTCGGCCGGCGCTCCAGCGAACCGACGAGTGGGTTCGCGCCACTCATCAACACGCGCCGCGTCTCGTCCGATGCGTCGCCGCCGAGCAACTCGTCCACGACGCCATCCACTTGGCGGTTGAGTGACGTGATCTCGAGCGTCGCCCACGGCGGCCACTGTTCGACCGGCGCGCCGAGCAGCCGCCCTTGCGACACTTGGAGGCCGAAGTTGATGCGGTCGATGAGCGCCCCGGAGTTCATCCATTGATCGCCGGTCTCGGGCCAGCCGTTGGGCGTGAGCTTGCCGAACAGCGGCTCTCCGAGGCGGGCGATCGCCTGCACGGTGCGCGGCGACGTGTCCGGCGATGCCCGCAAGATGCGGCGCGCGCTCACCACGAGCTCGAACGGCGATTTCACCTTGGCCCGGTACGCCGCCCGTGCGTAGAACTCCGGGCTCGTGAGGATGGTGCGCAGCACCTCGCGGATGTCGCCGTCGGTGATGCGGAAGGTCTCCGCGGCACGCTCGACGAGCGCGGCGCTCGGCGTGTCGCTCACGAACCGCCGCGCGAGCTTGGTCGCGATGAAGCGCGCCGTCGAGGGATGGCGCGCGACGATGTCGAGCACCTCCTCGCCGTCGGACTCGCCGCGACTGCGACCGAGCCGATGGCCGAGCACGACCTTCTCCTCCGCGTCGTGCGCTCCTTCGCGGAAGATGAAGCCACCCCCGTCGCGCGGATCCTGGATCGTCCACCCCGTGAGGGCGCGCGCGACCTCGATCACGTCCTGCTGCGTGTAGCCGCCGTCGACGCCGAGCGTGTGCAGCTCGAGCAGTTCGCGCCCGTAATTCTCGTTCAGTCCGCCGCGGCGCCGGATGGGCGGGCGGCGCCCGCCGGCCTTCTGCATCGCGCGGTACTCGGTGAGCGTCAGGTGCTGCGCGTCGGCGGCGCTCTGCCAGTTGTCGAGGTAGTACAGCATCGCCGGGCTGTGCGCGACGGCGCCGAGGAGGTCGCGGAACCGTCCGAGCGCCCGCGGGCGGATCACGTCGCGGTCCCACTCGAGGAGCGTGAAACGGGTCGGCATCTTCCCGGCGTACACCGAGAAGTGGTTCTCCCAGAAGTCGGTCATCACCTCGAGCAGCTGCCGCTCGGAGAGCTGGGCGCGCGCCACCTTCGCCGCCTGGAACTGGTTGACGAGCGCGTTCGCGCGGACGTTGATCGTCTTGAACGCGGCGCTGTCGTCGGCCGTCATCGTGAACGGCGCGTTCGGCGCGATGCCGCGCGCCTTGCGCAGGTCTCGGATGAAGAGATCCTGCGGCGGGTTCCGCTCGGCCAACGCCCGCGCCGACTCCTTCCATACCGGGAACTCGCCGAACGCCACGTCGAGCGCGTCGTCGCGGATCTCCTCGGGGTGCAGCTGGCGCTCGAGCCAGGCGTCGGGGCCCGACTGCGCCACCGCGGCGAGGTCGCCCGGGCGAGGGCCGAACGCGGCGCGGCTGAGCAGGTGCATCGCCTGCTGCTCGACGGTGAGCTCGCGATGCGTCGGCGCGGGTGCGGGTGCCGTGCCACCATGTGTTCCGCCGCACCCGACGAGCGCGAACGCGAACAGCATCGGCAATGATCGGCGACCGCTCGACGACCTGCGCTCGGGCCACGACATGACACACCGCCAAGAAATGGAATGACTCGTTTCGGGACGCGGCGGCGCGTCGGCGAAAGCTAAGCAAGTCGTCTGTGGCGCGCCGGGCGTTGGTGACACGGAGCGCGGCGGCGCCGCCGTCGCGGACGATATGCCGCTGGCGGGGGCTAGCTCTTCGATCCGCGCCCGCGTCCGCCGCGGCGGCGCCGCTTCCGCGCGGGTGCGCTGCCGGCCGCGGTCTCGCGAGGCTTCGCAGCGGACGTCTGGCGCCCTCCACGCGAAGCCGGTGCGTGCGCCGGCCTCGCGGCGTGCGTCTTGCGATGCGGGGCCGCGTGATCGAGGTAGGGCGACTCCTCCGTCTCACCGCCGTGATACGGCGACTCGTCGCCGAGATCGCCGAGGATCTCGCGCGCGCTCGGCCGCCGCCGCGCGATGCGCTTGTGGGGCGGCAGCGGCAATGCCGGACGCTCGTCGGGCGGCAGCAGGTCGTCGACCATCTCCACGAGCTGATGGCTCAGGTGGCGGCCGTACTTGTACAGTGCCACGACGCGCTTGCGACTGCCGAGCAGGAAGGCGAGGATGGGCTTGTCCATCTTCGCCGAGTTGCACGGCTTGCAGGCGAGCACGAGGTTGTCGCGCCGGTCGTAGGCCGTCTGGCCGCGGCGTGGCGTGACGTGGTCGAGCGTGATCGAGCGCTCGGCGACGACCCGCTCACAATAGGCGCATACGGGTCCGTGCTGTGCGAGCAGCCAGACGCGCGTCTCGGCGTACGCGGCGCGGCCGGTGGGCACCGAGGTGAGCGAGAGTCGCGGCGTGCCTGCCCCTTTTCCGCGACCGCGACGGGGACGGCGGCCGGAACCGCCACGCGAAGTGCCGGTCATTCCGTCCCGGCTACGGCGCGGGGGTCGAGGGCGGCGCGTCGTCGCCGTCCGCGTTCGACGGGGCCTCGTCGAGCGGCTGCTCGTCGGGTGCCGCGGCCGCGCGTTCGCGCTTCCGGTCCATCTTCTCCTGCTTCTTCCGGGCGCGCTCCTGTTCCCGCTGGCGCTTCTGGAAGCTGAAATTCGGTTTGGCCACGCCCACGCTCCATGTGTGTCCTGAAAGATATCGCAATGTGCCCCGCTCCGCGTCGCCCCGGCGGAGGCCCGGCCACCGGCGGCCGGTCAGCGAAAACGCAGCGCGACCGACTCGATCTCCGCGCCGTACGGTGCCATGCGCTCTCCCGGCGCGGCGTCCCGGCGCACCGAGAACTGCAGTCGCTCTACGTCGGCGATGCGCACGGCATCGCCCGGCCCGCCGCGCCCGCTCGCCGGCGACATCCAGTAGTTCCAGATCCCCGGGAAGCCCATGGGCAGCGACACGCCGCGCGCCGGCGCGAACGCCGAGAGCGGAACGACCACGTCGCTCCACGTGCTGTCGAGCGCGACGGGTGCGCTCCAGCTCGTCCCGTCCGCCTCGACGAGCGTGAGGTGGAGCTGCTGCCGGGGCCCCGTGCCCCGCGCTCGGATCGCGACCGCGGTCGCGCCTCCGAGGTCCGCCGCGCGCGCCGCCAACCGGTCGCGCACGACGAGCGACGCGGTGTAATCGTCGACCGTCGCGTTGCGTTCCGTAGGGAGCTCCAGCCGGAATGCCGGCTCGCCGGAGCGCTGCGACGACACGAGCCGGAAGATCCCCGCGCGTCCACCGTCGCCGATGCGCGAGAACGCCAGGCGCCGCACGTCCTCGGCCGGCTCGAACAACGGGAGCGGCGTGCCCGGGCGCACGGCGGTGGTGCGCCAGAGCCCAGTGCCATGCCAGTCCCAATCCCACGGCGCCTGATGCGTGCCGCCCGGAAAGGTCGTGACCGTCGTGCCCTCCTGCACCGAGATCGCGTACTCGTACACCCCCTCGCGCAGCGAGTCGGGGACGACGGCGCGATACTCGTAGCCGGCGGTGCGCGTCATCGGCAGGCGCCGGAAGCTGCCCCAGTCCATCGCCCGGAGCGAGAGCGTCACCGTGCCCGGCGGCTCCGCGGTGACGACGCGCGCGCGCAACTCGAGCGGGTGGCCTGTCGGGTACGCCGTCGCCACGAGCGGCTCGACCACCGGCGGCATGGAGTCGGGCGGCGCCTCGTGGAACTCGGCCAGCGCGAGATGCCCGACCGTCGCCGGAAGCGTGCTCGCCGCCACCGGCCCCTTGGCGCTCAGCACGTACACGCCTGGCGTGACGATGAACGCGCCGTCGGCCGCGCGAGCGCCCGCGGGGGTGCGAAGTGGCGTGCCCGCGAGCCGCGTCACGCTGAACGTCGCCCCGAGATCGGGAAGCGCGATGCGCATCGGCCACGCGCGCGGGATGGCGCGCGTCACGATCTTGTCCTTGCTGGGCATCACGAAGGGATCGGCCACCGGCACGGCGTCGGCATGCACCTCGAGCCGCCAGACGCCGTCACGCAGCTTGTCGAGGAAGTAGATCCCCTCCCCTTCGTACGTCACGACGGGCGACGAACCGTACCCCGCCACGCGGCGCAGCCGCTCGGGGTGTGGCGGCGCGGACTGCGTGGGGCCGGCGTTGAGGAACACGTCGTCGGCGACCAGCTCGCCCAGGTTCTGCTCGTAGCTCACGTGGAAGTCGCCGAACCGCGTGTTCCCAGGGTACGCGCCGTACTCCTTGAGGCGCGGGAGCCGCCGCATCTCCTCGGCCGCGATCACCGCGCTCATCGCCTTGCGCGGCGTGTACACCATGTTCAGGTAATGCGTCTGCCAGCCGAGGTTGCGCGAGGCGGTGGCGAGCATGTCGTAGGCGAACATCGTGGCGAACTGCGTGCCGACGGCGCGGAACGCGCGCGCCATGGCGGGATACATGTACCCCGTCCGCAGGTCGGGCGAGTCGAACTCGTACACGATCCGCGGCTTCGCCGCGAGCGCGGGGGCCTTCATGCGATCGTAGGCATCCACCGTGCGGAGGTAGTTCCCCTGCAGTTCGTGCCCGGAGTTGAGTCCGGTGGGGTACCAGCCGAACGTCACGCCGTCGACCTTCGACTTGGTGATCGCCTCGGTGATCGCGAAGTCCTGGCTCACGTTGTGGAACAGCAGCTTGGTGCATCCCGTGCTGCGCACGGCGTCGACGAGCGCGTCGATGTATTTCACCGATCCGGCGAGGTCGGCCGGATGGTGCACCGGCTCGTTGATCATCTCGATGAAGAGGATCGCCGGCTCGTCCTTGATCTTCGTGTGCGTGTACGGGTTGACATGCTCGAGCAGCTGCCGCAGGTAGGTCGCCTGCGCGGCGATCGCCGCCGGGTTGGTGCCGAGCTCTTCCCGCTTGTAGTGGTTGGAGAATCCGGGCGGCGTCGTGTCGCGGAGCGCGTCGGGCCAGTTCGCGTTGTACGTCTGGATGGGGCTCAGCAGCATGTAGATGCCGCGATCGCGCGCCTTCGCGATGAGATAGTCGAACAGGTCGAGATGGTCGTTGACGAGCAGGTTGCCCTGACGGTCCGCGTTCTCCCAGTCGCCCCAGAGCGTGAGGCGCATGCCGTCCCACCCCATCCGCGCGAAGTGGGCCATGTCGTCGTCGATGGCCTTCTTGCGATCGGCCCTCAGGTAGCCGAGGGCGCGGTAATCCGACGCGGAAGGGACGATGTAGTTCGCGCCGAAGAGCATCACCTCGCCGGAGTCGTCCTTCCAGCGGATCACGCCCTGGCGGTCGAGGAACACGGCGCGCGCCGCACGGGCCGCAGCGGGGGCGCGTCCCGCCTGTGCCGCGGCGAGGGACGTGCCCGCGAGGCACAGCGCGCCCGTGCACCGCAGCAGGCGTAGGACACGAGAGAACGACACGGCTCCTCCCAGGGACGCCAGCCCTGAGCGACCGGTTAGACCTTCTCCGTGGCCTGCGTGACGCGTCCCACGAAGAGGATGCGCTTGAACGTCCGCTTGAGCGTGCTGCTCGTGAAGTCGTTCATCTCCATCTGCACGTCGAAGCGGATCAGGTCGCCCTTCTTCACCTTCACCGTCGGGGCGGCGATCCACACCGTCTTCTTGTCGGCCTGCTCGACCTCGATGTACGTGTACTGCGGCACGTCGATGACCGTGACGACCTTGCCCGTGTTCGGCACCTGCGCGCCTGGCGCGCCCTGGCGCGGCGCGGAGTGCGGCGACTGCGCACGGGCGGCGCCGGCGGCGCCGGCCACCAGCGCGAGGGCGAACAGCGAATGGATGAGCTTCATGGCGATATCCCTGTCATGTTGGGTTGGAGACGGTCGCGACGACGGTCTGATTCCCGCACCGTGCCGCGGCCGGCACCCCGGAAAGGTAACGACCCTGGCGCTTCACAAGTTGCCGCGCCGCGAGACCGAGCTGAGAGCAGGGTGAGCGGCGCTCAGGCCGACGACTCCGCTTCCTTCTTCAGCGCCCCGATGAGCCCGGGGAACACGAAGCGGTGGAACGGGAGCACCGCATACCAATAGAGGTAGCCGAGCAGACCGTCGGGCTCGAAGAACGCGGTCTGCTCCACGCGCGCGCCACCGGGGTCGGGAAGCACCTCGAACTGCAGCCACGCCCGCCCCGGCAATTTCATCTCGGCGCGGAGGCGCAGCAGATGCGGCTCCTCGAGCGCTTCGACGCGCCAGAAATCGACCGGATCGCCGACACGCAGCTCGCGCGGGTGCCGGCGCCCGCGCCGCATCCCCACGCCGCCCGCCATGCGGTCCATGATCCCACGGATCTGCCAGAGGAGGTTGCCGGCCGGCCACCCCCGCTCGCCCCCGAGCCGGCAGATCGCGTCGAACATCCGGGCCGGCGGCGCCTTCACGCGCCGCAGGCGGCGATCGAGGAGCATCCCCTCGTGGGAGCCGAGCACGTCGGCTTCGGGCTTGTCGTGCGTGAGGCTCGACAGACTCGATGCCCACGTCGTCTCGACGTGATCCTCGGCGAGGCGGGTGAGCGCCAGCCTCACGGCCTCGTCGTAGCCGGTGGGTTGCGCGCGGAACGTGGTGCGCGCCCGGTCGTCACGCACCACGACCTTCGTGGTGAGGCTCTCCACCAGCGGCTGCGCGATGCTGTATGGGATCGGCGTGAACAGATCCACCCACCGGCTGCTGAACTCGGGCTTCGGCACGGGGAGCGAGAGGATGAAGCGGCGCAGCCCGCGGATGCGCGCGTACCGGAGCATCATCTCGCGATAGCTCAGGATGTCGGCGCCGCCGATCTCGTAGATCCCCTGCGCGGTCGGATGATCGATCGCCTCGATCAGGTACTCCAGCACCGAGCGCACGCCGATCGGCTGGCACTCGGTGTTGATCCACGTCGGCGCGATGATGATCGGCAACCGCTCGATCAGGTGGCGGATGATCTCGAAGCTCGCGCTGCCGGAGCCCACGATCACCGCGGCGCGGAACTCGATCACCGGCACGCCACTCGCCGCCAGATAGCGCCCCACCTCCTGCCGCGAGACCAGATGCGCGCTGCGCACCTTCGCGGGGTCGCCGAGTCCGCCCAGATAGATGATGCGCTTCACACCCGCCGTGGCCGCGGCCTCGCCGAACACTTGCGCCACGTGGCGGTCGCGCTCGCGGAACGCGTCGCCGGCCGCCATCGAATGCACCAGATAGAACGCGACGTCCACGCCGTACATGGCGCGGGTCACGTCGATCGGGTCCTCGAGGTCGCCGAAGACGATCTCCACCCCCGGCCATGGCTGCCCCACGAGCCGGTCCGGATTGCGGGCGACGCACCGCACGTCGTATCCCTTGCCGAGCAGGCGCGGCACCAGGCGGCCACCGATGTAGCCGGTGGCCCCGGTGACCAGCACCCGCGTGCGCGCCGTCACGGCGCGCGATGCGCCTCGAAGAACCGCATGAGTTGGGCGTTCACGAGCGCCGCCTGCTCGATGTGCGGCAGGTGCCCCGACGAGTCGACGGGGAAGAACTCGATGGACGGGATCGCCGTGCGCGCGACCTTCGACAGCTCGAACGGCACCGTGTGGTCCTGGCGCCCCCAGATGAGCTGCACGGGAACCCCCGTCTTCGCGACCGCTCGGTAGAGCGAGTCGAACGACACCTGCGACAGCGTCTGTGCACTCCGCAGCAGCGCGCGTCCGAAACCGTGGTAGCGCATCTGCGTGCGATACTGGTCGGCCCAGGTAGGATACCGCTCGGGGTGCAGGAAGTCGTCGTACTGGCTCTCCGCCTTGCCCGGCAGCTGTGTGACGTTCCAGAACCACTCCCCGAGCAGCGGCACGCCGAGCAGCCACGGCAACTTGCCTCCGGCGCTCACCGGGTCGACCAGCGTGAGCGTGCGCACCCGCGCCGCGTGCCCGGCCGTGTAATGCGCGGTGACGTAACCGCCGAATGAGACGCCGGCGAGGTCGACCGGCCCCGCGACGTGCAGGGAATCGAGGAGTTCGTCGAGCTGGCGGTCGTACATCGCGCCGTCGTATGCGACATCGGGGCGGTCGGAGAGGCCGCGGCCGAACTGGTCGTACCGGATCACGCGATACCCGGCGCCGCTCAGCGCGCGCGCCGTCGAATCCCAGATGTACGCCGGCACGGAGAAACCATGCACGAGCACGACCACGCGTCCCGTATCGGGGCCCGCCACGTCGTAGTGCGTCACGCCGTCGGTCAGCGTCACGAAGTGCCCGCTCTCCCCCGCGCGCGCCGCCGCACCGATGGTCTCGTGTTCAGGCACCTTCGCGTACGTGTACGCGCCGAGCCCGAAGGCGACGACCGCGAGGAGCACCACGACCCAACGCACGTTCCGCTGCATGCGACTCCTGGGATGAAGGGGCGATCCGCGCCGACGGTCGCCGAGCGCGCGCTGCGACCGACGACCGCTCGCTCACGCCGTCGACTTCCCTACGCTATCACATTTCGCGGAGACGGGCCAACTCGGTTGCGAGCGCGGGTGCCGCATGGCACTATCCTCGCACCTCCACCACTCGGACCCACCGATGTCCCGCCGCCTGCCTTCTTCGAGGGTCATCCGTGTGGCCACCCAGCTACGGGCCCGCAGCTCCCCCCGCGCGCGCGTGCTCGTCGCCGCCTGTGCGACGGCGCTCGCACCCGCCGTCGCCGCGCGCGCCCAAGCCCCGGTCGTCGACGCGACCATCACCGTGCACACCGACCACGTCGCGAACCGATTCGACCCGCGCTCCACCTTCGGGGCGGGGATCGACGGCCACGGCGCCGGCGTCGTCGCCAAGTTGTTCACGCCATCGAACATCCGCGCGATGAAGTCCGTCGGCTTCTCCATGGCCACCTACCGACTGCGCACCGAACTTGGCGTGCGCGCCTGGCACTGGAACCCGAACGGGCGATGGAGCGATCCGACGCATCGACGCGGCTACTGGACGTCGTTCGATACCTCCGCCGCGCCGATCCTCCTCACCCACGGCTACCGGCTCCCCCGCCGCGGCACGACAGACGAGAACGACGTCTCGGGCTTTTCCCGCCTCGACGACGGCGACACGTCGACGTTCTGGAAGAGCAACCCCTACCTCGACCACCGCTTCACGGGCACGGCCGACTCGCTGTTGCCGCAATGGGTGATCGTCGACCTCGCTCGCGCGCAGCCCGTGAACGCCATCCGCATCCATTGGGGGTCGCCATACGCCGCGGCGTTCCGCGTCCAATTCTGGGCAGGCGAGAATGTGCACGACATGGACGAGAACCCTCCCGGACGGTGGGTCACCTTCCCCGGTGGCCGCGAGCGCGCCGGCCAGGGCGGCGTCGAGCTCCGCGCGCTCGACACGACGGTGAGCGCGCGCTTCGTGCGCATCGTCATGACGGCGAGCTCGTACGGCCATGCCCCGGCGTCGGCCGACCCGCGCGACTCGGCCGGCTACGTCATACGCGAACTCGAGGTCGGCACGTTCGACGACGGCCGCATGCACGACGCACTGCGACACGGCCCACTCTCGTCGCTGCAGTCCACGACCTATGCCTCGAGTACCGATCCGTGGCACCGCGCCGAGGACATCGACACCGACCTCGAGCAGCCCGGCTTCGATCGCGTCTTCCGCAGCTCACTCACGTTCGGCCGGCCGGCGATGGTGCCGGTGCCCGTGCTCTACGGCATCCCCGACGACGCGGCCGCCGCGGTCCGCTTCCTTCGCCGGCGGCACTACGCGGTCGGGCGCATCGAGATGGGCGAGGAGCCCGACGGACAGTTCGTCACACCCGAAGACTACGCGACGCTCTATGCGCAAGCGGCGCGCGCCATCCGCGCCGACTGGCCCTCGGCGCCACTCGGCGGCCCGGGGTTCCAGGGGCTCGAGAGCCGCGTGATGTTCGCGTGGCCGAGCGACAGCGCGGGTGATACGTGGATCCCGCGCTTCCTCGCCGCGCTGCGTGCGCGCGGCCGGCCGGGAGACTTCACCTTCTTCTCGTTCGAGTGGTATCCGTTCGACGACATCTGCGCCGCGCCCGCGCCGCAACTCGCCGCGGCGTCGGCGCTGCTCACCGACCGGCTGGCCCGCATCGCGAACGACGGGCTGCCGGCCGGCATCCCGCGCGTCATCGCCGAGTACGGGTATTCGGCGTTCGCGGGAAGCGCGCAGGTGGGGATCGAAGGCGCGCTGTTGAACGCCGACATCGTGGGCCGCTTCCTCTCCCTCGGCGGAACTGCCGCGTTTCTATATGGATGGGAGCCGACGTGGCTCGACAAGTCGCCGAAGTGCGAGGGTTGGGGGAACAACATGGTCTTCCTCGCCGACGCCGAGCGACACATCCGCGCCCGCGTGGCGACGTATTTCGGCGCACGCATGCTGCTGCACGACTGGGTCTCGCGCGCCGGCATCCATCTGATGTACGCCGCGGAGAGCGATGCACGCGACGGCGATGGCCACGAGCTGCTCAGCCCTTACGTCGTGCGGCGTCCGGACGGCACCGTCGCCACGCTCCTCGTGAACAAGGATCCGGCGCGCTCGTATCGCGTCACGCTCGATCACGGGGGCGGGCGCGGCACGGCGCGGGGCGGCACGCGCATCGTGTTCTCCTACTCCAGCGCGCAGTACGAGTGGGGCTCCGCAGGCGCCGGCGGCTCGCCGCTGCGTAGCGAGCCGCCGAGCAGGCGCATCGCTCCGGCGACCGGCGCGATCGTCGTGCCCCCGTACTCGCTCACCGTCGTCGAGGAGTCGCGACACGGGAAGTGATCGTCGTTCCTTCCGCCGTGCAGCGTCCGCCGGCTGAGGCCGCATGTGTCCGATCGTCACGGGCCGAAACATTCCAACCGTTTCGGCCCGTAGTGCATCTAAGGAACGAACGCGACACCTCCCCCCTCTCCCGGACCCCGCATGCTCGGCATCGCCTCGATCGCCCTGGCCCTCGCCATGCAGACACCGCAGAACGTGGAGGCCCGCGCCGACTCGGCGGTCGCGAAGCATGGCGCGCTGCCCGCGCCACTGCGCACCGTCGCGACCCGCGCGGCGCAGGCGCCGGTGATCGACGGCAAGGACGACGACGCGGTGTGGCGCACGGCGACGCCGATCACCGACTTCCTCCAGTGGAACCCCACGGAGGGGAAGGCACCGACGTTCCGCACCGAGGCCAAGGTCGCGTACGACGCCGCGAACCTCTATGTGTTCGTGCGCGCGTACGACCCGCACCCCGACAGCATCATCCGCATCCTCGAGCGGCGCGACACGTTCACGCCGTCCGACATGATCTGGCTCTTCGTCGACTCGTACCACGACCACCGCACGGGCTACGAGTTCGGCGTGAACGCCGCCGGCGTGAAGATGGACCAGGCGATGTACGACGACGGCCGCGAGGATCGTGCGTGGGACGCCGTCTGGGACGCCGTCACGACCATCGACTCCCTCGGCTGGACCGCCGAGTACCGCATCCCGCTCTCGCAGCTGCGCTACGTGCCGTCGGGCGACAACGTGTTCGGCTTCACCATCGACCGCGACATCTACCGGCTCTCGGAGCGCGTGAGCTGGCCGCTCTTCCGCCAGTCGCAGGCCGGCGTCGTCTCGCAATTCGGCGAGCTCCACGGACTCGCCGGCCTCGAGGCGCCGCGACGCTTCGAGGGGACGCCCTACACCGTCGCCAAGGCGTCGTCGCGCATCATCGACAACCGGTACACGACGTCGACGAACCTCACCGTCGGTGGCGACCTCAAGTACCGCGTCGCCCCGAACGTCACCATCGACGCCACGGTGAACCCCGACTTCGGCCAGGTCGAGGCCGATCCGGCATTGCTGAATCTCACCGCTTACGAGTCGTTCTTCGACGAGAGGCGCCCGTTCTTCGTGTCCGGCGCCGGCCTCTTCCGCTTCGACGTGAACTGCAGCCAGGTCAACTGCAACAACGAGGGGCTGTACTACAGCCGCCGCATCGGCCGCACGCCGCAGCTCGCCGGCCTGTACGGCGACACGGTGCCGCTCCAACCGACGACGATCCTCGGCGCGGCCAAACTGCTCGCGCGCTTCCAGGACGGTCTCACGGTGAGCGCGCTCGACGCGGTGAGCCAGCGGGCCGCCGGCGTGCGCGACACGACGTACGAGCCGCAGACGAACTATGCCGTCATCCGCGCCACGCAGGACCTGCGTAACGGCAACAGCGCGTTCGGCGCCATGCTCACCGCGGTGAACCGCGGCACCGATCAATGGTCGTCGCCATACCTCGCGAACAGCGCGTACGTGGGCGCCGTCGATTTCCGCCACCGCTTCCTCGCCAACCGGTACGAGATCTCGGGCTCGCTCGACGCGAGCCGACTCGAGGGGAGCCGGCAGGCGATCCTCGCGACGCAGACCGACGCGGTGCACTACTTCCAGCGTCCCGACGCCGGACTCCCGCTCGACACCACGCGCACCACGCTCGGTGGCGACGCCGAGGAGTTCAAGTTCGGCAAGGTCGGCGGCGAACACCTCATGTTCGAGAGCGCGTACCAGCGCCGTTCGGCGGGGTTCGAGATCAACGACCTCGGTTACCTGCGCCGCGCCGACCAGCAGTCATGGAACACGTGGGTCGGCTGGTTCGACCGCCGCGCGACGAAGTACTACAACCGCCTCCAGTGGAACAACAACTGGTGGCAGTACTGGACGACGAACGGCCTCCCGCTCGAGGCCGCGTACAACACGAACATGCACATCACGTTCACGAACAACTGGTCGTGGCACATGGGCGGCACGATCGGCCAGCTCGGCGAGACGTACGACGACCGGCAGGCGCGCGGCGGTCCCGCCGTGCGGCAGGACAGCTACATCGCGCCGTGGGCCGGCGTCTCGGGCGACGACCGCAAGGCGGTCGTGCCGTCGCTCTTCTTCAACTATTTCCGCGGCAGCGTCGGCCGGAACTCCTCGGTGAGCCTCAGCCCCGAGCTCGACTTCAAGATGAGCGGTCGCTTCAGCTCGTCGATCGGCGTGAACTGGTCGCGCAACATCTCCGACAACCAGTGGTACGGCAACACGACCGACGCCGCGAACATCGTCCACTACACGTTCGCGCACCTCGACCAGTACACGACGTCGGTCACGATGCGCTTGAACTACACGTTCACCCCCGACGTCTCACTTCAGGCCTACCTGCAGCCCTTTGTCTCGAAGGGCACGTTCACCGACCTGCGGCAGCTCTCGGCGACGCCAAGGGCCGTCAATTACACGGATCGCTACGCACCGTACGGCGACGCCGCGACGTCGGCGCAGCCGGGCGGCTTCAACTTCAAGGAGTTCCAGTCGAACCTCGTCTTCCGCTGGGAGTACCTCCCCGGATCGACGCTGTTCATCGTCTGGAACGAGGGACGCCAGGGATCGACGCAGGGGCAAGGGAACAACGACTTCGGTGGCGACGTGCGCGACCTGATGGCGCTCCATCCGGCCAACACGCTGCTCGTGAAGTCGTCGTACTGGCTGAATTGGTGAGCGCCAGCGGCTAGGCGATCAGCCGCGCCGCCTCCTCCGCCAGGTGCTGCACGCACGTCTCCATCTCCGCCATCCGCGTGCGGAAGCTCAGCACGCACACGCGAGCGAGATAGCGTCCGTCGACGGTACAGCCCGTGATCATGACCTTCCCGCGCGCCGTCACGCGCTCGACGAGTTCCGCCGTCGCCGCGTTGCGCGCGGCCTGCGTCGCCAGCGCCGGCGACTCGAGGTGGAACGCGAACAAGGACAGCTGCGGCTGGGCATCCATCACGATGCCGGGGATGCGCGCTACTCGTTCTGCCGCCCACACGGCGAGAGATCTCTTCTCGGCGATCGCCGCACGATAACGCGCCGCCCCGAAGATCTTGAGCGCCATCCACACGCGCAGCCCCGGGAAACCGCGCGACAACTCCGGACCGTACTGCGCCGGATCGTAGAATTCATCCTGATTCTGCGGCAGGTAGCCGGCCGTCGCCGAATGCACGGCGCGCAACGCCTCGCCGTCGCGCACGAGCAGCGCGCCGGTCCCGTACGGCAGGAACATCCCCTTGTGCGGATCGAGCGTCAGCGAATCGGCGCGCGGCAGCCCCGCCAGCAACGGGCGCAGCTCCGGGCACGCGTGGAAGAAGGCGCCGTACGCGCCGTCGCAGTGGTGCCAGAGCCGCTCGCGCTCGCACAGGTCGGCGATCGCATCGAGCGGATCGACCGCGCCCGTGTTGGTCGTGCCCGCCGACGACACGACGAGGAACGGCGTGCGTCCCGCCGCGCGGTCCTCGGCGATCGCGGCCGCGAGCGCGTCGAGGCGCATCCGGAACTCGCCGTCGACCGGGATGAGGCGCACCCGGTCGGCGAAGATGCCGGCGAGTTTCGCCGACTTGCTCACGGAGTGATGCGCCTGGTCCGACGCGTAGATCGTGCCCGCCCGAAGCTCCGCACCGAGATGCCGCTCACGGGCGCAGAGGATCGCGTTGAACGTCGCCATCGAGCCGCCGCTCGTGAGCAGTCCCGCTGTGCCCGCCGGGAACTGCATCCAGTCGCGGAGCCAGTCGAGGACGTTCGCCTCGAGCTGCACCAGCGCGGGCGCGGCCTGCCACACGCCCGTGTAGCGGTTGGTCGTGTCGGCGATGAAATCGGCGAGCGCGGCGGGATAGACGCCGCCGCCGGGGATGTACGCGAGGTATCCGGCGCCCGGCGTCGTGAACGATCGCGGGATGAGGTCACGGAACAGCAGGTCGAGCAGGGGCGCGAGCTCGCTCCCCGCCTCCGGCGCGCCCTCGCGCAGCGACCGGCACAATGCGGCGACATCCATGTCGCCGCGACTGGGTTGCTGGCCGAGCGTGGCGAGATGCTCCACCGACCGCGCCAGCACGGCCTCCCCCATCGCCCGCATCGCGGCAGGCGAGAGCTCGAGGTCCGCGGCGTCGGCGGAGGACGTTGGTGACGATGCTGCGGGAGTCATGGTCGCGTCGTGGGTGGCGGTGGCGTGGGACGTGAAAGCTACCTACGACCACGGCGGCGGCGCGACGACCGGCTACTTCTTCGCCGGCTCCGCGTTGCGCAGCTTCGCGAGCTTCCCCTGCACGTCCCGCACCGCCGGCTGCAGCTCCGCGTCGGCGTTCTTCCACAGGTCGACGAACTGCGCGTAGTACGTCGCCGCGCGGTCGCGGTCGCCCTTCGCCTCGTAGAGTTCGCCGAGGCGCTTGAGCGACGGACCGAGGAACTGGGCATCGTTCTGGATCCGCCGGAGATGCTTGTCCTGCACGTAGCGTTCGTACACGGCGATCGCCGAGTCGGGCTTGCCGCCGAGGTCGTACGCCTGTGCGAGTTGCGGCCAGTCGCACGTCGTGCCGCACTGGAAGTCCATGTCGATGCTCCGGCCGCGGAACTTGGCGGCCGCCACGTCGAATTTCTTCTCGGCGAGCGCGATCGCACCTTCGATGTGCGCCCGCGTGTTGGTGTCGGGCACGCTGCCGAGCGCCGCGTACGTCTTCGTGAAATCGGCGAGCGTCGCCTTGGCGGCGTCCAGGCGACCGACGATGAGCTGCGCGTCGACGAGATCGGTGAACGGACGATCGATCGCGCCGATCGCGGCCACCGGATGGGCCTTGAGTACCTCGTCGAGCTGCCGCGCCGCGCCGGCCTTGTCCCCCTCCTTGTACCACGCCGCACGGACGACCGAGCCGAGCGCCAACGAGAGCGCGATCCCCGGTGCGCCGCCGTCGCGAGCGATCGCCACCGCCGACGCCGTCGCTCGCTCGCCGGCGGCCAGCCGCCCTCTCGCCAGCTCGACCTGCGCCAGCTCGTTCATCAGCGAGGACTTGTCGAACGGCGTCGCCGCGTCCGTGGCGCGGGCGGCCAACAGCTGCGCCGCCGAATCCGCCTGGCCGTTCGTCCACAACACGCCGCCAAGGACGAGCGTGAATCCCGGCCGCGACCGCGGAAGGCGGCGCGTGCCGTCGGCGATCACCTTCTCCGCCTCGGCGAACTTCCCCTGATTCGCCAGCGATCGCGCCAGCCCCACCTGGCTCTGCCATGTGAGCGTGTCGAGCGCGATCGAGCGTCGGTGCAGCGCCTCCGCCTTGCTCCACTCGCCGCGCTGCTCGTAGCTGACGGCGAGGTTGATGAGCGCCGTCTGGTTGTCCGGCGCCAGCTCGAGCAACGCCTCGTATGCCGCGATCCCCTTGTTCACGTCGGGTCTCGGCCCGCTGGTGAAGTAGTAGCCCTCGAGCGACAACCGCTCCTCGTCCGACAGCCGCTCGCGGTGGTCGTACGCCCGCTGCAGCAGGGCGAACCCCTTCTCCGACTGCCCGCCCTCGTTGAGGTACGAGACCGAGAGCTTCCGGAGGGCCATCGCGAAGCTGGTGTCGAGCGCGACCGCCTCTTCGAGCAGCGCGCGGCCGCGCGCGACGTCGCCCCCGTCGTACGCGCGCTGCCCTTCCACGAACTTGCGGAGCGCCTCGAGCGAACCGGTCGTGACCCGCTCGTACGGCAGCGTCGCGTGGATGTTGCGCAGCGACTCGCCCGCCCGCTCGCGCAGGTCGCGGGCGAGCTGGTCGATCGCCCCGACGACGTCGTTCTCCGTCTTCGCCGACTCCTTGAACGAGGCAAGGACCTCGCCCGTCTGCGTCGCCACGAGGTTCGCCTGGATCACGCGGCTCCCCCCGATGGCCAGCACTTCGCCGTCGACGATCGCCTTGATCCCCTCGCGCGTCGCCATCTCGCGCGCGCGGTTGAAATCGAGCCGCGTGCTGGCGTCGAGCTTCATCCGCCCGAGCATCTCGCGCACCTTCGCCGTCGGCACCACGGTCAACGCCTTCGACTGCGCCAGCTCGCCTCGCAGCGCCTCGGTCACCACGCCGCCCAGCCCCGTGTCGGCGGCCGGGCTCTTGAAGTCGCTCACCAGGATCGGATCGTTCGCCTTCAGCGCCCCCGCCGCGAACAGCGACCCGGCCGGGCCGATGCCGAGCGCGCGCAGCAACATCCACGCGCCCACGATCACCACGAACGCCCCCACCGACCACGCGCCGCCGATCGCCGTGCGGCGCCACGTCATCCACGGGCTCGCCTTGAGCGCGATCTGCGCCACCGTGCCATGCTGGGTCGGACGGCCGCCGGGAGTCAGCGTCGCCTGCATCCGCGCCAGCTTCGCCTGGTGATGCACCAGTCCCGTGAACAGGATCACCGGCAGCCCGAGCGCCATCACGATGAGCGAGCCCGGGAACACCCAGTCGGGCAACCCGATCACGATGATCGCCGCGCGGCTCAGGATCGCCACCGCGATGAAGCTCACCGCGTAGATGGCGAGCGCCTTGCCCAGGTTGCGCCGCGTCGCCAGCGCGACGACCGGCGTCGCGTCGTGGCCGCCGCTGCTCGAGACGGCGTCGAGCGCGTGCAGGATCTCGGCCGCACTCTGAGGCCGACGGTCGGGCTCCTTCTCGAGACACTGCATCACCAGCGCCGCGAGCGCGGGCGGCGTCTCCGGACGATGCTCGGCGATGTGTTCCGGTTTCTCCGACAGGTGGGCGATGAACAGCTTCGCCGGCGGGCGGTCCCCGAACGGCGTGCGTCCGCTCAGCAGCTCGTACGCCATGCAGCCGAACGCGTAGATGTCGGCCCGATGATCGGTGTTCGCATCGCCCGACGCCTGCTCCGGCGCGATGTACGACGGCGTGCCGATGCTCGTCCCCGCCGACGTCAGCGTGCCGCCCGGCACCGACGTCCGAGACGCCGAGATGGCCTTGGCGATGCCGAAGTCGGTGACCGTCGCCGAACTCCCCGCCATGAGCACGTTGTCGGGCTTGATGTCGCGATGCACCACGCCTTGCCCGTGCGCGTACTCGAGTGCGCGACCGACGTCGCGGAGGATCGTCGTGACGTCGCGCAGGGGGAGTGCGCCATCCTTCGCGAGGCGCAGGCGCAGCGACTCCCCCTCGACGAACGGCATGGTGTAATAGGGCAGACCATCCACCGCACCGGCCGAGTGCACCGGCACCACGTGCGGATGCTGCAGCCGCGCCGCGACCTGGATCTCGCGGTTGAAACGCTCGATGCTGATGCCGGCGGCCAACTCGGGGGAGAGGACCTTCAGCGCGACCGTACGGCCGAGCGCCGTCTCCCGGGCGACGAACACGCGGGACATCCCCCCGCCGCCGAGTTCTCGCTCGAGAACGTAGGCGTCGCCCAGGGCGGCCTGGATCCGATCACGCAGACCAGCGTCCATCAGGAGCGCCTCGACTTGCCGTGGGGAAGACGTCGGTGGGACGGGGGCACGCTCGGAGAATGTACAGACCGCCCCCGAAGGTGGCCACCGTTCAGCCGGTTAGCGCTCCGCCTTCAGGGCGCGTCCTTCTCCCCGCCGATCGACGGCAGCGGCGTCCCCCGGTACACCGAGAGCGCGTTCCCCACGTCGAGATGCCACACCACGGTGCCCGCCGGCGTCACCTCATAGCCACTGATCGGACCGCTCGCGATCTGGTCGGCGAACGGCCCGTTCGCCGTGCCGAAGAAGAGCACGGTATTGCCGTTCGCGAGACGCTGCGCGGTGCCGAGATACGGGGCGAAGATCGCCGCCGCGGGCCGGAACTCCCACGCCGTCGTCGCCCGGTGCGCGACCGTGTCGAGCTGCAGCTCGAGCCCGCGCGTGTACTTCGCGCCGTCCTGCCGGGCACGCCCGTTGTCGAACATCAGCACGTGTCCCTCGGCCGGCTCCGTCACCGAGTGCTGGCCGCTGAACACCGTGCCCGTGTCCAGCGCGAAGTCGCTCCGCGCGCCGCCGAGGCGCCATTCGACTCGCGAGAAGTCCGGGGCGATCGAGACGACCTGACTGAGGAAGTTGAACGAGATGAGGACGTTGCCGTGCGGCCCCATCGACAGCGAGTTCCCGTGCAGCCAGTCGCCGTCGTAGCTCAGGTCCCCCCAGTCGGTGGACGGGTCGAGCCAGTCCCAGGCGCTCCAGCGTTTCTGGAGCGCACCGCTCTCCGGCGCCCACTCCCAGATCGCCTCGCCGGCGATCGACGCGCCGTTCGACGCGACCCGCTCGTCGTGTGCGATGAACAGCAGCGTGTTCGACGGCGTCGCGATCACGTCATGGTGCGGGATGATCCCCGTCGCGTCGCTCTCCATCGTGTGCACCACGTCGCCGTTCGGCGTGACCTCGCGGAGTCCGTGGCCGAGGTCGTTGAGGATGAAGTTCCCATTCGCGCGGCGGGTGCTGCCCTGCGGCACCCCCTCCGTGCGGTAGTACCACACGACCTCGCCGCGCGTATCGATGGCGACGAAGCCGTTGAATCCATCGGTGCCGCGCACCTCGAGCATCAGCAGCGGGTCGGTCGCGCTCCCGGTCGCGTCGAAGCGCATGTTCGCGAGGTCGGCCGGGAGCGCGGGCGTTGTGAACTGGCCGGCGGTCGCCGGCCCGGCCCGGCCGTCGGCCGTGAGCGCGCTCGCCGCGAACTGGTAGGTCCGGCCGTGGGCGAGGCGCGTGAGGACCACCTCGCTGTCGGACGGCGACAGCGACGCCACGACCTCGAGCGGAGCGTCCCCTTCGTTGGTCCAGTAACGCACCTGCACGCGCGTCGCCGCGGAGACCCCGATATCAAGGCGCGCCCCGATCGCGACACTGTCCACCACCACGTGGTCGAGCGCGCTCGGCAGCGGAAGTGCGGTCGGTTCCTTGAGCCGGCCGCAGGCGGCGAGCCAGAGGAGCGGAACGATCGAACGACGGGCGATGGCGCGCACGGTTTGGATCAGGGGGATGTGACGGAACACGCGCCACGGGACGGTCCGCGTCGTCGCACGGAGGGTCCTTCCGAACGTCTCGGCACGTCCTCCGGTAGACGCCCCGCTGCCACGCGCGTTAAGGCGCGGCGATCGCGCGCGAAGCCGTCCGGATTTGGGTGCGCAGAAGCGGCGAACGCCGCCCGGGAGCGGATGCTCTCGGGCGGCGTGTCGTCGACCTCGAACTTCCAAACGGCGCGGGCGCTAGTTGCCGTAGCCGGCCGGGGTGAGCTTGGTCCACCAGACGTGCGCGCCCGCCTCGGTCCCCTGGTCCATGAGCACCTCGAACGCGCCCCAGATGCAGGAGCCACCGTTCGTGGAAACGACGCCGCCGGACGCGACGCACCCGGCATCCCACCGCGTCTTGAAGTGCTCGCTGAACGCGGTGCCGTCCAGATAGTGGCCGCGAGTCTCGTTGTCGAGGTACGCGTCGTACGGGCCGTCGTTCCACGAGGTCGCGTTACCGCGGTCCCACTCCTCGTTCCACTTCATGATGAGCGTCGTCGAGCCGTCCACGCCGCCGCAGTCCGGCGCCGCGCCGCGTGCCGCGCAGTAGCCGGCGAACGTCCCGTTGAACAGGTGCGCGCAGCGATTGTAGCCGTACTGATCGAAGCCCTGATTCGCCGAGTTGCCGTTCGCGAGCTGGCAGCTTCCACCGCCTTTCGCACTCGCGCTCGATGCGAGCGGAACCAGCTGTTCGCGAGACTCGGTCGGCGCGGTGCCGCACGCCGCGAGGACGATCGGAATGACGAAGAGCAGACGTTTCATGGTGACTTCCGAGCGAAAGGTGAGAACGATCGCTGCTGCCGGGGCGGGAAGCCGCGCGGATGCGCGCGGGCCCGCTTCGGCGAGTCCAATGCTGTGGCCGGCGCGTCAGAGTTGCGTCTATTTGGCGCGCGACGCCGGGCGTAACCCGTGCAAGCTGCGGCTCAGCCTGCCTTGACGAACCGCAGCGCCGCCGAGTCGATGCAGTAGCGGAGCCCCGTCGGCGCCGGCCCGTCATCGAAGAGGTCGCCAAGGTGCGCATCGCAACGATGGCATGTCACCTCGGTGGCCTCGGCACCGGGGTTGAGCGCGCGCGGACCGACCACGTTCTCCTTCGCGATCGGCTCCGTGAAGCTCGGCCAGCCCGTGCCCGAGTCGAACTTGTGCGCCGAGCGGAACAGCGCGGTACCACAGCACACGCAACGGAAGATCCCCGTCGCATGGAGGTTCCAGTAGGCGCCGGTGAAAGGACGCTCCGTGTCGGCGAGGCGCGTCACGGCGAAGGCGAGCGGCGTGAGTGTCCGACGCCACTCGGCCTCCGTCTTCACGACCTTCGGGACGTGGACCCGGCCAACACGCTCCCCCATGTCGTTGAAGTCGATGATGTATACGTCCCAGCCGTCTGCCGCGCGGTGCGGGACCGGGAACAGGTTGGGAAATCCCGTCGCGATCGTCACCGCGGCGAGGAACTCCCGCCGGCTGAACTGCGTCGTGCGCCCACGCTCGCTCATCATGACAGCGCATACCCGGTCGTTCGCTCGGTTGTGACGCGCGTGACGTGCATCACACCTTGACCCCACCCCTGCAGGGCCGCGAGCCGCCGGCGGCCACTGATTGACATCGCCCTCCATCCAGCGGAGACTCCCTGCGCCACCCACGCCTGCGCCGGACGCCATCCATGACCGTCATCACCGACATCGAAGACCTCCGCCGTCTCGCGCAGAAGCGCGTGCCGCGCATGTTCTACGATTACGCCGACTCGGGGAGCTGGACCGAGTCCACCTACCGCGCCAATCAGAGCGACTTCGCGTCCATCAAGCTCCGCCAGCGCGTGCTGGTCGACATCGAGCACCGCACCACCGCGACGCGCATGGTCGCCGTCGACGTCGCGATGCCCGTCGCCCTCGCCCCCACCGGACTCACCGGCATGCTGCACGCCGACGGCGAGATCCTCGCCGCGCGCGCCGCCGAGAAGTTCGGCGTGCCGTTCACGCTGAGCACGATGAGCATCTGCTCCATCGAGGACGTCGCGGCGCACACGAAGGCGCCCTTCTGGTTCCAGCTCTACGTGATGCGCGACCGCGGCTTCATCGAGCGCCTCATCGAGCGCGCCAAGGCCGCCCGCTGCGGCGCGCTCGTGCTCACCGTCGACCTGCAGATCCTCGGCCAGCGGCACAAGGACCTCCGGAACGGACTGTCCACCCCTCCGAAGCCCACGCTCCGCAACATCGTCGACATGCTGACGAAGCCACGGTGGGGCCTCGGCATGCTCGGCACGAAGCGCCGGCGGTTCGGTAACATCGTCGGCCACGTCGCCGGCGTCGGAGACATGACGTCGCTCGCCGAATGGTCGTCGAGCCAGCTCGACCCGCGGCTCAGCTGGGCCGACGTCGAGTGGATCAAGCGGCGCTGGGGCGGCAAGCTCATCCTCAAGGGGATCCAGGACGTCGAGGACGCGCGGCTGGCCGTCGAGTCGGGCGCCGACGCGCTGATCGTGAGCAATCACGGCGGCCGTCAGCTCGACGGCGCGGAGTCGAGCATCCGCGCCCTGCCGGCGATCGTCGACGCCGTCGGGTCGCGCATCGAAGTGCACATGGATGGCGGCATCCGTTCGGGACAGGACGTCCTCAAGGCGTGGGCGCTCGGCGCGCGCGGCACGTACATCGGCCGGGCGTTCAACTACGGCGTCGGCGCGATGGGCGAGGCCGGCGTGACGAAGGCCCTGGAGATCATCCACCGCGAACTCGATCTGACCATGGCCTTTTGTGGGCGCACCGCCATCGAGCAGGTCGACCGGTCGGTACTCGTTCCCGGGACCTATCACGGGTGAAGATGCCCGATCGCTGTAACGAGTCAGTACACCGTCAGACCTTGCTTGGAATCACGTAACGCAGCGCACATCGAGGAGTGTTACGTTGGGGGTATCCTGTGTGCGACTCTTCCCCCGGAGGCGGCATGCGCAGTTCGATGAACCGTAACCTTCTCGTAGTCGCTGGCACCGCCTTGTTGCTGGCGGCTTGTGGCGAGCGCCCCACTGCACCGAATGCTCAGGTGGCGACGGTCGGCGGCAAGCTCTCGCACGTGACGGTCGCACCGCTCACTTCGCTGTCACCGGCCACGGCCACGGTGGCGTCGGGCGGCACGCAGCAGTACACGGCGCTCAACTCGAACGCGGCCGCGATGGACCCGACCGCGCTCACGTGGGCAGTGAGCGGGGGCGGCACGATCGACGGCAACGGCCTGTTCACCGCGGGTTCGTCGGCCGGCACCTTTACGGTGTCCGCGACTGACGTTGTCGCCTCCATCACCGTCACCGCGTCCGTCACCGTGACGGTCTCCACGCCGACGACGTGCAAGTCGGACGACGACAAGAAGGAGTGCGAGAAGGAACGTGACCACGAAGGTAAGGGTCACGGCGACAAGCACGGCAAGGGCGATAAGCACGACAAGGGCGACAAGCACGACTCGGGCCACGACGGCTGATCCGCCGCCCGCCTCCTCGCCTCAGCACTGAACACAAGAACGCCACCGCAGTTGCGGTGGCGTTCTCTTTTCCTCTGTCCTCGCCACTGTCGAGCCCCACCGCTCAAGGCGGCACCACCGCCGCACGCGCCCGCAACACCGGCGCGTAATACGCGGCATTGGCCGGCATCCCCTTGTAATACCGCATCTGCGTCGCCCACCACACGCCGATCGTGCTCAGGAGCGCGTGCTGCTGCACCGGATGCTCGGCGCTCACATCGCGCGTCTCGAACGGGTCGTGCCGCACGTCGAACAGCTGCATGTCGGAGTGGAACAGGTTGAACCGGAGCTTCCATCCGTCCTGCTCCACCGCCACTTCCGTCGCCAGTCCGGTCTCGGCGAGCGTGTACTGCGGCCGATGGCGGCGCGCCGTGGAATCGCCGAGGTCGATCCCCTGGAAGCCGGGATGCGCGGGCAGCCCCAGCAGACCGAGCACGGTCGGCAAGACGTCGATCGACGCGGCCGGCAGCGAATCGACGCGAGGCGCCAACCCCGGCGCATGGATCACGACCGGGACGTGCGTGACCTCGTGGTACAGCGACCCCCCGTGCGCACCGAAGCCATGCTCGTAGAAGCCCTCGCCGTGGTCGCCGAGGACGACCATCACCGTCGAGTCCCACCGTCCGCTTTGCTTGAGCGCGTCGACGAGCCGCCCGAGCTGCGCATCGGCGTACGCCAGCGTGTTGTCGTACAGGTCGCGCACCGCTCCCGCCGAATCGGCGGGGTATTTGCCGAACACGATGCGGAACGAGACGCGCCCCGATCCGAACCGCGGAGGAACGTCGAGCGGCTGGCGATACGGTGTATGGCTCGACTGCAGATTGACGTACGCCACGAAGGGCGCGCCCGGCGCGATGCTGTCCGTCCATGCGATCGCCTCGTCGATCGTGTCGCTGTCGTCGATCTTGCCGGCATGCCGGTTCTCCTTCAGCCACTTGAAGAAGCCGAAGTCCAGCGAGTCGACATACGTGTCGCCCTGGTACGTCTCCGCGTGCAGGAAGTGCTCGACGTTCCCGGTGTTGAGGAAGTCGTACATCCCCTGCCAGTGCTCGTTCTGCGAACTGAACACGGCGGTGCGGTAGCCGAGCGGGCGGAGCAGGTCCCACGGCAGGACGCGCGGATACGGCGGTCGCGCCGGGAAGGGCGCGAACGTCGGCGTGCGCAACGGATACTGGCTCGAGAGCACGGACGTCGTCGCGTAGTCGGAGTGTGACGCCGGCGTCACGGCGTCAGCGTACACGACGCCGTCGCGCGCGATCGCCTCCACCGTGGGCATCACGACGCGCCGGCCGCCAAGCACCGTCAGCACGTCGGCCCGCATCGACTCGACCATCACCACGATCACGTTCCATCGGTGAGCCTTCGCCGCGTCGATGCCGCGCGCCCACGCGGCGGCGTCGATCACCGGCCGCGGCGTCGTCACGGAGGCCGGCCACGACGACAGGCGGTCCTCCGCGTTCGACACCACGTGCAGCAGGTCGGCGAGGATGCGCGCCGTCGGCCCGCTCTGCGCGGCGGCCACGCTCAGGAAGAGGTCGTGCGACGCCTCGGCGTCCTCGCTACGGCTGCGCGCCGGCTCGGCGACCATGGCGACCACCATCGAGAGCGCGATCGTCGCGCCCACCGACAGCACCAGCGCTCTCGTCCGGCGCGCCGGCCACGTGTCGACCCATCGGCGGAGGTACCATGTGAGGGCGAGCACCGCGCCGGCGACGACCGGCACCACCACGAGGGCCACCGGCGCGATCTGCGCGACGTGGTCGAACACCTGTGTCGGACTCCGGACGAACAGCGCCAGCAGATCGGCGTTCAGGAATTCCCGCGTGCTGTAGTACGTGCCCCAACTCAGGAAGATGAACAGCTCCACCGAGTACGCGAGCGCGAATCCGCACCAGCGGACGGCGGCGGCGAGGATCGGTGTAAGCCGCGGCCTGGCCATGAGCAGCCGCATGCCGATCGCGATGAGCACGACCCCGGGCACCCCGCCGATGAACCCGAACGCGATGAGCCCCAGCCGCTCGAACCAGGGCATCGGCGGGAACGGCCAGAGCGAGCCGGCGATGGCGGCGAACAGCGTGCGCCGCAGCACTCCACCCACGCACCACGCGACCGCGAAATCGAGCAGCAGCGCCGGAGGCGCCGCGCTCCCGTCACGCCGCCATCTCAGCTCCACGTGCGCCAGCCGATGTATCCCCCGAGCGTGAGGTACACGGCGGCGACGCCATTGAGCACCCAGACCGCGCGCGCGGTCACCAGCGACATCTTGTCCCACCTCGACGACGCCGCCTTCGAGCGGAACGCCGCCACAAGGCCGATCAATGCCAGCACCGCGAACGCGACGCCCGACGCCCACAGCGTGGCGCTCAACGCCGTCAGATTCCCGAGGAACCGCACCTCCCCCGAGCCGGCGCCGAGCAGCACGACGTTTACGCACACGAGCAGCGTCGACGCGAACGCCAGACGCCACGGCGTCGCGACCGCCGCGCGGACCTGGGCCCTGCCTCGCACGCGCCGCACGATCCAGCGCAACGCGCCGAACAGCGTGACGATCGCCGACAGCGCCACGCCGGCGAGCCAGAGCGCCGCCACGCCGAGACTGCCTAACGCGTCGAGCGCGGACACCCGCTGCGTCGATCCGCCGAGCCGGCTGCCGAACGATTCCGTGCCTTCGGCGCGGCCGTTCGCGGAGTCGGTCACCAAAGCCAACGTCGCGACGGGCTCGCCGCGGCGCCGGAACAGCCGCTCACCGACCGGCACGAACTCGCTCCCCTTCCCCATCAGCGGCGCGAGCCGGAGCGTGGAGTCGGTGAACGTGATGTGACTCAGGTCGAGCAACCGCTCCGAGAAGTACAGGTGCTGCGTGCGCGGCGACACGCCCCGGTACCAGCCGCCGAAGCGCGCCGCGGTCGCGGCCGCGAGCGCCACTCGCGGCTGCCGCGGAGGCGGGGTGATCCCCTGCGTGAGGAAGCCGCGCACCGCCTTTGCGATCTCGCGCACCGCGCCGGCATCGCCCGTGTTGATCTGGAACGCGTAGCCGAGGTGCTGGTCGGGGAGGTAGCTCAGGTCGGAGAGCCCGCCTTCGACCGCGCCGCCGTGCCCCGTCCACACGAACCCCGTCGTGTCGGCCGCGCGATACATGTGCAGCCCGTAGCCGACGGTGAGCCCGGCACGCGACATGATCGAGCTCTCCGACCGCTCGAGTCGCGCGATCGCCTCGGGCGGCAGCAACGTCTTGCCGTCGATCGTGCCGCGCCCGAGCAGGAAGCGCACGTAGGCCGCCATGTCGTGCGCCGACGCGCTGATCGCCCCGGCCGGACGCACGAACACGTACCAGTAGGGCACGGGGGTGATCCCGTCCGCGTGATAGAGCGTCGCCACCGGCACCTTGGTCGTGTCGGGGCGCATGTACGTCGCCGTCGCCATGCCGATGGGGGTGAACCACCGCTCCTGCACCACCTGCTCGAACGGCTTCCCCTCGATCACCTCGATGATGCGCGCGACGATGGCCGGGCCGGTGTTGCAGTACGAGAAGCGCGTGCCCGGGCGCCAGCGCGAGACGCGCGTCGCCGAGTCGAGCGCCAGGCCGCGCTCGAGCGTCAGCGGCGTGGGGTCGTTGTTCGCGTACGACATCAGCGAGTTGTCGTCGAATCCGCTCGTGTGCTCGAGCAGGTTGACGATGCGCACCGGGTCCGTCGCCTCCCATGGATTGCGGAAGTAGAACCCGGGCAGGTACTTCTTGATCGGATCCTGCAGCGAGAGCTTGCCCTCGCGCTCGAGCGCGAGCGCGGTGATGGCGACGAGCGACTTGGACGTCGAGCCGATGCGGAACAGCGTCGCCGCCGTCGCCGCGGCGGGCGGCGCGACCCGCGCCCGGCCGATGCCGCCAGTGTAGATGACGCTGTCGTTGCGCACGATGGCGAGCCCCATCCCCGGCGTCTTCGTGCTGTCGAGCACGCGCGCGATGCGTGCCTCGAGCTCGGCGATCGTGCGCGGCGGCGCGGCGGGCGTCGGGGCCCGTACGCTGTCGGAGCTGGCGAGCGCCGCGGCGAGGAGGGCGGACGTCAACCGGATGGGCGTCATGGGTGTGTTCGCAGGGGTGAAGGATCGGCCAGCCGGCACAGGCAATAGGTGAACGACTGCGGCGCCCCCCACGGGGTGCGATGCTGCTCACGCTCGCTCTCCACGAGGCGGAACGCCTCGCCGAATTCGGCGTGCAGCGATTCCGGCGAGTAGCGCGCGACGTCCAGCCCGCTGCACCGCTGCGGTCCATCCTCGGCGAACGTCGCGACCAGCACGAACCCGCCCGGCCGCACCGCATGGCGCACCTGCATCACGTACCGCTCGCGATCGGCGCGCGCCGTGAGGAAATGGAACACCGCACGGTCATGCCACACGTCCACGCACCCCTCGGCGAAGGGCACCGTCAGCACGTCGCCCTCGATCCAGGTGACCGCATCGGCCGCCGCCCCCAGGCGTGTCCGCGCCATCTCGAGCGACGCCGACGAGAGGTCGAGCACCGAGATGTGCCGGTGCCCCGCCGCCAAGAGTCCATCGACGAGCGTCGAGGCACCGGCGCCGACGTCGACGATGCGCGCCTCACGCGACGGCGCGACACGTTCGATGAGTTCGCGGGAGAGTCGCGCCTCGGGCTGGAACCAACTCATCTGGTCCGGGCCCTTCGTGTGGTAGACCGTCTCCCAGTGCGACTTGAGATCCATGGAGTCCCGGTGCGATTGGCAGCACTCGAAACTTACGACGCGCGGTCCACGCCACCAGCGCAGGCGCGCGCCGTTCGGCGGCGCCCTGGAACGTTCGTGTCGCATCGCCCCCGCTCCGGTCGCGCCATGGTTGTGGTAGAATGCAGTCCGTATGGATGACCTCATCACCGCCGCCGAAGCGGCCAAGCTGCTCCACCTGCACGTCAAGCGCGTGCAGCATCTCGCGCGCTCTGGGCAGCTCCCCGCGACGCGCTTCGGGCACAAGTGGCTCTTCTCGCGCTCCAAGCTGCTGGCTTCGCGCGTGCCCTCCGCCGACCTCGACGACCCGATGGGCGCGCTCGAGATCAGCGCTCGCAACCGGCTGCGCGGGCGGGTCTCGTCCATCGTCGTCGACGGCGTGATGGCGGAAGTGCGCATCCAGGTCGGCGATCAGGAGATCGTCTCCATCATCACGCGCTCCTCGGCTGAACGCCTCGCACTCGGCGTCGGTGACGAGGTGTTCGCCGTGGTGAAGTCCACGGAGGTGATGATCGCGAAGGGAGGCCGAGCGGCCCCGTGATTCCGCTGATCTACCTGATATTCCCTAAACGTCCCTAACGCGCTAATATTCGTCGTTCGCAGGTCGATCGCCCGCGCGCGCCGCCGCAGCGACCGGCCACGCCCAGTTTCGACCGACAGGGGCCGCACGACGTGTTCCTCCCTCTCCGACGTCTCATTCTCCGCGCCGCGCTGCTGCTGGCCGCACCCGGCACTGTCTTCGCGCAGGGCGACCACGCCGCCGCTTCCGACAACAGCAGCTTCTGGACGCGCTGGATCCGGCGCTCCGAGCGCAACAAGGCCGAGCAGCCGCACTGGCTGACGCCCATCGCCACCACCACGCCGCGACTCGAACAGGAACTCCGCTACGACATCGACTGGTCGCAGGCGAGACCCGGCATGCCGTACACGACGACGTTCGGCAACACGAAGGGGCTCGAGCTCATCCCGTTCGACGACGTCGAGATCATCTTCGGCATCCCCTCGTACGTGGCGCACGGCGATCCCGCCGTGAGCGACGGCTGGGGCGACGCGCAACTGCTCGTGAAGTACCGGCTCCTCGCGGCCGACCAGGCGCACGGCGATTACATCCTCACGGTGTTCCTGAGTTCGAGCTTCCCCACCGCGACCGAGGGGAACGGCCAGCCTCGCGCCATCGTCACGCCCACCGTCGCGTACGGCAAGGGATGGGGAGACTTCGACATCCAAGGGACGCTGGGCGTGACGGAGCCCGTGGGCAGCACCTCCGCCATCGGACGCACGTACATCTGGAACCACACGTTCCAGTTCCATGCGCTCGAGAAGGTCTGGCCCGAACTGGAAGTGAACCAGGCCTGGTTCTCCGGCGGGCGCAACGATGGCAAGTCGCAAACCTTCCTGACTCCGGGGGTCGTGATCGGCCGGCTGCCGGTCACCGAGGCCGTCGGCCTCACCGTCGGTGTCGGCGTGCAGATCGCCGTGTCGGCGTTCCATACGGCGAACCACAACTACATCCTCTCGCTGCGCGCGCCGTTCTGAGCGCGCGTCCGCCGGGCGGGAGCCGCCGGCGGCGCCTCGCATTGCTCCGCGCGCGGGGAGGTGCGAGACTTCGAGAGTGAACAAGCGCCGCCTGCTTGGAGCCGTGCACGTGCTCGCCGCCCTCGCGGCGGTGGCCGTGCATGCCGCTCGGGCCGGTGCGCAGGAGTTCGTGCGCCAATCGCTGCTCATCGCACCGCTCCGATCCGACAGCACGCCGCGCGCGGCGCGCGACGCACGGCAGGTCGCCGACGTCGCGCACGAACGGCTGGCGAGGCTGATCGACGCGAAGGCGGTCGACCTCGTCGAGCGCTACCGGCTCGAGAACTTCCTCGTCACCTCGTCGTATCGCCGCGACGCCATCCTGACCGAGGGTGAGCTGCACATCATCGCGCGGCAGATGCGCCTCGACGAGGTCGTCTTCGGGCGGGTGAGCGTCGAGCGCGGCACGATCACCGTCGCGACGCGCCTCTCGCTGCTCCGCAAGCGGGGGCTGCAGCAGCCGCTCCCGGTCATCCATGCGTCGACCGCCGCGCAGGCGGGGGAGGCACTGGCGCGCGAGATCGCCGCCGCCCGAGCCCAGCTCACCGGACTCCGCCGCTGCGAGAACGCGCTCACCGTCGCCGACCGCGCGACCGCGATCCGTGAGGCGGAACGCGCGATCCGCGCCTACCCGCGCGCCGTGCCCGCGCGCGGCTGCCTGATGGCCGCCCTCATCGAAGTGAAGACGCCGGCCGATTCCGTGCGCCGCGTCGCCGACGGCGCGCTGGCGATCGACACCGCGTCCGTCTACGCATCCACGGTGCGCGCCCAGGCGCTGGAGGCGGAGAAGCGGACGGCCGAGGCCGTCGCGCAGTGGACGCGGGTGTTCCCGATGGATCCGGAGAACGTCGAACTGGAGGTCGCCGTCGTCGACGCGATGCTCCGCCTGCAGCGGCCCGCCGCCGCGCTCGCCGACGTGCGTGAACTGCAGCAGCGCTTTCCCGAGGAGCCGCGGCTGCCGCGCCTCGCGTTCCGCGCCCACGCCGCGCTCGCGCGGTGGAAGGACGCGGCCGCGCTCGGCGATTCGCTCGAGCGCACCGACGCGCCGTTCCGCGCCGACTCCAACTACACGGCGCGCCACATCGAGGCCCTCCGGCAGGTGGGCGACACGCTTGGCGCGCTCGAGTTGACGCTCCGCGGCATGCGCCGGCATCCCGACGACTCGCGCATCTACCTGCAGTATCTGCAGCTCCTCGGCGGCGAGAGCCAGGTGGCGCTGCCGAGGGGATTGACGCGATTCCCCGACGTGCCGGAGCTCTACGTGCTCGCCGCCGCGACGGCGCGCAAGGCGGGCAACCGCGCGGTGGCGATCCGGGCGGCCCACGAGGCGCTCAAGCGCGACTCGACGCTCACCACGCAGTACCTGCAGCTCGCCGAGCTGTTGCTGGAGGAGGGGCGTGCCGACAGCGCGGAGCACGTCATCGCGCGCGCGCCGCGCGCCGGTGACGGCGTGGAACTCGTGCGCAGCTACGCGATCGGCCGCGGGGTGACGCTGCTCCGCGCCGCCGGCGACACCGCCGCCGCGAAGCAGCGCAGCGCCGTCACGTTCCTGATGCTGGCCGACAGTCTCGCCTCGCACGAGGACTCACGGGCGTACGTCGCGGCCGCGACGCTCCAGCTCGCTCGCAACCAGCTGGTACTGGCGAGCAAATCGAAGGGGTGCGCCGACTCGCGGAGCGCCGACTCCACGCTGGGCATCTCCGCGAGCGCGATCGAGCGCGGGCTCGGTGAGACGAGCGGCGGCGCCGAGATCCGGCAGGCGTTCGACGCGATGCGCGCCGCCGTCGATCAGGCGACGAAGGTGTGGTGCAAGGACAAGGGGTGAGCGCGGGACTCACCGTTCCGCGACGTCGCGCCGCGGCGGACGGTCGAACCGCGCGTCCCGCTCAGTTCCCGCTGAGCCGGTGACGCCAGAGGTACTCGGCGCTCATCCGCTTGTCGGCGCTGCAGACGCGCCGCTCGTCGGTGGACATCATGTTCCACACCGGGCACTTCTCGTAGAGGCCGCAGTAGCAGACGACATCGTCGTCCGCGGCGCTCGCGTCGAGCGTCGGGTTGCCGCTACCGACCGCGCCTCCGTGTTGCAGCCGATCGCTTTCCGTCATCGGAAAACCCTCCGTGGCTGTGTAGCTACATCCATCCGCAACTGATCGGCGGACGGCGGTGCAATCGTATCCGGTGGATCAGGACCTCGGCGCCACCATCTACGTGAACTCGGAGGGGCGCGATCGGCGCGCGGTGCGCTGCTCGCCGAGACGCACGTTCGAGATTGCGCCTACGAACTAACGTATAGGTTGCGCGATGCGGCGCCAGCTAACCGACGGTGGTGGTGGTTGCGTCTTGATGCGCATTGCGCGGCGGTGCGAACCACTCACACGGTTAAATGCAGACGGGCCGCCACTCGGCGACCCGTCTGCATGCTGGACTGACGTGAACATCGGGACGGCGGGATTCGAACCCGCGACCCCCTGAACCCCATTCAGAAAATACAGGAGGTCGCAAGTGCGCTGGAGCTTGCTCTTACTCTTGTGTCAGAGAGCACTTCGAGGATTGCGGTTTCCCCAGATTCCCCTAGATGGAGTTCCCAGCATTTAGTGGACAGGCGTTAGCATCCGGGACTTTCACGGAGAGCGAGACCGATGTCCACACGACGGGGTGCCGGGCGCGTCCGCTCGGCGTACGGGTTCATCAAAGCGCATCGTGATCAGTTCCCGGTGCAGCTCATGTGTCGTATGCTTGAGGTGGCGCCGAGCGGGTACTCTGAGTGGTGCCAGCACCCGCTCTCGACGCGCGCCCAGGAAGATGCGAGGCTGCTGCGGTTGATTCGCGCGTCCTTCACGGCGAGTCACGGCATCTACGGCGCGCCTCGCGTCTTCCTGGACCTGCGCGAGGCCGGTGAGACCTGCAGCAAGCATCGCGTGGCTCGGCTGATGCGAGCGAACGATCTCCGCGCGCTCCACGGCTATCGCGTGCGGCGGTGGGCGGTCGGCAAGCCGGCCGTCCTGATTCCCAACCTGCTCCAGCGACAATTCACCACGACACGCCCGAACGTCGCCTGGGTCACGGACATCACGTACATCCGGACGTGGCAGGGCTGGCTGTATCTCGCCGTCGTCCTCGACCTCTTCTCGCGCCGAATTGTCGGATGGGCTACCGCGCCGACGATTCATCGTGAGCTTGTCCTCAACGCCGTGCTGAGGGCGGTGCGCGAGCGCCGGCCGCGCGGCACTTTAATTCACTCGGACCAAGGGACCCAGTTTGGGAGCGACGCGTGGCGGCGATTCTGTCGCTCCCACCGGCTGGAACCAAGCATGAGCCGGAAGGGCAACTGCTGGGACAATGCCGTCGCGGAGTCGTTCTTCAGTAGTTTGAAGAAGGAGCGCATCAAGAAGCACATCTACAAGAACCGCGAGCTGGCGCTCACGGACTTGGCTGCGTACATCGAGGGCTTCTACAATCCGACACGACGTCACAGTCACCTCGGCGGAGTGAGCCCTGTAGAATTCGAGGCGGCGCACAAAAGGCGGGGGCAGCGTCTCCACTAAATGCTGGCAACTCCAGAAAGACGAAATGTCCTTGAGCGTCGAGCGCCTGTGCGACGCTTGGCCCTACCCATCGCGTCACGTCTGACGGTGCGAGCCGCGTGACGCGTGGTGCGCCGGGTTCCGTGCATGAGACGGCAGCCCACGCCAGCAGCAGACTCACACGAATCGCATGACGAGCAGCCAACATCGATGGCTTCATTACGGTTGGATTCCGATGGAAGCGTGATCTTGCTGCCGCCTCAGCCTCGCGTCTGATCGAAGGCTCGATCAGCGACCCGCGACGCGCCGCACTCGGCGACGTGACTGTCGTCGCATGTTGCGCGGGCCGCTCAGAAGTAACAAGTCCACGCCCTTTTTCGGACACGCCGCACACACTTCGGCGCCGGTGTGATTATCGTGCGGCGAGCGACTGGATGGGCCTCGCAACGTCGGCGCGAGCACGACTCGGCCCTGCTGACGCAAGTGCCGTCGACCCACCAAAGGAGGGGATTGTGCAGCCGACCAATTGCGGGCTGTGCGCAGGCTCGAGTTCGCTCGCAGCAGCCTGCACGTCTTCGACCTCGACGTCGACCGGCGCCAAAGCCTCCAGCAGCGGCGCGCGCTCGCTGTCGATCACGCCGCCCGTCGCGGCACGTATGGTCGGAGACGCGGTCCGCTCCACGGCGACCGCGAAGGACGATGCCGGACTGAAGGGCTGCGCGGCGGCCAAGGTAGTGACACGGTGACAGAGAGTTGCGTGCGATTCTCTCAAGCGCCCACCATGCTCCGCCTGGCGCCGCGCGCGGCCTATCTCGGGAGTCCGACAAGCTTCGGGAGCGGCCTCGTGCGGGCGAAAACTGCGCTAACCGTGACGTGCTAGCTTGGCGTACTTTGGCCCTGGCGTGGGCCGCCACGCGTGCTGCGTGGCGGCCCACGGCGCTCGTGGGTATCCTGGCGCTCGCGGGCTGGATCGCCGCGTGTCGGGACGCATCGCCGACGCGCGTCGTTACGGTCGTGGACACAGTGCCTTCTCCGGCAGACACGTCGAAGATCCCCCCGGTCGACACCGGGCCGCCGTTGGACACCGTTCAGCTCGCGGCACCATCACGCCCGCAACTCGCGTCCGGCGCGTTCGGAACCTGCCTGCTCCACGAAGATGGCGAGATCGCGTGCTGGGGCGACTGGTGGGGCGGCTTCGTTCCGGCTCCTCCGACCCGCGTACCGCCGACGCTCGATGCGCACGGCGTCCCCGTCCGGTTCGTCGCGATCTCGTTGGGTCCCAGACTGTGCGCGCTCAGCACCCAGGGCGAGGCCTACTGTCAGACGCAGGGCAACGTGGTCGACCCCAGCAGTCCGCCGCCTCCGCTGCTCCTCGAACGCGTGAACACGCGCCACCGCTTTCGGTCCGTGACGGCGGGCTACGGCACGTCGTGTGCCCTCACGCCCTCGGGCCAAGCGTTCTGTTGGGGGCACGGTGACTTCGGACGACTGGGTGACGGTTCGCACGAATCCGGGTACGTCGCGGCGCAGCCAGTCCCCGCACAGACGTCGCTGCGATTCAGTGCTCTCGCCGAGGGCGGCGGGGACATCCAGTGCGCGATCGCGCAGACGGGAAAGCCGTACTGCTGGGGGCATGATGAAGGGACGGTCGATGCGATTCCTGAACTTCCCGGCGACTGCAGCACGTTCTACTGGCAGTGGTTCATAGGGCGTGGTTGCGTCGTGCCGACGCCCGTCGCCGACTCGCCGGCGTTCACGCTGATCAGTTCAACGGCAGAGTCGACGTGCGGACTTGACGCCGGAGGTGCTGCGTACTGCTGGGGGTACGGAGGATACGGACAGTTAGGCAACGACACGAGCGTCGTCGCCTTCGCTCCGATCCCGGTGGCCGGTGGCCTGCATTTCACATCGCTGACGACCGGCGCCTTTCATGTCTGTGCCCTCATTGCGGCAGGCGCGGCCTACTGTTGGGGAAACAACTTCCGCGGCTACCTCGGGACGGGAGGCCAACGCGGGCGTGCCATCCCAACGCCGGTCGCCGGAGGGTTGAGCTTCACGACGCTCGCCTCAGGCGAGTTTCACACTTGCGGTCTCTCGACGGCCGGCGACATGTGGTGCTGGGGATCCGGCGCATACGGCGCACTCGGTCGTGACGCCAGCCTCGGCGACGCGAGCGTGCCGGTGCGCGTGACCGCGCCGATACCATAGCGCGCCATCATTCGGTGTACGTCGGGCGCGGGCGCGGCGAAAGCGGCGGCCATGCGTGCCGGGAGCGCCGACGCCGATCACGGATAGGCGCCCATCCTCCACCGACGATTCGTCTCCCAAAACGTCCCCAGCCTCGCGCCGGGGACCGGTCGCGAGGCTGGGGCAGTTCACAAGTCGTTGTGAAACAATCGTCTGGCAAAGTCGGGACGGCGGGATTCGAACCCGCGACCCCCTGAACCCCATTCAGGTGCGCTACCGGACTGCGCTACGTCCCGTCCGCCGCTTTCGCGGACAGACTATGAAACCTAGCGACCGCACCGCACCTCTACAACCTCTCGCTGAACGGGACGCCCTACTGCCGCGCCGCCGCCGCGGCCGCCGCCCGCGCCGCCGCCCGGGCCTGCCGCTCCCGCGTCAGGTGCGGCACCACCCCCACCATCCGCTGCAACAGCATCAGCTGCGCCCGGTGGTGCATCTCGTGCTCCTTCGCCCCGAGCAGGTTCTCGAACCGCGTCTTGGGGTGCTGCCCCATCCCGTCCGTGAACGTCTCGTTCAGGAACGCCGGCGTCAGCCCCTCGACCCACGCCGCGAAGGCCTCCCCCTCGCTCTTCAGCAGCGCGATCAGCTCCGCCTTCGTCCGCGCCTTCCCCTCGTACGCGGCCGCGCTCGCCATCAGCGCGCCGAAATCGTAGCCCTGGAACGTCGAGAGGTGCTTGTCGCGATGCACGTCATAGTACAGGGCCGGGCCCCACGCGATGTGCGCGAGCTGCGAGCGCACCGACCGCGTGCCGGCCGCCGCGACGAAATCGTACTGCTCCTCCGGGATGTCCTCGGCCACCTGCACGGTGTTCTTCCGCACCGTCCGCATGGCGTCCGCCAATTCCTTCGCGCCGTACACGATCATCCGTCGACTCCTCGATGGGGGGAAAGGACTGCTCGAGTGGTGGATCCGGGGCACGGCGCGCGACTCGCGCGCCGGGCCGTGCCGCGAAGGGCTCAGCCCTGCGGCGCGCCCGCCGGTACGGGGGCGATCGCGGCGACCTCGGCCTGGCGGCGGCGCCGGTGCACAAGGTCGTCGAAATAGGTGTAGATCACCGGCGTCACGTACAGCGTGATGAGCTGCGAGAAGGCGAGCCCACCGACCACCGTGATGCCGAGCGGCCGGCGGCTCTCGGCGCCCGCGCCGGCGCCGAGCGCGATCGGGAGCGTGCCGACGAGCGCGGCCATCGTCGTCATCGTGATCGGACGGAACCGCACGAGGCACGCCTCGAGGATCGCGTCGCGCGCGTTCTTCCCCTGCTTCTCGGCCTCGGTCGCGAAGTCGATCATCATGATCGCGTTCTTCTTCACGAGGCCGACGAGCATGATCACGCCCACCCACGCGTACACCGTCAGCTCCGTGTGCGTGAGCAGCAGCGCGAGCAGCGCGCCGAACGCGGCGAACGGGATGCCGGAGAGGATCGTGAGCGGGTGGATGAAGCTCTCGTACAGCACGCCGAGCACGATGTAGATGACGAAGATCGCGATGATGAAGAGGGCGAGCAGCCCCTTCTGCGTGTCCTGGAACACCTGCGCCGCGCCGTAGAACCCCGCCGAGACACCCTCGGGGAGCTGGCCGCGCATCGTGCGCTCGATGGCCGCCTCGGCGTCGCCGAGAGCGGTGCCGGCGCGGAGGTTGAACGAGATCGTCACGCTCGGCTGCTGCGCCGTGTGGTTCACGAGCATCGGGCCGAGCGACTGCGCTTTGCGCGTCACCGACGAGAGCGGGACGAGCTTCCCCGTCTTCGCGCGCACGTAGAGCAGGTCGAGCGCCGAGAGGTCCTGCTGGAACTCGGGGAGCAGCTCGAGGATCACCCAGTACTCGTCGTTCGCCGTGTAGATCGTCGAGACCTGACGCGACCCGTAGGCGTTGTAGAGCGCGCTCTCGATCTGCTCCGGGGTCACGCCGTAGAGGGCGGCCCGGTCGCGGTCGAGTTCGATGGAGGCCTGCGGATTGGCGATCTGCAGGTCGGTCGTGACGTCGGTGAGCTCGGGCACCGTGCGCAGCTTCGTCTCCGCCTCGGCGCCCGCCTTGTACAGCACCTGCAGGTCGGCGCCGGTGAGCGTGTACTGGTAGAGCCCCTTGCCGGCGCGCCCGCCGATCTGGATGACGGGGTCGTTGCGCGGGTAGGTCGCGATCCCCGGCACCTGGCGCAGCTTGCGCGCCATCACGGGGATGATCTCGTCGACCGACATGTGCCGCTGCTTCCGCGGCTTGGCGCGGATCGTGAACCGCCCCTGGTTCGGTGTCGCGGAAGTACCGCCGTACGCCGACCCGACGTTCGAGATGAGGGCGTCGACGTTCTCGGTGTCCTGCACGACGAGGGCGATCACGGCCTTCTGGTGGCGCACCATCTCGTCGAAGCTCGTCCCCTGCGCGGCCTCCGTGGTGACCGAGATGCGGTCCTGGTCCTCCGAGGGGAAGAACCCCTTCGGCACGAACTGGAACGCCACCCCGGTGAGCACGAGCGTCACGAAGCTCGCGACGATCGCCACCGGACGGTGCCGCATGACCCAGCGCAGCGAGGTGCCGTAGGCGTGGTAGGCCCACTGGTACAGCCGCTCGAACGCGTCGAGGATGAAGTTGTGCGACCCGTGCAGCCGCGACTCGTTGAGGAAGCGCGAGGCGAGCATCGGCGTGAGCGTGAGCGACACCACGCCCGAGACGAGGATCGCCACGGCGATCGTCACGGCGAACTCGCGGAACAGCCGGCCGACGATGCCGCTCATGAAGAGGAGCGGGATGAACACCGCCACGAGCGACAGCGTCATCGACAGGATGGTGAAGCCGATCTCGGCGGCGCCGTCGAGCGCCGCCTGCATCGGTTTCTTCCCCATCTCCATGTGGCGCACGATGTTCTCGAGCATCACGATGGCGTCGTCGACGACGAACCCCACGGCGAGCGTGAGCGCCATGAGCGACAGGTTGTCGAGGCTGAAGTCGAGCATGTACATCACGGCGAACGTGCCGACGAGCGACATCGGCAGCGCGAGGCTCGGGATGACCGTGGCCGAGACGTTGCGCAGGAACAGGAAGATGACGAGGATCACGAGCCCGATCGTGAGGGCGAGCGTGACCTTCACGTCGTGCACCGAGTCGCGGATGCCGGCCGAGCGGTCGAAGAAGATCTCGAACACCACGGAGGGTGGCAGCGTGGCGCGCAGCTTCGGGATGAGCGCGTGCACGGCGTCGGCGACGGCGACCGTGTTCGTCCCCGGCTGCTTCTGCACCGAGATCGAGATGGCGCGGGCGCCCGCGGCATACTCGTGGGTGTCGTAGTACCACCCCGCGAGGTGGTTGTTCTGCACGTCGTCGATGGCGTGCCCGACGTCCTTCAGCCGCACGGGCGCGCCGTTGCGGTAGGCGACGATGAGCTCGTTGAACTGCGCCGCATTCATGAGCTGCCCGTTCGCATTCACTGTGTAGGCCTTGTTCGGCCCCCACAGCACGCCGGTCGGCAGGTTCACGTTCTGCGACGAGATGGCGTTGGCGACCTCGTCGATGCCGATGCTGCGCGCGGCGAGCTTGCGCGGGTCGACCTGCATGCGGGCCGCGTATTTCTGCGTGCCGAGGATCGACACCTGCGCCACGCCGTTCACCGTCGAGATCCGCTGCGCGACGTCGTTCTGGATCAACCCGTCCAGCTGCGACAACGGCATCGTCTTCGAACGGAAGTTGATGTACATGATCGGCTGGTCGGCCGGGTTCTGCTTGCTCAGCGACGGCGGCACGATCCCCGGCGGCAGGTTGCGCAGCGTCGTGCTGATCGCGCTCTGCACATCCTGCGCCGCGCCGTCGAGGTTGCGGTCGAGCGTGAACTGGAGCGTGATGCTCGTCGCGCCGAGCGCGCTCGTGCTCGTCATGTTGTCGAGCCCGGCGATCGTCGTGAACTGCTTCTCGAGCGGCGTCGCGACGCTGGCCGCCATCGTCTCGGGGCTCGCCCCGGGGAGCGACGCGCTCACGACGATCGTCGGATAGTCCACCGCGGGCAGGTCGCTCACCGACAGCGACTGGTAGGCCAGCGTGCCGAACACGAGCACGGCGACCATGACGAGCGTCGTCATGACCGGCCGGCGGATGAACAGCGCGGTGAAGTTCATCCCTTCTTCGCCTTCACCGCGCCCTTGGGCGCCCCCGGCGCGACGGCCGCCTCGGCCGTCGGCGCGCCGATCGTCTTCACCTCGACCTTCGCGCCCACCGTGAGGCGCGATTGTCCATCGACGACCACCTGCTCACCGCCCGAGAGCCCCTTCTCGATCACCGTCCGGTCGTCGATCTGTCGCCCCGCCGTGACGGGCTGCATCTGCGCCTTCCCTTCCTTGTCGACGACGAAGACGAAGGTGCCGTCCTGTCCCGTCTGCACCGCGGGGGTCGGCACGAGCACGGCGTCCTGCTGCACGAACAGCTCCAGTTGCGCCGGCACGAACTGCCCCGGCCAGAGCAGGTTCTCCTCGTTCTGGAAGCGCGCCTTGAGCGTGACCGTGCCCGTCGTCGTGTCGACGCCGTTGTCGACGAAGCTCAGCGTGCCTTCGATGCGGCGCGGCGTGGCCGCGCCGCCGGCGAGCGCGTACGCCTTCAGGTCGCCCTTCTTGGCGTACAGCTGCACCTGCGCGAGCTGCGACTCCGGCACGGCGAACCGCACGAGGATCGGATGGATCTGGTTGATGACGACGAGCGGCGTCACCGAGCCGGGGCGCACGACGTTCCCCTGTCGCACGAGCAGGCTCCCGGTCTTCCCGGCGACGGGGGCGCGGATCGTCGCCTGGTCGAGACTGAACTGCGCGCCCTCCACCGTCGCCTTGTCGGCGTCGACGACGGCCTTGAGCGCGGCCGCGTTCGACGACGCCTGGTCGGCCTGCGAGCGGGTCACATAATCCTTCGTCGCCAGCGAGGCGTAGCGGTCGGCATCGCGCTTCGCGTTCTCGTACTGCGCGCGGTCGCGTTCGAGCACGGCCTTCGACTGCGCGAGCGCCGCGCGGTAAGGCACGGGGTCGATCTCGAACAGGATCTGCCCGGCCTTCACGTCGTCGCCTTCCTTGAACCGCACCGACGTGAGCACGCCGGCGACCTGCGACTGCACGGCCACCGTCTGCATCGGTTCGACGATGCCGTTCGCGGTGATCAGGAAAGGCGCGACGTTCCGCTCCGCGGTCGCGACCGTGACGGGCACGGGGGGACGCGGTGGCGCGGACGGCTTCTTGCAGCCGGCCGCGCCGAGCAGCGCGCCGAAAAGCAGGATGGGGCGGATGGACGTCGTCATCGATCGTTTCTCCCCGCGGTATCGGGGCGCATGGCCAGGTTCGGATCGCCGCGCGGACTGAGCACGCCGACATCCCGGGCGAGTTGGGCAAGGGCGAGATACCAGGTCCAGCGCGACTGCACGTGCTGCGCGCGGGCGTCGGCGAGCGCGCTCTGGGCGGTCAGCAGGTCGAGGATGCTCCCGACGCCCTCGGCGTACCGGCCCCGCGCCACTTCCTCCGACTGCGTCGCGCTCGCGAGCAGCTTCGCCGCCGTGGTGACGCGCTGCGTGGACGTGCGCAGCGTGTGGTACGAGGTGTAGACCTGCGACGCCGCCAGCAGCTGCGCCTGCTCGGCGCGCGCGATCGCCGCCGCGGCGTTCTCCTTCGCGGCCGCGAGGTCGTAGTCGCGCGACGTGCCCGTGAACAGCGGCACCGACACGCCGAGGCTCAGCGCGTACGTCTTGCCCTGCAGCGCGTTGATGTTCGAGAACGATTGGCCATTGGCGCCCCCCAGCGTGAGCGTGGGGAGGGTGAGCGACCGCGAGACGCGCACCTGCGCCTCGCTCTGGCGGGCGAGCGCTCGCGCCGCGACGACGTCGGGGCGGTCGCGCATCGCGCGCTCGATGAGCGAGTCGACGTTCTCGGCGAGCGAGAGCAGCGGCGCGCTGCCGGTGTCGGTGACGACCTCGAACGGCGCGTTCGCCTTGAGCCCCGCGGCGAGGGCTAGCTGGGCGCGCGCCGCCTCGAGGTTCCCCTCCGCCGTCTGCGCGGCGAGTTCCGACTGCGCCAGCGCGGTGCGCGCCTGCAACACGTCGGCGATCGTCGCGAGACCGACGTCATGGCGCCGTTCGGCGGCGGCCAGGTTCGTCTGCGCCGTCTTGACGGTCGCCCGCGCCGCGTCGAGCAGGCCGCGGCTCGCCTGGAAGTTGAAGTAGGCGCCCTCGGCGGCCAGCACGACCGCCTGTACCGTGCTGTTGTGCGTGAAGTCGGCCACGTACAGCGCCTCATGCGCCGCCTGCTGCGTGCCGCCCCGCGCGCCGAAGTCCCAGAGCAGGTACTGCACGGAGAGTGTCGCCGTGGTGAGCGTGCGATCCGTGGGGAGGAACGCGGGATTCGCGGAGATGGCGCGAGCGGGGCCGCCGCTCGCGTCGAGCGACACGTTCGGCAGCCACTTGCCGCTCGCCGATGCGTACCCCGCCGCCGCCGCGCGCGCCGACGCCCACGTGTTGCGCGTCAGCGGGCTCCGGTCGAGCGCGACCGACACGAGGTCGGCCAGCGACATGCCGTCGCGGGCCGACGCCGGGAGCGGCACCGGGCCGGTGACCGACGGCGCTGACGCGGCGCCCTCGGGCGCGCGTCCCGCGTCGGCGGGGGCATGCCACACCGTGGACGCGGTGCGGGCGACCGACGGCGCGCCCCCGATCGTCGACGGCGGGGCGCAGCCGAGCGCGCCCGCCACGACGACGGTGGCAGAGACAGCAGCGGCCCGACGGAACGGGCCGCGAGAGGCACGGATCAGGGTCATCCCGGAGACGAACGAGGGTCGAACCAGAGGCCGGAGCTTCGTCGCACCGCCAATCGTGAAAAGTAACTGCCTGTGGGACTGATACGCAGCCGATGCTATATTTGTTGTAGAGCGGGCACGAGAGTGTGTCCCCAGCGTGGCCGCCGTTCGCGACGTTCCGTTGATCCTCTGGTACCCATCGTCCGAGTCACCGCCGCCGCGCACCCGTGAGTCCGTTCTCCCGTCCCTCGCCCATCGCTGCGCTGTCGCACGCGCGCCTCGTCGTCCCACGGGGGGTGTTGCTCGGGCTGACGCTGGCCTACCTGCTGCTCGGGCTCTACTTCGTGAACCAGACGCAGGAGCGCGCGCGGAACGTCGCGGCCGACCTGCTCGAGTCCCGGCTGGCGACCGTCCGGCACGCGATCGACCGACTGTCCGACCGTGAGCGACGTGGCGTCATGGCCACGGCGGCCCTGCCGGAGGCGCGCGCCGTCGCCGAAGCGCCCGCCGGGCGAGCCGCCGAGGCGCTGAAGGCGCTCGCCTTCCGCCTCGTGCCGCTCACGGCCTCGGGCCGCTACGACGGACTCGTGGTGCTCGACGCGAAGGGACGCATCGTCGCCACCGACGACAGCGCGGCCGCGCGCACGCTCGCCGCCGACACCGCGTTCGTGCGGCGCGTGCTGCAGGGCGAGACGGCGCTCTCGACACCCACGCTCGTGGCGGGGAGCACCGGGCGGGCCGCTTTCTTCTCGGCCAGCCCCATCCGCGACGCGTCCGCCACGACCCATGGCGTGGTCGCCTTCGTGCTCGACCCCGCCCTGCGCTTGAACAAGGTGCTCGCCGACCAGCGCACGGGGCGCAGCGCCGATGCGTTCGCGTTCGACCGCACGGGGCGCGCCGTCACCGACACGCGATGGGACGTCGACCTCGTCCGGCGCGGGCTCATCCCCGCGGGGAAGTCGGCCGCCCTCCGGATGCGGTTCGTCACCCCGCAAGGCGCACTCATCACGTCGGTCGCCGACGCGGTGCGGGGCGGGAGCAGCGTCAACGTGGACGGCTACACGGACGCCCGCGGCGTCGCGGTGGTCGGTGCCTGGGCCTGGCTCGACCCGCTGGAGATCGGCGTCTCGTTCGAGATGCAGCGCGACGAGGCGCTCGAACTCTACAGCATCGTGCGCGACATCTACTGGACGCTCGCGATCGGCATCATCCTGGCGAATCTCGCCGCGTGGCGCGGCATCCGCTCGGCACGGCGCCTGCGGGAGCAGCGCCGGCGCGCCGAGGAGGAACTGCGCCTGCGCGACGAGACGCTCGCCGCGCTCATCCAGTCGTCCCCCAACGGCGTGCTGCTGCTCGACGAGGCCGGCTCGATCACGCGGACGAACACGGCCAGCGAGCGCATCTTCGCGCGGCCGGCGGCGTCGCTGCTCGGCACGCCGGCGAGCGCGCTCTTCGAGGACGGGCGCGACTTCATCGCCCAGCCGCCAGAACTCCGCCCCGACGGCAGCCTCGGCGAGGCCGTGGGCCGGCGTGGCGACGGCACGGCGGTGCCCGTCGAAGTGCGCCGGTCGGAATTCGACGTGCAGGGGCGGCGCTACTTCACGCTCATCGTCGTCGACATCACGCGACGCAAGGCGGAGGAAGCGGCGCTCATCTCCGCCAAGGAGCAGGCGGAGACCGCGGCGCGCGCGAAGAGCGAATTCCTCGCGATGATGTCGCACGAGATCCGCACGCCGATGAACGGTGTGCTCGGCATGACGAGCCTCCTCGCCGACACCGCCCTCACCACCGAGCAGCGGCAGTACGTCGAGGCGACGAAGAGGTCGGCGCAGCTCCTGATGAGCGTCATCAACGACATCCTCGACTTCTCCAAGGTCGAAGCGGGGAAGCTCAGCATCGAGCCGATCCCGTTCGACCTGCAGGTGGCGGTGTCGGAGGTCGCGGAGCTGCTCGTGCCGCGGTCGATGGAGAAGCACCTGGAGCTGGTGGTGAACTTCTCCCCGGCGGCGCCGCGCCGCGTGATCGGCGACTCGGGACGCATCCGGCAGGTGCTCCTCAACCTCGCCGGCAACGCCATCAAGTTCACGGAGGACGGGCACGTCGTCCTCGCCGTCGACGGCGCCGTCGTTGATGGCATCGCGCGCCTGACGTTCCAGGTGACCGACACCGGCATCGGCATCGGCGCCGACAAGCTGCCGAACCTGTTCCAGCCGTTCATGCAGGCCGACCTCTCGACGACGCGGCGTTTCGGCGGCACCGGCCTCGGCCTCTCGATCAGCCGCCGCCTCGTCGAGCTGATGGGCGGTGAGATCGGCGCCCGCTCCGTGGAGGGTGAGGGCTCGACGTTCTGGTTCACCCTCCCGCTGCCCATCGACACGAGCCCGCCCCCCGACCTCCTCCCCACCGCATCGCTGCACGGCGTGCGCGCGCTCGTCGTCGACGACTTCCCCATCAACGTGCAGCTCATGCGCGAATGGCTGCGCGCGTGGGGGATGCGCGTCGACACGGCCGCGGACGGCGACGCCGCCCTCGCGCTGATGCGCACCGCGGTGCGCGACGGCGACCCGGTGCGCGTCGCGATCGTCGACTTCCTGATGCCGGGGATGGATGGCGAAGGACTGGGCCGCGCGATCCGCGCCGACGAGCCGCTGCGCACCACGTCGCTGCTCGTCTGCACCTCGTCGGCGCAGCGCGGCGACGCGGAGCGTTTCCACGACGCGGGCTTCAACGCCTATCTCACCAAGCCGATCCGCCCGGAGACGCTCGCCTCGGCGCTCGAGACGGTGCTCGCCCGTGCGCCAGGCTGGCGCGCCACCGACCGGATCCTCACGCGCCACGCGCTCAACGAGCGCGCGAGCCCGACCGAGTCGTTGCCCGCCGTCGAGCGGCGCGTCGACACGCGCGCCGACGCCCCCGCCATCCACCAGAAGTCGACGCGGGTGCTCGTCGCCGAGGACAATCCGGTGAACCAGATGGTCGCGCTCAAGATGCTCGAGCGGCTGGGGTGCCGCGCCGACGTCGCGGCCGACGGCGTCGAGGCCGTCGCGATGGCGAGCCGGTTCCCCTACGACGTCGTGTTCATGGACGTACAGATGCCGAACATGGACGGCTTCGAGGCGACGCGGCGCATCCGGGCCGCGGGCGACAGCGTGCTCTGGATCGTGGCGATGACGGCGAACGCGATGACGGGCGACCGGGAGCGATGCCTCGCGGCCGGGATGAACGATTACGTCTCGAAGCCCATCACGCCGGAGGCGCTGGCGCAGGCGCTGTCGCGCCGCGACGGACTTCTTCCGCCAACTGCTCCAGCATAGCGAGCTCGAACGGCTTCTCGAGCACCGGCACCGACACCGTCGAAAGGAAGTCCGACACGTCGCGCGCCGTCACGTCGCCCGTGGAGAGGATGAAGCGCCGCGCGAGTGCCGGCGTTTCGGCCGCCATGCGCTGATACAGCTCCTGCCCCGAGACGCCGGGCATCTTGAGGTCGCAGAGCACCACGTCGTACATCACCGTCGCCTCGCGTCGCGTGAGCTTCACGATAGCCTCGGCGCCGTCGGCGGCCTCGTCGACCGCCCAGCCGCGCCGTTCGAAATAGCGCCGGAGCCCGCGGCGGATCGGCTCCTCGTCGTCGATCAACAGCAGTCCCGGCCGGCGCGGCGGCAACGACGGCGCAGCGGCGACGGCCGGTGCCACCTCGGCGCTCACCGCCCGCATTCCCGGCGGACTCGTCGGCGGCGGCGCCACTGACGTCGAGACGGGGAGCCGCATCGTGAACTGCGCCCCGACGCCGGCCGGGCGGTTCTCCGCCGTCAGCGTGCCACCGTGGGCGCGCACGATGCCGAGCGACACCGACAGCCCGAGGCCCACCCCCTGCCCCGTCGGCTTCGTCGTGAAGAACGGCTCGAAGATACGCTGGGCATGGTCGGCGCTGATGCCGGCGCCGTTGTCCTCGACGCGCACGACGTACTCGTCCGCCTCGCGCCGCGCGGTGAGCTGCACCGCTCCACCGGCGCCGGCGGCCTGCGCCGCGTTGGTGAGCAGGTTCGTCACGACCTGCTCGAAGCCGGCGCGGTCGACGTCGAGGGGCGTGTCGCCGTCGGCCACGGTCGACGAGAACTGCACCCCCTGCGTGTTCATCCCCGGCTGCACCGCGCGCAGCAGCGTCGCGAGGATGTGCCCCGGCGTGTCGGCCTTGCGCGGCCGGCGGTCTCCCTGCCGCACGAACGTCAGCAGGTCGCGCACGATCGTGCGCGACCGCAGCGCCTGCGCCTGGATCACCTGCAGCGCGAGCCGCTCGTCGTCCGGGCGCGCGTCGGCGAGCAGGTCCTCGGTGAAGTTGAGGATCGCGGCGAGCGGGTTGTTCAGCTCGTGGGCGACGCCCGAGACGAGCTTGCCGAGCGCCTCGAGGCGGTCGGCCTCGGCGAGCCGCGCGAGGAGCCGCTCGCGCTCGCGTTCGACGTGCACCGCCTCGGTGACGTCGCTCCAGACGGCCGCGGCGCCCATGACCTGTCCGGCATGGTCGCGCAGCGGGGCGAGGTTGGTGCGCCACGCCCGCACGTCGTCGGTATCGGGGAGCGGCATCTCGAACTGCAGGCTCACCGGCTCGCCCGAGAGCGCCTTCGAGAACGCACCATGGTGCGCCGCGGCGACATCCGGAGTGAACACCTCGCCCGGCCGCTTGCCGATCATCCCCGCGGCGTGCGCCGGATACCGCTGCGCCCACTCGCCGTAGAGGTTGGTGATGCGCCCCGCGAGGTCGATCGTGTAGAAGCTGATCTTGAGCGAGTCGAGGATCAGCCGGAACCGCTCCTCGTTGCCCCGCAGCGTGTCGGTCTGCCGCTTCGCCTCGGTGATGTCGCGCGCGATGACGAGCACGGCGTCGCCGCGGTCGGTGCGGCGGAACGGCGAGCTCGTCGTCTGCAGCCAGCGCACCTCGCCGCTCTTGCGCACGTAGCGCACCTCGAGCGTCGTCGTCTCGCCGCGCAGGTTGCGCTCCCGGGCGGCGATGACCTTCGGCCAGTCCTCCGGCGGGAAGAACGAGGTGTTCCGCATCGCCTTGAGCTCGTCCCACGAGTACCCGCTCTGCGCGAGCGCGGTGGGATTCACGTCGACGAACCGTCCGTCGGCGTCGAACGTCATCACCATGTCGGGCGCCGCCTGCACGAGCAGCAGGTACCGCTGCTCGGCGGCACGGATCGTGTCGACGAGGCGCCCCTGCAGCAGCATCATGATCGTCACGAGGCCGACCGCCGCGGCGATCGAGGCCCCCGCGTACGCGAAGTTCCCGCGCACGTCGGGGAGGTCGAAGGGCGGCGTGCCGATGTCCGGGTAGCCGACCGAGAGCACGACGAGCGCCGAGTACACGGCGACGATCAGCGCCGCGATCCCGACGGCCCACCGGCGCGGCAGCGTCGCGCTCGCCACCAGCGCGTTGTACAGGAAGAACACCGCGCCGAGCCACCGCGCCGCGTCGAGGAACACGTACACGGCGCCGAGCATCACCACGTCCGCGACCACCGTCAGCGCGTAACGGCGGAGCCGTACCTCGAACGCGTGCGGGCGCGACGCCCACGGCGCCATCACGAAGTTCAGGGCGATCCAGCTCGCCATCACGACGTACGTGCGCCAGTCGATCGCCAACCCGGCGAGCTGGCTGAGCGCGATCACCGCCGTGAAGATCCCCAGCGTCGCGGAGTGCCGCGTCGTCGCCTCGGCGATCCACCGCGAGGTCGCGGGCTCGAGGGCCGCGAGCGGGCTCTGGCGTGCGGACGGAGCGGTCACGGAGCTGGGCTGGCGGAAAGGGGGAGACGCGGCACCACCGTTTCATCAACCTATCGCCGCGCGGGGGCCACCTCAAACCCCTTCTCCCGAGGGCCGGCACCCCCGGGGCGCTGCCGGCCGCCCACCTCTAACGCTTTGGCCGGGGCACTGGTCAATTGGACGTCAGTGTCGACCTCTTCTCCGACTCCCTCCGACGCCGACCTCGTCGCGCTCGCGTTGCGTGGCGACGGCGACGCCGCAGATGTCCTGGTGCGGCGATACTATCGCGCGGCGTTCGCCGTCGCGTTGGGCGTGCTCGGCAACAGGCAGGACGCCGAAGATGTGTGTCAGGAAGCGTTCGTGAAGGCGCTGGACCGGCTCGAGGACTGTCGCGACCCGTCACGTTTCGCCCCGTGGATGATGACGATCGCGAGGAACCGCGCCCTCAGCTATCACACGTACCGCCGGATCCGGGAGACGTCGGAGTTGCGGCCGGAGATCGCGGAGGCGAAGGACTCGCCGGCCGAGGACGCCACCCGCGCCGAGTTGGGCGCGCGGCTCGAGGCGGCGCTGGCGGGATTGACCGCGGTGCAGCGCGAGGTGGTGCTGCTGCACGACATGGATGGCTGGACGCACGGGCAGATCGCCGAGGCGTTGCAGATGACCGAAGTCAGATCGCGACAGCACCTGTTCGTCGCGCGCAAGCTGCTGCGGGAGCGGCTCGGACTGCCGATGCTCAAGGAGTACACGCATGAATGAAGACCCGATCGACTTCACGTTCCTCGACCCGACCGTCGACGCCGCGGCGTTCGAACGCCGCGTGTCGCAGATCCGCTTCGCGGCGAGCGGCGTGATGGCGCGCCGCCGCGCCGGCGGCACGCCGTTCGTCTTCGTCGCGCGCTGGCGCGCCCCGCTCATCGCCGCGCTCCTGCTCGTGACGTTCATTTCGATCGCGCTGCTCCGCACGGTGCGCGTCGATGCCGGGCTCGACGCCGACACGCCGTCGGACGAGGTCGCCGAGGTGCTCGGCGCCACGACGCCCATGAGCGAACTGCTCCTTTCCACGGCCGCGTCGCCGACGGACGCCCTGCTCGACGGAGGGATGACGCAATGAAGGATGGATTCAACGCGCTCGGCAGCGCGCGCGCGCAGGCGATGTTGCTCCTCGTGCTGGCGTTCCTCGCCGGCGCGGTCGCCGGTGGCGCGGCCGAGCGGGTCGCCATCCGCCGCCAGTGGGATCGCATCCGGCCGTGGTCCGGTCGCGGGATGATGGGGCGCGGGATGTTCGGCGGATCCCGCGGCGGGGGCCCGGGCGGCGCCGGCTTCTACGAGCAGCTCGGGCTCAGCGACGCGCAACACAAGGAGATCGACGCCATCGTCGAGAAGCGCCGAGCGCGCGTCGATTCCGTGATGACGGTGTCGGGAGGCATCATGCGTGCGGCGATGGACTCGACGCGCCGCGAGATCGACGCAGTGCTCACGCCGGCGCAGCGCGCGCAGGCCGACTCGTTGCGCGCGCAACGCCGTAACATGCGTGGTGGACGCGGGTTCGGGGGCATGGGCGATTCGACGCGTGCGCGAAGCGCTCCGCGTGACGGTCCGCCCGGTGGCGGCGCGCCGCAGCCGTTCTGAGCGTCACGATCACCGGCGGGCCGCTCGGATCCGAGCGGCCCGCCGCCGTTCAGGGTATCTTTCTCCTGTAGGACGGCGTTCCGCGTAGCCACTTCCCGATGGTGCGGCGGGCCGAACATTTGCTCCAGGTGGCCCAGCTGAAGCGCATCCCCGAAAAGATCAACGCCGCGTGGATCGACACGCTGGCCGACGTCGATCTCCTCGACGTCGAATCGCGACTCCACGAGAAGTTCACCGTGCTCGACCGCAAGCATAAGACGCTGCGCGGGAGCCGGTACGTCCTGCTCCAGGGACCGACGGAGCTCATCGACGCGTGGGACCGCTGGAGCCGCGTCGACCGCGCGGCGCGCGCCCGGTCACTCGCGCCGAACCGGCGCAAGATCGCGTGAAACGACGAACCCCGCCGGGCATGCCCGGCGGGGTTCGTCGCATCGGCGCTACTTCTTCTTCGCCGTCGTCGTCACTTCGATGACGCCCAGCTCGTGCCCGGGGCCGCGCATCGCGATCGCGCGGTTCTGGTCGAGGTAGCGCATCTCGACGATGTTCTCGCGCTTGACGTTCTGCAGGTCCTCGAGCGCGGGCTGCCGCATGTCGTCGATGTAGACCACCACTTCCGTCGCCGTGCCGCTGCCGCCGTCGGCCCCGGAGGTGGCGGAGCGACCGATCGGCGGCTGCGTCCACTGCGGGCGCAGGATCCGTACGGCGTCCAGCGCGGTCACGACGCTTCCCGGCGCCTCGGAGATGTCGTCCAGCGTGATCTTGTTGCGGTCGCCCCGGTTCTTCTTCTGCGCGGAGGCGGAGCCAGCGACGACGACGAGCGAGAGCATGACGAGCAGGGCACGTGACAGCAGGGAACGCATCGGCACCTCGGGGGAGAGAAGGAACTCCGTGAGTGTACCCCGCACCCGGATACTCGGCAAGCCGGCGCCCGCACCACCCTCGCCCGACGCGACGAACCCCTCCGGGCCCACCCGCCCGACGGGGTTCGTCCCATCCGCCATGGGCGGACGGCGCGCTTCCCTAACGCTTCGGAAGCTGCGGCAACGCGATGTACTCGACGGGAAGCTCTCCCGTGAGTGAATCCATCCAGCTCCGGATGTCCTTCACCTGCGCATCCGTCAACTCGACTCCCAGCTGGTGCTGTCCCATCATCCGGATCGCCTCGTCGAGCGATGCCACGGAGCCGTCGTGGAAATAGGGCGCCGTCATCGCGACGTTGCGCAGCGACGGCACCTTGAACACGAAGAGGTCGGAATTGATGCCCGTGACCTTCAGGCGGCCGCTGTCGGCCGTCGTCGGCCACGCCCTGGCCACGCCGGCCTTCTGGTACAGGCCGCCACCGACGAAGGCGCCGTTGTGGCACGATGCACATCCCGCCGCGACGAACGTCTTGGCGCCGCGCGTCTCCACGAGGGTCAACGACCCCACGTCGCCTTCCAGATAGCGGTCCCAGCGCGCCGGCGTGATGAGCCCGCGTTCGAACGCGCCGATCGCCCGCCCGACGTTGTCGTAGCTCACCGGCTCGGCGTCCGTGGGGAACGCCGCCTTGAACGCGACGCGGTACTCGGGCGACTCACGCAGATGCGCAAGCACCTCGGCCGTGTTCGGCATCCCCATCTCGGCCGGGTTGAGGATCGGCCCCTTCGCCTGCTCTTCCACCGTCGGAGCGCGACCGTCCCAGAACTGCGCGACCTGACCAGCGGCGTTGTACACGCTCGGCGAGTTCCGTCCCCCGAGCTGGCCATGATCGCCGAAGCTCTTCGCGCGGCCATCGGCGCCATAGGCGTTGAGCGGGTGACACGAGTTGCAGGAGACGTCGTGCTTGCTCGAGAGAGTCGTCTCGTAGTAAAGCTTGCGCCCCAGCGCGACCTGCGGCGCGGTCGATGGTGACTTCGCGTTCGCCATCTGCTTGGGGAGCGGCGCGAACTGCGCGAGTTCGGTCCTGGTGAGCGTGCCCGGCGCGACGCTGACGGCCTTGCCGGCCTGGGCGGTGCGCGCGTTCGGGTCGCCGGAACAGGCGGCCAGCGCGGCCGTGATCACCACCGCTCCTGCGACGATGTGCCATTGACGCATCGGGAGTTCCTCCGTCGATCATGGGGCGCGCGTCGCGCGGATCGAGGACGGTTGCGGCGCGCAGACGAACACGCTCACGATGGCGCGCGGCGCGATGGGTCGCAGTAGGCAAACGGGCACGTTCGCGTCAGGTGGAAGCCCTGCGGCAGTGCGCGAGAGATAACCCGTCGGAGCGTGAGGAATGCGGTCGAGCTCCGAGACAGCCTCTGTGGTCGCGTGAACGCACGACGCCCCTGCGTGAAGTCACGCAGGGGCGTCATCGTCACTCGTTCACCGGGGTACTGCTGCAGAGCGGGCGATGGGACTCGAACCCACGACGTCCAGCTTGGGAAGCTGGCATTCTACCAACTGAATTACGCCCGCGTACCCTCAATTATACCCTCCGCCAGGCGCGGGAGGTAGACCACGAACCGCGTGCCGCTCCCCAGCACGCTCTCCACCTCGATCGCCCCCCCGCACTGCTTCACGATCCCGAGCACCGTGGCGAGCCCCAAACCGGTGCCCCGCCCCGCCCCCTTGGTCGTGAAGAACGGCTCGAACACGCGCGAGAGCACGTCGTCGTGCATTCCCGAGCCGGCGTCGCTCACCGTGAGCACCACGTAGTCCCCGGCCTCGATCGCCCCGAACCGCGTCTCGCGCCGCGCCTCCAGCCGGGCGACCTCCACGGTGAGGTCCACCGCGCCGCCGTCACCCATCGCGTCGCGCGCGTTGATGGCGAGGTTCATCAGCACCTGCTCCAGCCGCGCCACTTCCACGCTGACGATCGCCGGCGCCTCGCCCGCCGTGAAGCGCAGCCGCCATTCGGGTCCCACCATCCGCTGCAGCAGCGGGAGGAGCGCGCGCACCACGTCGCGCGCGTCGATCACCGACACGACCCCCCGCTGCCGGCGGCTGATCGAGAGCAGGCTGCGCGTCATCGCCGCCGCGCGCTCCCCCGCCGCCACGACCTCCTCGAGACTCTCGCGCCGCGGATCGTTCGCTCCCATCTGCTCGAGCACGAAGGCGGTGTTGCCACAGATGACGGTGAGCAGGTTGTTGAAGTCGTGGGCGACGCCACCCGCCAGCTGGCCGATCGCCTCCATCTTCTCCCCCTGCCGCAGCCGTTCCTCCAGCTCGCGCCGCCGCGTGATGTCCTCGAATGTCGCGATCGCCGCGTAGGGGACCGCTTCCCCCTCCCGCAGCAGCGGCGAGCTGTTCACCTCGAGCCAGAGGATCGGCGCGTCGGTGCGGCGCAGTCCCACGATGCGGTTGCGTTCCGCCTCGCCGGTGCGGATGGCGCGGCGCAGCGGCTGTTCCTCCGGCGCGAGCGCGAGGCCCTGCTCGTCGAGCAGCGACCAGCGGTCATCGAACGCCGAGTGCCCGATCATCTGCTCGGCGCGCACGCCCAGCAGACGTTCGGTCGCCGGGTTCACGAGCAGGATCTCGCCGTCGGCGTCGACCATGAGCACGCCCTCGTGCAGCGCGCCGAACACCGTGCGGAACCGGGCCTCGCTCTCGAGCGTGAGCCGCTCGACCATCCGCCGCGCGGCCTCGCGCCGGCGCTCTGGCGCGATGTCGGAGGGCACCGCATGCATCGAGTGTTCGGTAGGGGCGGCCATGGTCGACGGTGAATGGGCCGATATCATCGCGTCCGCGCCCCGAGTGCACAAGGCGCAGATCTCGACAGCACAGGGACATCTGACCGACCCTCCTGGCCGTGGCCCGTTCGACGGCCGCCGCCCCTCAGCCGCAGACAGGACCGCTCTTGACTTCCGGCCGCCAGCCTAACTACTGTACCGTAACACCGATACACTAGGCGGCCATGTTCGACCACATCGACCCTCGTAGCCCGGTCCCCATCTACGCGCAGATCGCCGAGCGCGTGCGGGTGGCCGTCGGCGCCGGCGAACTCGCGAAGGGCGACAGCCTCCCCTCCGTGCGCGCCCTCGCCACGCGGCTCCGCGTGAACCCGGCGACCGTCGTGCAGGCGTACCGCGACCTCGAACGCGAGGGGCTCGTCGAGTTGCGCCAGGGCGCCGGCACCTTCATCGCCGACATCCCCGCCGACACCCGCTCGCGCGAGCGCACCGCGGCCGCGCGCCGTGTCGTGCGCGAGATGCTCGCCGAGGCCGCGCGCCTCGGCATCGGCCGCGACGACATCCAGCGCGCCCTCACCACCGAACTCGAGGACGTCCGTAAATGAGCGACGCCATCACCCTCCGCAACCTGCACTGGCGCGCCGGCAAGGAGTTCGCGATCCGCGACCTCTCGATGACGGTGCCGACCGGCGCGGTCTACGGTTTCCTCGGTCCCAACGGGTCGGGGAAGACGACCACCATCCGATTGATGCTCGGCATGCTCCCCGCGCTCGACGGGCAGATCACCGTGCTCGGTCACGTCGTGCCTGACGGCGTGCACACGGCGCTGGCGCGCATCGGCTACGTGCCGGAGCGGCTGCATCTGTACCCCGGCCTCACCGTGGAGGAGGCGATCCGTTACCACGGCGGCTTCTACGCGAGCTGGGACGCGAAGGAAGCGGAGCGCTTGCGCCGGCACTTCACGCTGCGCGCCGAGACGCTCGTGGGACGGCTGTCGAAGGGAGAGGCGGGCAAGCTGATGATGCTGCTCGCGCTCGCCGCGCGTCCCGAGCTGCTGGTGCTCGACGAGCCGACGGACGGGCTCGATCCGGTGGTGCGGCGCGACGTGCTCGCCGCCCTCGTGGAGTTCGTGGAGAAGGCAGGGTCGACGGTGTTCATCTCGAGCCATCTCGTGCACGAACAGGAACGCATCTGCGATTGGGTCGGCGTGATGGACGGCGGCCGGCTCGTGGCCGAGATGCCGATGCAGGCGTTCCGGGCCGGCATCAAGCGGCTGCGGGTGATGGGGAAGGTCGCGCTGCTCGACGGCGCGCCGTTCGCGGTGCTGGCGCGCGACCAGGTGGGGGTGCGCGAGGAGCATTGGGTGGTGCGCGGCTGGCAGCCGGAGATGGCGGCGTGGGTCACGCAGGCCGGCGGCGAGCTGCGCGACGTGATGGATCTCGATCTCGAGGAGAGCTTCGTGGAACTGCTGCGCACGGCCCGCACGGGCGAGGAGGGGTGATGTACCGCCACATGTTCGCCGTGCAGTGGAAGTGGGCGCGGGCGCCGTTGGCGGCGCTGTGCGTGCTCGGGATGATGGTGCCGGCGTTGGCGATGCGGGTGGGTCTCACGTCGTACGTGAGCGCGACACCGCGCGACCTCACGAGCTTCACGGCAGCGCTCGGCGTCGGACTCGCCTTTCTCGCCATCGTGACGGGTGCCGCGGTGCAGTCGGCCGGCTCATGGCCCGACGTGCACGGCAAGTACGTGTACGCGCTCTCGCTCCCGATCGCCTGGCGCGAGTACCTGTTCCATCGAACGCTGATCGGGCTCACCTTGCTGCTGTTGCCGGCGCTCGCGGTGTGGCTCGGCGGCTGGCTGGCGGTGGCCACGGTCCCGTTGCCCGACACGCTGCATACGTACGCTGGAGGCGTGGCCTTCCGTTTCCTGCTGGCGTCGGTGCTGAGCTTCGCCGTCTGGACGGCGCTCGTGCAGCTTTCCGGGCGACGCGTGACGCTGGTGGCGCTGCTCTGCCTGCTCGCCCTGCTCGTGACGCCGTTGGTGCTGAGCGCCATCGGCCTGGACTTGAGCTCCGGAGGGAGCTGGAACTGGCTCATCGATCCGCCGAGCCCGGTGTCGGTGTTCGTCTCGCGCTGGGCGCTGATCGATGTGTGACGGTCGCCGGCTGCACCGGCGCGTGCTCCTCGGCGCCCGGCCGGCCCTCACGCGGGCGGCGATCGCCGTCATGGTGTGCGCGGCGCTCGTGCCGCCGCGCCTCGCGCGAGCGCAGACGAGCGACCGCCGTCCGGTCGCGGAGCGCTTCGCCGAAGCGCTGCGCCGGGCCGATTCATTGAAGCGCCGCGACGACGAGCGCAAGGCGGCCGCGGAGAACGCGGCGCCGCCGCTCAGGCTGGTCGAGGGCATGGTGCATCTTCGGTACGACACGACGCTCGGCCCGCGCACGTTGTCGACCCTCCGCGAGGCGATGCGGATCGCCACGGCGCGCATCGCCGCCGTACAGGGCGACGCCGCAGCGCGGACGATCGGCCAGGTGGAGTTCATCGCCGGGGAGTCCACCTTCTGGGGATTCCGCCTGCTCGACCTCCGTCCGCGCGGGTCCACGGTAGGTGGCGCGCAGCGCACACGACTGCCGGCGCGTGCGCGGGACCTCGCGCGCTACTTCGAGGACTTCGCCGCGGCGGTCGCGTCGTCCATGCTCGAGCCGACGCCGCGCGGCTTTCAGATCCACGGCGCGATCCCCGCGGGGCCGCTCGACGCGGACGCGTGGACGGACCTCGCGATCTGGACGGCCACTTCATCGAGCAGCGTCGCGCGCCGTTGCCTCGACGGAAGTCTTTCGGACTGCCGGCGACTGCTCATCGTCCCGGCTGACGGTACACTCGACGCGTGGTACGAGCCCGCCGACTATCCGGCGATCGTCGAGCGCCACGACTGGACGCGCGACAGCGTGCGGCTGCGCGAGCTCGCGCGGCGGTGCGTCACGGGACGCGACGCCGCGGCGTGCAGCGCGGCCGCTCACGAGATGTCCCCGCCGTACCCTGTTCCCCTCGCGCCCATGCAACAGTCGTTGCGCGCGCTCGCGCTGGAGCGCGGCGGCACGCACGCCCTCTCGAGGATGCTCAACGCGGCGCCCGACGATCGCGTCCGACTCGAGGCCGCCTCCGGCATGGGTTTCGAGGCGCTCCTCAGGGAGTGGCAGCGCCGCGTCGCCGCGGCACGACCGCAGCATGGCGTGCTCGGGATCCTCGTCGCGACGCTCTGGTTCGCGACGCTCGTGTTCGCACTCGCGCGCCGGAGGCCATCGTGCGTCTGACCGTACAACGCTGGCTCATGGTCACGCTGGCCGGCGGCGCGCTGGCTACCGTGCTGGCGCTTCCCGATTGGAGCCGGATGATGGACGAGGGCGCGCGACCCAACGCCCGCTTCGACCAGTCCGTGGGTCCGAGGTCGCGTGAACGCGTCGCGCAGGACCGGCGCATCGCGGCGCTGAGGAGCGAAGCGGCGCGCGAGTTCGTTCAGCGGGCGCTCGCCGCATCACCCATGGCGCGCGACACCGGGCTCGTGCGCTGGATCCCCTCCGCCTCGCTCCCGGGAGACACGATCGCCGCCCGGCGCCTGTTCGCGAACGCGCAGTCGCTCGCCGATTCCGCGCTTCACCTCCGAGCACGCGCGGGTGCGGCGGCTGGCACTCCGATCCGGGTGGCGCTCATCGGCATTCCGCCGTCGGAAGACACGGGGAGCGGACCGCTGGGCCAGCACCGGAACCTGGGCAATTACATGTTCGGCTGGATCGTGCTCCCCGACTCGCTCGGCGGGCGCACCTGCGCCGTCGCGTTCAGAGCTCGCGCGATCGTCGTGGCTCGGCCGGCCCGGGAGAACCCGCTCGGTCCCTGTTTCTGGTACGCGGCCTTCGGCGCGCCGGGCCGGGCGATGCGAGGGATGCTCGAATCACAGTCGTTCGCCGGGCTGTCGCGAGCCGGGATCCAGCCGTCGCCGGACGACTCCCTGCGCGAGGCCTCGAGGGTGGCATTGCCGAGCGTGGTTGGCGAGATGCTGCTCATGCAGTCACTCGATTACTACGGATGGGGTGGCATGAACCTCGTGTGCGTGGCACGCGGCGGCCCCACCTGCTCGGCGTCGGCACTTGACGAGTACCGGTGGTTTGGGCGCGATCCAAGCTTCCGTGGCAGCACGTTCGTATGGACCGATCGGTTCCGATGGCTGAACACGGTCTCCGTGCCCGCACTGGCCGCGCACCTCGGCCCCGCGCGGTTCGCGCAGTTGTGGCGCTCGGATCAGCCGTTCAACGAGGCGTTCGCGGCCGCCGCCGGCGAATCGGTCGACGAGTACGTCCGCGCGCGCCTGCTGCGTTCGATGGGCGGCACGCGGTATCACCCGGGACCCTGGCCGAGGCCGTTCGCGTTCGCGGTGCTCGCGGCGATCGTGGCGCTCTGTCTGGCGCTGCCACTCCGGGAGGACCGACGGCCGTCGGTGGCGTGAACGCGCCTCCCATTCGTCGCCCCATCTCGACCTCGATGCGCCGCAGTCGCGCGTCGCGCGCGAGCGCTGTTATTGTTGCAGCATGCGCGCCGTGCGACGCTGGTCGACCCTCCCCCCTGAACTCCTCGTCCTCACCGCGCTCTCGTTCCTGACGCGCGGCTGGCGCCTGTTCACGCCGGGCGAGATCGTCTGGGACGAACTGCACTTCGAGTTCTTCGCCTCCCGCTACTTCAACGGCGCGTTCTACTTCGACGTGCATCCGCCGCTCGGCAAGCTGCTCTTCGCCGCCGAAGCGTGGTTGCTGCGCGTGCCGGGACAGCAGCTCATCGACGCGGTGAGCGCGCCACAGTTGCGGCTCCTCCCCGCGCTCGCCGGCGCGCTCATCATCCCGACCTTCTGGTACTTCCTCCGCGAACTCGGCGCGAACCGTCGCGTCGCGCTCTTCGGCGCCACCCTGCTGCTCCTCGACAACGCGCTGCTCGTCCTCTCGCGCTTCGTGCTGATGGACAGCATGCTCACCTGGTTCGGGCTCGCCGCGGTGACGGCGTTCCTCGCGGCGCGGCGGCACGACGGGCGGAGCCGGTTCGCGTGGCTCGCGGCCGCCGCGCTCCTCGGCGGCGCGGCGGCGAGCGTGAAGTGGACCGGACTCACCGCCCTCGGACTGATGGGGTTCGTGTGGCTCGTCGACCTCTGGCGCGAGCGACCGGTGCGCGTTACGCGGCGGCTCGCCGAACTGCTCGTGCTCGTCGCCGTTCCCGCGGCCGTCTACCTCGGGTCGTTCGCCGTCCATTTCGCGCTGCTGCCGAACGAAGGGATGGGGACGCACGAGATGTCGCCCGCGTTCGCCGCGACGCGCGTCGGGAACCCCGCGTACAAGCCCGGCAACACGATGCCCTTCGTGGACGAGGTCGTCGACCTCCACCACGCGATGACGCGCGTGAACCTGATGTGGGCGACCGATTCGAACCCCGGGGCCTCGAAGTGGTACACGTGGCCCATCTCGAAGCATCCGGTGGCGATGTGGACCGACGACCACGCCAACGGCGACCGGAACTGGATCCTGCTGCAGGGGAACCCGGTGCTCTGGTGGGGGATCCTGGTGGGGCTCGCCCTGTTCGTCGTCGCGCTCGCCCTCAGGCGGACGACGGTGGGCGCACATCGCGACGTGCTGCTCTTCCTCCTCGCCGGCTACGTGATGAACTTCGTCCCCTTCGCGTTCATCACGCGGCCGATGTACCTGTACCACTACTTCTTCGGTCTCCTGTACAGCCTCGCGCTCGCCACGTTCGCCACGGCGTCGCTCGCCGGCTGGCATGGCGCTGACGACGACGCGCCCTGGCGCTTCCCCTCGCGCTGGTCGCGCGGCGCCTGGCTCGGCGTGATCGCCCTCGTGGCGGTGAGCTTCGTCTACTTCGCGCCGCTGTCGTACGGCACGCGCCTCAGCCCCGAGGCGCTGTGGCACCGGCGGTGGATCCTCGAGCGGCACTGACCGCCGCCGCGCGCGCCCACCGCCGGCCGCCCGACGTCACTGCACCGGCGCGCGGTACTTCGCGAACCACCCGGCGAGCGTCGTCAGCTTCGCCGCCTCGTGACTCGGCCGGCGGCGGATGCCGTGCGGCTCTTCGGGCACGCGCACGAGCACGGCGTCGACGCCGCGCATCTTGAGCGCCTTGTAGTACTGCTCCGACTCCGACATCGGCGTGCGGAAGTCCTCTTCGCCCGTCATGATGAGCGTCGGTGTCTTCACGTTCTTCACCACTGAGAGCAGCGACCGCTGTTCGTAGTTCGCGCGGTTGTCCCACGGGAACCCCGGGAACCAGTCGTTCACCGCCGTCGGCGCCATGTCGGCGGTGAGAGCGAAGCTCTCCCAGTTGATCACCGGGTAGAACGCGAGCGCGGCGCGGAACCGGTCGGTGTGCCCGATCATCCAGGCCGTGAGCACGCCGCCGCCGCTCCCGCCGGTGACGAAGAGGTTCTTCTCGTCGACGTACCCCTTGGCGATGACCGCATCGACCCCCGAGTTGAGATCATAGAAGTCGTCACCCGGGTAAGCGTGGTGGATGAGGTTGCCGAACGTCTCGCCGTAGCTCGTGCTGCCGCGCGGATTCACGTACAGCACCACGAACCCGTTCGCCGCCATGATCTGCTTCTCCTCGTCGAACCGGTCGCCGTAGTTCGCGAACGGCCCGCCGTGGATCTCGATGATGAACGGGTACTTCTTCGAAGGATCGAAGTCCGGCGGCTTCACGATCCACCCCTGGATCTTGCGCGCGTCCTTCGACGAGTTGTACCAGATCTCCTCCACTGGCCCGAGCGTGCGCGTGGCCATGAGGTCGGCGTTCAACGACGTGAGCACGCGCGGGGCGGCGCCCACGGCGCCGCTCGTCACGGCCACCTGCGAGGGCACGCTCGTCGTGCTGTACGTGAACGCCACGCTGCCGTCCTTCGCCACCGAGAACGAGCCACCGCTGTACGCGCTCGACCCCGAACCGATGTGCTCGGCGACGGTGCGATAGCTCCCGTCGAGCGAGAACAGCGCGACCTTCGTGTCGCCGTGCTCGTCGTACTGCACGTAGATCCCCTTGCCGTCGGCGGTCCAGGTGGGACCGCCGACGCTCTCGTCGAGCTTCGACGACACGACGCGCTTGCCCGACCCGTCGCGGTTCATCACGTAGAGCAGCGTGTTCTGGTAGCCCTGGTGCCGGTCGTCATAGCCGGTGTAGGCGATGAGCTTGCCGTCGGGCGACACGGCGGGGTTCTGGTCGGGGCCGAACCGCTCGGTGAGCCGGCGCGCCTTGCCGTCGTTCACGGCGAAGGCCCAGAGGTCGGTCTCGCGCGAATTGAATTCCGGGTTCTCGCCGCGCCGCGCGGGGAGCACGAGCTCGGTGCCGTCGGCCGTCCACGCGACGGAGCCGCCGCCGAACGACGTGCCGCCGTGGTTGAAGTCGCCGCTCGTCACCTGCCGCGGCGAGCCGCCGTCGGCGCGCACGACGAACGCGTGCAGGAATCCGGGCGGCACCTCCCCGACGCCGTTGAAGCGGAAGACGAGCTGGTCGGTGTACTTCGCCGGGGGCGACCAGGTCGCGCCCGCCGGCGGCGTGAGTGGCGTGCCGACGACGAGCGCCGGCTTGGGCACGAGCTGCAGGAAGGCGAGCTGCGTTCCGTCGGGTGACCACGCCGGCGCGGACGGCGCCTGCGCGCCGTCGGTGAGCGCGTACGACTCGCCGGTGTCCATCCAGCGCACGTAGAGCTGCGCGCGCCCGCCGCGGTTCGAGACGAACGCCAGGCGCTTGCCGTCGGGCGACCAGCGCGGCGACGACTCGTCGAACTTCCCCGTCGTGAGCGGACGGTGCACCGACCCGTCGGCCTTCACGAGCCAGATGTTGCTGTGGCGGCGGTCGGTCATCTCGTCGCTCCACTGCCGCACGTAGGCCACCCACTGGCCGTCGGGCGAGAGCTGCGGATCGGCGGCGTACTGCAGGCGGAAGATGTCGGCGGGTTCGAAACGCCGGCTCTGCGCGGAGGCCGCACTGGTCGCGGTGAGGAGCAGGAAGGCCAGCGTGACGAGGCGGGATCGTGAACGGGGCATATGCACTCCGTCGGGCGTGGTGGCGCGCGCGCCGGCGAACGAGCTTGGCACGCGACGGGCAGGGGGATCGTGCTGGAAGCTACGCCCTGCGGGGCCGGCGTAAAGAACCGCACGGCCGCCGTCTTACGCGCATTTCATTCCGGTCGCTGGCGTCATAGCATTACGGATCATGCGCATCTCATCGATCGTGCTGCTGATGCAGGTCCTCACCGGCGTGTCGGCCGCCGCCGGGCCGGCGCCACAGCGTCCCGTCGACGTCGTCCACGCCGCCTCGTCGCTCATCCAGCGCGTGGTTCCGCGCCAGGCCGAGTACTTCGTGGTGGAGCAGATCCCGAACGAGGCGGGACTCGACGTGTTCGAAGTCGAGAGCCGCGGTGACCGTGTCGTACTGCGCGGCTCCAACGGCGTGGCCATCGCGTCGGCGCTCAACTGGTACCTCGAACACGTGGCCGGCATCACGATCGCCATCCCGCTCCGGCCGGTGACGCTCGCCGTGCCGCTGCCGCGCGCGAGCGCCAAGGTGCGCGTCGCGACGCCGTACAAGTACCGCTACTTCTTCAACTACTGCACGTTCTCGTACAGCATGGCATGGTGGGACTGGCCCCAGTGGCAGCCCATGATCGACTGGATGGCGCTCAAGGGAATCAACCTGCCACTGGCGGCCACCGGTCAGGAAGCGACGTGGCGGTTGACCCTGCGCGACCTCGGCTTCAGCGACAAGATGATCGCCGACTTCCTCGTGGGCCCCGCGTATCTGCCCTGGGGATGGATGGGCAACATCGACGGACTCGGCGGCCCCCTGCCGGGCAGCTGGATCGACCGCCACGTCGATCTCGAGCGTCGCATCCTTGCCCGAGAGCGCGAACTCGGAATGACCCCGGTGCTCCAGGGCTTCACCGGGCACGTGCCGGAGTCCATCAAACAGGTATTCCCCGACGCGAAGATCCACCAGACCGGCGACTGGTCGGCCGGATTCCCCGGCACGTGGTTCCTCGACCCGCTCGATCCGCTCTTCCAGCGCATCGGCCGGCGCTTCGTCGAGCGCCAGACCGAGCTCTACGGCACCGATCACGTCTACGCCGCCGACAGCTTCAACGAGATCGATCCACCATCGGACGACCCCGCCTTCCTCGCCGGGATGGGACGCGCCGTGTACCAGTCGATGCACGCCGTCGACTCCTCGGCGGTGTGGGTGATGCAGGGCTGGTTCCTCTACTATCAGGCGAAGTTCTGGAGGGAGCCGCAGGCGCGCGCACTCATCGGCGCCGTGCCCGACGACCGGATGATCGTCCTCGACCTCTATGGCGACCGTCACCCCGTGTGGCAGGACCGCGAGGCCTTCTACGGCAAGCCGTGGATCTGGAACGTGCTCTACAACTTCGGCGGCAAGGTGAACTTCAACGGCGACCTGCCGTCGATCGCCTCCAACCTCACCACCGCGCTCGGCAGTCCCGCGCACGGCAAGCTCTCGGGACTCGGCATGATGATGGAGGGGCTGGGCTCCAATCCCATCGTGCCCGATTTCGTCATGGACATGACATGGCGGCACGCCGTCCCCGCGCTTGAACCGTGGGCGCAGGCGTGGGTCGATCGCCGCTATGGCGGCGCCAACGCGCACGCCCGCGGCGCGTGGCGACTGCTGATGCGCACCGCCTACCGGTCCGCGCCGCAGACGGGCACGTATCTCGCCGAGCGGCCCGGGTTCTACGTGAAGGGGACGGCATACCGCACCGAACCGCTGCTGCCGTACGACGTGCGGACGCTCGCCGCGGCGCTCGATACGCTGCTCGCGGCGTCGGGCGAGCTCGGGGACTCCGACGCGTACCGCTACGACGTGGTGAACCTCACGCGGCAAGTGCTCGGGCAGCTCGGCCTGCCGTTCGTGAACGAGGTGCAGGCGGCGTATGCGCATCGGGACCGCCCGGCGCTCGTCGCGGCCGAAGCGCGCGTGACCGGATTACTGAACGATCTCGACCAGCTCGTCGGCACGCGCGAGGAATTCCTGCTTGGCCGATGGCTCGAGGACGCGAAACGGTGGGGTACGACCCCCGCCGAGCGCGATCGCTACGAGTGGAACGCGCGCAACATCATCACGCTCTGGGGCACGAAGTGCACCGAGGGGCAGAACGACGACCTGAATCTCTATGCCTACAAGGAGTGGCAGGGGATGTTCAGCAGTTACTACCTGCCGCGGTGGACGGCGTTCTTCGCCCGTCTGAATGGTTCGCTCGATTCGGCGACGCCGTTCGACCGGGCGCCCTTCGCCGCCGACATGTGCCGGTGGGAACAGGCATGGTCCCTCCGGCACGACACGTTCGCGACGGTGCCCCGCGGCGACCCAGTGGAGACGGCGGCGCGATTGTACGCGCGCTATCGCGCGCTGCTCGAGACGAGGGTTGGCAGCCCACCATAGGCTCGGCCCCGTTACCGCGGCATACGCACCAGCCGCCCCGCATGATCCCGTACGCCGACTTCCGCCGCGTGTAAGCGACGGCGTCCGAGCGCACCGTCGTCTCCTGAAAGCTCGCAACGCCAGGAGCCGCTGCGGCGCGGAGACGTCACGTCCTTAACGCCAACATGCCCGCTGGCGCAGAGCCGACGGGCATGCTCACTCACTCTTTCGCGAGGCGTATCATCACTCGAGCTCGCGCCCTCGCGCGCACGAGTTGAGAAAGAGCCACAGGTCGGGATTGAACCGACGACCGCTCGATTACGAATCGAGTGCTCTACCACTGAGCTACTGTGGCGGTACCGCGGGTCCGTTCGTGGCGGCGTGAGGATCGCCGCGCGGACCGACAACGTGCCATGCCCTGGCTCGGATTCGAACCGAGACGCCTTGCGGCACCACCCCCTCAAGATGGCGTGTCTACCAGTTTCACCACCAGGGCAACGACCTTCCCTGCACCTGCACCTGCGACGGGAGCGACGGGGCTCGAACCCGCGACCTCTCGAGTGACAGTCGAGTGCTCTAACCAAGCTGAGCTACGCCCCCAACATCCACCCGGCACCCACTGCCCTGCCGAGCGTCCTGCACCTGCCTTCACCTGCCGGGGCGGAGCCGACCGCGTACCGCACATCCGTGCTCGGTGCTTCACCACATGTTCCCAGATCCGCCCGTTGGGCAGCCCCGCATAGCCCCAACGGGAGTCGAACCCGTCTCTGCACCTTGAAAGGGTGCCGTCCTAACCGATAGACGATGAGGCTGGCCTATCTTCCGACCCTGCGTGTCGTGCGCATCCTGCGTACTGCGAGTAGCGGTAACGGGATTCGAACCCGTGTTCCAGCCTTGAGAGGGCTGTGTCCTAGGCCCCTAGACGATACCGCCGTGGACCCTCGACCAGAGCATCGGTCGCGTACTGCACGTTCTGTTGTGGCCGTCGCGTCACTGCTTCAGCAGGCCCGGAGGGAATCGAACCCCCAACCGCCGGTTTTGGAGACCGGTGCTCTACCAATTGAGCTACGGACCTAGAAGGTCGGAAACAGCCGGATCGACGGCACCCTCTCGTTCCGCAGCACGTCCCGCCACCGCCGCCCTCGCCTCCGGTTCCCTCACGATCACAGGGTGACTGACGGGAATTGAACCCGCAACCCCCGGTGCCACAGACCGGTGCTCTAACCGATTGAGCTACAGTCACCATCTCCGGTTTTGCGCCCCGGCAGGCGTCGAGCAGAGTCTACAAAGTTAGCGGAGCGCCGAGAGCGAGTAAAGCCTCAGTCCTTCGCCCGGTCCATGTACTCGCCGGTGTTCGGATTCACGCGGACGCGCTCGCCCGACGCGATGAACTCCGGCACGTTCACCACCACGCCGTTGTCGAGCGTCGCCGGCTTCGAACTCGCTGTCTTCGTCGCCGTCTTCATCACGGGCGCCGTGTCGACGATCGTCAGGTTCAGGAACTGCGGCAGCTGGATGCCGATCGCCCGCCCGTCGTAGTACTCGGCGAGGATCTTCATCCCCGGCTGCATCCACTGCGCGTTGTCGCCGAGCGTCTCGTCATCCATCTCGAGCTGCTCGTAGTTCTCGGTGTTCATGAAGTGGTAGGTATCCCCGCCCTTGTACATGAACTCGAGCTCGTGCGTCTCCATGTCGGCCTTCTCGATGGAGTCGGCCGCGCGGAAGCGATGCTCGAAGCTCGCGCCCGTGCGGATGTTCTTGAGCTTGGCCTGCACCATCGCGCGCAGGTTGCCCGGCGTGTGGTGGCGGAACTCGACGACACGGCACGGCTGGCCCTCGAACACGAGCACCATGCCGCGGCGGATCTGGGTGGCTGGCATCGCCATTGGAAGCGTCCTGATTTTGGGCGAGAAACAGAGATTTTGGGACAGCCTTTAAATATAAAAAGGCTAAGGGGTTGGGGCAACTGTTCTTGGAGATGAGGGAGAGGGGGAGGGAAAGGGGGAGGGGGAGGGCCAACGGCAGGGCGGAGCGGACAGCGGGAGAGGGGACAGCGGGAGAGGGGACAGCGGGACAGCGATCAGGAGGCAGCATCCTGTACGCTATTCAACTCCGCCTCCAACCTCTCACTCCCCTCCCCCTCCCCCTTTCCCTCCCCCTCCCCCTAACTGCTTCTCCAAAGTCGGCCACAAATTCCGCGCGGCTTTCCGCGCCCCCTCAGGCGTCGGATGTATGCCGTCTCTCTGATTGAGTCGCGCGATGCCGGCCACCCCGTCGAGCAGGAAGGGCGCGAGCGTGACGTGTTCGCTCGCGGCCACCTTCGGGAAGATCGCGTGGAAGGCGCGTGTGTAACCCGCGCCAAGGTTGGTCGGCGCCTCCATCTGCACGAGCACGATGTGCGCTTTGGGCCGGGCCTTGCGCACGTTCGCGATGAGGGCACGGATGTTGGCTGCCGTCGAATCGGGGTCGAGGCCACGCAGGCCGTCGTTGGCCCCGGTCTCGATGACGAACACGTCCACGGGCTGCTGGAGCACCCAGTCGGCCCGTCGCAGCGCCCCGGCGGAGGTCTCGCCGCTCAGCCCCGCCGGCACGATGTCGACGGGTACGTGGAGCGAATCGGCGATGCGCTGGAGCGCCGCGGGATACGCGTCGTGCTCCGGATCGTCGAGCCCGTACCCCGCCGTCAGGCTGGTGCCGAGAATCACAACCCGTGGTCCGTGCGTAGGTACAGAGGGCGCGGCGGCCACGGCCGTTGCCCCGCCCTTGGCGCTCGTGGTTGATTCCACGGGAACCTGGGGCGTACCGGCGGTCTTCGACTTGGAGGCCGCATCGCCGCCGCCGCACGACGCGACGGCCCACATCGCGATCACGCCCGCCGCCACGCACCGCGTCCCGACTTTTCGCCCGGTCATCCGAATGCTCACGGCCACGAACCTCACGAAGGAATACACCAGCGGCGAAAGCAACCTCGCCGTACTCCGGCGCGTCAACTTCTCGATCCCGCAGGGCGAGTTCGTCGCCATCGTGGGACCGTCAGGAAGCGGCAAGACGACGCTCCTCGGGCTGCTCGCCGGACTCGACACGCCGAGCGCCGGCACGGTGACGCTCGACACCGTCGACCTGACGACCCTCACCGAGGACCAGCGCGCGCGGCTCCGCGGGGAGAAAGTTGGGTTCATCTTCCAATCGTTTCAATTGATCCCGACGCTCACGGCGATCGAGAACGTGCAGGTGCCGCTCGAGTTGCGCGGCGACGCGCACGCGGCGGCGCGAGCCCGCGAGCTCCTCGACCGCGTGGGGCTCGGCGACCGCACGGGGCACTTCCCCGCGCAGCTCTCGGGGGGTGAGCAGCAGCGCGTGGCGATCGCGCGCGCTTTCGTGAATGCGCCCCGCATCCTCTTCGCCGACGAGCCGACGGGGAACCTCGACGGCGTGACCGGGGCGCGGATCGTCGAGCTGCTCGAGTCGCTCAACCGCACCTCGGGGTCGACGGTGGTGCTGGTGACGCACGACGCGACGCTCGCCGAGCGGGCGAGCCGCATCATCCGCCTGCGTGACGGCGAGGTGGTCGAGGACCGCGCGACGGCGGCCGCCGGGACGCCGGCGTGACGGCGTTCGGCACGATCGCCCGGCTCGCCTGGCGCGAGAGCCGCACGGCGCGGCGGCGGCTGCTGCTCTACATGTCGTCGATCTCGCTCGGCGTGGCCGCGCTCGTGGCGATCGATTCGTTCGCGAACAACGTGCAGACGTCGATCCGTGAGCAGTCGCGCAGCATCCTCGGCGGCGACGTGATGTTCTCGTCGAACGCGAAGTTCCCGGCACCGCTCGACCAGGCGCTCGATTCGATCGCGGCGCTGGGGAACCCGGTGGCGCGGGTCGTGACGTTCGGCTCGATGGCGCTCGTGCCGCGCAGCGGGGGCACGCGTCTCGTGCAGGTGAAGGGGATCTCGGCGAACTGGCCGCTGTACGGCGACATCGTGACGGAACCCGAAGGGGTGTGGACGCTGCTCGACAAAGGCGCGTTCGCCGTGGTCGACCCAGGGCTCCTCATCTCGCTCGACGCGCGCGTCGGCGACACGCTGAGCATCGGCTACGCGAAATTCCGCATCCTCGGCACGATCACGAGTGTGCCCGGCGACCCGGGCGTGGCGGCGGCGATCGGCCCGCGCGTGTACATCCCGTCGCGCTTCCTCCCCGAGACGCAGTTGCTCGGATTCGGCAGCCGCGCGAGCTACGAGGCGACGGTTCGCCTCCCTCCCAAGACGGTGAGCGCGAAGTGGGTGGCGCCGCTGCGGCCGCGCTTCCAGAAGGAGAACGTGCGCGTCGTCACGGTGACGCAGCGCGAGCAGAGCCTCACCGAGGACATCGGGCGGCTCGCCGACTTCCTCGGCATCGTCGGACTGATCGCGCTGCTGCTCGGCGGCATCGGCGTGGCGAGTGGCGTGAACGCGTTCGTGTCGCGCAAGATCGACACCGTGGCGGTGCTGCGCTGCCTCGGCGCGACGAGCGCGCAGGTGCTCGCGATCTACGTGTTGCAGGCGGCCGCGATGGGGCTCGTCGGCGCGGCGATCGGCACGGCGCTCGGCGTCGGCATCCAGTTCGTGCTGCCGCTCGCGATCAAGGATTTCCTGCCGATCGACGTGCGCGTGGCGCTCGACCTGCCGGCGATCGCGCTCGGGCTCGGCATCGGCGTGTGGGTGGCGCTCGTGTTCGCGCTGCGGCCGCTGCTCGTCGTGCGGCGGGTCTCGCCGCTGCAGGCGTTGCGGCGCGACGCCGAGGCGCTCGAGCGCCAGCGGCTGCGCGACGTGCCCTCGCACCTCGTGAACCTCGCGCTGCTCGCCAGCGTGCTGCTGCTCGCCATCCAGCGCGCCGGGTCGTTCCCGCGGGGCGTCGCGTTCGCCGGGGGGATCGGCGCCTCGATGCTCGTGCTCTGGATGAGCGCGTCGGGACTCTCGTGGCTCGCCCGGCGCGTCGTGACGGCCCGCTTCCCGTACGTCGTGCGGCAGGGGGTCGCCAACCTCTATCGCCCCGCCAACCAGACGCGGTCGGTGGTGCTCGCCCTCGGGTTCGGCGCGTTCCTCGTGAGCACGCTGTACATCGTGCAGGCGAACCTGCTGCGGCAATTCGACGTCACCGCCGAGAAGTCGAAGGGGAACCTGATCCTGTTCGACATTCAGGAGGACCAGCGGCCGGGGGTGGACTCCATCCTGCGCGCCGCGGGGCAGACCGCGCTCGGCTACGCGCCGATCGTCACGATGAAGATCGCAGCGATCAACGGGCGGACGCCGGTGGAGTGGGCGTCGACGCACGGGCTCCCGCCCAACCACTGGTCGCTGCGGCGCGAGTTCCGTTCCACGTATCGCGACACGATGGTCGCCACGGAGAAGCTGGTGGCCGGGCGCTGGTTCGGCCACGCGACGCTCCCCGATTCGCTCAGCGAGCTCTCGCTCGAGCAGGACATCGCCACCCAGCTGAAGGTCGGCGTGGGGAGCGTCATCACGTGGGACGTGCAGGGCGTGCGCGTGAGTTCGCGCATCACGAGCCTTCGCGAGGTGAACTGGGGGCGGTTCGAGCCGAACTTCTTCGCGGTGTTCGAGCCGAAGGCGCTCGTGCGGGCACCGAAGCAGTTCGCCACCGTGGCGAACGTGGCCGCCGACACGACGATCGCGCGCATCCAGCGCGCGACGGTGACCCGGTATCCCAACGTCTCGAGCCTCGACCTCTCGCTCGTGCGGCGCACCCTGGCGCAGATCGTGTCGAAGGTGGCGATGGCGGTGCGCTTCCTCACCCTGTTCAGCCTCGCCATGGGGATCCCCGTGCTGTTCAGCGCGGTGGCGGCGACGCGCCGCGACCGGCTGCGCGAGGGGGTGCTGCTGAAGACGCTCGGCGCGACGCGTGCCCAGATCGGACGGATCCTGCTCGCCGAGTACCTGCTGCTCGGCACGCTCGGCGCGCTCGCCGGGATGGTGCTCTCGTTCGGTGGCGCGTGGACGATCGTGACGTTCGTGTTCGACGGCACGTTCCAGCCCGCGGTGTTGCCGGCGGCGCTGATCGCGCTGACGATGATGGCGCTCGCCGTGGGGATCGGATTCCTGACGGGGCGCGATGTGTTCCGCGAGACGCCGATGGCCGCGCTGCGCGAGGCGTGACGAGGCGCGCCCGGGCGGCCCGGGCGGCCCGGGCGGCCCGGGCGCGCTACTGCACGCGCACGATGGCGAGGCGCACGGTGGGCGGCGGATCGCCGCCGACGATCGTCTTGAGTTCGATCAACTGTCGCGGCACGGCGGTACCCGAGAGATCGAACAGCGCGAACGAGCCGCTCGAGAGGTTGAGCGACGTGAGGAAGTTGCCGAACGACGTCGTGTGCACGGTCCACGGATCGCTCGACGGATACAGCTGGTTCCCCGTGTTCGGGTTCACGCACGGCCCGAGGTCGGAGCACATCCCGAGCCACATGTTGGGGAGGTTGTAGCCCGGGAAGGCGAGCCGCGTGTCGGCCGGCGTGAAACCCGGCACATCGTCGAGGTACATCGCGAGCGACCACTCGCCGAGCGACTCCTCCCACGGCCGTCCCGTGCTGCGCTCGAAGTTCGCGACGCCGGTGCTCGTGCTCGTCGTCCAATCCTTGTAGAACTGGCTCTCGGGCGCGCCGAATTGGTCGGCCGACCAGCGCTCCATCGCCCACGAGGTGGCGTAGAACGTCTGGTCGCCCGCGAACGTCCGGCCGAGCGGCGACACGTATTCGGTCTGGCCGGCGAACGTGTAGAGCGCGTCGAAGTGGCGCAGCATGAGGAGCGGACGGTCGAGGCAGGGACCGGGCGTCGTGTAGCGCAGGTCGCAGGCGAGCGTCGCGGCGTACGTGGCGTCGGAGCGCTGCGGCGTCTTGTAGAACGCGGCGCGCGCGTAGAGTTCCTCGACGCCGCGGGCCATCCCCTCCTCCCACGAATACTCCTCGAGCGGAAGTCCGCGCGAGAGGCGCTCGCCATAGGCGGTGATGTGCTTCACCTCGTGGATCACCGTCCCGCGCATCAGCCGCAGCCATGCGGCGCGCCCGTTGGCCGACGTGTACCCCGGCGCCGCGCTCGTCGGCACGACGGCGTAGAAGTACTCGCCGACGTTGCTCGACGGTTGCTGCGACACCGGCGAGAAGTCGCAGCTCACCACGAAGCCCAGCACCGTGCCCGACTGCATGGCGTTGACCTTCGGCGAGAACAGCATGACGACCTTGCCGGTGCCGCTCAGCTGCGCGTCCATGGCCAGCGGGTTGCCGAAATCGCCGGTGAGGATCGGCCACATCACCGTGTCGAACTCCTGCCCGATGCTGGCGTAGGTGCTGTCCATCTGCCCGGCGAGGGTGGGGGCTCCGTTGTACGTCGACGCCGTGTCCTCGAGGATGAGCGCGTGCTGGCCGACGTACGCCGTGCGCGCGCCGACCGGCACGCTCGACTGGCAGAAGTTCCCGGCGTCGAGGTTCGGCACCTTGAGCTGCGTGATGGCGCCGAGCGTGCCCATGGCCGACGCGGTGCGCGCGAGCGCGAGTCGTGGCCGCGCGGCCGCCGCGGCGCGGATCGCCGCGGCGTTGGCGCGCAGGTTCTCGAGGTTGCGGCGCTGGATCTCGGCGTGCGCCATGTCGTGCAGCCGCAGCCGGCGCAGGAGTTCGGCGTCGTCGAACGCGCCGCCACCGATGCGCGGCACGGCGACGTTCCAGCGCGCGCGCGGCGGCGCCTCCGCGACGACGCTCGCCGAGGCGGCGGTCGCCGGCACGGCGCCGCGCACCTGGAACTGCACGGGCGCCGACGTGGACGGCGTGACGCTCTGCCGGCCGGCATTGTACACGCTCACGACGTACCGTCCCGCCGGCGCGACGATCTCGTTGCACCGCACTTCGGCCGCGTTCGTGACGATCACGCTCTGTCCCGGTAGCAGCGTGCGCTGGTTGGCGGCCTGCAACGTCGTCGCGGTGGCGCCGACGAGCCCGTTCGCCGTCACCTGCAGGTACACGCCGTGCGTGGGCTCGCAGGGGAAGCCGCTCGTCGGCAACGTGACGCTGAGCGACGTCATCGACGCGGCGGTGACCGTCGCGGCGACGCCGTCGACGACGACGGCGTTGCCCGACGTCGTGGGCGCGAAGTTGTTCCCCGTGAGCACGTACGACGCGCCCGGGCGCAAGAGCGACGCCGGCGCGATGGCCGTGACCGTCGGCGCGTTCGCGTTCGGCGTCGCCCGCACCGTGACGACCGCCGTCGCGAGCTGCCCGTCGAGCGACGCACGGATGGTGGTCGTGCCCACGGCCAGCGGCGTGACGAGCCCGAGCGCGTTCACCGACGCGATGAGGGGCGCCGTGGATTGCCAGAAGATCGTCGGATTCTGGATGACGTTCCCGGCGCTGTCCTTCACCGTCGCGAAGAGCTGCACGGAGCCGCCGGGGAGGAACACGGTCGCGGTGTCGCGCGCGAACACGATGGACGCCGCCTTCGGATTCACGACGACGATCGACCCGTCGGTGCTGACGGTGCCGGAGGAGGCGCGGATCACGGCGGTGCCCGCCTGCAACCCGGTGATGACGCCGTTGGCGTCGACGCTCGCGATCGTCGGCGAGATCGCCGTCCACGTGAGGACCTGGTCGGTGACGACGGTGCCGGCCGCGTCGCGCAGGACGGCCGTGGCCTGCGCCGTCTGGCCGACGACGACCTGCGGCGCCGACACGGTCACCGTGATCGACCTCACGGGGTTCGTCCGCACCGGGTCGCCCTTCCCGGAGCAGGCCACCACGAAGGCGATCCACCAGAAGCGTTTCACGTTACAAGGATACCGTGACGACGGGGGAAATACACCCGGGCGCCGAGGGTCAGTTCGAGGAGCCCTGCCACTCGCCGGCGGCGAGCGTGAAGCGCGGGATCGCGGCGTCGAACCGCGTCGAGTCGGCGCGCACGAACCGGTACTCCCCTTCCATGTGGCCGTTCGCCGACTTGAGCACGCAGAAGCTCTGGTACTCGTGCACGGCGCCGGGGATCAGCAGCGGCTGCTCGCCCACCACGCCGTCGCCGGCGACTTCCGTGTCCTCGCCGATCGAGTCGTGGATGCGCCAGCGGCGCGAGAGCAACTGCACGCTCTGGCCGCTGACGTTCTCGATGCGCACGAAGTACGCGAACACGAACTGCTGCTGCTCCGGGATCGACTGTTCCGGGAGGAACACGGGACGGACGGTCACGCGGATGCCGTCGGTCAGTCGATAGAAGAAGGGCGAGTTCGCGGGCACGGAGCGGATGGCGTCGGGCGGTCGGGGAACGGGTCGCCCGCGGGACCGGATCGCGACGCGGGCATGGTTGGAAGATACAGCCGCACGGGCGGATCGTTCAACGTCCGCGCCGGCCGGCGAGGCCCGGGGCCGGCGGCGACCTAGCGCGGCGTGCCGCTCCCAGGGTTGATGCGCATCGACCCGGGGAGCGCGTCGAGGAGCGGCTTGAGGTCGCCCGCCCGCTCGATCGTCGTCACGAAGGTCAGCCCCGGGAGCGTGACGATGAGCAGGCGCGAGACACCGAACGCCACCACCGCGCCCTCCTCGGCATGCACGACGTTGCTCGCCGCGTCGAGGAACTGCACAGCGCCGAGGGCGCCGTTGCCGTCGTCGTCGAGCTCGCGGGCGCGGCGGAGACTGGCCCACGTGCCGACGTCGTCCCAGCCGAACTCGCAGGGCAGCACGAGCAGCCGCTCCGTGCGCTCGAGCAGGCCGCGCTCGATGCCGACGGAGCGGATCATCCCGACGAACGCCGGGAGGTTGCCGGCGGTGAGCGCCGGGAGCCCCGGCGCGATCTCGACGGTGCAGGCCGCGAGTTCGGCGAGCAGCTGCTTCGCGGTGCCGAGCACGATGCCGGAATGCCAGAACGCGCCATCGTCGGCGAGCGCGCTCGCCTCTCGCTCGGCGGGCTTCTCGACGAACGAGGCCACGGGGAGCGCGCCCGCCGCCACGAACGGCGCGCCCGCATCGAGCACGGCGCCCGGCAGGAGGTACCCGAACTGCGATTCGGGTCGCGTCGGCCGCACGCCCAGCGCGACGAGCGCGCCGTCGTTGACGGCGATGGACGCGGCCCGGCGCACCGCTTCCCTGAACTCCCCGGGGAAGGAGACCGCGAGGTCGCCGTGCATGGCGCAGAGCATGGTCTCCGGACCGGCACGGCGCGCGACCTCCTGCGCGGCCCACGCCATCGCCGCGGCCGTCCCGAGCGGGCGCGGCTCGACGAGGATGTTCTCCTCCGGCACATCCCGGACGACGGTGCGGATCGCCGGCGCGATGTCGCGGCTCGTCGCCACGAGCACGCGCTCCGGTGGGATGAGCGGCTGCAGCCGGCCGACGGAATCGGCGAGCAGCGGGTTGCCGCTCACCAGCGAGAGCAGCGGCTTGGGCCGCGCCGGCGTGCTCAGCGGCCAGAAGCGCGATCCGATGCCGCCGGCGAACACCACCGCCCACATCGACTCCGCCGTAGCGGCGTCGCCGAGTGGCGCGGACTGCGCGACCGGGAGCGTCCCGGCAGAGGATTCGTGGGGCATCGGGCGGTAACATACTATGTTTCGCCGGTGCGCCGCATCGTCACCATCCTCGTGTTCGCGGTCGCGCTGGGCGGCACGGCTGGCGCGCAGGCGACGGCGTGCGTCGCGGCGCCGACGGCCCTCGTCCTCGCCGGCGGCGGCGCGAAAGGATTCGCGCACATCGGCGTCATCGAGATGCTCGACAGCCTCGGGCTCAAGCCGGACTACATCGTGGGCACGAGCGTCGGCGCGATCATGGGCGCGCTGTATGCGAGCGGGTACACCGGGGTGCAGATCGACTCCCTGATGCACGCGTTCCCGATGGACCGGCTGTTGCGGCGGTACGAACCGTCGGTCTCGGCGTCACTCGGCGTGGTGCGCCCCATCGCCGTGTGGGAGCAGGCGCGGGCCGGCTACATCCTGCAGAGCGGCGCGGTGCGCGAGGGCGAAGTGAATTCGGTCGTCTCGGCGCTGATGCTGCGGGGCAATCTGCTCGCGCGCGGCTCGTTCGACTCGCTCCCCATCCCCTTCCGCGCCATCGCCGCCGACCTCGCCACGCGGAGCACGGTGGTGCTCGGCAGCGGCGACCTCGGACGCGCCGTGCGCTCGAGCGCGTCGCTCCCGGTGATCTTCCGCCCGGTGCGATATCAGGGCGGCTGGCTGTCGGACGGCGGTCTCGCCGACAACGTCCCCGTCGACGCGGCGCGCGCGCTGGGCGCGAAGCGCCTGTGGGTCTCGCTGCTCCCGTACGGCGGCCCGAACGCGGACGCGCTCGAGGACCCGATGGTGATGTGGCTGAGCCTCACCAGCGCGCTCTTCCGCGAGGACTCCGTCAAGGCCGGTCCCGGCGACGTGGTGGTGACGAATCCCACGAAGTCGGTGGACAACCTCGATTTCAGTCGCGAGACCGCCGACTCGCTGATCGCGATGGGGCGGGCCACCGCGCGCGAGGCGTTCGGCCGCGCGTCGTGTCTCAAGACCGCCGGCCTCGCCCGCAGCATGTCCGTGCCGCGCGTCGTCGGCGAATTCCAGCTGACGGGCGCCGACTTCGTGGATGCGGGCTCCGTCATCGAGGAGCTCGGACTCAACAGCGCCGGGCCCATCACGCCGACGCGCCTGCAGGCCGGGTTGCTGAAGCTGGGGCGTTCGGAGAAATTCCGCGCCCTCTGGCTCAACCCGAAAGGCCACGGCGACTCCGTGTCGTTCCGCCTCGAACTCGAGACCGCGCCGCAGAAGGCCTTCGGCGTGGGCGTGGCGTTCGACCAGTTCATGTCCGGGCGGCTGTGGGTCGGCGGCGTGAACCGCTCGATCTTCCACGGCGACGCCGAGGGCGCCGCCATCGCGCGGTTCGGCACGTACGCCCAGGACGCCTCGGCGTTCGTGCGGCGGCGCGCGCTGCTCGGCAACGCGTACTGGCCCATCACCGTCGCCGCCCAGGTGTCGCACGAGAGCGTGCGGCTCTTCGAGGGCGCGGGCGAGCTGCCGTCGGCCGACGTGCGGCAGGTGGGCGGATTCTTCGGATTGCGCGAGGACCCGGAACCCGGGCACTGGCAATACGAGGCCGGGTTCGCGGCGCGCCTCTGGCGGGAGCCGGCGCACGACTCGCGCGGCGCCTTCGGCCTGGAGACGCGGCTGTTCCGCGCCCGCAACGAGTACGAGATGGGCAGCTCGATCGAGGCGACCGTGCTCAACGATTACCAGCGCATCGCGTTCGACCTGAGCGCGCTGTGGGGCGACGACGACTGGGACGTCCGCGTGCGAACGCGCGCCGGGTGGGGCAACGAGTTGCCGCTGCAGTACACCTTCCCGCTGGGCGGACTGGACGGATTCGCCGGCCTCCGGCTCACCGAACTGCGCGGGAGCCAGGAGGCGTTCTCGAGCGTGCTCCTTCGCCGGCGGCTGACCAGCATCGTGAAATGGCGGCTCGAGGTGATGACCGGCGCGGTCTCGCGTGGCGGCGGGTTGATGCGAAAGGAGGACGGCACGCTCTACGGCCGCGCCCTGACGGGGTTCCGCGCGGGATTCGAGGCGTCGACCCCGATCGGCCCCATCCGGCTCGAGGAGGGCTTCAGCGACACCGGGGCGCGGGCGATGCTGATGCGCGTCGGCTACTGGTTCTGAGCGCCCCGGACAACATTGGGCGCACGTCGGCCGTTATGCACCTCATGAGACCGATCGCCCTCGCCGCGTTCCTCGCCGCCGCGCCCCTCGCCGCGCAGGCCAATTACGAGATCCAGATCTACCCCTCGGCTACGCAGGAGAAGGGGACGACCCTCTTCGAGCTGCACAGCAACTACACCGGCACGGGCACGAAGACCGTCGAGAACGGCGTCCTGCCGACGGACGGCGTGCTGCACAACACGCTCGAGATCACGCACGGCTTCAGCGACATCTTCGAGCTCGGCTTCTACGTCTTCACGTCGGCGCGAGCCGGTGACGGCTGGCAGGTCGCGGGCTCGCACATCCGGCCGCGCGTCCGTGCGCCGGAAGGGTGGAAGCTCCCCGTCGGCCTGAGCCTGTCGGCGGAGGTGGGACCGACGCAACGGAAGTTCGACCAGGCCGAGTGGGGGGTCGAGCTGCGTCCGATCGTCGACCAGACGGTGGGACGGTTCTACTGGTCCGTCAATCCGACGATCGGCTGGGCCCTCAAGGGGGACGCGGCGGGCCGCGGTTACCGCGGCATGGAGTTCGAACCGTCGGGGAAGGTCGCCTGGCAGCTGGTGAAGGAGGCGCAGGTCGGTATCGAGTATTACGGCACGACCGGCACGATCACGCGGATGGCGAGCAGCATGGAGCAGCAGCACATGCTCTATCCCAGCGTGGACCTCACCCTCTCGGAGGAGTGGGAGTTCAACGCGGGCTACGGGTTCCAGCTCTCGGGATCGGGTGACCGGAACATCCTCAAGGTCATCCTCGGGCGGCGCTTCGGGTTCTGAGGCGGCGTCGGGCGCCGCCGGGCCTCAGCGCGCGCGCACCAGCGCGTGGATGGCGTCGACGTCGTCCTCGAGGCGGTCGCACATCAACTCGCAGAGCGTGAGCACGGAGTCGTCGGCGAGCGCGTAGAACACCCAGGCCCCCTCGCGGCGCCGCTTGAGGAAGCCCATCGCGTGGAGCAGTTGCAGGTGCTTGCTCAGGTTGCCCTGCGACATGCCGGTGGTGGCGACGAGGTCGGACACCGAGCGCTCGCCACCCTCGAGCGCGTGCAGCACGGAGAGTCGCGCCGGCTCGCCGAGCGCCCGGAAGCGCTGCGCGACGAACTCGAGCAGTTCCGGCGACGCCGAGCGTCGCGTCGGGGGCTTTCCACGCGGTTTGGTCATCGCTCCGGAAGATAAGCCGGTTCCGCGGAGGACGGCACTCCTGCGCAAAGGGCGCGCGGCGGAGACTCCGCCGCGCGCCCTTCGTGCATCCGCCGCCGGCGTCAGCCGCGCGCGGAGCCGGTCTCGGTGGGGAGCAGCCGGATCACGATGAAGAAGATGACCGCGACGACGATCGCGACCGCGACCGCCGGCGCGTGGAACACGTCGGCCAACGTGATCTTGCCCAAGTCCATCAGCTTGTTCATCGGCTGCACGAGCGTCGTATAGACGAGCGTGAAGACGAGCGCGCCCACGATGCCGCCGATGATCGCCCAGATCGCGTCCTTGCGCCCCTCGCCGAAGCCGACGACGCAGGTGCCGGGGCAGTAGCCGCCGATGCCGAAGCCGGCGCCGAAGATGAGGCCGCCGACGAGCACGCCGACCACGTACGTCGGCTTGATGTCGAAGTGCATCGGCGTGACGAGGCTGAGCAGGTACACGAGGATCATGCCGACGGCGATCGTCAGCGCCATGAACTTGATGATCGACAGGTTCTCGAGGCGCAGGTTGCGCCCGATCATGCCGGGGTCGGAGGCGCGGACGCGCTGGATGAGCACGCCCATCGCGACGCCGGAGAGGAGAGCGTAGAGGAGGTCCATGTCAGCGTCCTCCGCGCGCGAGCGACTTGGCGGTGACGATCCCGGCGGCGAACACGCCGGCGGCGAAGATCATGCCGCTCACCGAGAGCTGCGTGATGCCCGAGATGATGTGCCCGCTCGTGCAGCCGCCCGCGATGCGGGCGCCGAGGATGATGAGGAAGCCGCCGATGAAGGCGTCGCGGTAGCGCGACGTGGGCGTCTTCTCGCTGGCGTGCACCATCTGCATCGCCGGCTTCGCGTCCTTGCCCAGACGCGACGCCACGAAACCGCCGATGAGCAGCCCGACGACGAGCATCGTCTCCGTCGTGAAGAACTTCGGCATCTTGGCGAGGTACGGGTTGCTCGTCGCGTAGTCGGGCACGACGTAGCGCGAGATCGCCGCGATGAAGCGCGGGTAGGTGCCCGAGACGCCGATCGGCCCCCAGAGGAGGATCGACGCGGCGCTCACGACGCCGAAGATGATGCCGAGCGTCAACCACGACGGGAGCTTTCGCTCGGCGGACGCGGCGACGGGCGGCGCGTGGACTGCGGGATTCGCCATGACTCTGTCTCCTGAGGGGGGAATGGGCGCGCGACCTCGCGCGCGGAACGGTGCGCCTACTTCACTTCCGCGCCGCCATGCCGGTCGTCCTTCACGAACCGGTCATGGTACGGCATCTTGACCTTCACCAGCGACGCCGAGTCGAGCACGGCGTCGGCGGGGATCACCTGGTTGGCGGCGAGGAGCCACGCCGTGAGCGCGTAGACCTCATCGTTCGAGAGCGACCCCGGCGCCGGGTGCGGCATGGCGCGCCGCACGTAGTCGAACACCGTGGTCGCTTCGGGCCAATAATTGCCGATCGTGTGCGTGATCTTCCAGTCCTTCGCGAACGGGAAGCCCTCGCCCTTGGGATCGCGGCCGACGAGCGCCGGGAACGCCGGGGCCATCCCCTGCCCCTGCGCGCCATGGCACATCGCGCACTTCTGCTGGAAGAGCACGGCGCCGTCGGCGGCGGAGCCATGTCCCGGGGGGAGGCCGTGCCCGGTCGGCGTGGCGTCGATGTCGAGCGCGGCGATCTCGGCCGGCGTCGCGGCGCGGCCGAGGCCGTAGCGCGCCGGCGCCGAGTCGCGCGACCCGCAGGCCGCGCCGGCGAGGCACAGGGTGAGGATGACGGCGGAGGCGCGCATCACGTCTCTCCGTGGAAGAAGACGCGGCCATCGCTCATCACGCGTGCGCCGACGATCTGGTTGAAATGGAAGTCGGTGCCGATGCCGCGCAC